>JAUNOP010000010.1 GCA_030537135.1 Eubacteriales bacterium | reverse complement strand
GAGCACACGGTTCATACCCGTGGTGTCGAGGGTTCAAATCCCCCTCTCGCTATTAGGAAGGGTGCTCACTGGGGCATCCTTTTTGTTGTATCAGGGGGAGGACATCTGGAGAGTGACGTATCGTATTATGGGATAAATATGGAGGTGAGTGAATGAGCAGAAAAATGCTGTTTGTTTTTAATCCCAAGGCAGGAAAAGGCAAAATTAAGATGAAGCTTGTGGAGATCCTGGACATATTCACAAAGGGAGGATATGAAATTATTGTTTACCCCACACAAAAGCCCCAGGATGCTTATTATAAGGCCATGGAGTATGCAGACAGGGTGGATACCATTGTGTGCAGCGGCGGCGACGGAACTCTGGACGAGGTGGTGAATGGCCTGATGGAGGCAAAGAGCAGGATTCCGGTAGGCTATATTCCTGCTGGAAGCACCAATGATTTTGCAAATAGTCTGTTTTTCCCAAAGACCATGACAGAGGCGGCAGAGATGATTGTGGGAGGCAACATTTATCACTGTGATATTGGAAAGTTCAATCATCAGACCTTTGCCTATATTGCGGCCTTTGGTTTGTTTACGGATGTGGCCTATGAGACAGATCAGGATTTGAAGAATATTCTGGGCCATGTTGCATATCTTTTGGAAGGGGTAAAGCGCCTTCTGGATATCAAATCCTACCACATGAAGGTGGAGACAGAGGATAAGGTGTTTGAGGAGGACTTCATATATGGCATGATTACCAATTCACGTTCTGTGGGAGGCTTTAAGCATCTGACAGGAAAAAATGTGGATATGGATGATGGTCTGTTTGAGGTCACGCTGATTGCAAGACCAAAGAATCCCATAGAGCTTCAGGAGGTTCTCTCCTCTATTGTAATGGCCGAGGATACTACCAGTCTGATTTATTCCTTTAAGGCAAGCCATGTGAGAATTACCTCAGATGAACCGGTTTCCTGGACTCTGGATGGAGAATATGGAGGAAGTCCAACAGAGGTTGAGATTGAGAATCGCCACAGAGCGCTGGGCATCTACCTGACCAGCACCAAACAGGAGGAAGGAGCAGGTCTCCCCAATGTTTTTGACTTGGACAAAAGAAAGATAAAGCCGTAAACTAGAAGAAAAGAAGGGGCATCTGTAGGAGGATGCAGAAGAGGAGATTGAGAATGGGTGAATTTGTGAATGTAACGGAACTTTTTGGATGTGATGTGTTCAATGATGCAGTCATGCAAGAACGCCTTCCAAAGAAGGTTTATAAGGAGCTGAAGAAAACAATCGAGGATGGCAAGGAACTGTCCTTGGAGGTTGCAGACGTTGTGGCGCATGAAATGAAGGAGTGGGCGATTGAAAAGGGAGCTACCCATTTCAGTCACTGGTTCCAGCCGCTTACCGGCGTGACGGCTGAGAAGCATGATGCATTTATTACAGCTCCCATGGAGAGTGGCAGGGTTCTGATGAGCTTTTCCGGAAAGGAGCTGATTAAGGGAGAGCCAGACGCTTCTTCTTTCCCATCAGGGGGTCTCCGGGCAACCTTTGAGGCCAGAGGCTATACGACCTGGGATTGTACCTCTCCTGCCTTTGTGCGTCACGATGCAGCGGGCGGAACCTTGTGCATTCCCACGGCCTTCTGTTCCTACACAGGAGAGGCGCTGGATCAGAAGACGCCTCTTCTGCGCTCCATGGAGGCTGTGAATACGCAGGCGCTTCGGCTTTTGCGCCTGTTTGGAAATACCACCTCAAAGAAGGTTGTTCCGTCTGTGGGTGCAGAGCAGGAGTATTTTCTGGTTGATAAGGAAAAATGGCTTCAGAGAAAAGACCTGACTTACACAGGAAGAACCCTGTTCGGAGCCATGCCGCCAAAGGGACAGGAGATGGATGACCATTATCTGGGAACCATTCGCCAGAGAATCTCCGGGTACATGAAGGAGGTCAATGAGGAGTGCTGGAAGCTTGGAATCACGGCAAAGACGCAGCACAATGAGGTGGCTCCGGCACAGCACGAGCTGGCTCCCATTTATGCACCGGCCAATATTGCGGCAGACCACAACCAGATGATGATGCGGATTCTAAAGAAGGTGGCAAGCCGGCATGGAATGCGCTGCCTTTTGCATGAGAAGCCCTTTGCCGGAATCAATGGCTCAGGAAAGCACAACAACTGGTCTCTGACAACAGACGACGGCATTAATCTTCTGGATCCAGGAAAGACGCCGCATGAGAATATTCAGTTTCTTCTTGTTCTTACCTGTATTCTCAAGGCTGTGGATGAACACGCAGATCTTTTGAGAGAGTCTGCCTCTGATGTGGGAAATGACCTGAGACTGGGAGGCAACGAGGCTCCGCCGGCAGTGATTTCCGTGTATCTTGGAGAGCAGCTCCAGGATGTGCTTGACCAGCTGATCAGTACAGGAACAGCTGTGCGCAGCAAGACAGGAGAAATGCTTCAGACTGGTGTGAAGACTCTGCCTGATTTTATGAAGGATGCGACAGACAGAAACCGCACCTCACCCTTTGCCTTTACAGGAAATAAATTTGAATTCCGTATGGTCGGCTCCAGAGATTCTATTTCCGCCTGCAATGTGGTGCTCAACACGATTGCAGCAGAGGTTTTCCGTGAAGCCTGCGATGTGCTGGAGTCTGCGCCTGATTTTGAGATGGCTGTGCATGACCTGATTAAGAAAAATGCAATCGAGCATCAGAGAATTGTGTTTAATGGCAATGGCTATGCTCCAGAGTGGGCTGAGGAGGCAGAGAGAAGAGGGCTTCCGAACATTACCTCCATGGTGGATGCGATTCCTGCCCTTACCTCGGAAAAGGCAGTGAAGCTCTTCGAGAGCTTTGGCGTGTTCACAAGAGCAGAGCTGGAATCTCGCGCAGAGATTCAATATGAAATTTATGCAAAGGCTGTCAATATTGAGGCAAGAACCATGCTCGATATTGCCGGAAAGCAGATTATTCCGGCGGTTATTAAGTATGAGACTGTTCTGGCGCAGTCCTTGAATGCTGTGAAGGCAGCCGGTGATTTTGATGTGAGCGTGCAGAACGACCTCCTCAGAAAGAGCAGCAAGCTTCTCAAGGAGACAAGAGAAGCCATGGACGCTCTGGCCATGCTGACAGATCAGGCCTCCTCCATGCAGGAGGGAAGAGAGCGCGCCGTCTTCTATCGGACAAAGATTATGCCGGCCATGCAGGCTCTGCGCTCCCCTGTGGATAAGCTGGAAATGATTGTAGACAAAACCATGTGGCCAATGCCGTCCTATGGAGATCTTATTTTTGAGGTATAAAAGAACAAAAAGCCTCCCAGGGCTCTCTTAGAGCCCGGAGGCAAAGGCAAGGAGAAAAAGCCATGAAAGAATTATTGTTTCTGGAGGAGCAGGGAGTTGACAAAAAGCTGATTTCAGAGATAGAGCGCTTTCGGAGAGAATATCCCATAGAGCCGGGAGATATGGAAAGAGTACAGAAGCCTTCCATTCCCTTTTTTGGAAGAGAAATTCTGGAGATGAGCATCTGCGCCCTGCTTCAGGGAGAAAACCTTCTTCTGGCAGGACCAAAGGCCACTGGAAAAAACGTGCTTGCAGAGAATCTGGCTTATATATTTGGACGCCCCTCTTATAATGTTTCCTTTCATGTGAACACAGACAGCGGAGACCTTATCGGTACAGATACCTTTCGGGACAATCAGGTACAGCTTCGCAAGGGAAGTATCTACCACTGTGCAGAGAAAGGCGGCTTTGGAATTCTGGACGAGATTAATATGGCGAAAAACGACGCAGTCTCTGTTCTCCATGCTGCGCTGGACTACAGGAGAATCATAGATGTTCCTGGCTATGAGAGAATTGTCCTGCATCCTGCAGCCAGATTCATAGGAACCATGAATTATGGGTATGCAGGTACAAGAGAGCTGAATGAGGCTCTTGTGTCGCGGTTTCTTGTGATTGATATGCCTCCCCAGACAAGAGAGAGCCTGCTCTTTATTTTCCGTACCATGTTTCCGAGGGCAAGGGAGGAGGCAGTAGAACAGTTTATCGGAGTTTTTCTGGATCTTCAGAAGAAGTGCGAGAACAGCGAGATTTCTACAAAAGCCATGGATCTGAGGGGACTTCTGGCAGCCATGAAGGTGGTAGATGCGGGGCTTTCCCCCTGGCAGGCTGTGCAGATGGGCGTGGTGAATAAAACCTTTGACGTCTTTGAAAAGGAGATCATCAAAGATACTGTGGAAACCAGAATTCCAAGAGAATGGACAAGGGAGCAGGTTTTCTTTTCATAAGGCAGAGTTCGATTCTGGCGTCATCTGCACCAGCGGATATACGTATTCAGACAAAGATAAGGAGATATTCAAAATGCTGGACAAAGCTGGAGCATACAGGAGCAGTACACAGGAAGCATCTAGGCAGGAGGCATTCGGAGACCTGGAAAGTTCATTTGAAATTGAAAACAGGATAAAAAATCTCCTTTGGACAGTAAGCGGTGACTACAGTCTGGAAATCAGGCCGGATGTGCCGCTTTTTCTTCGCTCAAAGGCGATTGAGCTTTACGACGGAATCAAGCAGGGAGCCTTTGCCAGGTATTATGACAGGGAAGAAATGAGTATGTATCTGGTCAAAAAGGTGTTTCTTCAGGCTGACGAGGCAGAGCTTATGCTTCTGACGCAGCTTTGCATTGAGGAGGCAGTGGGAGATAAAATTTGTCAGGAAAGGCCAGGAATCAGAAGTATGCAAACAAAGGCCTTTGAGGATATACTGGATCAGGAATTTGAGATTCTGCCTTCCTATGGGGATGCTGTGGGAAGGCTGCGTCTGGCTCTGTTAAGGGACAGACTTTCAGGAAAAAGAGGCACCTTCAGAGTGGAGCGGCAGCTGGAGAGATGGCGGGACATGGTATATGAGGCAGGAGAAGCAGAGACAACGCAGGAGCTGATTGCCCTTGTGGACATACTCTACAACACTCTTGTAGATCCGGATTTTGAAAAGCGAATCGGAGGTCTTGACAGGGTGCTGGCAGTGCCGCTGGAGGAGCTTAGGGACTATGATTGGAGGGAACTCCTCTCAGAGGAGCTGTATGAGGACGCTCTGGAAACCTATATGGAGCAGATGAACAGCCGAATGACAGGCCTTGAGAGAGAGGACGTCACAGAAGCAATGGAGGAGGAACGGAAAGTAAAGCATAAGATTACAGTGCTTCCTCCAGAGGCTCTAGAGAAGGCTCACGACTATGTAGAATTGAATTTCGGAAAAACCTATCTTTCAGAAAACGAGGAAAAGAGGCGCAATTTTCTGATGTGCAGAGGACTCCATGAGGACTGCAGCCTGTATTTTACAGAAGGAATTCTCAGAGCGCCTGTTAAGAAGAATTATCAGTATGAATATGCCAAAAGGCTGAGAAGCAAAAATCTCTACCACTACCATGACAAGCATAGAATTGCAAAGCACAATATTGCCCAGCTCACGGATTTGCTGAGAAAGACGCTGATACTTCACCAGGAGAGTGAACGGATGATTTCAGACAGAGGGCAGATTCTTCCAGGAAGGCTCTGGCGCGTGGGAAGAAGCAGTGATGCAAGACTCTTCTTGAGAGAGCTTAATTCTGAGACAAGAGATTTTGTGGTGGATGTGCTGATTGATGCTTCTGGCTCTCAGATGGCGCGTCAGGGGCAGGTGGCTCTTCAGGGCTATATGATTGCAGAGGCGCTCAGCAATGTGGGAATTTCACACAGAGTCATGAGCTTTTGCACCTTCTGGGATTATACGATTCTGCACAGACTGCGCGATTATGATGACGATAGAAGCGCGAATGATAATATTTTCAATTATGTAACCTCCTCCAATAACAGAGACGGGCTGGCAATCAAGGCAGCAGGCCATGAGCTTTTGCAGAGAAACGAGGACAAGAAAATCATGATTATCCTGAGCGACGGACGTCCCTATGATGTGGTCGTAAACCGGCCGAATGCAAAGAATCCAAAGCCCTACAAGGGAAGCTACGGTGTGGCGGATACTGCCTTTGAGGTGCGCAGACTGCGAAACCTGGGAGTGAGTGTGCTGGGGGTGTTTGCAGGAGAGGAAAAGGATCTGGCAGCTGAGAAGAAGATTTTTGGCAAGGATTTTGCCTATATCCGGGATATCACGGGATTTTCCAGGATCGTGGGAAAATATCTTGTTAAACAGCTGGATTGAAAAAAGTAAGCAAAAACTCTTTGGCTTATGGGCTATTTTTAGTTTATATACAAAAAATGAACAAAAAAAAGAAGAAAATTTATAACTTTTTACTTTTTCCCTCTTTCATTTTTGGTAAATATGTATTAAAATAAGAGAAACTATTTAGCAAATATACTATATATGGGAAGGGATTGAAAACAGATGATATCAAATCAGGTACTACAAAATACACTGGAGGGACTAAAAGAGATTTCCAGAAATGAATTTTGTGTCATTGACACAGATGGAAAGATTCTGGCGTCGACTTCAGAGATGAACATCAGTCAGATGGATGTGCAGGCGTTTGTCAATTCTCAGGCAGAAAGCCAGTTGGTAAAGGGATGTCAGTATTTCAAGGTATGTGACGACTATCAACTGGAGTACATTCTTGCAGTCCATGGAGATGATGAAGATACTTATATGGTAGGAAAGCTGGCTGCTTTCCAGATTCAGAATCTGATTGTTGCCTATAAGGAGCGGTTTGATAAGGACAGCTTTATTAAGAACCTGCTTTTGGATAATCTTCTTTTGGTGGATATTTATAACCGAGCCAAGAAGCTTCATATTGATGCGGATGTACGCCGTGTGGTTATGATTCTTGAGACACAGCAGGAGAAGGACTATAATTCAATAGAAAGCGTAAAGAATCTTTTTGGCGGCAAGGGCAAGGACTTTATTACCGCAGTGGATGAACGCAGTATTATTATTGTGAAGGCACTGGAGGGTGAGGAAGGCTATGAGGAAATGGAGAAGCTGGCGAACGAGATTCTGGATACCCTGGATTTCGGAAGAGAAGCAGACACGCATATTGCCTACGGCACGATTGTTCATGAGCTGAAGGAGGTATCCAGATCCTATAAGGAGGCTCGTATGGCTCTGGATGTAGGAAAGATTTTCTTTGGGGAAAAGGACGTCATTGCATACAGCTCTCTTGGCATCGGACGTCTGATTTATCAGCTCCCAATTCCGCTGTGTAAGATGTTCATCAAAGAAATTTTTGATAACAAGTCTCCGGATGATTTTGATGAGGAGACTTTGATTACGATTGATAAGTTTTTTGAGAATAGCCTCAATGTGTCTGAGACCTCACGTCAGCTCTATATTCACAGAAATACGCTGGTATATCGCCTGGATAAGCTTCAGAAGAGTACAGGTTTGGATTTGAGAGTGTTTGAGGATGCAATTACCTTTAAGATTGCTCTCATGGTTGTGCGCTATATGAAATACATGGAGACTTTGGAATATTAAGAAGTTCTATAGAGTACTGCCTGCCGTATTCTGCGGCAGGCAGTACTTTGCTGCTGGTTGAATATTGATTTGTTTTTGAAAATTCTGTGTCCTGGCAAAAAAGTGGTTGCATTCTTGCTGACATATGTTACAATAATGTTACAAAAAAGTAAAAAATAGTATGTGGCTGGAAGGCTATTGTTCACGAGCAACTATTTTGCAGGGTGTTTTTGTGTCTCTGGCACAAAGCTCCAGAGATAAGCAGCGTGAAATGCGGCATTTCTGTGCATCGCGAAGCGTGTTGCTGTGAACGCATTGAACAATAACGCTGGAGTGCTGCAAATGATAAGCAGCAGGGGCGCGCTCTTTACAGGATAGAGCAGACATGGTAAGATAGACGCTGACAGAAGACTTCAGCCATACGGATAGAGAACAGGCTCCAGGAAAAGTCCGGGAGCTATTTTAAGGAGGAAACGATGATTGATTTAGTAGATGTTACCAAATCTTATGGAAAAGGTCAGCCAGCCCTCAAACACGCCAATCTCCATGTGGATGCAGGAGAGTTTGTTTTTGTGGTGGGAAGCAGCGGCTCTGGAAAATCCACGCTGATTAAGCTTCTTCTCAAGGAACTGGACTCCACATCAGGCAGCATTACTGTAAGCGGGGAGCGCCTTGAGACCATGAAGCACAGAAGAGTGGCAAAATACCGCAGAAAATTAGGCGTAGTGTTTCAGGATTTCCGGCTCCTGAAAGACAGAAATGTATATGAGAACGTGGCCCTGGCTCAGAGAGTGGTCGGACGGCCCACAAGAGTTATCCGCAGAATGGTACCCGAAATCCTTCAGGAGGTGGGTATCCCTTCCAAGTACAAATCCTTTCCAGATGAGCTTTCTGGTGGAGAGCAGCAGAGGGTGGCGATTGCAAGAGCTTTGATTAACAAGCCGGACATTTTACTGGCAGACGAGCCGACCGGCAACCTGGACCCACATACCTCAGAGGAGATTATGAAGCTTCTGGAGCAGGTAAACCAAAAAGGAACGACGGTTCTTGTGGTAACGCATAACAAGGAGATTGTAAATACCATGAAAAAACGGGTTGTCACGGTAAAGGACGGCGAGATAGTGAGCGACGAGAGGGAAGGTGGATACTATGAGGCCTAGTACATTATGGTTTAACTTTAAGCAGGGCTTTAAAAACATAAAAAGAAACTGGATGTTTTCCCTGGCATCTGTCATCACCATGGCAGCCTGTATTTTTCTGTTTGGTATTTTTTATTCGATTGTAAATAATGTAGAAGCAATGACAAAGAAGGTGGAGACAGAGATTCCGATTACTGTGTTTTTTGTCGAAGGGGCAAAGGAGAAGGGAATCTTAAAATACAAGGCAAAGCTGGAGCAAAGGCCAGAGGTAGAGAGAGTAGAGTACATCTCTCCAGAGCAGGCGTGGGAGAAGACAAAAGAGAATTACTTTAAAGACAATCCTGAGCTTGCGGAGGGCTTTAAAGAGGCTCTGGTAAATTCTGCAAATCTGCGGGTTTATATTAAAGATATTGAAAAACAGTCGCTTCTGGTGGAATATATTAAAACTCTCAAGGGAGTGAGAGAGGTGAATCAGTCAGAGGAGGCGGCCAAGAACCTGAGTTCTTTGAATAAGCTGATTTCCTATGTGTCCCTTGCTGTGATTGTAATATTGCTTTTAATCAGCGTTTTCCTTATCAGCAATACGGTTTCTGTGGGAATCGCTGTGCGCGGAGATGAAATCGGCATTATGAAGCTGATCGGCGCCACAGACGGGTTTGTAAGGGCTCCGTTTCTTTTGGAGGGGCTGCTTCTGGGATTTATCGGCGCAACTATTCCGCTTGCTGCCCTGTATTTTCTCTACAACACAGCAGTGGAGTTTGTTCTGACAAAGCTCAATGTACTGACAAGCTTTATTGAATTTATTCCTGTTTTGGAGATTTATAAGATTCTGCTTCCGGTTGGCCTGCTTTTGGGACTTGGTATTGGCGGAATCGGCAGCTTTATTACAACAAAGAAACATTTGCAGGTATGATAAAGCAGGAAGGGTTCACAGCAGGCGCTCATCTGAAGGAAGGATATATTCAGATGGGCGCCTGTGGGTGATTCCTTCTTTTTCTGCTTTTATTTGCAGCAAGGCCTGCTCTTGCAGACGATTTTGTTTGGTGCAGAAAGGAACACGATATGAATGAACAACAGGAAAACAGCGAACAATATGAAGAGCTGAAAATGGATATTGCATATATAGAGGATGTGGAGAAAAAGAACCGCAAAAGGGAAAGCCGCACTTTTATTCGGGGGGGACTTTGCGGAATGCTTTTTACCCTGATTTTTATCGCGGCCATTTTTATGTGGAAGGAACGAAATCAGACAACAAATGTTCTTTCCGATACAATGCACGTAAAAAAGCTGGAGCTTCTGGAAGAGCTGATTGACGACTATTATCTGGAGGACAAGGACGAGGAGGCGCTTGCAGAGGGATTGTATACAGGGCTGATTTATGGGCTTGGGGACGTGTATTCGAGATACTATACTGCCGAGGAATACCAGACGGTGAGCGAGGACTCAGAGGGGGAATATGAAGGAATCGGGATTCTCATGCAAAAGCAGGAGGACGGAAGCGTGTGCATAGAACAATGCTATGAGAACAGCCCCTGCGCTCTGGCAGGAATCCAGGAGGGAGATATTCTTATAGCTGTAAACGGCAGGGCTGTGAAAGATATGGAGCTGGCGGAAATCGTTGAGGAAGTGAAAAAGACAAAAGACAATTCCCTTATTCTGAAAATCCAGAGAGAGGGAGAAAGAGAACAGGAGATTTCTGTATCTGTAGGAGAAGTAGAGATGCCGACTGTGCAGAGTGAGATGCTGGAAGATGGCATTGGCTATCTCGCCATCAGCGAATTCAAGGGAGTAACGCTGACACAGTATGAGAAGAATATGGAAAAGCTCGAGGAGGAGGGAATGGAGCGCCTGATTATAGACCTCAGGGATAATCCCGGAGGCTATCTGACATCTGTCTGTGATGTACTCTCTCAGATTCTTCCGGAAGGACTTATCGTATATATAGAGGACAAATACGGGAACAGGGAAGAGACCTTCTGTGATGGAGAAAATCCGCTTCAGATTCCGCTGGCAGTTCTGATCAATGAGAACAGCGCCAGTGCGTCAGAGGTTTTTGCAGGCGCAGTAAAGGACTATGGAGTCGGAGTTCTGGTAGGAAAGACTACCTATGGAAAAGGGGTGGTTCAGACAATCCGGGAACTCACGGACGGAAGTGCAGTGAAGCTGACAATTGCAAAATATTATACGCCTTCAGGAAAAAACATTCATCAGGTAGGCGTGGAGCCAGATATTGAAGTAGACCAGAAGAGTGGAGAGGAAGATTATCAGCTTCAAAGAGCAATAGAAGCAGTGAAGGCAGCAGAGTCCTGAAAAAGGATTGAATCTCTCAGAATGCAGTGGTAAAATAAATGAGATTGTTGCCAGCAGGGCAGCAGAGATAGAGAGTGAGGTCAAGGATACAGACTGCGCAAAAGGATGTAGGGCGTAGCATCTCAGTGCAGCGCAAAGAGTGCTGCTGTGAATACAGGGGGAACAGCAGCAGGAAGGAGACGAGGATGGAACAATATATTATCACAACAGACAATAATTCTGATCTGCCTGCCGATTATTATGAAAAGAATCAGGTGGGCTGCTGCTATCTGAGCTATCAGATGGAAGGCAAAAGCTATGGCTATCCGAACTTTTTGCCAGACCATGAGTTTTATGAGCGAATGAGAAATGGCTCCATGCCGACCACTGCACAGGTGAACCCGGAGATGGCAAAGAATATGATGGAGCCTTATCTGAAGCAGGGAAAGGACATTCTTCATATTGCCTTTTCTTCTGGACTGAGCGGAACGTACCAGAGCTGCTGCACTGCTGCGAGCGAGCTTTTGGAAGAGTACCCGGAGAGAAAAATTGCGGTTGTGGATTCTCTCTCAGCTTCCCTGGGACAGGGATACCTGGTAGACCAGGCCGTGAGGAGAAAGGCAGAGGGAATGTCCATGCCTGAGCTTGTAAAATGGCTGGAAGAGAACCGGCTCCATGTGGTGCATGCCTTTACAGTGAATGACCTGTTTCATTTGTACAGAGGCGGCAGAGTATCCAGAGCAACCGCTGTTGTGGGAAGCATGCTGAATATTAAGCCAGTGCTTCATGTGGATGACCAGGGAAAGCTTGTCTCAGTAGGAAAAGCAAGGGGGCGCAGGAAATCCCTGAGTATGCTGGTGGAAATGATGAATGAGAGAATCGGAGCCTATCGGGAGACCTGCGATACGATTTTTATCAGCCATGGAGATTGTCTGGAGGACGCCAGATATGTAGAGCAGAAGGTAAAGCAAATCTATGGAATCAAAACTGTGCTGATAAATCATGTAGGAGCTACCATTGGCGCACATTCAGGACCAGGAACAGTCGCCCTTTTCTTTATGGGAGAATACAGGTAGTGAGAGGACAGAGAATTGCTGGTTTTATTTGATTTTTCAGGTGTATATGGGCAGCAGGACTTTTATGAGGGAAGAACCTCTGTGAAAAAGGAGTGTCAGGACATACCGGGAACGAACTGCTACTGTGACGAGGAGGCCAGGACAAGGCTGATTTCTGAAATCAGAGACCTTCCTTTTCGCGGCATTCATTTTCTGGATTCAGGGAATTATCATTATCTAAGCCGCCTGTGGCTGGAGAAGCTGTGTGAACCCTTTGTTCTTCTGATGCTGGATCATCATACAGATATGCAGCCGCCCGCTTTTGGGGGACTTTTGTCCTGCGGCGGATGGCTTGAGGATGCTCTTGCTAGTCTTTCTAATCTGAAGGGGGTATGGCTTGCCGGTCCTCCGGATGCAGACCTTTCCAGAATCTCAGAAAAACACAGAGAAAGGGTAAAAACTCTTTCCCAGGAAGAGATGGGCAGGGAGGGAGCATTGGAGAGATTTGTCAGTCAGATTCCTTTGGGCCTTCCAGTGTATGTTTCTATTGACAAGGATGTCTTAAGTCCAGAAGAGGTGACATGTAACTGGAGTCAGGGAAGCCTTGGATTAAAGGAGCTTAAGCAAGGACTGAGGGTTTTATACAAGAGAGTGGGAGCTGCTGTGATTGGAGTGGACATTTGCGGAGAGCCCAGATCAGATTCTCCCAGAGGAGAGATAAACAGGAGCAGCCATGTAAACGCAGAGCTTCTTTCTTTTCTGGAAGACATGGAGAGGAATGGAAATAAT
This sequence comes from Eubacteriales bacterium, assembly GCA_030537135.1. Taxonomy (GTDB): domain Bacteria; phylum Bacillota; class Clostridia; order Lachnospirales; family Lachnospiraceae; genus Blautia_A. The sequence goes on along the minus strand of JAUNOP010000010.1, from coordinate 50,564 downwards.
GAAGAATGAGCTTTTTTCCATAGGTCCCTTTACTGTATATGGGTATGGAACAATGATTGCAGTGGGACTGATTGCCGCTTATATGGTCAGCATGTACAGGGCAAAAAAGAAAAGGATGGATACAGACGCAGTGTTTTCTCTGATTGTGCTTTGTGTAATAGGCGGAATTGTCAGTGCAAAGCTTTTATTCTGGCTTGTGAATTGGAGATATTATGTGGAAAACCCAGGCGCTTTTCGATATCTGACAGATGGATTTGTGGTGTTTGGAGGAATCCTGGGAGGGCTTTTTACAGGCTGGCTTTACACAAGAAAAAAGAAGCTTTCTTTCCTGAAGTACGCAGATTTGCTTCTTCCGTCTGTGGCGCTGGCGCAGGGCTTTGGAAGAATTGGCTGTCTGCTTGCCGGCTGCTGCTATGGAAGGGAGACGGACAGCATAATTCACTTGGTTTTTCCAGAGGGCTTTTATGCGCCGGATGGGATTTGGCTGGTTCCTGTGCAGGTTTATTCCAGTATTTTGAATTTTCTTCACTTTGGAATTTTGCTTTGGATTTCAGGGCGTGCAAAGAAGGAAGGAGAGGTGTCTGCCTTTTATCTTATTTTTTACAGCGCAGGGCGCTTTGTTCTGGAATTTTTTCGGGGAGATCTGGAGAGAGGAAGCGTGGGAGGCATGTCAACCTCACAGTTTATCGCACTGTTCACCTTTGCAGCAGGAGTGCTTCTTTTAGGTCTTTTGAAAAAAAGGCATGTATAATTTGCAGGCCGCTGAAATAATCTGATAGAGAGCTGTTTTAAAACCGTCGGAATTCTCCGGCGGTTTTTAGAAGGAGAGAAATATGCCCCAATATAATCCGTTTTTTTCTGGAATGCAGACCAATGAGCAGCAGGAGGAAATCCCGCCTGCACAAAGTCAGGCATATGCGGATTTTATTATCCGGTATAATTACAATATTAACCGGACGCAGGGATATGTATCAGACGTCAATTTTCAGATTATCAGTGAGGATTTTGCAGTCCTGTATCTGCCGTTTGCCACGATTCCCAGCCTGGAGGTCAGCATGAATACCTATAATGCGATTCCAAAATGCTACACATATATGGACATGGAAGCTCTGGATGCTTCTGGAATTACGGCGCTTCAGAACCATCCTTATCTGAATCTGAGAGGCAGGGGAACTCTGATTGCAGTCATTGACTCTGGAATTGATTATACAAATCCTGTTTTCAGGGAAGGGGATCGCACAAGAATCCTGAGAATTTGGGATCAAAGCCTTTTGGGGCAGGAAACAGACATGTCGGCAGTTCCCTATGGACGGGAATTTACAGAAGAGCAGATTAACGAGGCGCTCGCGTCTGAGGAGCCCCTTGCTCTTGTACCCTCTGTGGATGGCAATGGGCATGGAACCATGGTAGCTGGCGTCGCGGCGGGAGGAGCTGTTTTGGAGGAGGGCTTTTCCGGGGCAGCTCCGGAAGCCTCGCTTTTAATTGTAAAGCTCAAGCCTGCAAAGGATTACCTGAGAAGCTTCTATCTCATTCCTGAAGGAGCAGATGCCTATCAGGAAAATGACATCATGCTGGCTGTTGCCTATGTTCTCAGAATTGCACGGGAATTACAGCTTCCCATGTCCATTTGCATTGGGCTTGGAAGCAGCCAGGGGGCGCACACAGGAGAGGGCTTTTTGGAATCCTATCTTTCTCTGGTGTCCCTGCGGCTTCAGAACTGCGTAGCAGTGGCTGCCGGAAATGAAGGAAACAGCAGGAACCACTATCAGGGAAATATTAACATTCACAACCGCCAGGATGTGGTGGAGCTGCGCATTGACGAGAGGGAGCGAGGCTTTATCATGGAGCTTTGGGGAGATTCTTTCAGGGACTACCGTTTTCAGATGCAGTCCCCCACAGGTGAGATTCTTCCCATCAGTACAACCAGGGGGAGCGGACTTCAGACGCTGGCCTTTGTATTTGTGGAGACAAAGATAGAGGTAAGCTATGTACCTATGGAAGCGCAGACTGGTCAGGTTTTGGTGTTTTTTCGGTTCCTGGATCCAGCCCCCGGAATCTGGAAGCTTCTGGTGGAGGCGACAGGGGGAAACAATGAGGACTATCATATATGGCTGCCTGTACAGGGCTTTGTATCAGAGGCAACATATTTTCTCCGCCCTTCTCCCTACCAGACAGTGACAAATCCCGGAAATGCAAGGAATGTGCTGACAATGACAGCCTATAATATTAGGGACAGAAGTCTGTACCTGCAGGCAAGCAGAGGCTATACCACAACTGGCGTAGTAAAGCCGGATCTTGCAGCTCCGGGTGTTGGGGTTCTCGCACCCCTCAGAAATGGGAGATTTGCACTGGCCTCTGGAAGCAGCGTTTCAGCGGCTCAGGCAGCAGGCGCTGCAGCCCTTCTTCTGGAATGGGGAATCGTGCGTGGAAATGAGATTAATTTGAATGGAATCATTATCAGAAATTATCTGAGAAGAGGCGCTTCAAGAAGCGAGAACATGGAATATCCAAATCCTGAATGGGGGTATGGAAGAATGAACGTATACAGAACGCTGGAGCTTTCTCCCTGAAAAAAGAGAAAAAGACAGCAGCAGCTCAAAACTATGAACTGCTGCTGTCCGCAGTATCGCGGCGGATAGGGGGACTCTCTTCCCCTATCCGATTTCTCCTGTCCCGAAAAAATCCGGCTGGAGCGTCTGTAAGGCTCAGGCGTTATTTGCGGTAGACAAAGGCAGGAAGACCGTCTTCTCCCATAGGAACCTGGACAGTACCCTGAATGAGCGGAGAAGCATAGGCAATGAATGCAGGACCTACGTCAGAGCCATCCTCTGTAATCCACTCCATGGGAACTGCTTTTTCCTTGTTGCAGATATCGTTTACGTCCTCAAGGGAGCAGGTCATGGAATAGGAGCCATCTGCAGCGGTTTCTCTCTGGAAGGCAATCATCTTTCCTGTCTCGCCCTTTAAGGCTGCAAGTACGCCAAAGGCGCCTGCTTGAACAGCTTCCTTCTGATCTGTAGCAGAGAGCATGGAGGAGGAGCAGCGCTGGCTTACATTCAGCTCCACAGAGCGAGCCTTTACGCCGAGCCGTGAGCGCACCAGGTTTTCCAGATATTTTCCGCATCCGGCCAGCATCTTGTGCCCAAAGCTGTCGGTTCCAACAGAATTGTCATACTCGCAGATAAAGGTGCCGTTCTTGTCGTGAATTCCTTCTGATACACATACAACAACATTGCAGTTCTTTTCAAAGGCAGCCTCCACCTTCTGAAGAAAGGCCTCGACGTCAAAGGCAGTTTCCGGAAGGTAGATAAGGAGAGGATTGTCTCCTGTATATTTTCTTGCAAGCACACTGGCAGCTGTGAGCCAGCCGGCATGGCGTCCCATGATTTCCACAATTGTCACAGATTTCTTCTCATATACATTGGCATCTATGATGATTTCACGTACAGTGGAGGCCACATATCTGGCGGCGCTTCCAAAGCCGGGAGTATGGTCTGTGAGAACCAGGTCATTGTCAATGGTCTTTGGCTCTCCCATAACACGGATGTCACTTCCGATGCGCGCGGCATAGCGAGACAGCTTGCTTACTGTGTCCATGGAATCGTTGCCGCCTATGTAGAAGAAATATCCGATATTCATTTCCTTGAATTTCTCAAACAGCCTTGGGTAGACTGGATCCTCCAGAGACTCTGGAAGCTTGTAGCGGCAGGAACCCAGATAAGCGCCTGGTGTGTGCTTCAAATAAGAAAGCCTCTCTCCTGGAAGAGCTTCCTGAAAATCAAGAACGGTTCCGTTCAAAAAGCCTTCAATACCGTTTATCATTCCATATACACATCCGATTTCTTCTGGATGGGAGAGCGCTTCAGAGACAACGCCGTAGAGGCTGCTGTTGATAACTGCAGTTGGACCGCCGGATTGTCCGACAATCAGATTTTTTTTATCCATAGTACAAACCCCCTGTGATAATTTTGACCTGATAAAAGGTCTTTAAGGATAATACCTCTTGATTATAGCACAAATTGCAGAAGTATGTGATAAAAGATTTATTTTTTCGCAAAGAATGCAGGATTTTGTGCAGCGCAAAGCGTGCTGCTGTGAAAACAGCCAACAGTAATGCACTGTCAAGCAAAAAAGAAGCCCTTTTTGCCGAAATAGAAAAAATATTGTGAGATTTTTGTGGAAAATCCTGAATTTTCCGTGAAAATTTCAGGAAAGGTTGCAAGAATCTTTTTCTGTCATTATAATAAAAAAAAATAAGGAGAGGGATTATGAGCAGACAAAAAAAACAAAAAAGAAAAAAAACAGCAGGAGATTATTTGCTGACGCTTGTATTATTGATTGCCATAGGCGCTTTCTGTTTTGCCGGCTTTAACCTGATTCATATTTATCTGGAATATAAGAAGGGAACGGATGAGTATGCTGCCCTGGAGGAGTTGGCTGTCACAGAGAGGGGACCAGACAGTCAGGAGGGACAGACAGAGGAAAATGCAGGAGAGAATACATCTGCTTATCCGCAGCCTCCGATTACTGTGGACTTTGCACCCCTGCGCCAGGTAAATGAAGAAGTGATTGGATGGATTTATGTGGAAGGGATTCCGAGCATCAGCTATCCGATGGTAAAGGGCTCTGACAATGATTATTATCTTCACAGAACCTATGAAGGCACCTATAATTTTGCCGGGACTATATTTCTGGACTATGAAAACAAAGGGGATTTTAGTGACTGCAACACAATTGTTTATGGTCATAATATGCAGAATGGTTCTATGTTCGGGCGCTTGAATGAGTTTACAGACGGAGACGCCTATGAAAAAAGCAAGTATTTCTGGATATTGACTCCTGAAAAGAATTACAGGTATCAGATTTTTGCAGCATACAGAACCGGAGTGTCAAGCGACACCTACACTTTGTTTCTGGGACCTGGCGAGGAATTTCTGGAATATGCCAATAGAATGAAAACCTATACAGAGATTCAGACAGAGGATGTGGAGATGGGAGTAAGGGACAAAATCGTCACATTGTCTACCTGTACTGGGAATGAATCTACCAGATTGGTGGTTCAGGGGAAAATGATAGATGCTGTGCCTACAACAAATTAGAAAAGGAGAAGAAAATGGAGAATAAGATCGAGAAGCTTCAGAGCATGATTGACCGTTACAAGAGGATCGTGTTTTTTGGAGGAGCCGGCGTGTCCACGGAGAGCGGAATTCCGGATTTCAGAAGTCAGGACGGTCTATACCACCAAAAGTACGATTATCCGCCTGAGACTATTCTGAGCCATACCTTTTTCATACAGAGAACGGAAGAATTTTTCCGCTTTTACAGGGACAAGATGCTCTGCGATACAGCGCTGCCCAACGCGGCGCACAAAAAGCTCGCAGAGATGGAAAGCAAGGGGAGACTTCTGGGAATAGTTACCCAGAATATTGATAACCTTCATCAGGCAGCCGGAAGCAAGAGAGTGTGGGAGCTGCACGGCAGCGTTCACAGAAACTATTGCATGAGATGCGGAAAATTCTATGGATTCTGGGATGTCAAGAATTCAGAAGGAATTCCCAGATGCACCTGTGGGGGCATTATCAAGCCAGATGTGGTTTTGTATGAGGAAGGGCTGGATTCTCGCACCATACAGGAATCTATCAGAGCCATTGCCAGCGCGGACGTGATGATTGTCGGAGGAACGTCCCTTACAGTGTATCCGGCAGCAGGACTTTTGGACTATTTTCGGGGAGAACATCTGGTGTTGATAAACAAAAGCTCAACATCCAGGGACGCAGGGGCTGATCTTGTTATCAAGGAACCAATAGGACAGGTATTTTCACAATTACAGGTAAAAGAGGGGTAGGCATGAAATTTGAGTATGAGGTGGGAGATATTGTTACCCTTAAGAAAAAGCATCCCTGTGGAAGCTGCCAGTGGGAGATTCTGCGCACAGGCGCAGATTTCCGTCTGAAATGCCAGGGCTGCTTAAGACAGGTGATGGTGAGCAGAAAGCTGGTGGAGAAAAATGCCCGCGGCCTGCAAAAAAAATCACAGGAAAATACATAATTTTACTTTACACGCGCCGCAATTTATGTTACAATCAATAATCGTTGTGACATATTAAAATCCTTGTTCCCTGTACAGGCAGGGAGCCAAAAGGCCGTGAGGAGGTAAACAAAGCATGAACAAGTATGAATTAGCATTAGTTGTGAATGCCAAGGTAGAGGACGATGTACGCGAAGCAACCGTAGAGAAGGCAAAGGCTTACATTACTCGTTACAATGGTGTAATCACAGACGTAGAAGAATGGGGTAAGAAGAAATTAGCTTACGAAATTCAGAAGATGCATGAAGGCTTCTACTATTTTATTCAGTTTGAAGCAAACGCAGATTGTCCGGCAGAAGTGGAAAGACACGTTCGGATCATGGACAACGTATTAAGATACTTAGTCGTTCGCAAGGATGCTTAATCCCTGTGTGGGCGCGAGGAAGCTTATTACTTGCCGTGCATACCAGGAGGCTTTTTAGCAGCCCTCTGGTTATGGATTTTAGAAAGCGCCATTAAGGAACCCGTTCAGCTTATAATCTACATTTATTGAATGGCTTCCATTCAATAAGGCACAGAATATGGAGAGGTAGAATCTATGAACAAAGTCATTTTAATGGGACGCTTAACAAGAGATCCTGAGGTCAGATATTCCGCAGGAGAAAATGCCCTGGCAGTTGCCAGATATACGCTGGCAGTGGACAGGAGATTTCGCAGGGACGGAGAGGCAACAGCTGATTTTATCCCGTGCGTAGCCTTTGGACGTGCAGCAGAGTTTGCTGAGAGATATTTCCATCAGGGAATCCGGATTGTTGTTTCAGGCCGTATTCAGACCGGAAGCTATACCAACCGTGAGGGGCAGAAGGTTTATACCACAGAGGTCATTGTGGAAGAGCAGGAGTTTGCTGAGAGCAAGGCAAGCAGCGATGGCTATGCAGCCAGACAGCAGCAGGCTGCTTCCCCCTATCAGGGAGGCTCATCCTATCAGGCCGCACCCTCTATGCCTGCGCCGAGCGCAGCTGCAGCAGACGGCTTTATGAATATTCCGGATGGAATTGACGAGGAACTGCCGTTTAACTAAGGCACATTTGTTTCTGAATATTGATAAAAATAGGAGGTAGCATCATGGCTTACAATAGAAGTGAAAGACCTGATTCTCCAATGAAGAGAAGAGGGGGCCGCAGAAGAAAGAAAGTTTGCGTATTCTGTGGAAAAGAGAATAACGAGATTGACTACAAGGATGTAGCAAAGCTGAAAAAGTATGTTTCTGAGAGAGGCAAGATTCTTCCGAGAAGAATTACCGGTAACTGTGCAAAGCATCAGAGAGCCCTGACAGTTGCTGTAAAGAGAGCACGTCATCTGTCAATCATGCCATATATCCAGGATTAATTAGAACAGTGAAGAAAATGGCCGCCATTTCTGAAGAAGTGGCGGCCATTTTCTTCACTGTGAACGCAGTGGACAGTAACGACAGTAACCTATTTCTTTCTTTCGAGCAAAAGAAACCATATACTATTTGACGAAAATCTGTTATAATAGCTTCATGCAGTCAAATCATGATTTTATTTTTAAAGGAAAAGACAGAAAGAGAAGAAAATGAAGGAAAATGTAAAATTAAAAGGACAGCTGAAGCGTTTTCTGCAATGGCCTCTGCTCCTGACCATTCTGCTTTTGTTTCTGAATGCAGCAGTGTATGTGACAGACGTAAAATCAGGCGTTTTAGTGTCCGCAGGGATTTTTGTGTACATTTTGTTTGTGTTTTTTATTGTGCGCAATTACCGGCCGAAGATTATGAATGAACTCATTTCCTTTGCAAGTCAGTATAATTCCGTGGAAAAGCAGCTGGTAGACGCTATGGCTCTTCCCTATGCACTCATGGATAAGGATGGAAAGCTGATATGGGGAAATAAGGAATTTGCAAAGCTGACAGGCAAAGAGCAGTATTTTGATAAAAATATTGCCGTCTTGTTTCCAGAGCTGGGAAAGGAAGCTTATCCTGGCAGCAATGGATTTTCTCAGGTGACGATTCATTATGAGGAGCGTATTTTCCGGGTTTCCATGCAGAAGATTCTCATGAATGAGCTTATGGAAAAGAGCGAGCTGTTTCAGGTGGACAGAGTCCTGGGAGAGCCTGAAGCGGAAATGTATGTTATTGCTCTGTATTTCTTTGACAGCACAGAGCTTGAGGAAGCCATGAGGAAAAATGAAGAGGATAAGCTTGTGACCGCTCTCGCCTACCTGGATAACTATGAGGAGGCTCTTGAGAGTGTGGAGGAGGTGCGCCGCTCGCTTCTGATTGCTCTGATTGACAGAAAAATCACCAAGCATTTTTCCAATTATGATGGAATGGTTAAGAAGCTGGAAAAGGATAAGTATCTGATAATTATGAGAAAGACCTTCCTTGACAAGATGCAGGAGAAGAAATTCCCGATTCTTGAGGAGGTCAAGACGGTAAATATTGGAAATGCCATGAATGTGACGCTGAGCATAGGAGTGGGAGTGAATGCCAGTACTTTTCTTCAGAATTATGAATACTGCCGCATTGCCATGGAGATGGCCCTTGGAAGAGGCGGAGACCAGGCAGTGGTAAAGAATGGGGAAAATATCAGCTATTATGGAGGAAAATCCCAGACCATAGAGAAAAATACCCGTGTAAAGGCCCGTGTAAAGGCACAGGCTCTAAAGGAATTTATCAGTACCAGAGAAAAGGTTGTGATTATGGGACACAAAATCACAGATGTGGACGCCTTTGGCGCTGCAGTGGGTATTTACAGAGCGAGCAAGACCCTGGGAAAGCCGGCGCATATTGTTATCAACGACCCTACAACATCGATAAAGCCTCTGGTTAATGTGTTTATGGAAAACTCGGAATATGAGGCCGATATGTTTGTTTCCAGCTCAGAGGCAAAGGAAATGGTAGACAATAATACCGTGGTTGTAGTGGTGGATACCAATAAGCCAAGCTACACAGAATGCGAGGAGCTTTTGTACCGGACCAGGACCATTGTGGTTCTGGACCATCACAGGAGAGGAAGCGAGATTATTCAGAATGCGGTTCTCTCTTATGTGGAGCCATATGCTTCCTCCACCTGCGAGATGGTGGCGGAAATTCTTCAGTATTTTGCGGATGGCCTGCGTATTCGGAACATAGAGGCTGACAGCATGTATGCGGGAATTATAATTGATACCAATAATTTCACAGCGCGCGCAGGCGTCAGAACCTTTGAAGCGGCGGCCTTTCTTCGGAGAAACGGCGCAGATGTTACCAGAGTCCGCAAAATGCTCAGAGACAATTTTGACTCCTATAAGGCACGGGCAGAGGCCATCCGTTCGGCTGAAATTTACAAGGGCTGTTATGCAATTGGAATCTGTCCGAGCGAAGGGCTGGAGAGTCCTACTGTGGTGGGGGCGCAGGCTGCCAATGAGCTGCTGGATATTGACGGCGTCAAGGGATCCTTTGTACTTACAGAGTATCATGGAGTGGTGTATATCAGCGCCCGCTCGATTGATGAGGTTAATGTACAGGTACTTATGGAAAAGCTTGGGGGCGGCGGTCATATGAACGTTGCAGGAGCCCAGATAAAGGCGTCTGTGGAGGAAACCAGGCAGATGCTTAAGGAAATTATAGATGAATTGGATCAAAAAGGAGAAGAGAAATGAAGGTAATTTTATTGCAGGATGTAAAATCCCTGGGAAAAAAGGGTGAAATTGTAAATGTGAGCGATGGCTACGCCAGAAACATGATTCTGCCCAAAAAGCTGGGCGTGGAGGCCACGCCAAGGAATCTGAATGATTTAAAGCTTCAGCAGAAAAATGCGGAGAGAGTAGCGCAGGAGAACCTGGAGGCAGCAAGAGCGTTTGCAAAGAATCTGGAGGACAAGGAAGTGGTTCTCTACTTAAAGACCGGCGAAGGTGGAAAGATTTTCGGCTCTGTTTCCACAAAGGAAATCGCTGAGGCAGCAAAGACCCAGCTTTCTCTGGAAATCGATAAAAAGAAGCTTGTGCTTCCAAGTCCGATTAAGGTTCTGGGAGTTACCCAGGTTCCGGTAAAGCTTCACCCAAAGGTAACAGGAACTCTGAAGGTATTCGTAAAGGAAGCATAGAGTCATGGAAGAGGCTCTAATCAAGAGAATTCTCCCACACAGTCTGGAAGCAGAGCAATCGGTCATTGGCTCTATGATTATGGACAAGGACGCCATTGTGGTTGCTTCGGAAATCCTTACCAGCGATGATTTCTACCAGAACCAGTATGGAGTAATTTTTGACGCCATGGTGGAGCTGTGCAATGAGGGAAAGCCAGTGGACTTAATTACTCTGCAGAATCGTCTCAAGGAGAAGGATCTTCCCCCGGATATCTGCAGCATGGAATATGTGAGAGATTTGATGACGGCGGTTCCCACATCTGCAAATGTTAAATATTACGCAAATATTGTGAGTGAGAAGGCGGTTCTTCGGCGTCTGATTAAGGTGACAGAGGAGATTGCCAATACCTGTTATATGGATAAGGAAAGCACAGAGAGTATTCTGGAGGACACAGAGAAGAAGATTTTTCATATTTTGCAGAGGAGGACAGGAGGAGAATTTATTCCTATTCAGCAGGTTGTCCTGAATGCAGTGAACAAGATTGAAATGGCCTCCAAGATAAAGGGAAGCGTCACAGGTATTCCAACAGGCTTTGTAGATCTGGACTATAAAACCTCTGGCATGCAGCCCTCTGATTTGATTTTGATTGCAGCCCGTCCATCTATGGGAAAGACAGCCTTTGTGCTGAATATTGCACAGTATATGGCATTCAAAAAGCATGTGACGGCAGCTATATTTTCTCTGGAGATGAGCAAGGAGCAGCTGGTGAACCGTCTTCTTGCCATGGAATCCAGAGTGGATTCTCAGAACTTAAGAACCGGAAATCTACGCGATGAGGACTGGACAAAGCTGGTGGAGGGAGCAGATGTGATTGGCCGCTCCAATCTTATCATTGACGATACTCCTGGCATTTCTATCACAGAGCTGCGTTCCAAGTGCAGGAAATATAAGCTGGAGCATGACCTGGGGATTGTTATGATTGATTATCTGCAATTAATGACAGGAAGCGGCAAGACCGACTCCAGACAACAGGAAATTTCGGATATCTCCCGTTCTCTCAAGGCTCTGGCAAGGGAACTGAATGTGCCTGTGATCGCTCTGTCCCAGCTTAGCCGTGCAGTGGAGCAGAGGCCGGATCACAGACCAATGCTCTCAGACCTCAGAGAATCCGGCGCAATCGAGCAGGATGCAGATGTGGTCATGTTTCTGTATCGTGATGATTATTATCATAAAGACACAGAAAAAAAGGACATTGCAGAGGTTATCATTGCAAAACAGAGAAACGGTCCCATTGGAACTGTGGAGCTGGTATGGCTTCCAAGATATACGCAGTTTGTCAACATGAAGAAATAGGTTATTGTTCACGGGGACTATTTTGGGAGGCGTTTTCGTGCCTCTGGTACGAAGAGCCCGAGACAAACGGCGCGAAATGGCGCATTTTGCGGTATTTCTGTGCATTGCGAAGCGTGTTGCGGTGAACGCAGGGAACAGCAACAGAAATAGAGGTAAATATGCTGTCGAACGATTTTGTTTGCATTTAACACGCGGTCATTTTATAATAAGTGCAGCGAATTTCATAAGGAGGGGATTGCATGGATCATTCCCGTTATACCATATCCCAGGCAGCAGAAATGCTGGAGGTAAAGGACTCTGTGCTTAGATACTGGGAGGATGAGCTGGATCTTCGGGTTCATCGGAATGGACAGGGGCATCGCTACTATACCGGATATGATATTCAGCTGTTTATGAATATAAAGGAACTCAAGAGAAGGGGGCTCCAGCTTCGCACCATAAGGGGAGAGATTCCCCAGATTGCCATGAAAGCTCCTGGAAGCACGGAAAGCAAGATAAAGCTTCTTCCCATGAAGGAGGAGGCGCCGGAAAATCCAAAGACCACAGATGCAGAGAATGCATGTATGGACAGAATGTGCGCCTTTCATGAAATCCTGGAGAGACTTATCCGCGAGGAATTAAAGAGCAAGGAAGAGGGAGAGAAGCGCTTTCGCTCTCTGGATCAGACAATCCGCAGACATCAGATTGCCAGAAGAGAGGCCGCCGCATCAATGGAAAATAAGAAGAATTACAGGAAAAGCAGAAAAAAGAGATAAAATACATACAAAAGGGATGCGGTCTCTAAGACCAGCATCCCTTTTGTGAAGAAGGGGCTATAGACAGTAATGTATAAAGCTCCTCTATGTTTCGGATAGAAGCTTATTCAGCTGGATGAATAGCTTCGGTTGGACATGCGTCAGCGCATGTTCCGCAATCCAGACATGCATCAGCGTCGATTACATAATGCTCATCTCCCTGGGAAATAGCCTCTGCTGGACATTCAGATTCGCAGGTTCCGCAGCTTACGCATTCGTCAGAAATTACATATGCCATAGTACAATCCTCCTTAAATATTCTGTGCAGCTCTGTCTGAGCTTTAACTATATTCTAATATATCCCTGCCGATATTACAAGTATTTTTTAAAAAACACAAAAAAGAGCGTTGCCGTGACAGGCAAATCGTATTATAATGATACTAGGATACGAGGATTGCGAGAGTGCAAAGCACGGAGCAATCCGGTATCAGAAGGGGCAAAGCATTGTTTGACCCTGACTTTCATTTTATTAAAAGAGGGGTTAAAGCCTCGCATATCAGACATTAAGGAGGAATACACTACACATGCAGGTAACAAAGGACATGCTGATCGGACAGTTGGTTCGCCTGAATCCTAATATTGCGCCGATTTTGATGAGAGCAGGCATGCATTGCCTGGGCTGCCCGTCTGCACAGGCAGAGTCTCTGGAAGAGGCTGCTATGGTTCATGGACTGGATGCAGACGTTCTGGTTGCACAGATTAATGATTTCCTGTCTCAGCAGTAATGGACAGCCCTTTTGATAAAGGGCGCGCCAAAGGAACAGGAATAGAAAAATAAGAAGGCTGTTTCTGCTGTGAAAACAAGCCTTCTTATTTTTTATGGTTTATTCCCTATCCTGCGAAGGAATCTGTTAGTCTAAAGCGTGCATAGCTGCTGCAGGGCTTTGTGAGGAAGAATGAGCTCTCCATGCTCCTCCAAATGCGCTTCTCCTGCTCTGGAGAAGGGCTTTCCTGCTCCGTATTCTGAGAGAATATTGCAGAGCTTATTGAACTCCTCAGGAGTGCTTTCTGACTGGTGAAGAACCAAAGCATAGTCGCAGCTTCCGCTGTGCTTGTACAGAGAATTCTCTCCGTCAAAAAAGCCGTTCAAGATTCTGGCAGCCTGAATTACTCTGTCCAGAGACGGGAAAGAGAAGAGCTGAATCAAATCAACGGTCGGCTCTTCCGATGAGGAAGGCTCTGGGCTGTCTGGTTTTTCGGGAACTACAGCAGAAGGCTTTTTTCCGGAAACCTTGTTTTTGGCTTCGCACAGCTTCTGGAAAATATCAATGATACTGTCTGCACCGTCAAAATGCAGAAGCTCTTCTGCGTCTATATTCTTAAAGGGCGCAAATTTGGAAAAACGGGTATCAAGCTCTTCCGGGTCTTCCACCTTTGTGATAATCAGGAGTACGCTGTCTCCTGTGAGTGGAATCGCCTCAATCATCAGAGGAATATTATCGGCCTCAAAGCCGAACTGAAGCTGAGCCTGCTGCATCATGTCACGGAACAGCTTTTTTGCCTTGTCTGTGCCGTATGCCAGCTCACTGAGGCGAAGATGTCTGGTTTCCAGATCCTCCTTGGTTAAAGTACAGCGAATCTGGTTTTCATTTACTTTTTCTATTTTCATAAACTCACATCCTTATTCATGATTCGCACGTTTCCTTATAGAGAAACATATAGTTACACTGGTAGTATTATATACCATAGATTAGGAAGATGTAAAGAATTTCAATTTTCCTAATTGTAAAATATTTGGAAACGAAATGGGAAATTTTTCAAAATTTCGTCAAAACCCTTGATTCCTGAAAGAAAATCGGTATAATAGAAAGCAGGAAAAGGCAGAAGCAGAGAAGTCAGTGAAATAATACCGCAGCCAGAAGAGACTGCAGGAATGCTTTTGGATTGATTATTTGCGTACATTACCATTCTTTCTTACCTATCATTGTCTATTTCCCCTTCAGGCGGCCCTTCAGCCGCGACAATGATTTTCCCAAAGATTAAACAGACTCTGTTTTTTTCTTTTCCCAGCATTTTTTTTGGTGCAGCTAAAATCCAAGGAAAGGAGGAGAAGATGTCACAGCGTGCATTGCGTCTGAAAGAGAAGGACGATTTGCAGAAAGAACTGTCCCTGTATGAGAGGGATGGAATACTCCTTAAGCTCAACGGCCAGATAAGCGACGCAGATACCATAGCGAGAGCCTGTAGAATCGCAGAGGATGGTACCTATATGAGAGATTACATACAAAATGAGAAAGGAGAATGGACAGAGCTGTCGTTTGACTGGATAGAGGAGTAGAAGGGCAGAGTCTGCGGAGGAAGCATAAGCAGGAGTCCCTGGATACATAACCTCCTCCGCAGCGCCTGCCCGTATAGTAAATCTGTAGAAATGAATAAGAAATGGCATAAAGATTTTTTCACGGGGAAAGCTTTGAGGGATAAAATGGATTTCCTTGATATGGTCAAGCGGAAATTCACAATACCTGCAGGCACAATGTCCGTCCGCTTCGCTACTTGCTCATAACCGTATAGCTGCTGCCGCAGCTTCTCAGAAGGGGCTTGCATCCCTTCTGAGACAAGCAAATTCCCCACTCACCGCTTATTTCTTTGCAAAATTGAAGTGGGAGACTTGCTTAATACGTTAAAATTGTGAATAAAGTGTAAAATGTCGAAATTTGTAATGACTTTTTAGAGATATATGATATAATAAACAAGAATATTCGCTCGTAAAAGAATGGCCTTCTGAGAAGCTGCAACAGCACCTGTACCTAGTGGGGCATCCTGTAATACATGTTCTCTTGGAGCGAGCGCTGTGCGATAAGAGATACGGCTATGAGCAGGCAGCAAAGCGGACATTGTGCCTGCAGGTATTGCGAATTTCCGCCTACGACAAACGAAAGGACTTTATTTATGAAGAAGAAAGTAATCCCTGTTCTGGTAGTGGCAGTCCTGATCCTTGTGATTGGCTGCGGATATTTGATTTTAGAACATTTACCTTCTAAGGAACAGATGAATCTCCAGGAATATTACGGACAGGCAGAGGATGGGCAGGCTGTAATTGTACTTGGATCGGAGATTATTCCAGACAGAGCTATAATAGAAAATGGAATCGTGTATCTGCCTCTTGGCATTGTGCAGAACACTCTGAACCAGGCATTTTACTGGGATCAGGAGGGGCAGCAGATTTTGTATGCAAGTCCTTCACAGCTTCTCAAGGTTCCGCTTTCCGAGGAGACGGGAAGCCCGGTGGTCGGCAGAAACAACAATATTTATTTGTCAGGCGATCTTGTAAAGGAACATACAGATGCAGACATTTCTGTGTATGAGAATCCCAGCCGTGTAGTGATACAGTATCAGTGGAAGGACGCCAATCTGGTTACAGCAAAGAAGAACACCTATCTGCGGGTTCTGCCGGATGTAACGGAGAAGATTCTGACAAGTGTTTTTTCTGGAGAGAAGCTGTGGTATGTGGGAGAGACCGAGGACTGGTATGAGGTTTCCTCTGCAAAGGGCTTTATCGGTTATATAAGAAAAAAGGAGGCGTCTTCCCCAGAGGTGCAGAGCATTGAGCGCAGCTTTTCTGAAAACTATTCCTATATTACTCATGAGGGACTGATTAATATGGTGTGGCATCAGGTGACCTCAGAACTCGCGAATGATGGTTTGGATGACGCAGTGGCTGATGTGTCCGGCATTAATGTGATTTCCCCTACATGGTTTACATTGACAGATAATGCAGGAAATGTTCAGTCCATTGCCACCAGTACCTATGTGGAAAATGCCCATGCAAGAGGATGGCAGGTATGGGGACTTGTGGATAACTTTACCTTTGAGGTAGACACAGATGCTATTCTTTCCAGTACCTCGGCCAGACAGAATGCAGTAAACCAGCTTGTGCAGTATGCGCTTCAGTATAATCTCGATGGAATTAATGTAGATTTTGAGTCTCTGAGCGAGGCGGTTGGTCCTCATTTTCTTCAGTTTTTGAGAGAGCTGTCTGTGGAGACGCATAAGAATAACCTGGTGCTCTCAGTGGACAACCCGGTTCCAGAGGATTTTACTAGTCATTATGACCGTGCAGAGCAGGGCAGGGTTGTGGATTATGTAATTATTATGGGCTATGATGAGCATTATGTTGGCTCAGAGGCAGGCTCCGTGGCTTCTCTGCCCTGGGTAGAAAAGGGCATTCAGGACACGCTCGCAGAGGTGCCGGCCTCAAGAACCATCAATGCTATGCCGTTTTATTGCCGGGTATGGAAGAGCGTAGGCCAGATTGTGAATACAGAAGCTATTGGAATGGCAGACGCGCAGGAGGTTGTGAATGTACATGCTGTAGAGACCTATTGGGATAACACAGTAGGTCAGAACTATGGCAAATATGAGGATGATGAAGGAAATCTGTGCGAAATCTGGATTGAGGACGCCCAGTCGATTGCTGCGAAGACTGCTCTTGTTCCAAAGTATGGTCTCGCAGGAGTGGCAGCATGGAAGCTTGGCTTTGAAACCCCTGATGTGTGGCAGACAATTACAGAAAATCTTTCCTGACAGATAAGTCATGTAGAAAACACCCCGTATCATATATTCTTAGAAAAGAGGATGCGGGGTGTTTTTTTGAAAAAAGGAATGATGGAGATGATTCTGGCTGCGCTTCTTCTGGTTTGCTTTTATGTATTATCCAGACAGACAGCACAGACCTTGAGTGCTTCACAGGACAAACCAGTGATTGCAGTAGATCCGGGGCATGGAGGCGAGGACCCTGGAATGATTGGAATCGGAGGCCTGCAGGAAAAAAAAATCAATCTGGAAATTTCGCTGCTTTTAAAGGAAGCTCTTGAGAAAAGAGGATTTTTCGTGGTATTGACCAGAGACGGAGACTATGGCTTGTACGAGGAAAGCAGCAAAAACAAAAAAGCACAGGATATGCAGGAGAGAATCCGAATATTCGGGGAAAACGAGCCGGTTCTGGCTGTCAGCATTCACCAGAACAGCTATGAGGATGCCTCAGTAAAGGGACCTCAGGTATTTTACTACAGGGACTCCACAGAAGGAGAGAGTCTTGCCCGCTGTATTCAGGCATCTATGAACCAGCTTCTGGAGGTGGAGCGGCCCAGGGAGGCAAAGGGAAATACCAGCTATTACCTTTTAAAAAGAAGCAGTGCGGTTCTTAATATTGTGGAATGTGGCTTTCTTACAAACCCTGAGGAGGCAGAGCTTCTGAGAACAGAGAATTATCAGAAACAGGTGGCAGAGGCTGTGGCAGAGGGAATCTGCGAATATTTATCGTCATAATCAGAGCAGGTGAAAGAAATGTGAAATTTCAGCGAAAGGCTTTTTTTATCGAAATATCTCTGCTATAATGGACAAATGAAGAAGTGCAGCTGCTGTACAGAGATGGGCTGTGGGTCTGCTTAGGAGGCAAAATATGCTTGCAATTGTTTACCTGATGATAAGTATCTGGCTGGGGAGAGAACTCCTTGGCAGATTTTTTTTCAAAAGAGAAATGGCGGATTTTGGAGGCGCCAATCCAGTGTGGTTCTATGCTCCGGCATGGTTTGGAGTCGGAATTCTTTTTATGACCTGGGGAGTGTACCTGCTGTCAGGGCTGTTCAGTGTGTATGGAAGCATTCAACAGCCTCTTTATTATGGAAATCTGCTCATGCTGCTGCTTGGGTGCGTTGTTATTTTTTTTCTGCGCAGGCAGAGCCTTCCAAAAAGAATCTGCATGGTCTGCGACAGAACGCGGCTTGGAAGGGAAGCGGTTCTTTTTGCTGTGACAGCTCTGTTTGTCACGTGCATGATGTTTTACGTATTTCATATAAAAGACGGCTATTTGTATTCCGGATTCACTGTGTATGGGGATTATGCTCCCCATACAGCGATGATGCGCTCCTTTTCATGGGGAAATAATTTTCCTACACAATATCCCCATTTTGGAGGAGAGGATGTAAAATATCATTTTATGTTTCAGTTTTTGGCCGGAAATCTGGAATACCTGGGACTTCCCATAGACTGGGCCTTTAATCTGGTGAGTATTTTAAGTCTTGTGGGATTTTTGATGCTTTTATACCTGATTTGCTGCCGAATATTCCAAAGCTTTCTGGCAGGAGTGCTGGCGATTGTGTTTTTCTTTTTCAGAAGCTCCTTTTCTTTTTTTAGGTTTGTGTGGGAACATGTGCAGGCAGGGGATTTGTGGAATACGCTTTCTGTCAATACCTCCTTTATCGGCTATACGCCGAATGAAAATTGGGGACTTTGGAATTTTAATGTATATTTGAACCAGCGCCATCTGGCCTTTGGACTCCTTATCGCAGCCATGTGCATCCTTCTTTTCTGGGATTGGCTGAAGGAAGGGGTAAGCAGAGAGGAAACCGGGCTTTTGTGGCTGAAGGGAAGGCTCCTTTCAAAGGAAGCATGGAAAAGCAGAAGCCTTGGCACTGGTATTCTGGCAGGACTTGTTCTTGGGCTGTGTGCGTTCTGGAATGGCGCGGCTGAGATTGCCGGACTTCTGATTCTGTGCGGGATGGCTTTTTATTCCAATGGGAAGCTGGATTACCTTGCGGCAGCTGTGACGGCTGTGTGTATGTCTGTGCTGCAGACCAAACTTTTTATCAGCGGAAGCGCTGTGGGCTTTCAATTTCAGTGGGGCTTTATCTGCGAGGATAAATCCATTCCCGGAGTTCTTGAATTTTTGTTTTGGATGTCAGGCCTTGTTTTTCTTGGGTCTGCGGTGCTTGTATGGTTCCAGAAAAGGGAAGAGAGATGTCTTCTCACTGCCTTTTTGCTGCCGCTTGTCTTTGCGTTTAGTGTTTCACTGACCCCGGATATTACGGTAAATCACAAGTATATTATCATTTCCATGCATTTTGTCAGCCTTTTATGGGCAGGCTTTCTTGCAAAGCTTTTCAGGAAAAAGTGGTATACGCGCATAGCGGCTAGTATTCTGGCGGTTATGCTGACGCTGACTGGAGTTTATGATTTCTGCGTGATTCTGATGGGAAATGACATAAATCACAGAGTGGGCGTGAATTTAAGCAGCGACGTCACAGCATGGCTCCGGGAAAATACAGACAGCAGGGATTTGCTTCTGACTCCGGAGTATTCCATGAATGAGGTGACAGTCGCAGGTGTGATGCTGTACTGCGGATGGCCGTATTATGCGTGGTCAGCAGGCTATGATACCTATTACAGAGCAGGAAAGGCAAAGGAGATGTACACGACAGGCTCAGAGGAGGTATTAAAAAAGCTGATTCAGGAGGAGGCGATTACCATGATTGTCTTTGAGGAGGGAAGCGAATTTGAAGGCTCCTCATGCAGGGAGGATGTGATTGCTGCTTCCTATCCCCTGGCGTATACATCAGAGAATGGGAGGATTCGTATCTATGAAACAAGATAGCTTATATATTGTAATGCCTGCATACAATGAGGAGGCAAACATCCGAAAGGTGATTGAGCAATGGTATCCGGTTGTGGACAAAATCGGAGGAAACAGCAGGTTGGTCATCTTAAACGATGGAAGTAAAGACAAAACCTACGAGGAAATTGAGAAGGCAAGAGAACGATGCCCCAGACTGATTGGAATCAATAAAGAGAATGAGGGACATGGAGCCACGCTGCTTCGAGGCTATCAGTATGCAATTGGAGAAGGGGCAGACTATATCTTTCAGACAGACTCTGACGGACAGACGCTTCCAGAGGAATTCTGGCAGCTTTGGCAAAAGCGCAGACAGTGCGGTCTTTTAATTGGAGATAGAAGAGGCAGACAGGATGGGCTTTTCAGAGTTTTCGTGACCAGGGTTTTGCGCCTGGTGCTTTTTGCTGCCTTTGGCGTCTGGGTAAAGGATGCGAATACGCCGTTTCGTCTTATGAGAGCTAGACAGCTGGAGAGGGTGCTTGAAAAGATTCCGGACAAATTCAATCTTTCCAATGTGCTGATGACTGTGATCTATCAGAAATATCATCTGGGAGTCTATTATTTCCCGATTACCTTCCGACCAAGACAAGGAGGGAAGAATTCTATTAATATGAAGAGAATCCTGGGAATCGGGAAACAGGCAGTGATTGATTTTGGAAAGCTGCGGAGGAGTATTTAGGAGGCATGGAGATGAAGAGCTGGAGGGAGAATGCAGAAAAAATACAAAAGAGCCTTTTGATAAAGCCTCTGGTATTTATACTTTTGGGGGGATTGTCCTTTTTCCTTTTGGGAAGGGAGAGCATCGCCTTTTTGACCTGGTGGCTTTTAGCTGGGGTTCTGGGAATGGTTTTTATGCCAGTGACAGGAATGCTGTTTTCAGGCTTTGATGACAAGGGCTGGATGTTTTCCAAGATGGTGGGCATCAGCATCACAGGCTTTGCTGCCTGGTTTTTGGTTTCTGCGAAAATTCTCAAATTCACGACATTTTCCTGCATTTTTGTAACGGTTTTGTGCAGCGCAGGCTGCGCCGTGCTTTTGTATATGCAAAGCAAAAAGGGACTCTCCTGCTTTGCGTGGGAAGAGACAGAATTAATATTCTGGCAGGAGGTTTTATTCTTCCTGGTTTTTCTGATGTGGGTATATATTGCCGGTTTTCGTCCGGAGACCTCGAACTCTACAGAAAAGTTCATGGATTACGGCTTTATGGAGGCCATGATGCGCAGCACCACGCTTCCTCCAAAGGACATCTGGTATTCAGAAGGTACCATTAACTATTACTATGGAGGGCAGTATTTTGCAGTGTTCTTAAGCAGGCTGACAGGGACAAAGCCTGCCATCACCTATAATATTTCCAGAATGCTGGTAGCTGCCATGGCATTTTCCCTTCCCTGTTCGCTGACCTATCAGCTCTTTATGGACAGGCAGAGAGCAAAAGGCGGAAAAAGTCGGAAACGATTTGGCGCGCTTGCAGGTATTTTGGCAGGAATCGGAGTCGGAATCGCGGGAAACATGCATCATATGGTCTACGGCGTTATCCTGCCTCTGATTCAGAAATGGAAGGGCGAGGAAGTAACTGGCTACTGGTTTCCAGACGCTACTCGCTACATCGGACATAATCCAGATGTTCCAACAGACAAGACGATTCATGAATTCCCCTGCTATTCCTTTGTTCTTGGAGATCTCCATGCGCACGTGGTCAATCTTATGTTTGTGCTTCTCCTGATAGGGCTTTTGTATGCTTGGATGCAGAAAATGCAGAAGGAAAAGGAAGAGTTTGCAGCCAGAGGGACAAAGGAGGCAGTGCTTCTGGCACTGAAGGAGCCGCATATTCTTATGGCCTCCTGGCTTCTTGGCATCTACCACTGGACAAATTTCTGGGATTTTGTGATCTATTTTGTTGTCACAGGAGGAGTGGTGCTTTTTACCAATATCGTTTTGCTTCAGGGGAAGTGGAGCAGAATTTTTCTGGTTACGGCCTGTCAGGCGGCAGAGGTGATCGTAATTTCCACAGCAGTGATTCTTCCCTTTACCATGCAGTTTGAGACAATGGTGAGTGGGGTGGCGCTGGCGCAGAACCACTCCAGGCTGCATCAGCTTGCAGTTCTGTGGGGGCTTCCGGCAGTGATGGTCATTCTGTTTATTGCCTCTCTTTTGTGGAAACAGGGAAAGAAAAATGTGTGTGTGTGGATGGCAGAGCTGGAGGGACCGGATCTTTTTATTCTGATTCTGGGACTCTGTGCGCTGGGACTGGTTTTTATTCCTGAGGTGGTGTATGTCAGGGACATTTATGAGGCGACCAGTGCAAGAGCAAATACCATGTTCAAGCTCACGTATCAGGCCTTTGTTATGTTCGGCATCTGTATGGGCTACATCCTTGTAAAAACTCTGGTGCTTTATGAGAGAAGCTGGACGCGGGCAGTGGGAACGGCCGGTCTTGTATGCTTTTTATCTACTACTGGATATTTTGGAAGGGCAGTGGATTCCTGGTATGGAAATATTTTGGACAAAAGCGGCTATAAGGGACTCAATACAACAGCCTTTCTGGAGACAGAGCATACAGAGGATGCGGCGGCTATCCGATGGCTTTCACGGAATGTAGAGGGACAGCCTGTGGTTCTGGAGGCAAACGGAGACAGCTATACCGGCTACTGCCGGGTATCTGCCATGACAGGGCTTCCCACGATTCTTGGCTGGTATGTGCATGAATGGCTGTGGAGAAGCGATGTGGAGGATGTAAATCAGAAGAGCGCAGATGTGGAGAGCATCTTTACTTCAGACAATGACAGTCTGGTGAGAAGTCTTCTGACACAGTATGAGGTTTCCTATATTTTCCTCGGAGCAAAGGAGAGGGAAAAATATGGGGATCGGCTGAACACAGATTATCTGAAGAGCCTTGGAGAGGTGGTATTTCAGGATATCTCTTCACAGACCTGTATTGTAAAGCTGCCGCAGGCAGCAGGATATGGACAATAGAGAAAGCGGAGGCAGAGAAGTTTGGAAGTGAACTTCCAAATCTACCATTATTGACCAGCAAGTGCCTCATGAAAGGGGAAAAAATGAAGGCAGAAATTATTAAAATGACAGAGGATTCCATAGATAAGAACAGCATACAGCGTGCAGGAGAGCTTTTGAAGGCAGGAGAGCTGGTGGCTTTTCCGACAGAAACGGTATATGGGCTTGGAGGAAATGCCCTTAATGCAAGAGCCTCCAAAAAAATTTATGCAGCAAAGGGCAGGCCATCTGACAATCCCCTGATTGTGCATATTGCAGATTATGAGGCCATTTTTGACATTGTTGCCTCAATCCCAAAGAAGGCGCAGCTTCTTGCCAGAGAATTCTGGCCGGGTCCTCTTACCATGATTCTTCCAAAGTCTGCCAAGGTGCCGCTGGAGACAACA
Source organism: Eubacteriales bacterium (assembly GCA_030537135.1). Lineage (GTDB taxonomy): Bacteria > Bacillota > Clostridia > Lachnospirales > Lachnospiraceae > Blautia_A. The sequence continues at coordinate 27,519 of JAUNOP010000010.1, read as the reverse complement.
GGAGGCCTTGGCAGCGTGGCCGTGCGTTTTCCGAGCCACAAAATTGCCAGAGAGCTTATTCGCGCGGGCGGAGGCTATGTTGCTGCTCCCAGTGCCAATACCTCAGGAAGACCCAGCCCCACATTGGCTTCCCATGTGATTGAGGATCTGGGGGAGGCGATTCCCATGATTATAGATGGAGGCCAGGTGGGAATTGGCCTGGAATCCACGATTGTTGATTTTACGGAAGAGATTCCGACTGTGCTTCGTCCAGGCTATATTTCTCTGGAAATGCTTAAGAGCCTTCTGGGAGAGGTTATTCTGGACAGAGGCCTTCTAAAAAGTAATGAGCCGCCAAAGGCCCCAGGAATGAAGTACCGCCATTATGCGCCAAAGGCAGATCTTGCGATTGTGGAGGGAGACATCCCGGCTGTGATCGCTGCCATCAATGCATATGCTGCCAGAGCCAGCATGGAGGGAAAGCAGGTAGGAATCATTGGAACAGAGGAAACCATAGGACAATATCCGACAGGGATTGTCAAGAGTATTGGCAGCAGAAAGGACGAGGAGAGCATTGCGCTTCATTTATATCAGGTTCTCCGCGAATTTGATGAATGCCGAGTGTCCGCGATTTATTCGGAGGCGTTTTATACGCCCAAAATGGGTCAGGCTATTATGAACCGGCTGCTCAAGGCAGCAGGTCATAAGGTAATAAAGGTGTAGCCTTTAGAAAGGGCTATACAAATGTATAGGAGGGTAAAGCTATGATAGCAATTGGATGTGACCATGGCGGTTACGAACTAAAACAGGAGATTCTGAAATATCTGGATGACAAGGGACTTGCCTACAAGGATTTTGGATGCAACAGCACAGAGGCTGTGGATTATCCTGTGTATGCAAAGGCAGTCTGCCGTTCTATCCTGTCAGGAGAGTGCGATAAGGGAATCCTTATCTGCGGCACTGGCATTGGAATTTCCATCACTGCCAACAAATTTAAGGGAATCCGTGCTGCCTTATGCACAGACTGCTTCTGCGCAGAGGCCACCAGGCAGCATAATGACGCCAATGTTCTGGCGCTTGGAGGAAGGGTAGTCGGCGCAGGTCTTGCTGTGAAAATTGTAGATACATTTCTCAACACGCCGTTTTCCCATGCACAGCGTCATCAGAACCGCATCGACCAGATGGAGACAGAATAAGGCAGAGGAAACGTGCTTATGAGAAAGGCAAATGAAAAGAGAACCGATTACATATCCTGGGATGAGTATTTTATGGGAGTGGCAATTCTATCAGGGATGCGCTCCAAGGATCCAAGCTCCCAGGTAGGCTCCTGCATTGTCAGCCAGGACAATAAGATTCTTTCCATGGGTTATAATGGTTTTCCCATGGGCTGCTCAGACGATGAGTTTCCATGGGCGCGGGAGGGAGAGGAGCTTGATACAAAGTATCTGTATGTCACGCACAGTGAACTCAATGCTATCCTCAATTATCGGGGAGGAAGTCTGGAGGGGGCGAAAATCTATGTTTCGCTGTTTCCCTGCAATGAATGCGCCAAGGCCATCATTCAGGCGGGGATCAAGACCATTGTGTATGACTGCGATAAGTATGCGGACTCTCCCGGAGTAAGAGCCTCCAAGCGTATGCTGGATGCGGCCGGAGTCAGATATTATCAATATCAGAGAACAGGAAGAGAGATTTCTTTTTCTGTGTAGAGGGCTTCCCCTTTTTAGGGGAAGTTCTTTTTTTTATGTAAAAAAAATAAAAAATTTCATTACACCTATTGACAAACGATTGGGTGAGTGCTATCTTATGACTATAGATGTTAGCACTCCTTGATATTGAGTGCTAACAACAAAAGAAAGGAGCGGTTCCATTGGATAAGGTATTGGATGAGAGAAAAAAGAGAATACTGAAAGCAATCATCAAAACTTATCTTGAGACAGGAGAGCCGGTAGGGTCGCGAACCATTTCCAAATACACCGATTTGAATGTCAGCTCCGCTACTATTCGAAATGAGATGTCAGACCTAACGGATATGGGCTATATTATCCAGCCCCATACCTCGGCGGGGAGGATTCCTTCAGACAAAGGCTATCGTCTTTATGTTGACGAGCTGATGAGTGAGAAGGAAGCGGAGATACAGGAAATCAAGGAGCTGATGATTGAAAAAACAGACAAAATGGAGAAGGTTCTCAAGCAGGTGGTGAGAGTTCTTGCCTCCAACACCAATTATGCGACTATGATTTCAGTCCCCAAGTACAGAGGAAGCAGGTTGAAGTTTATCCAGCTCTCTAGGATCTCAGGGCTGCAGCTTGTGGCTGTGGTGGTTACAGATGGAAATGTGGTGAGAAACCAGATTATCAACCTGGATGAGGAGATGGATGACGAGACCATCCTGAAGCTGAATCTTCTGCTTAATACCAACCTGAACGGTTTGCCTATTGAAGACATTAATCTGGGAATGATCGCGCGGCTCAAGGAACAGGCCGGAATTCACAGCAAGGTGGTTGCGACCGTGCTTGATGCAGTGGCACAGACCATTCATGTGGAGGAAGAGGATATGCAGATTTATACCTCAGGCGCCACGAATATATTCAAATATCCTGAGCTGGCTGATAAGAGTCGGGCAAGCGAGCTTATCTCCGCTTTTGAGGAGAAGGAACAGCTTGCAGCGCTGATACAGAAAAGCTTGGATTCAGATACAGGCACAGGAATTCAGGTCTATATCGGAGGAGAGAATTCGATTCAGACCATGAAGGACTGCAGTGTAGTAACTGCCACATATGAGCTGGGAGAGGGAATGCATGGAACCATCGGTATCATTGGTCCAAAACGCATGGATTATGAAAATGTGGTTGACAATCTGAAGATTCTGAAAACCCAGCTGGATGAAATCTTCAGGAAAAAGACATAGAAAGGCGGTAGAATCGTGTCAGAAGAAAATAAGACTCCAGAGACACAGGAAGAAAGCAAGGCAGCAGAGGAAGCTGCTGTAGAGGAAGAAAATATACAGGAAGAGCAGGAGGTGCAGGCAGAAGAGCCGGACAAAGGAGAGGAACAGGAGGAGAAAACCTCTGGAAAGACTTCCTTCTTTGGAAGGAAGAAAAAAGAGAAGGATAAGAAAGACCTTCAGATTGAAGAGCTGACGGATCGTCTCAAGAGGTCTCTGGCAGAATTTGAGAATTTCAGAAGAAGAACAGAGAGAGAAAAATCCAGCATGTACATCATCGGTGCAAAGGAAATCGTGGAAAAGATTCTCCCGGTTGTGGATAATTTTGAGCGCGGACTTGCACAGGCAGCAGAGGGCGACGCCTTTGCAGACGGCATGAAAATGATTTACAAGCAGCTTGTAACTACTCTTGAGGAGCTTGGAGTAAAGCCTATTGAGGCTGTTGGAGCGGAATTCAACCCGGATTTCCATAATGCAGTGATGCATGTGGAGGATGAGACGGTTGGAGAGAATATCATTGTAGAGGAGTTCCAGAAGGGCTATACCTACAAGGATTTTGTTGTACGACACAGTATGGTAAAGGTTGCCAACTAAAAGGAAGAGCCGGGAATAGCCGGAATTTCTGAGGAAGCCTTCTGATGTGCTGTTTTATATATATTATATTTATTGAACCACAGGTTCAACAAGCAAGGATAAGAATAATAACTAATTTTAGTTCACAGTTTATTTTTTAGGAGGATAACTATCATGGGAAAAATTATTGGTATTGATTTGGGAACTACAAACAGCTGTGTAGCTGTTATGGAGGGCGGTCAGCCAACCGTTATTGCAAATACAGAGGGAGCCAGAACTACACCGTCTGTAGTGGCTTTCACAAAGACCGGTGAGAGACTGGTAGGAGAGCCTGCAAAGCGTCAGGCAGTTACGAATGCAGAGAAGACCATTTCTTCTATTAAGAGAGAGATGGGTACTGATTACAGAGTAAAGATTGATGATAAGAAATACTCTCCTCAGGAGATTTCCGCAATGATTCTGCAGAAGCTGAAAAAGGATGCAGAGGGCTATCTGGGAGAGACAGTAACAGAAGCAGTTATCACTGTTCCGGCTTACTTTAATGACGCACAGCGTCAGGCAACCAAGGATGCAGGAAAGATTGCAGGACTGGATGTAAAGCGTATTATCAATGAGCCTACAGCAGCAGCCCTGGCTTATGGTCTTGACAATGAGAGAGAGCAGAAGATTATGGTATATGACCTTGGCGGCGGTACCTTTGATGTTTCCATCATTGAAATCGGCGACGGTGTTATCGAGGTTCTCTCCACTGCAGGAAACAACCGTCTGGGCGGCGATGACTTTGACCAGAAGATCACAGACTGGATGCTTTCTGAGTTCAAGAAGGCAGAGGGCGTAGACCTCTCCAACGACAAGATGGCTCTTCAGAGACTCAAGGAAGCAGCAGAGAAGGCAAAGAAGGAGCTTTCCTCTGCAACAACAACAAACATTAACCTTCCGTTCATTACTGCTACCGCAGAGGGACCGAAGCACTTTGATATGAATCTTACAAGAGCAAAATTTGATGAGCTGACTCATGAGCTGGTAGAGAAGACAGCAGAGCCTGTACGCCGCGCTCTTTCTGATGCAGGCCTTACAGCATCTGAGCTGGGTCAGGTACTTCTGGTAGGCGGTTCTACACGTATTCCGGCAGTACAGGATAAGGTTCGTCAGCTGACAGGCAAGGAGCCAAGCAAATCTCTGAACCCAGATGAGTGCGTAGCTCTCGGAGCTTCTGTACAGGGCGGTAAGCTTGCAGGAGATACAGGCGCAGGAGACATCCTTCTTCTGGACGTAACTCCACTGTCTCTGTCCATTGAAACCATGGGCGGCATTGCAACCAGACTGATTGAGAGAAATACCACTATTCCGACAAAGAAGAGCCAGATTTTCTCCACAGCAGCAGACAATCAGACTGCTGTAGACATCAACGTAGTACAGGGCGAGCGTCAGTTTGCAAGAGACAACAAATCCTTAGGCCAGTTCCGTCTGGATGGTATTCCTCCAGCACGCCGTGGCGTTCCGCAGATTGAAGTTACCTTTGATATTGACGCAAATGGTATTGTAAATGTGTCTGCAAAGGATTTGGGAACAGGCAAGGAGCAGCACATCACCATCACAGCAGGCTCCAATATGTCTGATGATGAAATCAACAAGGCTGTAAGGGAAGCAGCAGAGTTTGAGGCTCAGGACAAGAAGCGCAAGGAAGCGATTGATACAAGAAACAATGCAGACTCCATGGTATTCCAGGTAGAGAATGCTCTGAAGGAAGCTGGAGATAAGCTGGATGCATCTGACAAGACAGCTGTTGAATCTGACCTGAATGCACTGAAATCCCTTCTGGATTCCACAAAGGATCAGGAGCTGACAGATAGTCAGGTGGCAGATATTAAGGCCGCTCAGGAGAAGATGATGGAGAGCGCACAGAAGCTGTTTGCAAAGATGTATGAGCAGGCTCAGCAGGCAGGACCTACGCCGGATATGAACATGGGAGGCGCAGGAAATACAGGCAGCACAGGCAGCACAGGCAGCAGCGAAGCTGGTTATGATGATGTTGTTGATGCTGATTACAAAGAAGTATAATCCATAATAGGAATGAGAAGTCATGGCTGATAAGAGAGATTTATACGAAGTCCTTGGCGTGGACAGAAACGCAGATGATGCAACACTGAAAAAAGCATATCGAAAATTGGCCAAAAAATATCACCCGGATGTAAATCCGGGTGATAAAGATGCTGAGGCAAAATTTAAAGAGGCAACGAATGCCTATGCGATCCTCAGTGACCCTGAGAAGAGAAAGCAATATGACCAGTTCGGCCATGCTGCTTTTGAAAACGGCGGAGCAGGAGGAGGAGGCGGTTTTGGCGGCTTTGACTTCAGCGGTGCTGATATGGGTGACATTTTCGGCGATATTTTTGGCGACTTGTTTGGCGGCGGAGCCAGAAGGAGACCTCAGAACGGTCCCATGAAGGGTGCAAATCTCCGCGCCAAAGTGAATATTACCTTTGAGGAGGCTGTTTTTGGCTGCGAAAAGGAGCTTGAGATTTCCCTGAAGGATCCTTGTCCCTCCTGCGGCGGAAGCGGCGCTAAGCCAGGTACCAGTCCGGTTACCTGTTCCAAGTGTAATGGAGAGGGACAGATTGTCTATACGCAGCAGTCTATGTTCGGCATGGTTCGGAATGTGCAGACCTGTCCAGAGTGCGGCGGAAGCGGTAAGGTTATCAAAGAGAAATGTACTGTGTGCAGAGGAAGCGGCTATACCACCTCAAGAAAGAAGATTCAGGTTACGATTCCGGCCGGTATTGACAATGGTCAGAGCATTCGCATCAGAGAAAAGGGAGAGCCAGGAACCAACGGCGGTCCAAGGGGCGATCTGTTGGTAGAGGTGACGATTGCCCGTCATCCGGTTTTCCAGAGGCAGGATATGAATATCTATTCAACAGCTCCTCTGACCTTTGCGCAGGCAGCCCTTGGCGGTGAGGTGCGCATTAATACTGTAGACGGACAGGTGGTCTATGAGGTAAAGCCAGGAACACAGACAGATACCAGAATTCGCCTGAAGGGAAAAGGCGTACCTTCTCTGAGAAACAAGAATATAAGAGGCGACCACTATGTTACTCTGGTTGTACAGGTGCCTACGCGTCTTAACGAGGAAGCAAAGGATGCTCTTCGCAGGTTTGATGCTGCTTGCGGAAACCGTCCGGCTCCAGCGGATTCTGATAATCCGGCTCCTGAAAAGAAGAAAAAATGGTTTGATAAATTCAAAGAAAACTTTGAGGATTAACAGAACTTCAGGAAAAGAGGCGAGAAGCCTCTTTTCTTTTTGCTGTAATTCGTGTATGATAAGAAAATGGATGTGCTGCCCTGTATGAGAAGGCAGCAGGAATGACTGTGGAATCAGAAATATCACCTGATAAGGAGAATTGAAATCATGAAGTGGAATCGTTATACAGTAAAAACCATAACAGAGGCAGAGGATATGGTAAGCTGCACCCTTCAGGAGCTTGGAATCGAGGGAGTGGAGATTGTGGACAAAAAGCCTCTGTCAGAGGAAGAAAAGGAGCAGATGTTTGTAGACATTATGCCAGAAGGGCCGTCAGACGATGGAATTGCCTATCTGAACTTTTATCTGGACGCAGAAGAGGAGCAGCAGGAGGAGATTCTTGTGCGCGTGAGAGAGGCTCTTGACGAGCTTTCCTCGTTTATGGATATTGGAGAGGCAAGCATAGAAAGGTCTCAGACAGAGGATAAGGACTGGATTAACAACTGGAAGCAGTATTTTCATCAGTTTTATGTGGATGACATTCTGATTATTCCCTCCTGGGAGGAGGTAAAGGCAGAGGATAAGGACAAGATGATTCTTCATATTGACCCGGGAACTGCCTTTGGAACCGGTATGCATGAGACCACGCAGCTTGTTATCCGCCAGATAAAGAAGTATGTTTCCGGCAATACCAATATGCTGGATGTGGGAACAGGAAGCGGCATTCTTGGAATCGTGGCTCTGAAGATGGGGGCTTCCCATGTGATGGCAACGGATTTGGATCCTTGTGCGGTTCCTGCTGTGGAGGACAACCTGAAGGCAAATGACATTTGTCCTGAGAATTTTGAGCTGAAAATTGGAAATATCATTACAGACAAAGAAATACAGGACTGGGCAGGCTATGAGGCTTATGACTTGGTAGCTGCCAACATTCTTGCAGATGTTCTGGTGCCTTTGACGCCTGTTGTGGTAAAGCATATGAAAAAAGGAGCCTATTATATTACATCAGGAATTTTGGACGTCAAGGAGGCTGTGGTGAGGGAGGCTGTGCAGGCAGCCGGTCTTCGGGTTGTGGAAGTTACCAGGCAGGGCGAATGGGTGGCTGTCACAGCCAGAAAGGAATGAGAGGATGCCGCGTTTTTTTGTTGAGCCTTATCAGATTGAAGAGGTCTCTCACAGAATTCATATCACGGGCGGGGATGTAAATCACATCAAAAACGTCCTGCGTATGCAAGGAGGCGAAGAGCTGTGGGTTAGCGGAGGCGGAGAAAAGGAATACTTCTGTACAATAGAAGAAGCATCTGAGAATGAGATTCTCTGTCATATTCAGTATGCGCAGACCCCTTCCTATGAGCTTCCAGGAAAAATCGTTCTGTTCCAGTGCCTTCCAAAGGGCGACAAGATGGAATGGATTATTCAGAAGGCTGTGGAGCTTGGGGCAAGTGAGATTGTCCCTGTTGCAGCCAGAAGGTGCGTGGTCAGACTGGACGTGAAAAAGGCTGAAAAAAAGGTGTCCAGGTGGCAGCAGATTGCCGAGGGCGCAGCAAAGCAGTCCAGGAGAATGAAAGTTCCGAAGATTCATTCTGTGCAGAGTTTTCAGGATGCGCTCCTTCTGTGGGAAGGGCTGGATGTAAAGCTGTTTCCCTATGAGCTTGCCCAGGGCATGGCAAAGACCCGCGAGGCTTTTGCCAAAATCCAGAGAGGAAATACCATCGGAATTTTCATAGGCCCTGAGGGAGGCTTTGAGGAGGAAGAGGTGCAGGCGGCTCTGGCAAAGGGGGCGCAGGTGATTACTCTCGGAAAAAGAATTCTCCGCACAGAGACGGCAGGCCTTGCTGTTTTGTCTGTGCTGATGTTTCAATTGGAGGAAGAATGATGGAGGCTTATTTTGACAATTCAGCCACAACGCGCTGCTATGCGTGTGTGAGGGATATTGTGGTAAAAACCATGATGGAGGATTATGGAAATCCCTCTGCCATGCATAAAAAAGGAGTGGAGGCAGAGAGCTATGTAAAGGCTGCGAGAGAGACTCTCGCCTCTATCCTGAAGGTAAAGGAAAAGGAAATCCTCTTTACCTCAGGGGGAACAGAGTCGAACAATCTGTCTCTTATCGGAGGCGCTATGGCGAATCAGAGGAGAGGAAAGCATATTATCATAACAGAGGTAGAGCATGCGGCGGTTTCCATGCCTGCTTCTTACCTGAAGGAGCAGGGATTTGAGGTGAGTCTTCTTCCTGTAGATGCTGCAGGAGTAGTCCGCCTTGACGCGCTGGAGGAGCTTCTTCGCCCGGATACCATTCTGGTCTCAGTGATGTATGTGAACAATGAAGTGGGAGCTGTGATGCCTGTGGCAAAAATCGGAGAAATGATTCACAGGAAAAGCCCGAATGCTCTGTTTCATGTGGATGCGATACAGGCATTTGGAAAGTACAGGATTTATCCCAAAAAGCTTGGAATTGACCTTATGAGCGTGAGCGCCCATAAAATTCATGGTCCAAAGGGCGCAGGCTTTCTGTATATTAATGAAAAGGCAAAGGTACAGCCCCAGATTCTGGGAGGCGGTCAGCAGGGAGGTCTGCGCTCAGGAACAGAAAATGTTCCGGGAGCAGCGGGGCTTGGAGCAGCGGCAGCAGAGAGCTATCGGGACTTTGACCGCAAAATAGCGCATTTATATGAACTCAAGGAGAGGATGGCAGAGGGGCTTTTGAGTCGCTGCAATGCAATACTGAACGGCATGCCTGTGAAGGAGGGGGCGCCCCATATTTTGAGCGTAAGTTTTCCTGGAGTGAGAAGCGAGGTGCTTCTTCACACCCTGGAGGAGCGAGGCGTCTATGTGTCCGCAGGAAGCGCATGCTCCAGCCATAAGCGAAAGGCCAGCTCCACGCTGACAGCCATGGGGCTTTCCAAGGGTCAGATAGAGAGTAGCATAAGAATCAGTTTTTCTGAGGAGAACACGCTGGAAGAGGTGGAATACTGCCTGTCAGTTTTGGAGGAGGTACTGCCGACCTTGAGAAGGTATGCCCGTCATTAAGAAAAAGGAGAAAATACGATGTTATTTCATGCATTTTTGATAAAATACGCGGAGATTGCGATTAAGGGAAAAAATCGCTATCTGTTTGAGGATGCGCTGGTGCGCCAGACGCGCATTGCCCTGGACGCTTTGGAAGGAGAGTTTCAGGTGTGTAAGGAACGAGGCAGGGTCTATGTATACTGCCCTGAAGAATATGACTATGAGGAGACAATAGAGGCCTTAAAAAGGGTATTTGGCATTGTGGGAATCTGCCCTGTGGTCATTTATGAAAATAAAGGCTTTGACAGGATGGCAGAGGATGTCGTATCCTATATGCAGGCGCAGTATCCCAGCTTCAGAGAAAGCTTTAAAGTTCACTGCAGGAGAGCTGACAAATCCTATCCCATGACCTCCATGGAGGTCAGCGCAGAGCTTGGGGCGAGAATCCTGGACGCCTTTCCTGGCTGCTCTGTGGATGTACATGAGCCGTCTTTGAACCTGACTGTGGAAATCAGAGAAAAGATTTATGTGTATTCAGAAACCATAAAAGGACCAGGGGGAATGCCTGTGGGAACCAATGGAAAGGCCATGCTGCTTCTCTCTGGAGGAATCGACAGCCCTGTGGCAGGCTATATGATTGCCAAGAGAGGCGTAAAGGTGGATGCTGTTTATTTTCATGCGCCGCCCTATACCAGCGAGAGAGCAAAGCAGAAGGTTGTGGATCTGGCAAAGCTTGTGTCCCGCTACAGCGGTCCTATGAGGCTCCATGTGGTGAATTTTACAGATATTCAGCTCTATATCTATGATCAGTGTCCTCATGAAGAGCTTACGATTATTATGCGCCGTTATATGATGCGTATTGCAGAGCAGATTGCCCAAAAGAGCGGATGCCTGGGACTGATTACAGGGGAGAGCATTGGACAGGTGGCAAGCCAGACCTTGCAGAGCCTTGCCGCCACAAATGAGGTGTGTACGCTTCCTGTATATCGCCCGCTTATTGGCTTTGACAAGCAGGAAATCGTAGAAATTTCGCATAAAATCAATACCTACGAGACCTCCATACAGCCATTTGAGGACTGCTGTACGATTTTTGTGGCAAAGCATCCGGTAACAAAGCCGAATATCAAGGTGATACAAAGGTCTGAGACAAGGCTGGATGAGAAAATGGATGCTCTGGTGCAGACAGCCCTGGATACGGCAGAGGTAATTTCCATAGGAGAATAAAAAGAGAAAGGCAAGCAGAAGAAGCCTTGAAGAAGATGGCAAAGAAAAAGGCGGATTTTCATCCGCCTTGTCTTCTGATAGAGATGCATGGGATGCTAAAAGATATGCGGATTGAACAGAATGTTCAATGACATATGGCCGCGAAAGGTAGCAGCTTAGTCGATGACATATTTTCCGATAACGGCTAATACACTCTGCAGGACGGCGCCGTCTGCGTGAATGTTCAGGTCAATGGATTTGGACAAATCCAGGCTGAAGATGCCCATAATGGATTTTGCGTCAATCACATATCTTCCGGAAACCAAATCGAAATCACAGTCAAATTTACTGATTTCATTTACAAAGGCCTTCACCTTGTCAATTGAGTTCAGAGAAATTTTAACAGTTTTCATTTTGTAACCTCCCTTAATGGAAAAATATAGTTTATCTTTACATCTTAATCTTAGCGGTTGGTATTTTAAAAGTCAAGAAGAAAAGATATGAAAAATAGGATTGTAATTATTAAATATATATAAAAAGTGCTGAAATTGCGCAGAAAGGCTGAAATAGAACATGAAAAAGAGAGCTGCACTCCATAATCTGGGCTGCAAAGTAAATGCTTATGAAATAGATGCCATGCAGCAGCTCCTGGAAGAGGCGGGATATGAGATTGTCCCCTTTGCACCAGGAGCAGACGTGTATGTCATCAATACCTGTTCAGTGACAAATATCGCGGACAGAAAGTCAAGACAGATGCTGCACAAGGCGAAGAAAATGAATCCAGCTGCTATTGTGGTGGCTGCCGGCTGCTATGTCCAAACAGACAAAGAAAATCTGGAAAAGGATGAAGCAGTAGACATCATTCTAGGAAATAACCAGAAGAAGAATCTTGTTCAGGCTCTTCTGGAGTATGAAAGAACCAGACAGAAAAAAGAACAGGTGCTTGAAATCGGACGAGAGAGAGAATATGAAAAGCTTGCTATCAGCCGTACAGCAGAGCATGTGCGGGCATATATTAAGGTTCAGGACGGCTGCAACCAATTTTGCACCTACTGCATTATTCCTTATGCAAGGGGACGCGTGCGCAGCAGGGACAGAGAAGAGGTTCTCTGTGAGGTAAGGCGCCTCTCGCAGGCAGGCTACCAGGAGGTTGTGCTTACAGGAATTCACTTAAGCTCTTATGGAAGTGATTTTCCAAAGGACACAGGAGAGAGTCTTCTCGGACTCATCCAGGCTGTTCATGAGATACCGGGAATCCGGCGAATCCGTCTTGGATCCCTGGAGCCGAGGATTGTGACAGAGGAATTTGCCAGGGCGCTTGCCACGCTTCCAAAGATTTGCCCGCATTTTCATCTCTCTTTGCAGAGCGGGTGTGACGAAACCCTGGCGCGCATGAACCGCCGTTACACGAGCGAGGAGTACAGACAGGCATGCAGCCTGCTTCGCAGATATTTTACAAATCCGGCTCTTACCACAGATGTGATTGTGGGATTTCCGGGAGAGACAGAAGAGGAATTTGAGATTTCCAGAGAGTTTGTGGAAAGTATCTGCTTTTATGAAACCCATATCTTCAAATATTCCAGGAGAAGGGGAACACGGGCGGCGGCAATGGACGGGCAGATTCCAGAGGAAATCAAGGCGCAAAGGAGCGACGTAATGCTTGCTCTTCACAACAGACAGTCTCACAGTTATGAAAAGCAGTGGATAGGAAAAAGCACAGAGCTTCTGATAGAGGAGGAGCTTGCAACAGACAGGGGGCATTGGCTTGTAGGACATACCCCGGAGTATATCAAGGCGGCAGTGAGAAGCACAGGGGCAGAGGCTGTGAACGATATTCTTCCTATACGTCTGACAGGCTTTCTCAAAGAACAGCTCATGGAGGCGTCAAAAATTTCCTGAAGAAATCCCCTTTGCCAGTGAACAGTAACGAAAAAACTTTGAAATACAGGAAATTTTCTGGATTGACCGTTGTATTTTTTTGAAGGATATATTAAAATAAAGAAAATCTATTAGTAAGGACGTGAGAAAAAATGGCAGACAATAATCTTGGAAATACACAATATTTTAGGGCAGTGCAGGAGCAGGAGCTGAATGTGAAGGAGATTCTTGACCTGGTATATATTGCCATGGATGAGAAGGGCTATAACCCGGTAAATCAGATTGTAGGTTACATTATGTCAGGAGATCCTACTTATATTACCAGCCACAAGGGGGCGCGCAGTATGATTATGAAGGTAGAGCGCGATGAGCTAGTAGAAGAACTCCTGAACGAGTATATTAAGAACAGATCCTGGGAAGGCTGATATGAGAGTGCTGGGATTGGATTATGGGTCTAAGACAGTCGGGGTGGCGGTGAGCGATCCGCTTGGCCTGACTGCGCAGGGCCTGGAAATCATACGCAGAAAGGAAGAGAACAAGCTGCGCCGGACCCTGGCGCGGATTGAAGAGCTGTGCAGGGAATATGAGGCAGAGGCCATTGTTCTTGGACTTCCAAAGAACATGAATAATACTCTTGGAGAGAGAGCAGAGAAGTCACTGGAATTTAAGGAAATGCTGGTAAGGCGCACAAAGCTTCCAGTGATTATGTGGGATGAGAGGCTGACGACTGTGGAAGCGAACCGCACTCTGATGGAGGCGGGAGTCCGCAGAGAAAACAGAAAGGAATATGTGGACGCCCTGGCTGCTGTATTTATTCTTCAGGGCTATTTGGATTTTCTTTCCATGAAAAATAAAGTATAGTTGAGAGTGATTATGGAAAAAATTACATTTTTTGCAGAAGACGGCACAGCAGAGGAATTTTATGTGGAGGAGCAGACCCGTATTGGAGGAGTGAACTACCTTCTGGTGTCTGATTCGCAGGGAGATGAGGCAGAGGCCTATATTCTCAAGGACCTGTCAGAGGACAGCAATCCTGAAGCGTGCTATGAATTCGTAGAAGACGAAGAGGAGCTGGATATCGTGTGGAAGGTATTTCAGCAGATGATGGAGGAAGTGGATTTTTGCTGAAGGAGCTTTTGGCAGGAGAGCTTCCATATCAATATCAATAACGATAAATAAAAGTTCAAGACTCATGAGCCGCTGCATGCAGATACGCTTTGTCTCATGGGTTTTGTCAGGGACTTTTATAAATAAAAAGTAATAAAAATATAACAGGTGTGATTTATTCTCCGTTGGACGGAAGCTGTCGGCAGCAGACAAAAAAGCTGCGCTTTGCAGGCAGCAGCGATAAAGCATTTGTCAGTATTTTTTGTTAGGCCTTTCTTGAAAAGGTTATTTCTTATGTAAAAAAATATGAGCTGCACATGGTGTGCGGAGGAGAGAATAAATTGCACACAAATTTGGAGGTGCAAGCTTGAAGAGAGACTACAACAACGAAAATTGGGAAAACACAGGAGGTACAGACACAGGAGGGCCGGACATGGATGGCGGCTTCCAGAAGAAAAAGCCTTATCAAAGGCATAACAACAGAAATTTTACAAGAAAGACACAGAATGGCTTTCGGGAATCCCTTCCGCCTTCTGTGAGCGTACAGAGGAAAAAAGTCAAGAAAAATTCGAGCGGACTTAAAATTATCCCTCTTGGAGGACTTGAGCAGATTGGTATGAATATCACAGCCTTTGAATATGAAGAAAGCATTGTGGTTGTGGACTGCGGTCTGGCTTTTCCAGAGGACGATATGCTTGGAATCGATCTTGTCATTCCGGACGTCTCATATTTGAAGGAGAATATCTCAAAGGTCAAGGGCTTTGTTATCACCCACGGACATGAGGATCATATCGGGGCGCTTCCCTATGTACTCAAGGAGGTCAATGTTCCGATTTATTCAACAAAGCTTACCATTGGCCTGATTACCAACAAGCTTAAGGAGCATAATCTGGTGAAAACTACAAAGCTCAAAGAGGTGCGCCACGGACAGGTGATTAATCTCGGAGATTTTGCAGTGGAATTTATTAAGACAAACCACAGCATTCAGGACGCCTCTGCTCTGGCTATCTATTCACCGGCGGGAATTGTCGTGCATACCGGAGACTTTAAGGTTGATTATACTCCTGTATTTGGAGACGCCATAGACCTTCAGCGTTTTGCAGAGATTGGAAAGAAGGGCGTTCTTGCGCTGATGGCGGACAGCACCAATGCAGAGCGAAAGGGCTTTACCATGTCAGAGAGAACCGTGGGACGTGTCTTTGACAATTTGTTCAGTGAACATAAAAATACCCGTATTATTATCGCAACCTTTGCATCCAATGTGGATCGTGTACAGCAGATTATTAATTCTGCAGACAAGTTTGGGAGAAAGGTGGCTGTGGAGGGCAGAAGCATGGTGAATGTCATGACAACAGCAGCGGAGCTTGGCTATCTCAAGATACCTGAGAATACCCTCATTGACATTGACCAGGTAAAGAACTATCCAGATGAGCAGATGGTTCTGATCACAACAGGAAGTCAGGGAGAGTCTATGGCTGCTCTGTCCCGTATGGCCGCCAATATCCACAAAAAGATTACTATCAAGCCGAATGATACGATTATTTTCAGCTCCAACCCGATTCCAGGAAATGAGAAGGCTGTGTCAAAGGTGATCAATGAGCTGTGCCAGAAGGGAGCCAAGGTGATTTTTCAGGACGCTCATGTATCGGGACATGCCTGTCAGGAGGAACTGAAGCTGATTTATTCTCTGGTAAAACCGCAGTATGCGATTCCGGTTCATGGAGAATACCGCCATTTGGTTGCGCAGTCCTGTCTGGCTGAGGAGCTTGGAATTCCAAAGGAACGGATTTTCATTCTCTCATCAGGAGATGTTTTGGAGTTTGGAGACCAGGAAGCCAAGGTCACAGGAAAGGTACACACAGGCGGAATTCTGGTAGACGGCTTGGGAGTGGGAGACGTTGGAAACATTGTCCTTCGGGATCGCCAGCATCTGGCAGAGGATGGAATTATGATTATAGTCATGACTCTGGAGCGTCACAGCAATGTTATTCTCTCAGGACCGGATATTGTTTCCAGAGGCTTTGTCTATGTGAGAGAATCAGAGGATTTGCTGGGAGAGGCGCGGCAAATCGTGGAGGAGGCTTTGCAGTCCTGTCTGGACAGAAGAATTACAGACTGGGGCAAACTCAAGACAGTAGTAAAGGATTCGCTTGGAGAGTTTATCTGGAAGCGTACAAAGAGAAATCCAATGATTCTTCCTATCATTATG
Organism: Eubacteriales bacterium; assembly: GCA_030537135.1. Classification (GTDB taxonomy): domain Bacteria; phylum Bacillota; class Clostridia; order Lachnospirales; family Lachnospiraceae; genus Blautia_A. Next base: position 11,373 of record JAUNOP010000010.1, on the reverse strand, counting down.
GAGGCTTAAAAAGGAATGGATACAATAGAGAGAAACACGAGAAATCTGATTGCAGCAATCCAGAGGAGCAGCATCTATAAGGAGTACAAGCAGCGTGAGGAAAAACTTATGAAGAATCCGGAGCTTATGGCAAGAGTAGATCAGTTCCGCTCCAAAACCTTTCAGCTTCAGAACGACATGCCGCGCGCCAATTTATTCCAGGACACAGAGCATTTGGCAAAGGAATCGGCAGATATGCGCCAGATGGAGGATGTCAACGCTTATCTGGATGCAGAGCTGGCTCTGTGCAAGCTGATTCAGAAGATTTGTCTGGATGTAACAGAAGGAATGGATATGCATATCCCGGAGATTTAAAGGAGTAAGAGTATGGGACATATTAAGGAACGCATTGGTCTGGCTCTGGCAGGAGGAACCTTCCGTATTCTCTGCTATGTATGTGTGGTTTTTGCAGTTATCTGGTTTGCCAAATCCTCGTACAGCTTTGGCTATGATATTTTTAATCAGCATGCCATGAGTCCTGGAGAGGGGCAGGAGGTTACTGTGGTGATTAAGGAAGGCTCTTCTGTGTATCAGATTGGCAAAATTCTGGAAAATAAGGGACTGGTCGAGGACGCCAAGGTGTTCTGGGCGCAGGAACAGCTTTCTTTGTACAAGGGAAAGCTCAAGGCAGGAACCTATATTTTGAGTACAGCCTATACTCCGACCCGGATTATGGAGATTCTTTCACAGACAGAGGAGGAAGAGGGCGGCTCGTGATAGTAGAAGAACGCATGCGCACATATCTGAATTCTCTGGTTCAGGGAAATACGCCTTTTCTGGAAGAGCTGGAGCAGAATGCTCTGAAAAACAGAGTGCCCATTATCCGCAGGGAAATGCAGGCTTTCTTAAAGTTGCTGCTTGCCCTGAAGCGCCCTCAGAGAATTCTGGAGGTCGGGACTGCCGTGGGTTTTTCTGCTCTTCTCATGTGTGAGTACGGACCAGAGGAGCTTCAGATTACCACAATTGAAAACTATGAAAAGAGGATTCCTCTGGCAAGGGAAAATTTCCAAAAAGCGGGCAGAGAGGAAAGCATCACTCTTCTCTGTGGAGATGCAGGAGAAATTCTGAAAAGCCTTGAGGAGCCGTTTGACATGATTTTTATGGATGCTGCCAAAGGGCAGTATATCCACTGGCTGCCAGACGTCTTGCGGCTTATGAAGCCGGGAGCTGTTTTGGTTTCTGACAATGTTCTCCAGGAGGGTGATTTGATTGAATCCCATTATCTGGTAGAGCGGCGAAACCGGACAATTTACAAACGAATGAGAGAATACCTTTATGAGCTGACGCATCATCCCCAGCTTGTCACATCGGTTCTTCCCCTTGGCGATGGGGTGACAGTCAGTGTGAAACAGGAGTAAAATAATGAGAAAACCAGAATTATTAGTTCCGGCAGGAAGTCTTGAGGTTCTTAAGATAGCGGTAATTTTTGGGGCAGACGCCGTGTATATTGGAGGAGACGCCTTTGGTCTTAGAGCCAAAGCAAAAAATTTCTCCAGAGCAGATATGGAGGAAGGGATTGCTTTTGCTCATGCATGTGGAGTGAAGGTCTATGTGACAGTCAATATTCTTGCCCATAATTATGACCTGGAGGGTGTAAAGGAATATTTGAGAGAGCTTGGGGAACTTCAGCCAGATGCATTGATTATCGCTGACCCTGGAATCTTTACCTATGCAGCAGAAATCTGTCCTGAAATTGAACGCCACATCAGCACGCAGGCCAATAACACGAATTATGCAACCTATCTGTTCTGGCACAGGCTGGGTGCAAAGCGTGTGGTGGCTGCAAGAGAGCTTTCTCTGAAAGAAATCAAGGAAATTCGGGAGCATATTCCAGAGGACATGGAAATAGAAGCCTTTGTTCATGGAGCTATGTGTATTTCCTATTCTGGAAGATGCCTTCTGAGCAATTATCTGGTGGGAAGGGACGCCAACCAGGGAGCCTGCACGCATCCTTGCAGATGGAAATATGCAATTGTTGAGGAGACGCGCCCTGGAGAGTATATGCCCCTCTATGAAAATGAGAGAGGAACCTATATTTTTAATTCCAGAGACCTCTGTATGGTGGAGCATCTGGACGATATATTTGACGCAGGAATTGACAGCCTGAAAATCGAAGGGAGAATGAAGACAGCCCTCTATGTGGCTACGGTTGCCCGTACCTACAGAAAGGCCATTGACGATTATCTGGAAAGTCCCAAGAAATACCAGGAGAACATGTCCTGGTATCAGGAGCAGATTGTCGGCTGCACTTATCGGAAATTTACCACTGGATTTTTCTATGGAAAGCCAGATGCAGACGCGCAGATTTATGACAACAATACCTATGTGAAGGAATATACGTACCTGGGATATATTGAAGACACAGACAGCAGGGGATATGCCAGAATCACTCAGAGAAACAAATTCTCTGTGGGAGAGACCATTGAGGTGATGAAGCCGGACGGAACCAATGAGAAGGTGCGCGTCCTTGGAATTTTTACAGAGGAAGGGGAGGGCAGGGAGAGCGCGCCCCATCCAAAGGAGGTTCTCTATGTGAATCTGGGAATCCCGGTGAAGAAATACGATATTTTGAGGAGGCAGGAGTAGGAGACTTTCTCCTGCTCTTTATCTGTGACTTGCCTTTAGAAAAAGTGTGCCCAGCTTTTGGAGCGCACTTTTTTCAATTCTTGACACATAGGAACGACTGATGCCCAGCTTATGAGCAATCTCCCTCTGCGTCATCTCTTCATGCCCGCACAGGCCGTACCGCATGGTCAATACCTGCAGCTCTCTGGCAGGAAGCTCCTTTAAGAGGCTGCGCAGCTTTTTAATTTCCTGACGTACAGAATAATCCTCTACAACATCAATCAGAGGAGCTTCGATGATATCCAGGAGATTGATTTCATTTCCCTCTTTATCCATTCCAATGGGTTCATACAGGCTCACCTCACGGCTGTATTTTCTCCTGGAGCGGATATGCATGAGAATTTCATTTGCTATCCTCCCCCCAATGCGTTTTTGATGCACTGAGGGGTTCAGTTTTTCCCAGGCGGTCATCCTCCATATCGTCGTCATAATCTACGTCGGAGAAGTCCACCAATTCCTCTGTTTCGTCATCGTCCTCAGTATTACCAGATGCTACGGCAGCTATTTCCGGATACTCGATTTCATCATCCCTGACACCAAACAGAATGACATGGGCATTGACACCATCCCAAACCACCTTACGCACGATGGTGCGAATAGCAGCACGTTTCTGTTCAACAGTCATTTCGTCAATGCCGTCCTTGAAGATGGTCAGCAACTGACGCAACAGATCAAACTCAACATCACTAAGAGCGTGCTGTGAAGTCAGACCTTCCAGTTCCTGAATACGCTGTTCAAGAGACTGGTATTCTCCATTCAACTGTTCAATTCGTTTGGTTACATGAGCCTTAGCAGGACTGTCTCCCATATCTACAAGGGAGTCCACCAGAGAATTGATTTTCTTCTCTGTCTCTGCCTTTTCTTTTCGCATATCATCCAGTCGCTGTTCGTAATCCATGCGATTGCCGGTATAGAATCTACGGCTCTGTTCCAACTGTGCAATGAAGGTATCTTTGTCCTCTGCAAGCATTTTAATCTGCTCGACTACAGCCATATCCAATGTATTGCCGTTGGCATTCTTACTGTTGCATACAGATCTCTGACTGCGTTCCTTCATCTTGCAGACATAGGTGTAAATAACCTTGTCATCTGCAGTTTTGCGTTTGCTCATTTTCGGATACATACGTTCACCACAACTACAGAATAGCAATCCGGTCAAAAGCGCTTCATTACTGCGTGGCTTTCTGAAAGACTTGGACTTATTGCGTTCCAGAGACTCTTGTATCTGCCCCCATACTTTGCCCGGAATCAAACCCGGATGCTTGCCAACAGATACAATCCATTCGCTTGCAGGCAGATACTTTGTGGCTCTGCCTTTTTCCTGATCGGTACGATTGTAGGCCATAATACCATGCTTGTTATCAAACGCATCTTTCTCTGAGAACAAGTCTGTGTCGTTCTGAATGAAGTAATTATAAGCATCTTCATCCGCAATCATATAAACCGGATTCTGCAAAATAGCTTTGATGGAAAAACGGGTAAAGTAATTATTGTTCTTCGTTTTAATTCTTTGTTTTATCAAAGCCGCTTCCGTCAATGTCAGAGAGTCCGTTTCTATATATAAGTCATAAATCAGACGGACAATATCAGCTTCTTCAGGAATCAATTTCAGCTTGCAAGCTTTCTTAGACTTTCCATCAATAGTAATGCTCTTGACTGCTTCGGAAGCATAGCCAGTAGGCGTTGTACCACCAAGCCAACGACCGGTCTTTGCCAGTTCATGCATATTGTCACGGATACGCTCTGCAATGGTTTCACGCTCCAACTGTGAGAAAACAGATGCGATATACATCATAGCTCGTCCCATAGGAGTGCTTGTATCGAACTGCTCTTTAATAGAAACAAAAGAAATATCCAGACGAGCCAGTTCCTCAATCAGACTGGCAAAGTCACTGATATTACGGCTGATACGGTCAAGACGATAAACGATGATAGCCTTAAACTTTCGTTTCTTGGCAGCATCCATCATTTTCTTGAAGTCCGGACGATTCAGATTACCACCGGAAAATCCCTCATCTTCAAACACGACCACTTTATCTACAGCTGCATCACCAAAATGCACACGAACATATTCTTTACATAGTTCTACCTGATTTCCGATACTTTCACCTTTTCCGGTAAATTTAGACTTACGGGAATAGATAGCTATGATGTCTTCATTTTTCCGCATTTCATATCCTCCTTATCTTGATATGTTATGTGTCTTGCGGTATTATAACATAGCGTATCAATAAAGTAAACAGATTGGAGGTATTTCTATGAAATCAATATTCGAGGAAATGGGCGGAACTTATACATTGGGTGCAGATGGGATGTACTATCCTGATCTTGCACTTTCGGAAGAAGAACCACATTACGGTAAATACGGCAGAATGCGTCTGCGTCATCTGAAAGAACACCGCAAGGTGCTGTATAACACACTTTTGCTTGATGGAGAACTGGTCAAGCATCTGAATGAAGTAAATGATACCGCTAATCAAAGAATGGAGCTTCTCACCCTGCAAATGAAGGAACGGCAGGGTGTAAACGAAGCATTAAAGGCTCGTGACCAGATGGCATGGGTAGGTGCTTGCAATAACATTCGTAATGCGGCAGAAGAAATTGTGTTGAGTGAATTGATTTATAGCTAACAAGAATCAAAGCCATGGCTATTGCTCTGCTGAGGAGTGATAGCTGTGGCTTATTTAATTTTTTATGAACTATACCCTCGTATCTTGACATTCTCGATATTCGAGAAATAATGTAATCAGAAGATACTTGATATTCGAGAATGGGAGGTGAACCGTGTGGCAAGAGCAAAATTTCAAACGCTGACAGAGCAGATGTTCTACACTTTGCTTTGTCTGAAAGAAGAATGTTACGGCATGGATATTCTGGATAGAGTTCCTGCCATGACAAGAGGGCGGGTCAATGTTGGCTCCGGTACACTATACACTCTGCTTGAACAGTTCCTGGACGCTGAGATGATTCGGGAAACAAAAGTTGAGGGCAGACGTCGCAGTTATATCCTCACGGACAAAGGCAGAGAAATGTTAGAGAAAGAATGTGCCAGACTGACCGCACAGCTGGAAGTATATGGCTGTGTGGATTATGCCCCGGAGGGTAGGGATCATGGATATTCACATCCGCACACATTCCAAGATCAACACCTTGCTCACAGACAAAACGCTCCAACATATTTTTCCAATCATCCAAGGACAGCTCCGATGGCAGGGCAACTACAAGTTCTCTCGCCAGTCGGCTGTCCTTTGTTTTTTCTACGGATTCAACAGCTTCCCAAAGTAGCTGTCTGTCTTTCCATTCTTCCGGTGCATACTGTGGAAGAAAGACTTCGCTATACAGGCATCCTTGTTTTCTGGTGTAGTCATGGGTAAGCCCGTCATAATCATTGTAAAGTCGGGGGCAGGACGCATAAGCAGCGGCTGCTATTACAGAACGGCCTGCGCCACGGCTCACAACTGAATCAATCGTCTGGTTCTTGCCTTTCGTTCTTTCTGGCGGTTGCGGGCTTCAATCGCTTCCATTCTGTGCTGTGCCTGCAATAATTTCTTTTCGTCTTCAGTCATAGGTCTGTTATTTGCCATAAAATCTCCTTTCTGGTATCGGGGTGGTACTGTAATCCGGTGTAGATGGTGCAGATACAATTCGCTTTGCAATCTTTAGGCTTTCTGTGTGCTGACAGGTGAATTGTTCAGCACCATCGGCTGTGAAATTAAGTACCGGAACTTAATATTTTTCGGGCTGCCTGTATATTTGCGGCTGCGTTCAGCTCTCGGATATTCTGATTGTTGATTTTCAGAGGAACACAACGCTCCAATACTCTGTCATAAATTCTGGCTCTTGCCAGATCTTTCGGATGTTTCAACTCATCCAAGGTCAGATTGGTGGTCACAATCAGCGGTTTCTTGCTTCGGTAACGGCTGTCAATCACATTGAACACCTGTTCCAGAGCAAATTCTGAGCTACGCTCAATGCCCAAATCATCAATAATCAGCAGACTGTATTTGTTAAAGCTGTCAATGAACTGGTTTCTATCATCGGAATACATTCCGGTCAGCGTATTCAGGATTCTGGAAAAGTTGGTCATCAGAACCGGAATACCCTTGTCCAACAGGGCATTTGCGATACATCCGGCGAAAAAGGATTTGCCGCTTCCCTTTGGAACAATAGATCAGTCCGTCAGCTTCATTCAGATATTCATCTTCCGCAAGCTCTCTTAGCTGAAACAGATCGTCCATAGCGTTGTTTATTGGTTTCATAGGCTTTCTTCCTCCTTACATTCATAGGTTCGTTTAACAAGAGCAGGATGGTCTTGTAGTGCCCAGCTTCGTATGGTGGCGGCATGACTGGCATATTGCTTTCCGCTGGATACCATGTATCTGGACAGCTTTTCAATGTATTCCTGATAGTGGGGGACTTCACTTTGCAAAGCTGACAGTTCTTCCGTGGTCAGGAATACATTTTGATAGGAACCATAGGCGGTGCGATTATCCTTACTCTCTAAATTTGTTCTTTTCATATTGCTCTTCTCTTTATTACTACTGAACAGTTTTCTGTCTGTTACAGAGACAGATTCCTTTCTATCAGTAGGACAGTTTTCCGACTGTCTTACGGAAAGATTTCTGTCCGTCTTTACCAGAGTTTCCGGTGGCACTCTTACATAAATCCTGTTCGGAAATCCGGCACCCTGACGTTTTCGTACAATCAGAGATTCTTTTTCCAGAGCTGTCAGCGCAGTTTTAATGGACATTTCGCTTTTGTGCATGACTTCTGCCAGATTCTTGATGGGAAAGAGAATGAACACATGACCTTGTTCATCCGTCCATCCATCATTTTTCTGTGACAGCCTTGTTCGGTCGAGCAAAATTGTATAGAGAATTTTTGCAGTTTCGCTCAGTCCTTCCTTGTCCAGTAAAAATCTTGGGAATGCCATATAGGGCGGTATCAGGCTATCTTGTGTCAGAAAATGTGTCATGTGTTCACCTCCCTCCTGTGAGATCAGCTTGGAGAAAACTTATTCTCCAAGGAAATCCCAATCCAGTTCTGCATCCGGTTCCTGCTGTGTAGCCGGAGCTGCTGCAACAGGCACTTGCGAAAGTCCTGCCATACAGCCTGCAAGAAATATCGGAAGTGTTTTCTCCATGGCACTTTCTACAGAGGAAATAATCTGATTTACAAATCGCTCCTCACGTTCTCTGGTTTCAAAGTAAGGGTCATCCTGACTGCGGTAGTAGCGTTCAAAATACTCCACCAGAGCTACGGCTATTACATTGCTGTAGGATTTGAAATGTTGCTTGTCCATGGTCTGAAGATACTGCCATGCTTGTTTCTGGGTGTCCTTTTCCAGATTGAATCGAAGATTAGTGCTGCGGATACTCTTGCTCATGGCTTACTCCTTCCTGCGAAGGCTGGCAAAGGCGAGGTATTCATAACCTTTGGCTGTCGCACAAATATCATCCAGAATAGTCACTCGATTTTCATCGTACTGTCCGAAGTGCTTGACCAGACAGCCGCCACCACCGATGATAAACAGACGCATCAAATCCGGATTGTATTCATAGCGTCGAAGCGTAGCAAAAATATCAGCTACATATCGCTTTGCAACGGAAGTGATGCAGTCTAAATACGGCTTGCTGATGTCAGCAGTTCCGAAGCGAAGTATCTGTTCAACGGTAGATTCCTCGATTTTCACGCCAAAGCTGTCCAGTACCGCATTCTTGGCTGCAATCATGCACTGATTGACACCGAACTTTTCCGTCCAACAACGGCTTTCCACAGCCTTTTTGTTGTTGATATACAGAATGTTCATTGTGCCGTTTCCAACGTCTGTCAGAAGATTTGTTCCCTTGAAATTTCCCAGTTGATTGATAATGGCGGGGTATCCCTGTGGGAATAGACTGCATCCAACAAAACTGATATGATAGTCCTTGCCGTTAAATCGGAAGTCTACTTCCTTGTTACGTAGCAGATAGCTTCGGAAATCTTCACGCTGTTTGCGAATCCAGGTCAGCGGCAGACCGGCAGCCAAATGCACATCGGCTTCACGGATACCATATACATTCAGTTCTCTGGCAACCGCCATAAGTGTCAGAATGTAATAGTCCTCATCCATTGCCTCGTCTGCGATAAATTCCTTGTGACCTTCCCCGATGCGGTAATAGATGCCACCATACTCCAGAATGTTACCGGAGAAGATTGGCTCCGTTTCATAGGCGGTCACTCCGGTAGGAGTCACTGTGTTAGCTGTCTTGATGTTGCCGTAACCATGATCCACGGCAATAATTTTGATGTTGCTCAGTTCTTTCATTTGTTCTGTACCTCCTTGTGCTTGTTTGTGTTCATAAAAAATGCCCCCTTTCAGTAAATTTGCTTTGAAGTGGCACCGGATTTTAGAATTTGGTGCTGTTTTCATTGCAATTTCATTCTACTGAAAGAGGGTGTAAAACTCATTGAGCGTGGATTGAGTGGAAATTGAGCGAAAAAGAAAAGCAGTCACACACCGGAGTGCATGACTGCTGTAAAAATCTCTTTAGTTTTCTTCTTTTGGCAAATAGCTTTTGTCTATTGAAAGATTAACACAAGTTGCCGCCGCAATATAGATTACTAAAATAATAACCTCTAACACTAAAGTATAATATGGACGAGGATAAAATCTTACCGCAACGCTTACGATAAATCTAATCGGGAAATAAAGTCCCAACCAAGCAGAAATTTTGTAAAACTTTCTGCGGAAGTTCTTTGTTTTTTCTGTTGCATTGGATGCTTTCTTTTGGTATGCGTATTCAAAACCACCAATAGCTGCAACAAATGGTATAAAACTCAAAAAGCCAAAGAACACATTTTGTAGAATAACCGTTGTTATAAACTGCATCAAAAGCACCATGACTTCGAGTGTGACCAGATAGATCATAATCTGCCCAAGATTATCGTTTTGTACTTCTTTTACCTTTGGCAGGTCATTGCCGCTCTGGTAATCATCATTCAGTAAGTAATCTGTGGTGACACCGAACAGCTTACTGAGTTGAAGAATGTTGCTTGCATCAGGCATCGCAGTACCCGATTCCCAACGAGAAATAGCTTGTCGTGATACATTCAGCTTTTCAGCCAAATCTTCCTGCGACATTCCATTAGATTTCCTTAATCCGATAATTTTATCTGATAGCTTCATTTGAAAACCTCCTTTGCTTTTGTGATTTCATTGTACTTAATACTACCATAGAACTCCACCACATCAGCTTTACATCTCCGCAACATGAGTTTACATTGTTTATTTTTCAAGAATTTGCGGACCAAGGAGGAAGTCATAAATGTTCACAGTAAATATACCATACTCATCATAGTGTGGCTGAACGATGTCTTTGGTAACAACGATTTTCTTGAAAGAATCATCAATCTTTCTGAACGGTCTGATTTCCTGAGTACGCTTTGCTTCATCTGGCAGCGAGTACGCAGACTGGATATAGTATCTGGACGAGCCAAGATTACATATAAAATCAACTTCAAGTTGTTTACGAATAACCTTACCTTCTTGATCTCTTTCTGCAATCGGTATTACACCCACATCCACGCTGTAGCCACGCATACGAAGTTCGTTGTAAATTACATTCTCCATAGAATGTGTTTGCTCGAACTGACGGAAATTGATTCTGGCATTGCGAAGTCCAAGATCGGAAAAATAATATTTCTTTGGAGTTTCGATATATGCCTTTCCTTTAATGTCATATCTTTGTGCTGATTCAATCAAGAATGAATCCTCAAAATAATCCAGATATTTCTTAATGGTAGCGGAAGTGATTCTGGATTTCTTTACCGTCTTGAAAGTATTCTTCAATTTTTCCGGATTGGTTAGCGAACCAATGGCAGAGGAAAGAATATTCAATAGATCTTCCAGTTCTCCAATGTTCTTCACTCGGTTACGCTTGGTAATATCTCGAAGATAAATCTCATTGAACAGATTCTGTAATACAACTGCCTTCTCGTTTGCTCCCTCACGAAGAACAACCAGAGGGATACCTCCATACAGCATATATTCAGATAATCCCATGTACTTATCACCGTTATAAATGGTCATAAACTCGGCAAAGCTCAGGGGATACATATGAACCTCGTCACCACGACCGGCGAACTCAGTAGCTATATCTTTGGACAAAAGTTTTGCGTTACTTCCAGTCACAAATACATCCATATTATCTTTGCGAAGATAACCGTTCAGAACAGCTTCAAAACAATCCAACATCTGAATTTCATCAAGTAGCAGATAATACATTCCTTCGCCTACGACTTTGGAACGGATATATGCCATGAACTTTTCGGGGTCAACTCCACGCTTTTCCTTTTCAATCTGAATCAGACTTTCTCCAATGAGATAAAGGTCATCTGCTGAATCAAATGCAAAACGGATAATATGGTCAGCATCAACTCCACTTTCCAATAAGTGATGATAAAACAGATTATTCAGTAAATAGGATTTGCCACATCTGCGAATACCGGTAATTACCTTAATCAGTCCATTGTTTTTTCTTTTTATCAACTTATCCAAATAAAAATCTCTGCGAATCTCCATATCAAAACCTCCTTGCGAAAGATTTTTGCAACATGTTGCACTTTTCTATTCTATTATATCCAGATAGACTTCAAAAATCAATATATCAGATACTCTTTAGAATAGATTTTTGTCATTTGTTGCATTTTTCTATTCTACAATCTTAT
>JAUNOP010000009.1 GCA_030537135.1 Eubacteriales bacterium | reverse complement strand
ATTGATTGAACAACCAGATTTTTTCTGGCAATTTTATGTAATCAAAATAATCTTTAGAAAAATGAAAAATATCTTTCAAAAAATAAAATAAAAACTGGAATATAAAAGTGCTGAGAAACCACAAAAAATAGATATGAAATAAACAATGCATAAAACAAAATAAATTTTGCATAATTTGAAAGAATATGGAAAATAGCAGAAAATGGAGAGGATTTCTTAATGAGTTCGTCAATAGAATTTTTGTATGGGATTTTATACAATAGGTACATAAACAAGGCGCCGAGTAAAGGATTGAGGAAAAACTCCATCAATCTGATAAAACACCGGATGAATAGTCCGGTACAAAGATAACTCATTAAAAATGAAAATCAAATCAAGGAGGAACGCAACATGAAAATTGGATTTATTGGACTTGGAATTATGGGTAAGCCAATGAGCAAGAACCTGATCAAGGCAGGCTATGAGCTGGTTGTATGCAATAGAAGTCAGGCAAGCGTACAGGAGCTGGCTGCGTTGGGAGCAACCCCTGCAAAAAATCCGGCAGAGGTAGCAGAGCAGTGCAAGGTTATTATCACCATGCTTCCGAATTCCCCACAGGTAAGAGAGGTGTGTCTGGGAGCAAATGGTGTAATTGAGACTGCTTCAGAAGGAACCGTTGTTATTGATATGAGTTCCATTGATCCAGTAGAATCCAAGGCTATTGGGGCAGAGCTGAACAAGAAGGGCATTGAACTGATGGATGCGCCTGTAAGCGGCGGAGAGCCAAAGGCAATCGATGGAACCATCTCTGTTATGGTAGGCGGAAGCAAGGAAAACTTTGATAAATATTATGATCTTCTCATGGCAATGGCAGGCTCTGTTGTATATGTAGGCGAGCTTGGCTCAGGAAATGTGGCAAAGCTTGCGAATCAGGTGATTGTTGCCCTCAATATTGCAGCAGTATCTGAGGCTCTGACTCTGGCAGTGAAGAATGGTGCAGACCCTGAGCTGGTATACAAGGCAATCCGCGGAGGTCTGGCAGGCTCTACTGTTCTGGATGCAAAGGCTCCAATGATGATGGCGCATAACTTTAAGCCAGGATTTCGCATTGAGCTTCATATTAAAGATCTGAACAATGCTCTGAATGCAGCTCATGCAGTGAGCGCTTCCCTGCCCCTGACTTCTCAGGTGATGGAGATTATGCAGGCTTTGAAGGCAGACGGTAATCAGAAGGATGACCACAGTGCGATTGTAAAGTATTATGAGAAGATTTCTGATGTATCTGTTGAGAAAAAATAAAAGAAATATGTAGGAAACTGGTAACTGCAAAAGTACAGAAAACAGACAAAACATGATAGCGCAGAAGTATTGGGTGGTTACAGGAATATTTGAAAGTACAAGGAAAGTGGGGAAACTATCATGCAGGAATCTACAAGAATGCTGCTGGGGCTTGCCATCGGAATTATTCTGATGATTGTCCTGGTAATGAAGACAAAGGTACATACTTTTATAGCACTTATGATTGCAGCGATTGTGACCGGCCTCATTGGAGGAATGTCACCGATTGATTTGGTGCTTGAGGACGGAAGCACAAAGGTCGGCATTATTACGGCAATTAAGGACGGGTTTGGCAACACATTAAAGAGTACGGGCATTATCATAGGCCTTGGAGTTATGATGGGCGGTATTTTGGAGAAATCCGGAGCCGCAGAGAAGATGGCGTTCAGCTTTATCAAAGCAATCGGAAAGAAAAAGGAAGAGTGGGCGCTGGCAGTTACAGGCTGGTTTATTGCAAGTCCTGTATTTGCAGATTCAGCAATTGTTATTTTTGCACCTCTGTGCAAGGCAATGTCAAAGGTTACAGGCAAATCTGTCATTGGTCTGGCATTATCTCTGGCAGCCGGACTTCAGCTTACACACTGTCTGGTGCCTCCGACACCGGGTCCTCTGACAGCAGCAGGTATGCTCAACGTAGATGTGGGACAGATGATTCTCGGCGGCGCCCTTATCTCTATCCCCATGCTGATTATTGCAGTACTGTACTGCAAGTCAGTAGGAAAGAAAATTTATCAGATTCCTCTGGATGACGGAAGCTATGAAAGAAAGCCATACAAGGAGGAATACATCAAATCAATGGAAGAGCTGGAAAAGCTGATGGGAGCAAAGCAGCTTCCAGGGCTTGGGGTTTCCATGGCTCCGATTATTGTTCCGCTGATTCTTATTCTGTTAAAGACTGTGCTGAGCTTTGCGGGTCTGGAGAGCGGTTTATTTTACAACATCATTGCTTTCTTTGGAGATCCGATTGTAGCGCTTGCCATTGGTACGCTGCTTGCCATCTATGGCCTGGTTCCAAAGGAAGACACCAAAAAGGTTCTTGGCATGATGGACAGCGCGATCAAGGATACTGGTATTATCATGCTGATTACAGGAGCCGGCGGCTCTCTTGGAAATGTAATCAAGGTCAGCGGCATTGGAAACGCCCTTGGAGAGGCTGTTCTGGCATGGCCGGTACCGGCTGTTCTGATTCCATTTATTATTGCAGCTCTGATGCGTATTGCACTTGGCTCTGCAACCGTAGCAATTACAACAGCAGCCTCCCTGACAGCTCCGCTGATGGGAATGCTGGCAATCAATCCTCTGCTTATGTCTCTGTCCTGCTGTGTGGGAGCGATTTCCTTCTCCTACTTTAATGACAGTGGATTCTGGGTATTTAATGGAATGTTTGGTCTGACAGAACTCAAAGACCAGGTTCGCTGCAAGACGGCCATTTCTCTGATTATGGCGGGCGTCGGCATTGTAGAGCTTTTGATTGCACAATTTATTCTTTGATATAAAGATACCAGGGGTCAAGATCCCTTTTGATCCCAACATCACAGAAAAAGGAGGAAAATATTATGGCATTTGTTCCAAGAGGAGTCATTCCGCCGATTATTACGCCATTGACCGAGGAAGGCGAGGTAAATTATGAGGTATTAAGACAGATGGTCAATCACCTCATCGAGCAGGGAGTACACGGCTTATTCCCACTGGGAACCACAGGAGAATTTTACGCCTTTGACAATGCTACCTATCGAAAAATTCTGGAAACCGTTGTAGATGAGACAAGAGGCCGTGTGCCTGTATACGGCGGCGCCAACCATATCACAACCAGGGGCGTGATTGAGCTGATTAAAATCTGTGAGGAGGTGGGGGTTGACGCAGTTTCCGTACTTACTCCTATGTTTGTTTCACAGACGCAGGAGGAGCTGTACGACTATTTTGCAACAATTGCAGCAAGCACTACCCTGCCGATTATTCTGTACAATAACGCGCCAAAAACAAATGTTACCATCAAGCCCGCAACAGTGGCAAGGCTGGCAAAGATTGACAACATTGTGGCAGTTAAGGACAGCACCGGCGATATGACAAACACAGCAGAATATATCCGCCTGACCAGGGACAACGACAGCTTCCATGTGCTGATGGGAAGAGATACCCTGATTCACGCAGCGCTTTGCTATGGCGCTTCCGGAGCTATTGCCTCCTGCGCGAATGTAGCGCCGAGAATCGCAGCAGATATTTATGATAAATATGTAGCAGGGGACGTTAAGGGCTCTCTTGAGGCGCAGTTTGTTCTGGCTCCGCTTCGTATTGCCTGCAGCATGGGAACTTTCCCGGCAGTTATCAAGGAAGGACTGGTTCAGCAGGGCTTTCAGGTGGGAAAATGTCTGGCTCCGATTGCAGAGCTTAAGCCAGAGGAAAAGGAGAAGCTGCATCAGGTATTGGTGGAGATGAACCTGCTCTGATTGGTCGATAGATTGAGAAAACGCGCAGTAAGGGAAGAAGGGAGGCCGTCATGGCATTACATATCATAGAAGAGGCGAATCGCTGTCTGAAATGCAAAAAGCCCATGTGCCAGCAGGGCTGTCCGATTCATACCTCTATTCCGCAGGTAATGGAGCTGTTTCGGCAGCAGAAGCTGATGGAAGCGGGAAAAATGCTGTTTGATAATAATCCTCTGTCAGTTGTATGCTCTACTGTATGTAATCACGAGATGCAGTGCGAGGGGCATTGTGTTCTGGGAAGAAAGGGAAACCCCATACATTTCAGCAGCATTGAAAATTTTATTTCAGATTCTTACCTGGACAGAATCCAGATTCCAAAGATTCAAAAGAAGGATAAAAAGGCAGCAGTAATCGGAGGCGGACCGGCAGGAATGACCGTCGCTGTAAAATTGGCGCTTGAAGGCTATGGGGTTACTATTTTTGAAGAGAGAAGCAAGATCGGGGGCGTCCTCCAATACGAAATTCCAGAGTTTCGGCTTTCCAAAACCATCCTTGTCAGATATACTAGGCTTATGGAGAAATTGGGGATTAAGGTTCGCCCCAATACAGTGATTGGAAGCGCTCTGGTGATTCAGGACTTGCTGCGCGATGGATATGGCAGCATCTTTGTGGGAACAGGCGTGTGGCGTCCGAAGACCCTGGGAATAAAGGGCGAAAGCCTTGCAAATGTTTATTATGGAATCGACTACCTGCGCAATCCTGCCGCACATAAATTGGGGGAAAATGTGGCCGTTATAGGAATGGGAAATGTGGCTATGGATGTGGCAAGAACAGCGCTCAGAAACGGCGCTCAGAGAGTAACCTTATATGCGAGAGGAAAGCATATCTCCGCCAGCTCCAGCGAGGTTGCCTACACAGAGCTTGAGGGCGCTGAGTTTGTGTTTGGAAAGGCAATTGAATCCATCAATGAAAAGGGCCCTGTTTTCAAGATTACCATATTTGATGAGAATGACAAGGTAATCGGCTACAAGGAAGAAAGAGAACAGGTGCTTGCAGATTCTATTATAATCTCAGCAAGCCAGGGACCAAAAAACAAGCTGCTTCTCACAACAGAGGGCTTGGAAAGCACGGACAGAGGACTGCTTGTGACAGATGAAAACTGCATGACAACCTGCGAAGGTGTTTTTGCAGCAGGAGACGTGGTACAGGGACCAAAGACAGTGGTTCATGCAGTGGAGGAAGCAAAAAGAGCCGCTGCTGCTATGATTCAATATATGGAGAAGAAAGCATAAATCAAAGTAAAGGGCTTCCCCTTCTGGGGGAAATAAAAGATAACACACAAGGCGTCCGTGCCAATCGGACGCCCAGCATAGAAAGGAGTATACATATGGTAAAGATAACAAAGATGGAAGTCTATCCTGTTGCCGGAAAGGACTGTATGGAACTAAATTTAAGCGGCGCCCACGCTCCGTATTTTACCAGAAATATCGTGATTCTTCACGCTGATAACGGGGAGACAGGAGTCGGAGAGGTGCCGGGAGGAGAGAA
This sequence comes from Eubacteriales bacterium, assembly GCA_030537135.1. Taxonomy (GTDB): domain Bacteria; phylum Bacillota; class Clostridia; order Lachnospirales; family Lachnospiraceae; genus Blautia_A. The sequence goes on along the minus strand of JAUNOP010000009.1, from coordinate 61,429 downwards.
AATCACAAAGGCTCTGGAGGAATGCATCCCTCTGGTGGAAGGAACCAATCTTGCAGAATACAAAAGCACCCTTCTCAAGGTAAAGAAATATCTCGACTCCAAGGGCGAGGAGGATGTAAGAGGAAATCAGACCTTTGACCTTCGCACAGGAGTTCATGTTATCACAGCAATTGAAGCTCCGTGTCTGGATTTGATGGGAAAAATGCTGGGAGTCCCGGTGTGCGAGCTTCTTGGCGACGGCCAGCAGAGAGATAAGGTACGTATGCTTGGCTACCTGTTCTTTGTGGGAGACCGCAAGAAAACAGACCTTGCTTATGATGAGGAGCCAGACGCTGACTGCGAATGGTATCGCATTCGCCATGAGGAGGCTCTGACAGCAGATAAAATCGTGGCGTTTGCAAGAGCAACCCAGGAAAAATATGGCTTCAAGGACTTTAAGCTAAAGGGCGGTGTTCTTCCAGGAAACGAAGAGATGGATGTTATCCGCGCCCTGAAGAAGGCTTTCCCAGATGCACGTATTGACCTTGACCCGAACGGCGGCTGGCTGCTTGAGGAAGCAGTAGAGTATGTAAAGGGAATGCAGGGAATCCTGACCTATTGTGAGGATCCATGCGGAGCTGAGGGAGTATATTCAGGAAGAGAGGTTATGAGCGAATTTCGCAGAAGAACTGGTTTCCCGACTGCCACCAATATGATTGCAACAGACTGGCGCCAGGTAGGACATTCTCTGGAATCCCAGGCAGTGGATATTATTCTGGCAGACCCGCATTTCTGGACCATGAGCGGCTCTGTGCGTGTGGCGCAGATGTGTCATGATTTTGGCTACACCTGGGGCTCTCACTCCAATAACCATTTTGACATCTCTCTGGCTATGTTCACACAGGTAGGGGCAGCTGTTCCAGGAGAGTACAATGCTCTGGATACCCACTGGATCTGGCAGGAGGGAATCGAGCGTCTGACAAAGGAGCCGCTTCAGATCGTAGACGGCTGTGTGGAGGTTCCGAAAAAGCCTGGTCTTGGCATTGAGGTGGATATGGAGCAGGTGAAAAAGGCTCATCAGCTTTATCTTGATAACTGTCTGGGCGGAAGAGACGATTCCATTGGAATGCAGTATCTGATTCCTGGCTGGAAGTTCAATCCAAAGAAGCCGTGTCTGGTTCGCTGAAACGAGAAAAAGGCTTCTTACCTACAAATGAGATAATGCAGTTTATCTGATTATCTGCTATGATAAAGAAAAGGGAAAAGCATGCCGAATGTGCAAACAGAGGCATGCTTTCTCTGAACAAAAGGAAAGGTGCAGAGAATATGAAGGTTGTTGTAGCAATTGATTCTTTTAAGGGAAGCTTAACCTCCATGGAGGCTGGATACGCGGCCAGAGACGGAATTCTGAAGGCACGGGAGGCTGAGGTTGTGGTAAAGCCTCTGGCAGACGGCGGCGAGGGAACCACAGAGGCTCTGGTGGAAGGGCTGGGCGGCAGCTATGTGAGCGTGGACGTCACAGGTCCTATGGGGGAGACGGTGAAGGCAAGATACGGCATTATGGAGGATGGAAAAACGGCGGTTATGGAGATGGCCCAGGCGTCGGGAATCATCCTGGTAAGGAGGGAAGATCTCAATCCCTGGAAGGCTTCCACAGTGGGCGTCGGGGAAATGATTCTGGACGCAATAAAGAGAGGCTGTCGGGAATTTATCATTGGAATCGGAGGAAGCGCCACAACAGAGGGTGGGATCGGAATGCTTCACACTCTAGGCTATACGTTCTATGGGGAAGACGGAAATGCTCTGCCTCCTGTTTTTGAGAGCCTTGATAAGATTTGGAGCATTCGTGCAGAGCATGTACCAGAAGAGCTTTCAGAATGTCATTTTCGCATTGCCTGCGATGTGACGAATCCTCTGTGCGGAGAAAACGGAGCTGTATATGTATATGGACCTCAGAAGGGGGTAAAACCAGAGGAACGCGAACGCATGGATGAGAGCATGAAGCACTATGCCAAAAAGAGTCTGGAATTTACCGGAAGAGACTGCAGCCTCCATGCCGGAGCTGGAGCAGCGGGCGGTCTTGGTTTTGCTTTTATGAGCTATTTCCCAAATGCAGAGCTTAAGTCTGGGATTTCCATTGTTCTGGAAGCAATCAGGCTTGAGGAGGAGCTTAAGGATGCAGATGTGGTGATTACAGGCGAGGGACGTCTGGACTTCCAGACAGCCATGGGAAAGGTGCCTATTGGGGTCGCGCGTCTGGCAAAGAAATATGGAGCCAGGGTTCTTGCCTTTGCAGGAAGTGTGACAGACGATGCCTGGAAATGCAATGAAGAGGGAATCGACGCCTTTTTTCCGATTGTCAGGGGAGTTACCACACTGGATGAGGCTATGAAGCCGGAAAATGCAAAGAAGAATATGAGACAGACCGCAGAGCAGGTATTTCGGCTGCTTGTGTGAACTGACCATTACCTGAAAGTCACAGGGTATGAGATTAAAGAGAGATTTGGCGCTAGAGCATGGTGCCAAATCTCTTTTTCTATTTCTTGAAAAAGAAGGGAGCTATCCAGTATAATAAACGCATAGAAGAAAAAGACTGGCCGGTCAATTCTTGAGACACGAAAAAAGAGTTACTATGACAACAGTAACCATAAAAAACAAGAGGTATATGTATGAAAGAAAAGGTTCAAGTATTTGGCAGATTTTTAAGCGGCATGGTAATGCCCAATATCGGTGCATTTATTGCATGGGGAATTATCACTGCATTGTTTATTCCAACAGGCTGGCGTCCGAATGAGACACTGAATCAGCTTGTAAGTCCCATGTCCTCCATGCTCCTTCCGCTTCTGATTGCCTATACAGGCGGAAATGTAGTGGCAGGGCAAAGAGGCGGCGTTATCGGCGCAATTGCCACCATGGGAGTGATTGTCGGCTCTGATGTTCCGATGTTTATCGGAGCTATGATTGTAGGACCTCTGTCCGCATGGGTCATCAAGAAGTTTGACAAGCTCATGGAAAACAAGGTAAAAGCAGGCTTTGAAATGCTTGTCAATAATTTTTCTCTGGGAATCATCGGCGCGATTCTGGCAATAGCAGCCATGTTTGGAATCACTCCGCTGGTAACTGCGCTCAACAATGTAATGCAGGCAGGCGTAGGCTTCTTTGTAGACCATGGGCTTCTTCCGCTTGCCAGCATTTTCATTGAGCCGGCAAAGGTTCTGTTCCTGAATAATGCGATTAATCACGGAATTCTTTCCCCAATGGGAATCCAGCAGGTAGAGGAAACCGGAAAATCCATTTTCTTCCTTCTTGAGGCAAATCCAGGTCCAGGACTTGGTGTTCTGCTGGCATACTGTATTGCAGGAAAGGGAAGCGCAAAAAGCTCTGCTCCTGGAGCTGTGATTATTCATTTCCTGGGAGGAATCCATGAGATTTATTTCCCATATGTACTGATGAATCCGCTCCTTCTGATTTCCTGTATTGCAGGAGGAGCAGCTGGAATCTTTGTGTTCAATCTCATGGGAGTAGGCCTTACTTCAACCGCCTCTCCGGGAAGCATTCTGGCGATTGTCATGATGGCAGAGCGCCACAGCTATGTGGGTCTGTTTTTGGGTGTGGCAGCAGCAGCCCTTGTGTCCTTTGCGATTTCTCTCCCTCTGCTGAAGTTCATGGGAAAGGATACGAGTCTTGAGGAAGCACAGCAGAAGAAGGACAGTATGAAGAGACAGGCAAAGGGAATTGCACAGGAGAAGGTACAGGTGCAGGCACAGGCATCCGGAAAAATCAGAAAAATCGCATTTGCCTGTGATGCAGGAATGGGTTCGAGCGCCATGGGAGCCACGGTTCTGAAAAAGAAGATTGCAGCAGCCGGATTAAGTGGGATTGAGGTGATTCACACACCAGTATCCTCGATTCCGGCAGACGTGCAGATCGTTGTGACCCACCAGGAGCTGGGAGAACGCGCTGCGCACAGCAATCCGTCAGCCGAGAGGATTCTTATCACAAATTTCCTGGCAGCTCCGGAATATGACGTCCTGGTTGAGAATCTGAAGAAGAGAAATCAGAATTAACCAAATCCGTTATTTGATTATGAGCAAGCAATGAAGCGGATTGCGAATATTCGCTTGACAGGAGCAAAAAACGAGGCGTTGGCAGCTTTGCCGGATGGAGGATATCTGTTCGGTGAAACTGCTTATGCCTTTCTTGTGTCATATGGAGTTGGAGTCAGACATTTACAAGTCCTTTTGCAGGCGAGCTTACGCGAGATGGGGAAACTTCTGACTCTGGTATTGGTACATTGCAGTATGAGAAACAGGGGGATAAATATGGGATTTACATTGCGTTTGAGACAGATTTTACAGGTGATGCTCAACAGGGAAGGACCGATTTCTGTAAAGCTTCTGGCAGAATCTGTGGATGTGAGCAGGCGTACGGTTCAGAGAGAGCTGGAATATGTACAAAGCAGTCTGAAGGGCTATGAAATTCAGTTCAAATCCAGAACAGGCGTGGGAGTATGGCTGGAAGGCTCGCAGGAGGAGAAGATGAGGCTCCTTTCCGATATCACAGGAGGAGACACCTATGACGCCGCCAACCGGGAAGACAGAAGAAAACGGCTGATTCTGGAGATTCTCAAGGAAAAGGGACTCAAGAAGCTCTACTATTACAGCAGCCAGTTCAAGGTGAGCGAGGCTACGATAAGTGGGGATCTGGAAGCAATTGCCTCGTGGCTGGAACAGCAACACCTCCATATTGTCAGAAAACCCGGAAGCGGCATCATGATAGAGGGTAGCGAGGAGAATTACAGAAGGGCAATCCGAATTTTTATTGATGAAAACATGGATACACCATTTGTCTGGGACGCCTATGACACAGAGCGAGAGAGGCTTGAGCTGGTAAAAAAGAACAGCGTGGGAAAAATCATGGATGATGAGGTCTTAAGACGGGTAGTGAGCTGTATCACAGAAATAGACGCGCCTGTGATTGACACCCTGACGCAGAACTCCTATACAGGTCTGATTCTCCATGTGGCGATTGCAGTGGATCGGATTCTCAAAAACGAGCTGATAGAGGAAAGACCTGTGTGGATGCAGGGAATTGGAGAAGACCGGGATTATAAGCTGGCAGAGCAGATCAGCAGGAAGCTGGAAGCAGAGTTTCAAATACAGATTCCAGAAGTAGAAACAGCTTATATCTGCCTTCATCTCAAGGGGGCAAAGCATGAGAAAATACAGTGGAATGGCAATCAGCTTCTGAACATGGAAAACAGAGACGTACAGACATTAATTAATGAAATGATTGACGCATTTGACAGTGATAAGGCCTATCTTCTCAGACAGGATGATGAATTTATTCAGGGACTTTTAGCTCATCTGCAGCCCACCCTGGTGAGAATTCTTCATGATATGCAGATTCAGAATCCTGTGCTTGAGGATATCAAGGCAAATTATCCGGATATTTTCAAAAGGTGCACAGCAGTGGCAGAGGTGCTTTGCGCATGGACAGGAAAAACAGTTCCTGATGAAGAGATAGGCTATCTGACTGTGCATTTTGGAGCCGGCATGGTGCGGCTTCAGGGAAGAACAGAGAAAATCAGGCGCGTGGAGGTAGGAGTTGTCTGTTCCAGCGGAATCGGCATTTCCAGGCTTATGACTTCAAAGCTTGAGAAAACCTTTAAGGACAGGATTCAGCTTCATGCTTATGGAAAGGGAGATATTACACCCTACATAGCGGGAAAAACCGACTTTTTTATTTCCAGCATCAGCCTCGAAAATATAGAAATTCCGGTTATCTATGTAAATCCGCTCCTAAAAGAGGAGGATATAGAGAGCATTCGCAGGATGATATATAAATATCAGCGAATGCCTGAGAAAAATAAAAGGGAAAACCGTTTTTCTGCTCAGATGGAGGAGATTAATGTGACAGCTGCTCAGATTAATCTGGTAATCAAATATATGGAGTTTTTTAAGGTGGATAATGCCATATCCTTTGAAGAGCTTCTGATTGCGGGAGCAGAAAAGCTGTCTCCCTATTCTGACAGAAGAGAGCGAATCCGGGAGGATATCATGAGGAGAGAAGAGATTTCTACGCAGGTTTTTGCTGAGTTTGGCTTTGCTCTCCTTCATGCCAAAACTGCCGGAGTAATAAGGCCAAGCTTTACAGTGTGCATGACAAAGGATCTGAAGCCGTTTACGCATCCTTACTTTAAGGGAATTACAGCCGTTTTTATCATGCTTCTTCCAGTAGGGGAAAATGAGGAAATTAACAGGGGAATTCTGGGACATATCAGTACAATGCTTGTGGAGGACAGACAATTTATGGATGTGGTTTCCAGGGGAGACAAGGAGGAGATTCGGGACATGCTCTCAAGAGGGCTAAAGAAATACTTTACAGAATACCTTACTGCCCTGTCATAAGAAAAAGAAAATCTGTTGATGCAAATAACAGCTTTTGTTCAAAGAAAAGCTGTTATTTGTATTTTGAACGAAAAAATGTCACTATCCGATGGCGCCAAATCCCATGTTCTTTCAGTTGCACACGCCCTGTAAAAGGCCTTATAATAAACACATAGAACAGAGAAAACGTTGATAAAAATCCAGTTAAATAAAAGGAGGAAGACTTATGTTTTTTAGAAAGAAAAAAGAAGAAACAACACCTAAAAAGGAGTTATTATACCGCGAAAATATCCGCGTAAACTGTACACCTGACACACAGGAAAATGTTATCCGAAGAGTCGGAAGAATGCTGGTAGATACAGGCTATGTGGATGAGCCTTATATTGAAGCCATGATAAAGAGAGAGCAGTCCTTTTCCACATATATGGGAAATGACCTGGCGCTTCCTCATGGAGTAGAAGAGGCCAAGAAGGATATTAAGGCGTCTGGAATCGCAGTTATGGTGTTCCCGGAAGGAACAGAATGGGGCGGCCAGAAGGCAAAGGTTGTTATTGGAATCGCTGGAGTAGGAGAAGAGCATCTTCAGATTCTTTCTATAATAGCCGACAAAATGCTTGCTCCGGAAGCAGCGGACGAGCTGGTAAAGGGGGATGTGGAAACCGTATACCGCATACTTGGAGGAAAGGAATAAATCTATGATAGTAACAGTAACCATGAATCCGGCAATCGATAAAACAGTTGAAATAGACGCCCTTCTTCCAGGAGGATTGAACCGGATTCAGAGAGTAGAGTACGATGCGGGCGGAAAGGGAATCAATGTCTCCAAAACCGTGCATGAGATGGGCGGAGAAACCATTGCAGCAGGATTTCTGGGAGGCAACGTAGGAAAAACAATCCAAAATGTGCTTCAGGAAAAAGGCATTCGCTCAGACTTCATCTGGGTGCAGGGAGAGACAAGAACCAACACAAAGGTATTTGAAAAATCCGGTGCAGTGACAGAGCTGAACGAGCCTGGACCTGTGATTACGCAGGAACAGTGCCAGGAGCTTCTTGAGAAGCTCAAGACCTATGCGCAGCCTGGAACACTGTTTGTTCTGGCAGGAAGCATTCCCAAGGGCATGGATAAGGATATTTACGCGAGAATCATCCGTCTGGCTCATGAAAACAAGGCAGAGGTGCTTCTGGATGCAGACGGAGAGCTGTTTCGCATGGCGCTGGAAGCAGGACCTGACATTATAAAGCCGAACAGGGTCGAGCTTGAGGAATACGCAGGCATAGATTACAGAGCCTCTGAGGAGGAGCTGATGAGAGTTGCAGAGGGACTTAAGGCAAAGGGCATCCACACAGTGGCAGTATCCATGGGAAAAAGCGGAGCAATGCTGATGAAGGGAGAGTTTCGGGTAAAATGTCCGTCTCTGAATGTCAAAGCGCATTCTACTGTAGGAGCAGGAGACGCTATGGTGGCGGCCCTGGCCTATGCCTGGGATAAGGGACTGAATGAGGAGGAAACCGTTCGTCTGTGCATGGCTACCTCAGCAGGAGCTGTTACCACTATTGGAACCAAGCCGCCTTCCAGAGAATTGATTGATGAGCTGAAATCCAAAGTAATCATAGAAAGGATAGGATAGATATGAAGACAAAAGCAGTGAGAATGTATGGAACCAGAGACCTGCGGTTGGAGGAGTTTGAGCTGCCGCCGATTAAAGAGGATGAAATCCTGGTAAAGATTATGAGCGACAGCATTTGTATGTCCACCTATAAGCTTGCAGAGCAGGGAAAAAAGCATAAGAGAGCGCCCCAGAATATAGACACAAATCCTGTCATTATCGGACATGAATTCTCTGGTGTGATTGTAGAGGTGGGAGACAAATGGAAGGACCAGTTCCAGCCTGGAATGAAGTTTGCGCAGCAGCCTGCACTCAATTACAAGGGCAGTCTGGCTTCTCCTGGATATTCCTATGAATACTTTGGAGGCGCCTGCACCTACTGCATTATCCCCCATGAGGTGATGGAGCTGGGATGTCTTATGCCATATGAGGGAGAGAGCTTTTTTGAGGCTTCTCTGGGAGAACCGATGAGCTGCATTATCGGAGGCTATCATGGCAATTATCATACAAACAAGAGAAATCATGACCTCAAAACAGGAACAAAAGAGAATGGAGACATCATCATTCTGGGAGGCTGCGGACCAATGGGACTTGGAGCTGTAAGCTATGGAATCCAGTTTGAAAATAAGCCAAGAAGAATCGTTGTGACAGATATTGACGATGCAAAGATTGAGAGAGCTAGAGAGGTGATTCCAGAGGCAAAGGCAGCTGAAAACGGAGTAGAACTTCTGTATGTGAACACCTCCAAAATGGCAGACCCTGTACAGGAGCTTCGTGCGATTACAGGCGGAAAGGGCTATGATGACGTCTTTGTCTATGTACCAAACAGAAAGGTTGCAGAGATGGCAGACAAGCTTCTGGCATTTGACGGCTGCATGAACTTCTTTGCAGGGCCTACGGATAATCAGTTCAAGGCAGAAATCAATCTGTATAATGTGCATTATATCAGTACCCATATTGTGGGAACCACGGGTGGAAATAACGATGATTTGATTGAAGCCAATGAGCTTGCTGCAAAGGGCAGAATTGAGCCGGCTGTTATGGTAACGCATGTGGGAGGAATCGACAGCATTGCAGAGGCAACCTTGAATCTCCCGAAGATTCCGGGAGGAAAGAAGCTGACCTATACGCAGTTTGACATGCCGCTTACGGCAATTGAGGACTTTGGAAGGCTTGGAGAGAGCGACCCTCTGTTTAAAAAGCTTGACGAGGTATGCAAGAAGAACAGAGGCTTATGGAACGCAGAGGCAGAGAAAATTTTGTTTGAACATTTTGGTGTAGAGGTATAGGAGGAAAAGATAATGGTATCAAAAAAAATTGTGATTAATAACCCATCCGGTCTTCATGCAAGACCAGCATCTGTTCTTGCGCAGGCAGCAGGAAAATGTAATTCTGACGTGACAATCGTTGTCGGAGAGAGAACAATTGTTGCAAAAAGCATTTTAAATATTATGGCAGCAGCAATCAAAAAGGGAACAGAGATTGAACTGCGCTGCGAGGGAACAGATGAAGAGCAGGATCTGGAAAAGTTGGCAGCTCTGATTGAAAGCGGATTAGGAGAATAGGCTTATGGAACGGATACAGGTGGAAAAAACCGCCTCAAGAGGAATCGCGGCAGCGCCGGTCTTTGTGTACAGGGAGCCAAATCTTACTCCTGATACAAGACCTGTCACACCGGAGCAAACCGAGGGCGAAGCTGAGAAATTTGAACAGGCCAAAAAGAGAGTACTTGAGGAGCTTCAGGCTCTTGCAGAGAAAAATGCTATTTTTGCTGCTCACATGGAAATTGTAGATGACTTTACTCTCCGGGAGGGAGTATTATCTAAAATCAAGGCAGAAAATAAAAACGCCCAGCAGGCGGTTCATGAGACGATTGAGGAATTTGCAGCTATTTTTTTCAGTATGGACGATGTATATATGAAAGAGAGAAGCGCAGATATCAAGGACATTGGCAAGCGCCTCATGGCTGCTTTAAAGGGAATTACTCTTCAGGATCTGGGTGAAATTGACAGAGAGGTCATTGTGGCTGCAAAGGACTTATATCCCTCTGACACAGTGAAAATTAATCCTCAGCTTGTAAAGGGGATTCTGACAGAGGAGGGCGGAATTACCAGCCATGTATCAATTCTGGCAAAGAGCATGGACATTCCGATTCTTGTGGGCGTTTCCGGTATTCTGTCAAAGCTTCAGGACGGAAGCATGGTGTGCATGGATGCAGGTCAGGGAATTGTGATATTGGATGCAGACGAGGCTGTTCTTGGAAAATTTGCGAAAAAAAAGGAGGCTTACCAGAGAGAAAGAAAGCGCCTTGAGGAGCTGAGAAAATATGCTCCTGTTACAAGCTCTGGAAAGAGAATTTCTCTGTGTGTAAACGTGGGAAATGTAGAGGATATCAGGTACGCGCTGCCTCTGAATGTGGATGGAGTGGGACTTTTTCGGACAGAATTTCTGTATATGGAGAACACGCATTTCCCGACAGAGGAGGAGCAGTTTGAGGTATACAAGGAGGCGGCTGTTCTCTGCCCAAAGGAATTGACAGTGCGTACCCTGGATATTGGAGGGGATAAATCTCTGTCTTATTATGAGTTTGATAAGGAAGAAAACCCCTTCCTGGGATGGCGGGCTATCCGTATTTCTCTGGACATGAAGGATATGTTCCGGGAACAGCTTAGAGCCATTTTGAGGGCAAGCGCTTTTGGACATGTGAGAATCATGTTTCCGATGCTGATTTCCCTTGAGGAGCTTCGTGAGGCAAAGCTTCTTGTGGAGGAATGCAAAAAGGAGCTTCGCAAGGAGAACAGGGAGTTTGACGAAACGATTGAAATCGGAATGATGATGGAGACTCCTGCGAGCGTACTTTTGGCACAGGAATTTGCAAAGGAGGCAGACTTCTTCAGCATTGGAACAAATGATCTGACTCAGTATCTTCTGGCTGTGGACAGAGGAAATAAGAAAATCGCAGATAAATACGACTATTTCCACCCGGCGGTTATGAGGGCGATTGAACACATTATTGAGGCAGGACATAAGGAAGGAATTAAGATAGGCATGTGCGGTGAGATGGCAGGAGACGCCAGAGCCATTCCGCTGCTTTTGAACATGGGTCTGGATGAGCTGAGCATGTCTCAGGGAAGCATTGACTATGCGAGAGAGCTGATATTAAAGCACTGACAGGACAAGATGATATGAGACGCTGCATTTTCAGGCGATTTTTCGCTGATATGCAGCGTCTTATTATTGAGAGAGCTGGACAGGTCAGAGACCGGTTAGGCCTGCTGGCGGAAAATTCTGTATCTGTGTTGAAGGTACGAAAGGCTTCACAAAATAGCCGTGCGTTCACAAAAACATAGATTTAAGCTATATATATGAATAAAATATAAGCATTTGCTATTGTGCTCTGGCTGCGTTATAATTAAACCGGAAATTATGCAAGGAGGAGGAAATGGGACAATGAGGCTTATCGAAAATCAGACATTTGATATGGAACGCGCATTATATGGAAGCGATGGTATACTGGTACGGAATTGCTCTTTTGACGGACCGGCAGACGGTGAGAGTGCTTTTAAGGAGGGAAGGAACATTGAGGCAGAGCATTGTTTTTTTAATCTGCGCTATCCCTTCTGGCATGATCATGGACTTAGCATTAGGAATTCGGAAATGACAGAGCTTTGCAGAGCTGCTCTGTGGTATTCGGATCATGTGAAGATTACAGATACAAGGCTGCATGGAATTAAGGCTCTCAGGGAGTGCAGTGATGTTGTGATTCAAAACTGCGATATCCTCTCCCCGGAATTTGGCTGGTCAGTGCGGAAAATCCATATGGAGGACAGTACTGCAGTGAGCGAATACTTTATGATGCGCTCAGAAAACCTGACCTTCAGGAACGTACATTTTAAAGGTAAATATTCATTTCAGTACATCAAAAATGCAGACCTTGAGAACTGCGTGTTTGACACAAAGGATGCCTTCTGGCATGGGGAGAATATAACAGTCAGAAACAGCGTGATAAAGGGTGAATACCTGGCATGGTATTCAGACGGGCTGACACTGATTAATTGTAAGCTTATCGGAACACAACCTCTGTGCTACTGTAAAAACCTGAAATTGATTGACTGCGAGATGATGGATACTGATCTTGCATTTGAAAAATCCGAAGTACAAGCGGTCATTACTACAAAGGTTGACAGCATCAAAAATCCTCTCTCCGGCCGGATTCAGGTTCCGGAGGTAGGAGAGCTGATTATGGATGATGAACACGCAGAAGGCGAGGTTATCATAGGCGGATAGAAAAATTCATTGTTAAGCGTTAAGCACCTAAAGATAATAGGCTTTCTGGCTAAAATATTATAAAAAATGTCGGATTTTCCGAAAGAACCTACATGGAGAATAACTGCCTTACTGATTAAAATAAATGATATAGAAATGAAAAATATTTCCATCTGTAGGGTTGCTAATCCAAACAGCCGCACAGGCGGAAATATTTGAATGTATCAAGCAAGTAGCGAAGCGGACATCGTGTCCTATGGGTATTGCGAATTTCCGCTTGAATGCAGCGAAATGTGAATGTCTGCTTTGCCAGGAAAATATCGGGTAAGACAAGGAGGAAAATATGAAGCAGTATGAGATGTTTGAACTGAAATTAAATGGCTCCAGACCAGAAGGCTCAGAAGCTCTTGCAGATGTAAGTGCGCAGTTTAGCTGCGAGGGGGAATCCTGGGATGTGAAGGGATTTTATGATGGAAACGGCGCCTATAAGGTTCGTTTCCTGCCTCAGAAGACAGGAAATTATACATGGAAAATTACAGGCGCTGTAAGTGCAGAGGGAAGCGAGACATGCACGGCTTCTGAGAAAAGCCATGGAATGGTATGTGTGGAAGGAAATCATTTCCGATACCAGGACGGAACGAAATATCTTCCCTTTGGAACAACGGTCTATGCCCTTGTTCACCAGAACGAAGAGATAATTCAGGAGACAATGGAGACCCTGGCAAAAGCTCCGTTTAACAAGGTTCGCCACTGTATTTTCCCCAAAAGTTATGATTTTAACCATAATGATCCGGAATATTATCCATTTGAAAAGGATGAGAATGGAAAATGGGATGTGAATTCTCCCTGCTATGCTTATTGGGCGCATCTGGAAAAAAATATTGTAAAGCTGGGCGAGATGGGAATTCAGTCTGACCTGATTCTGCTTCATTCCTATGACAGATGGGGCTTTGCGCTTTTATCTATGGAAGAAATTGCGGTTTATATCACGTATGCTCTCCGCAGACTGGCGGCATATCCGTACATCTGGTGGAGCATGGCAAATGAATATGACTTCCTCTTTAATCACAAGATGGAAGACTGGTATGAGATTGAAGAGATGATCACAGCGAATGATCCTTATCATCATCTGCTGAGCAATCACAACGGAGTAAAGATCTATGATTTCTCAAGACCAGCTATTACACACTGCAGCCTTCAGACAAATGCCATGCATAAAGCTGAGGATTGGTGGAAGCAGTACAAGAAACCAGTGATTTTCGATGAGTGCTGTTATGAAGGAAACATTGAGCATGAATGGGGAAGTATTTCAGCCTTTGAGATGGTGAATCGTTTCTGGAAGGCATGCGTTCAGGGCGCCTTTGCTACTCATGGGGAAACATATTATTCTGAAGATGAAGTCCTCTGGTGGGCAAAGGGCGGCAGATTGCATGGAGAGAGTTCAGAGAGGATTGCTTTTTTAAAGAATATCATGTATTCCCTGGAAGGACCGTTGGAGTCCTGGGGAGAACCGCTGTATGATGAATTTTTTAACATAACAGAGAAAGCGGATCCTGATGGGGAGGGAGGATTTTTTAAGGTGTTTGGTTCTCTGACAGTAGAGGAAGCAGAAAACCTGAAATGGAAGAACGCCGCCTACACTGGACATTATAAAAATAATATTTATATAAAGTATTTCGGCAGCCAGTGTCCGGCCATAGCCGCCATCCGACTCCCAAAGGAGCACAGCTATAAGGTTGAAGTGATCGATGTGTGGGAAATGACGAGAAAGACTGCGGAAGAAGCTGGTTCTGGAAAGGTTATGCTGCACCTTCCTGGAAAAGAAGGAATTGCGGTATTAGCAACAAGAGTAGAATAGATCTTCTTTTTTCAGATTCAGGAATTCCAGAAGTGCTTCTTCTCTTAGAGTATGAGAAACCAGAAAACGGCTCTTCAGCTTCTCTATGTAATACATACGTTTGCTTTACGCATACAATAGTGCTATAATTATTACAACAAGAACACGAAAGGGGATGTAATTATGGCACTGGCAACCTTAACCGCAAGAGTAGACGAAAAAGACAAAGCCAGCTTTGACACTTTCTGTTCCAACGTGGGCCTGAATACCTCTACCGCGATCAATTTATTTGTGAAAGCAGTTTTACGCGAGAATCGTATCCCGTTTGAAATCACGCAGGCTCCCGATCCGTTTTTCGCCGAAGCCAACATGGCTTATGTGAAGAAATCCGTACAGGAATTAAGAGCAGGGAAAGGCACCCCCATGAGCTGATCGAGGTGGACGATGAGTGAGAAAATATGATCGGACGATGCCTGGGAGGATTACCTCTACTGGCAGACGCAGGATAAGAAAACGCTAAAACGCATCCCCAAACCCCTAACCGGCGACCTGCAGGGCGAATACAGCCGCCGCATTAATGACAAAGACCGCCTCGTATACCATATGGAGGACGGGCGGCTCTACATTGCACACTGCAGAGGCCGCTATGGAGATAAATAACCCCGCCAATCCCCACCTAAAACAGACGGGGATTCTTCATGACAAAAAACAGAAGAAGGTTTCCAGGTTTTGTACCTGAAAGCCTTCTTCTTTTAGGAATTCTTCTGTTAATTATATCCTTCCAGGAACCCTCCTCGTCCTGATAATGGACGGCGTCCAGATAAATCTGTCTGGTAAAGGAATGGTCGGCATTGTGAAAGACCTTGGAATGGGCGGTTCTTTGTTCGATTTGTTCTTGTCTGTTACTCATAGGTTCTCCTTAGATTTTTTATTTTCTAAGAAAATCCAGCGCTGTTTTTTCTATGTCTGTATTTTATTCCAGGTGCATACTGTAAAACAATGCAATGTTATATTTTTTTGACAGGGCTGCTTACAGATAGAAGTCTATGCTGCGAACAAATGCGATAGAGCCTTGATTTTTTTTCCATTATCGAATATCATGATACCAGGGTTAAAAGGTCGGAAATCTGATGCGGGCTTGCTTGCAGGAGGATTGTCGAACTTGGAATCTGAAAAATATCTTAGAACAGGACAGGGTGTGCGCAGTTCATTTTGGAATTTCTGCAGTATGCTTTCAGAAAAGAAGAACAGGGAGGCTCTTGGATGGAAAAGCTTTTGACAGTAGTGGTTCCCACCTATAATATAGAAAAATATATCGAGATGTGTCTGGACTCCTTTGCCATCAGGGAGGCAGAGGACAGGCTTGAGGTTCTTGTGGTCAACGATGGCTCTTCGGATAGCTCCCCAGAGCTTGCCAGGGCCTATGAGAGGGAATACCCTGCGATTTTTCGGGTGATTGATAAGGAGAATGGAGGGCATGGCTCTGCCATCAATACGGGACTTCGCGAGGCAGCGGGAAAATATTTTAAAGTGGTTGATGGAGATGACTGGGTGGATAAGCGAGCGTTTCTTTATCTTTTGAAGGTGCTTGAGGAGAGCGACAGCGACATAGTGGCGAGCAATTATTGCTGGGTGCATCATCTTACTATGGAGAAGAAGCCAGAGAGACTGCCCTTTCAGGGAGTAGAATATGAGCGAGAATATGATTTCTCAGAGATTGCGGACAAAACCTTTATCAAGATGCATTCTATGACTTTTAAGACGCAGGTTCTCAGAGACGCGGGACTTTGGATTGATGAGCATTGCTATTATGTGGATCTGGAATATGTGATTCTTCCGATTTCGCATGTGCGCACAGTGACGTTTATTCCTGATATTGTATACATGTACCGCATCGGAATGCAGGGACAAAGTATGAGTCTGGAGAATATGCAGAAGAACAGGAAGCAGTACCACAGGGTATTTCAAAGGCTTCTGCAGTTTTACAGGGAATGTACAGGGAATGGCTGTCCGGAGGCAAATCAGCAGTATATAGAGAGAGCGCTTGGGCTTGCTTATGCCAGCTATTTTAAAATTCTTCTCAGCTTTCCGTTTTGTACTAAGGTCTGGAAATATATGGCGCGGTATGATAAAAGGCTCAAGAGGGAGTATCCGAAGATATATGAAAGCGTGGAGAATAAGGCGGTAAGGCTTCTGAGAGCGAGCGGCTATGTCCTGTATCCGGCCGCTCAGGCTGCGCTTGGAGTGCAAAGGCGCATGAAAAAGAAAAAAGGACTGAACCTGTAGGATAAAAAATTATACAGAAGCAATAGGTGATTTTATGGAAGAAAAGTACTCTGTGTTAATGTCTGTTTACTATAAAGAAAAACCGAAATACCTGGAGGAGAGTATATTGAGTATGCTTCATCAGACGATTCCTCCCTCGGATTTTGTGATTGTGTGCGATGGGATGCTTACTCCAAAGCTGGAGGAGGTACTGGATGATGCGCAGAGTACAAATCCCCAGTTATTTCAGATTATCCGTCTGAAGGAGAGACGGGGACTTGGAAGAGCGCTGAATGTGGGGCTTCGCCGCTGCCGATATGAACTGGTTGCCAGAATGGACAGTGATGATATCAGCCGAAAACGGCGCTGTGAAATGCAGCTTCCTGTTTTTGAAAATCCAGAGATTGCGATTGTGGGAGGAACTGTCTGGGAATTTGAGGGTTCCCGGAATCATCTGAAGGCCAGAAGGGTAATGCCAGAGAGACCAGAAGAGATTCAAAGCTTTGCCAGAAGAAGAAATCCCTTTAATCATCCGGCAGTTATGTACAGGAAAAGTGCTGTGCAAAGAGCAGGAGGATATCGGAGCTGTACGTATTTTGAGGATTATGACCTCTGGACAAGGATGCTGTCCAGAGGAGAAAAGGGCTACAATGTGCAGGAGCCGGTTTTGTATATGAGAGCAGGAGAGGAGCTGTATCAAAGGCGCGGAGGAATGGACTATGCCAGACGTGCGATTGTTTTTCGATATAGCCTGTATCGTCGGGGATTTTCCAGATGGAATGATTTTCTTATTTCCGCTGGGGGACAGTTTGCTGTGTGCCTGCTGCCGAATGGATTCCGAAAAGAGATTTATGCAAAGCTGCTGAGAAAAGAGTAAGCAGAGAGGTCTGCTTGGAAAGGAGTGGAGCCATGCGTGTTCAAAGCTTGCTGGCAGGGATAGCGATAGCGCTTACCGTGTGTCTGGCGCTTTCCTGCCAAGGAGAGGAGAAAAGCTCAGGCAGCTTTATTGGACCTATGAAGAGGGAGGAGCCGGAAGTTTCCTCAGAGCCGGTGGTTTTAGAGCCGGAAGAGAAGGAAGAGCCAGTGCAAGACGCCATGATTGCAAGACCTGAGAATTATGAGGAGCCTTCCTTTTATAATCAGCTTATTTTTATCGGGGATTCCAGAACTGTGGGTATGTGCGATGCTGTGCAGGAAAGCACAGATGTGACGACCATCTGGTCCTGCAAGATAGCCATGGGCTATGACTGGATGGTTTCTACAGGTGTTCCCCAGATAGAACAGTATGTAGGGGAGGATACGGCGGTGATTTTCCTTATGGGCGTGAATGACCCTGGGAATATTCAGAGCTATATTTCCTACGTGAATGACAAGGCAGACGAGTGGGACGCCCTTGGAGCAGATACTTATTATGCTGCGGTAGGTCCGGTGAGCAAGGAAACAAGGTATGTGAGCGGACAGGACATCGCAGATTTTAATATGTCTCTTCAGGAGGGACTGCTTGACGTCACTTATCTGGATGTGTATGGATATCTTGTGGAAAATGGTTATTCTACTACAGATGGCCTGCATTATACGGCTTCTACTTATCAGGATATTTATCAGTACATTGTGGAGCATCTGGAAAATGACAGTGGAGGCGTTGAGGGATCGATTTGGTAGTGAGCAGTAACGCGATTATTCCGCGAAGCGTGTTGCCGTAAACAAACTGCTTGCTTTTTACTATGGTTTGTAATACTATTGTAAAAGAATGGAAACACAAGAGAAATCGAGGAATCCGAGTTGAACAGAGTAAGTAAAAGGGAAGATTATAAACGCTTTATTGTGTTCTGTCTGGACAGTCTGGTGATTGTGGCTCAGGCAGGGGTTTTTGCGTATGTATGGTATGATTATTACAGGGGGCAGATCTTTGAACCGTTCTGGAATAAAGGAAACTGGGCTTTTGTTGTGCTGTATGCTTTGATTGACGTACTGTTTTCCAAGGTATATGGAGGTCTGAAGGTCGGCTATCTCAAGCGGACAGATACCATCTACTCTCTGGCGCTGGCTACCATCTGCACCAATGTGATTGCATATCTGCAGATTACCATGATTAACCGATGGTATCTGAATCCTATTCCGCTTTTGGAGATGACGCTGGTTGATTTTGTGATTATTGTAATCTGGACGTTTGGTTCGCAATATTTTTATTCCAAGCTGTACAGACCGCGCAGAATGCTTGTAATTTATGGCTCCAGGAGCCCGGATGAGCTGATACAGAAGATGAATTCTCGAAGAGATAAATATGATATCAGTGAGAAGGTTCACATTGACCTGGGACAGGAAGCTATCTGTGAGATGATGGAAGATTATGAGGGAGTAATTATCTGGGATTTGCCGGCGGAAATCAGAAATAAGTATCTGAAATATTGCTTTGCCCATTCGATCCGATGCTATGTGACTCCTAAAATTTCGGATTTGATTCTTACAGGAACAGACAGAATCCATCTGTTTGATACGCCCCTTCTTTTGTCAAGAAATTTGGGACTTTCTGTGGAGCAGCGCTTTATGAAGCGGCTGATGGACATTGTGGTGTCTGGTGTGGGAATTGTTTTGTCCTCTCCGCTTATGATTATCTGTGGAATCGCGGTAAAGTTTTATGACAGAGGACCTGTGTTCTACAGGCAGGACAGGCTGACAATAGATGGGAGATCCTTCAAAATTTTTAAATTCCGCAGCATGTGTGTGAACTCAGAGGAGCATGGGGCGCGGCTTGCGTCCAAGCATGATCCCAGGATTACGCCAGTGGGTCGTGTGTTGAGAAATCTCCATTTTGACGAGCTTCCGCAGCTGTTTAATGTATTTCTTGGAGATATGTCCCTGGTAGGGCCGCGCCCTGAGAGAGAGGCGATTATGAAGGAATATGAGAAGGAAATTCCAGAGTTTTATTATCGCCTGAAGGTGAAAGCGGGGCTTACCGGGTACGCGCAGGTATATGGAAAATACAATACCACGCCTTATGACAAGCTCAAGCTGGATTTGTTTTATATTGAAAACTATTCGATGCTTCTGGACTTTAAGCTCTTGTTCATGACAGTGAAGATTTTCTTTCAGAAGGAGGTGTCTGAGGGTGTGGATGACAATCAGGTAAATGCCCTGCGCAATCATCCTTCAGAGGAAAAAGAGACTGGGAAGAAGAGATAAAATCTTTTATAAAGAAAACACAAAAAACTCGCCTGTGTACTGCAGCAGGCGAGTTTTTTGTGGCTTTTTATGCTTCCATAAAGGCTGTGTATTCGCTTAGAACCTCTTCTGGATCTCCGATTTTTTTGATTTCGCCGTCATGCATCCACATCACAGTGTCGCACAGCTCCTGCAGGGTGCTTATGTTATGGGATACGATAACAACGGTGCGGTCCTTATTGGAAATGAGATTTTTCATTTTTCTGTAGCTTTTCTTTTTAAAGCGCTGGTCTCCGACGCTTAGAACCTCGTCAATGAGTATGATGTCTGTTTCCAGAATCGCTGTGATGGAAAAGGCGAGCTTGGAAAACATACCGCTGGAATAAGTACGCACAGGCATGTCAATAAATTTTCCCAGCTCTGCGAAATTAATAATTTCCTGCTCCTTTTCCTTTACCTGCTGTTCAGTGAAGCCCAAAAGCATACCAGAAAGAAGAATATTTTCTCGGCCGGTCATTTCCTTTTGAAAGCCTACGCCTATGGAAAGCAGAGAAATACTGTGTCCCTTCAGGTCAATCTTACCGGAATCAGGAGAAAAGATACCTGCCAGAGATCGGAGGGTTGTTGACTTACCACTGCCGTTTTTACCGATAATTCCAAGAATTTCTCCTTCTCTTACATAAAAAGAGATGCCTTTAACAGCGATAAAATTTTCGGCTTTCTTGTGATGAAAGGACAAAAAATTCTTTTTAATGGAGGTGTTTTGCAGGTTTTTATAGCTGATTACAAGATTTTCTACTTCAATAGCATGTTTTTCTTCCATATTATTATGTCACCTTTAATTTCTTTCAATGAACTGCTCGGCAAGCCAAGCGGATATTCGCAATACCCATAGGGTACGATGTCTGCTTCGCTACTTGCTCATAACCAAATAACTGAGGAATTCCGTACAGTTCCCTAACCTGGACAAGCCAGAACCAAAATTTTGTCATTTTGTACAAAATTTCATTGTTAAGCGCCTAAATTAATTTTACATAGCTGTTTTCATTTTTATAAATTTTACGAATTCCAAAAACAGAAATAAAAAGTCCAATCCCACACCAGAGTACCAAAAGCTTTAAGTCTGGGATCTGTCCATACAGCAGGCAGCCTCTCATAGATTGCACGAGAAATGCCATAGGATTGACAGAACACAGCAGCTCTCCATAGGGTGCCGGAATACGTTTGGCCGGGTTATAAAAGACGCCGGTAAGGTACATGAGAAGACGCAGAACAATGTGCATGACATTGGAGAGATCTTCTACAAATACACCATAATGGAGGAGATAGCAGCAAAACCCAAAAGTAACTAATACAAGTGTGATCAACACAGGAATAACAAAAACAACGGTAGGCTTAACCGGTACTCGAAAAGCAATTAGCATAAGGACGATGATTCCACACGAAATCAGCATTTTAAATCCATTCACCATAAATCGAATAATCAACAGCATATATTTGGGAAAATATACCTTTGACACAATCGATTTGTTTGTCTTGACAATTTTTACACTTTGCACAATGTTTTTGCTAAAAAAATCCCACATTGTGATACCAATGAAAATAAAGGCCGAAAAATACTTTTCTCTGGCTTTGAATACCACGCCAAACATGAATGCATAAATAAGCATAAAGCACAGAGGATCTAGAATCCACCATAGCCAGTTCAGGTAAGAATTGGCGATTTCTGATTTCAGAATGGCCTTTGCAGAGTACATGGAATATTTCCAGTACTTTGAAATATCCATACGAAACTTTTTAAAATACATAGCGATTCTCCTGTTTCCATAATGATTATGAAAGTCCTGGACGCAGACCATGACAGGCGCATATTCACAGCGAGAGGCTGTTCTCTTGAAAAATACGATGGGCATGGAGAACGGACTTTCATTTCTGGTGCTGTCTGCCCAGGCAGACAGGTTCGTTTATTGCTGTTTTCTGAAACCAATACATTGGCCTATCAATGGAGAAGGTGTATGGGAGAAAAAACCTGCACGTCTCTTGGAGGTCCTGAATCCATCAGAAGAACTTCTGGCAGATATTGGATGTAAACAGCATTACATGTATCGGTACTATCTTACACGAATCTGCACAAGAAAACAAGGGATAAATAAAATTCTGGTGATAAAAACCGCGGTTTTTCCAGGAAAAGTGCTTGACTGAAGAGTGTTATTATGATAAACTGAACGAGCGACATGGAAGTTAGGTCTTTTTTTTATGCCCGAAAAGTCTGATAAGCAGAGCTTTTTAAATATAGAAGAGAGGCCGTGCAAATGAAAATCACTGGAGGTGGAAGTTGTGCGCGTCAAAATTACTTTAGCATGTACCGAGTGCAAGCAGCGTAACTACAATATGACCAAAGAAAAGAAGAATCACCCTGAAAGACTGGAAACCAAGAAGTATTGCAAGTTCTGCCGTACACACACAATGCACAAAGAGACAAAATAAAAGCAGACAGAAGGCAGGAAACTAAGTAATCACAGCAAATTGTGAGGTTGGGCTATGCGAGAAAAGGAAAAGGCCGGCAAGGGCCAGAAGAGAAATTGGTTTCAGGGACTTCAATCAGAATTCAAAAAGATTGTGTGGACCGATAAGGATACACTTATGAAGCAGACGGTTGCAGTTGTGGCGATTACCGCCATACTGACAATCATAGTCAGTGCTTTTGACAGTGCTGTTCTGGGCGGACTGAATCTTATTTTGAAATAAGGAAAAGGTGATTGTATGTCAGAAGCAAGATGGTACGTTGTTCATACCTACTCTGGGTATGAGAACAAGGTAAAAGCCAATATTGAGAAAACTATCGAGAATCGTCACCTGGAGGACCAGATTCTGGAGGTCAGAGTTCCCATGCAGGACGTCATGGAGCTGAAGAACGGTGTCGAGAAGAAGGTTTCTAAGAAACTGTTTCCAGGTTATGTGCTGCTGAATATGGTTATGAATGATGATACCTGGTATGTCGTGAGAAATACCAGAGGCGTAACCGGATTTGTCGGACCCGGATCCAAGCCTGTACCTCTTACCGAGGAGGAGATGCTTCCTCTTGGTATTCAGGAAGAAGAAATCCATGTGGACTTCGAACAAGGAGACTGGGTAATCGTAACCGGAGGAGCATGGAAGGGAACGACCGCTCAGGTACAGAGTATCAGTATGCCAAGAAGGATTCTCACAATCAATGTAGAATTGTTTGGCCGTGAAACACCGGTGGAAATCAGTTTCAAAGAAGTCAAAAAAGTGGAAATGTAACAGGTAACACAAAGTGGGAGGGAAATACCCCCGCCAATACCACATAGGAGGTGCCGAAAAATGGCAAAGAAAGTAACAGGATATATTAAATTACAGATTCCAGCTGGCAAAGCAACCCCAGCACCACCTGTTGGTCCTGCACTTGGACAGCATGGTGTGAACATTGTTCAGTTTACAAAAGAATTTAATGCAAGAACAGCAGACCAGGAAGGTATGATTATTCCGGTTGTAATCACTGTTTATGCAGACAGAAGTTTCAGCTTCATAACCAAAACTCCGCCTGCAGCAGTTCTTCTGAAAAAAGCTGCAAACATCAAATCCGGTTCCGGCGTTCCGAATAAGACTAAGGTTGCCAAGGTAACCAAGGCTCAGGTTAAGGAAATCGCAGAGCTGAAGATGAAAGACCTGAATGCGGCATCCGTTGAAGCTGCTATGAGCATGATTGCTGGTACTGCAAGAAGTATGGGCATCACTGTAGAGGACTAAGCCACAGAGATTTTACACGAGGCTTTTAACAATATTGAGAACAGTGGGAGGGACATTCCCGCTACTACCACAGGAGGTTATAGAAATGAAACGAGGAAAAAAATACCTTGAAGCTGCAAAAGCAGTTGACCGTTCTACATTATATGATGTAGCTGACGCAATCAGCCTGGTTAAGAAGACCGCTGTTGCAAAATTTGATGAGACAATTGAAGTACACATCCGTACAGGCTGTGACGGACGTCATGCTGACCAGCAGGTTCGTGGCGCAGTTGTTCTGCCTCACGGTACTGGAAAGCAGGTTCGTGTTCTGGTATTTGCAAAGGATGCCAAGGCTGCAGAAGCACAGGCAGCAGGCGCAGAGTTTGTAGGAGGCCAGGAGCTGGTTCCGAAGATTCAGCATGAGGGATGGCTGGACTTTGATGTTGTTGTTGCAACACCTGATATGATGGGTATCGTAGGTCGTCTGGGACGTATCCTTGGACCAAAGGGCTTGATGCCAAACCCAAAGGCAGGTACTGTTACCATGGACGTAACCAAGGCTGTTCATGATATCAAAGCTGGTAA
Organism: Eubacteriales bacterium; assembly: GCA_030537135.1. Classification (GTDB taxonomy): domain Bacteria; phylum Bacillota; class Clostridia; order Lachnospirales; family Lachnospiraceae; genus Blautia_A. Next base: position 37,589 of record JAUNOP010000009.1, on the reverse strand, counting down.
GATTGAATATCGTCTTGATAAAACCAATATTATCCATGTTCCGATCGGAAAAGCTTCCTTTACAGATGAGCAGTTAAGCGACAACTTCCAGACGCTTATAGAGGCCATTAACAAGGCAAGACCGAGCGCATTAAAGGGTCAGTATTTAAGAAGCGTTACAATCGCTACTACTATGGGACCTGGCGTGAAGCTGAATCCTGTTAAGCTGGTATAATAGATGAAATGCAAGAAGCGCCCCCAAGGGGCGCTTCTTTTTATGCGATAAGCCCGGAAAGTGGCTGCCATGCTTGCGACACGAAGCTAGTCCTTTAGGACATGAGCAGATGCTTTCCGGGCAACGGGCAGGTCGCGGCAGATGAGGATATCATCCATATTAGATTAATTTATAATGGCGGAGAGCATTTGCAATTCCATTGTTCAGAATATCAGTGGTATGGTATTCACAGAAGGGCAGGATGTCAGGGACGCTGTTTCCCATGGCAATGGAATGGGGAACAAACTGCAGCATGGCAAGATCATTGGTGCTGTCGCCGACTGCATAGCAGTTCTCAAGAGGAATGTCAAAATAATCCATGAGATACTGGATACCAGTTGCTTTGGAGTATGGCTTTTGGATGACCTCTCCCACGCGGCAGTCGTTCTCTGTGCCGCGGTCTATGTAGGTAAAGAAGCGGTCAGATGCTTCGCGGAATTTTTCGTACAGAGAATCCGCTGTTATCATAACCAGAAACTTATCATAGGTGTAGGTATGCTGTTCCTCCTCTGAGAGAGAGGAGAGGGTCCTTCCGTTTAGGGAGGCTCTGATGGAGCTAAGCACCGGGAGCTGGGCTGGAGAACGGTCATCAAAGAGAATCGCCTTATCTCCCTCAAAAAAAGCGGGAATGCGGCAGTCTCTCAAAAGCTGAACAATCTCTGTGCAGAGCTTATGAGGAATAGCAGACCCAAAAAGCTTCCTGTCCTTGAGATAGATATAGCTTCCGCAGCCGCAGATATATCCGTCAAAGCCAAAATCCTTTATCAGAGCAGGAGTGCTAAAATAGGTTCGGCCAGTGTTGATAAAGGCCATGTGTCCGTTTGCCTGAAGTCTTCGGATGGCGTCTTTTGCGCTCTCTGGAAAGACATGGGGGGCTTTTGTGATCAGAGTTTCATCTATATCAAAGCATACAATCGCTCTATTGTCTGTCATAAGCCTTCCTCCTCCTCTTTTTGGTTTTTATCCATTTCCTCTGAATCAGAGCTTGGAGCGTTCGCCAGGGACTTGACATGAATTCCGTTGACCTCGATGCTCTCATCCATAGGAATCATCAGATATTTTCTTCCCTCAATCGTGCGCGTCTCGATAAGGTCGGTCTTGTCAGGACTTACGTGAATCTGGATATCAACGGTCTTGATCTCAAAGCGCTTTGTATTAATTAGATTGGACACCATGAGAGGAGCGGATTCTCCTCCTGAGGCAACCTCAAATTTTTCGTCAAAGTTTTCCAGACTGGAGCTGTCCACGCCGCTGGTTTCCAGAAGACGCTTTACTTCCTCCTTTTGCAGAACTACAGGTTCTGGACTTTCCTTTTGTTCCTCCACAAGCTCGCTCAGCTTCTCGTGTATGGTGCGCACGGTATCCAGATCACAGCTGTTTCCAAGGGTATCCTCAATCAGGGAGTTAAAGGTTTCCTTCTGGTTAGTGGCTGTCATGGGAGGGGTGCATCCCAAAAGCTCCTCAATGAGGTCATAATGAAGCTCATTGGCATTCTTGGAATAATACAGGATGCTGTGAATGTCTGTGCTTCTGTCCTGGAATACGGGAAAGAGAAAGCCCAGGTCAGGCATTTCCACAATCCAGTCGCGGATGCGCTCTTCAATATTGTTGGTATCTGTATTGTAGAAGAGGCCTGCTTTTGAGAGCTTTACCGGGCAGATGCTGCACAGGAGGAACTGAAAAACCTCGTCAGAGGCGTCATCCATATCCAGATTGTCCTTTGTCTTGCCCGGAATATCATAAGCGCCGTGAATCAGGATGATGTAATAGTTCTCTGGATAGGAATAATTTTCAATGATTTTGTCAAAAAAGGTATTTACCAGAGCTTCATCCTTGAGACCGCTGTCCCTGAGCTTTAGGAGAAAGTACTGGGTGCCGCCCTCATATTCCTGTTCCAGAGGGAAGTCCATGCTCATCAGGTTCTTTCCCAGAGTGCCGGACAGGGTTTTTTTGAAAATCTCAAAATATTTGAACATTTCCTCTTCGGAGAGATTCAGAAAGGTTCTGGAAAATTCGGTTTTCTTATTTTTTTCTGCATCCACATAGCAGCCGCTGATGCGCGTGATTGCACAGTTTGTGGGTGTGAATTGTTTTTTGATTTCTGAAATTTCTTTTTTATTCATCGAAATACCTCAATATTTTAAATGATTAAATTTTTTAACGCATCAAGGAAGCCCCCTGATTCAATTTTGCAGAGAAATAAGCGGTGGGTGAGGGACTTGCTTGTCTTGGAAGGGGCGAGGACCCCTTCCAAGAAGCTGCGACAGCAGCTATACCCATGGGCATCCCCGTAATACATGCTTCTTTGGAGCGGACGCTGTGCGACAAGGTATGCGGTTATGAGCAAGCAGTGAAGCGGACATCGTATCCTGTAGGTATTGCGAATTTCCGCTTGACGCTGAACACAAAGGGTATTATAGCCTAAACAAAGAAAAGGAGCAAGTGCTAAAAAATTTTCTTTCCACATCTCCTGCTTGCATTTCCCGGAAAGTTTTCTTATAATTGGTTTGACTTATCGGAAGGAAAGAAGGGTACAAATAAATGAAAGAAGAAAATTATATGAAAGGAATGCTCATGATCATTGCATCTGCATTCTGTTTTGCATGCATGAATGTGTGCGTGCGTCTGGCAGGAGATTTGCCTTCTGTTCAGAAAAGCTTTTTCAGAAATATTGTGGCGGCTGTTTTTGCTGGAATTGTAATTTACAGAAAGCATCTGTGCCTCAGAGTAGAGAAGCAGAACCTTGTCCCTCTGGCCATGCGCTGCATTTTCGGTACAATGGGAATACTCTGCAATTTTTATGCCATTGACCATCTGCTTGTTGCTGACGCTTCTATTTTGAACAAGCTCTCGCCGTTTTTTGCCATTATATTCTCCTTTTTACTGCTAAAGGAGAGAATCACTCCCGTACAGGCCGGATGCGTGGCTCTTGCCTTTATTGGCTGCATATTTATAGTAAAGCCTGGATTTCAGAACACAGCGCTTTTTCCAGCCCTCATCGGCGTGTGCGGAGGAATGGGAGCCGGCATTGCCTATACCATGGTGCGCATTCTCGGAACCCGCGGCGTGAAGGGACCTCTGATAGTTTTTTATTTTTCTGTGTTTTCAAGCATTGTGGTCCTTCCCTGGATTATCCTGGAGCATGAACCCATGACCTTGAGACAGCTGGGAATCCTTCTCCTTGCCGGATTGTGCGCGGCAGGAGGACAGTTTACCATTACTGCCGCCTATACCTATGCGCCCGCGCGAAAGATTTCCATTTTTGATTATTCGCAGATTATTTTTGCGACCATGCTGGGCTTTGTGCTGTTTGGAGAAATTCCGGACGTTTTCAGCTTTGCAGGCTATACGCTCATTATTCTGGCGTCTTTGTGTATGTTTATTTACAATAGAAGGCAGGGCGCTTAGGCTGTTACTGTTCACGGGGACTATTCCGCGAGGTGTTTTCATTCCTCTGGTACGAAAATCCCGAGACAAGCGGCGCGAAATGCCGTATTTTGTGGTATTTCTGTGCATCGCGAAGCGTGTCTTCCATTGACCTCTCTGTTCAAATGAATAAATATGAAAGCAAGTTTGCATATTTACCTGTATGGCAGGCGCAGGACCTGCCATACAGAGGGAAAAATGCAGAATTAAGAAGAAAGCTGCCTTATGGCAGCCTTTTTCATTTTTAGGAGAAAAAACAGGCTTATTATAAAGATTGTTATAATTTTGACAAAAAAATGCAGATATTTTATGCTTTTTCGATGGAAAAAATCAAAAAAGTATAAATTGTACTTAATAATGTACGTGAGAAATTCCTGGAAATGTAGATTTTTTTGTATAAATATGCTAAAGTAAATAGTAGGCTTTAAAAGCAGAGTCTGCATAAGGAAAGGAGGGGCTGAATGAGAATTGGGATTACAGAGCTGATAGTGGTTTTTGTAGTAGCTCTGTTTGTGGTAGGTCCGGATAAGCTCCCTGTGTATGCCAGGAAGCTTGGGGAAGCCCTGGCACAGTTTCGGAAGTATTCAGAGGCTGCCACAAAGGATATCAAAGAATGCATTGTGGAGCCTCTGGAGGAAGCGCAGCGGCCGCTGAGAGAGGCTGTGGAGCCGCTCAATGAGCTGAATCAGGAGCTTTCAGGCAATGTGAAGGAGGTCAAAAGCTCTTTTGCAGGAATCGGAAAAACAAAAAAGGATTCTTCAAAAGGAAATTCACAGGGAGAGAAGACAGACAAAGAGCCAGAGACCTGCCAGAGGGAGTCAAACCTCTCAGGAGACAAATCTCTAGAGGCTGAGCCTGTGGAGGAAAATACCGGAAAGGATGTGCCGGAAAAAGCAAAGGAGGGACAGGAATGAAAATTGGAACAACAGAATTAATGATTATTCTGGCCGTGGTAGTGATTATCTTTGGACCGACGCAGATTCCCAAGCTTACCAGAATGTTCGGAAAAAGCGTCAAAAGCTTTCGCGATGGTATGGCGTCGGATGAAGAAAAGGAAGACGGCAGGGTGACAAAGGATGCCGAAGATAAGACCGTTTAAGAAGAAGCCAGGACAAAAGAACGCAGGAAAAGAGATGACGCTTTCCGGTCATCTCAGGGAGATGCGCAACCGGATTCTGGTATGCGTGATTTTACTTACAGCTTCTATGTTAATTAGCCTGAACTTTGCTCCGCAGCTGGTAACGCTGCTCTTGGATATTGGGAAGGCTTATAGCTATCGTTTCGTGTATATTTCTCCTCAGGAGCTGCTTTTGCAGTATTTTTCTGTTTCCCTTACAATGGGAATCTGTGTGACGCTGCCTATGCTGTTTTATCAGGTGTGGGCTTTTGTGAAACCAGGTCTTAAAAAGGGGGAAAATCTGCTTTTTCTTTTTGCAATGATTTTTGGTCTTATTTGTTTCTGCATAGGAATCTGCTTTGCGTATTGGATAATGCTTCCGTTTATGCTTTCGTTTCTTATTTCTTTAAGCAACGGCAGCGGAGTGGAGGCTTCTATCAGCGTACAGAATTACATAAGCTTTCTCATAACGATTTTTATGATTTTTGGATTGGTTTTTGAGCTTCCTATTGTATCGGTTCTTTTGTCGCAGATGGGACTTTTGAAGGTAAAATGGATGAAGGCGGGCAGAAAGGCCGTGATTGTGGTCATCTTTTTTGTAGCCGCAGTCATCACTCCTCCGGACGTAGTGTCGCAGGTTATGGTGGCCATACCAATGATTGTGCTGTATGAATTCAGCATTGTTCTGTGTTCAATGTGTGAGAAACTGAAAAGGAAAAAGAAAAAATAATAAAAGAAAGAAGGAAGAAAATGTCAAAGAATGAAATTTCCAGAAGAACCTTTATCAAAGGTCTGGCAGCAGGCGCCGCCAGCCTTGCAACCCTGGGTGTTCTCCAGAAGATAGAGTATTCTGTCGGCTCTGGAAGCAAGGACTCGGCTTCAGCGGCAGTTCCGGCTGCAAGCAGCGGGCTGACCTTTACTCCCGGAACCTACTCGGCCTCTGCAAAGGGAATTGCCAGCGACGTTACTGTAACCATGACCTTTGATGAGACAATGATTACAGACGTGCAGATCGACGCTTCAGGCGAGACTCCTGACATTGGCGGCGCAGCAGTGGAGGAGATGAGAAACAAGATTATCACTGCGCAGACCTGCAATGTAGACGCTGTCTCAGGAGCAACGATTACCTGCGACGCGATCAAAACGGCTGCAGCAGACTGTATTTCCCAGGCGAGCGGACAAAGTGTAACGGTTGAAGCAGCCCAGGCAGGAGGAAGCTCTGACTGGCTTGGCACTGCCCCGGAGATTGCAGAGGCAGACATTACAGAAACGATTGACACAGAGGTACTGGTAGTTGGCTGCGGAACAGGCGGCTGGATTACTGCCATGACCGCTGCTGAGGAGGGAGCTAAGGTTCTGGTTGTGGAGAAGAGAGAGACAGCAACAGGAATCCGCCACGATATCGGAGCTATCGGCTCCAGGCTTCAGAAGGAAACAGAGAAGAAGTTCCCTGAGTTTGCCATTGATAAGATGGAAGCGCTTCAGGAGCTTGTACGCTATGGAGCGGGCTATGTGGACAGCGATCTTATCAAGGTATGGATCAATGAGAGCGGCGAGATGGTAGACTGGCTTACCGATATATTTGATGCTGAGGGAAGCTATCGCATGGACCATGAGGGCGGAGTTGGAGACCTTAGCGATCCGGGAAGAGACAAGGGCTATGCTACCGGACATTCTCCGAACAAAACAGACAAGGCGGCAGAGGACGCTACCACAGAAAAGGTATTCCAGGCGCACTGCGATGAGCTTGGCGTAGAGTGGAAGCTTTCTACGGCTCTTGTAAAGCTGGTGCAGGACGAGGGCGGCAAGGTGACAGGCATTATCGCACAGGATCAGACAGATAACCATTATATTCAGATAAATGCTTCCAAGGGCGTTATTGTGTGTACCGGCGGCTATGCTACGAACACAGAGATGATGCAGGCTCTGCAGCCAATGACTCTGGAAATGAAGATTAACTGTCCTTTGGGCTCTACCTGTGACGGCTCCGGCATAAAGGCCATGATGTGGGCAGGGGCAGGTATTGACCCGACTCATGCCTCCATGATGTTTAACCGCTGCTGCTGTCTGCCTACGGAAACAGCGGGCTACAAGACAAATGGAAAGTGGTTCTGGTTTGGCGAGCAGCCGTTTTTGAAGGTAAACCTGAATGGAAAGCGCTTCTGCAACGAGTCCGGCCCTTATGAGTTTATGCTGCATTCCATGTACATGCAGCCCTATCATACATACTGTGATATTTTTGACTCCAACAGCAAGGAATATGCAGAGCAGTTTGACGAGGTAGGCTGCTGCCGTCTGTTCCCGTTCCCGAACGGTGCGCCGAGCAACCGTGACTTTGATTCTGTGTGGGAGCAGATGATGACAGAATATGTGGATGAGGGCTACTTAATTAAGGCAGACACATTGGAGGAGCTTGCAGAGGGACTTCAGATACCGGTTGATGAGTTTGTTGCAACAGTGGAGAGATACAATGAGCTGTGCAAGAAGGGCATTGACGAGGATTATGGCAAGGAGAAGCATCGTATGACTCCTGTTGATAAGGCACCATTCTTTGGAATCCGTACAGGAGCATGGCATTTGACCACTTTAAATGGCTGCCGTATCAATACAGACATGCAGGTTCTGGATGTGAATGGAGAGCCGATTGAGGGACTGTATGCAACAGGCGACTGTACAGGCGGTATGTTTGCTACTACTTATCCGAACCTGTTCACAGGCCTTGCATGTGGGCGTACCATGACATTCGGACGCCATGCAGCAAAAATCGTGGCAGCAAAATAAATGTGCTACTGTTCACTCCGTTCTCAGCAACGAGGCCAAAATTCATTCCGGATTGCCTGCAGCAATGGAATTTTGGCTTGTATGTCTCGGGATTTTGGCATATACATGCCAAAACACCTCGCGGGACAGTAGCCGTGTGAACAGTAACAAATAAACGCCATAACTATCTGGCAGCGCGGTCTGCCAGATAGTTATGAACATAGTAATGGAGGGAAGAGGCCATATGTACAGAAAAACATTTCATGGCGGCGTACATCCAAAGGACCAGAAGGAGTATTCAAGAAATGCCTCTTATCAGTCCTATCTGCCAAAGGGGGATTTAATCTTCCAGCTGAACCAGCATATCGGAAAGCCTGCAAAGCCTGTGGTAAAAAAGGGCGACCTGGTATTGGCTGGTCAGGTGATTGCAGAGGCAGACGGATTTGTATCCGCAAACATTGTCAGCTCCTGCTCTGGCAAGGTGAAGGCGATTGAGAAGCGCATCAACGTTCTCGGTACGTCTACGCAGGCCATTGTTATTGAAAATGACGGGCAATACACGCTGGCAGAGGGGATTGGACAGGAAACAGACTATCACAAACTGACAGGACAGGAGATTCTGGCAAAGATAAAGGCAGCCGGAATCATTGGACTTGGAGGAGCAGGATTTCCTACCCATGTAAAGCTGGCTCCAAAGAATGCAGACCAGATTCAGTATGTCATTGCAAACGGCGCAGAGTGTGAGCCATATATTACCTGCGATGACCAGCTGATGCGCAGCAAGGCTTCCGAGATTGTAGAGGGAATGAAAATCATGCTCAAGCTTTTCCCAAATGCAGAGGGCGTGATTCTCATAGAGGAAAACAAGCCGGAGGCTATTGAGGCAATGCAGAAGGCCTGCAGCGGTGAGGCAAAGGTGCGGGTACATGCCGTACATACCAAGTATCCTCAGGGCGGTGAGCGCTCGATTATCACAGTAGTTGCAGGCAAGCACCTGAAGCTGGGAATGCTGCCGGCGGATGTGGGCTGTGTGGTTGATAATGTGGCGACTATTTATGCCATTTACAGGGCTGTCTGTAAATCAGAGCCCCTGATGGAGAGAGGCTTTACCGTGTCCGGCGATGGGGTGAAGAATCCCTGCAACCTGATGGTGAAGATAGGGACTCCGTTTTCAGAGGTTCTTGAGGCAGCGGGCGGCATAAAGGAAGGCGCAGATGTGAAAAAGCTTATCTGCGGAGGTCCGATGATGGGTTTTGCCATGGCAAACTTAAATGCTGCCATCTGCAAAAATAACAATGCTCTGACCGTGATGACAGAGGATGCTGTGGAGACGGCGCATGAGAAGATGACAGCCTGTCTGCGCTGCGGACGCTGCAATCAGGTATGCCCTCTGGGACTGACGCCGCAGATGATGGCGGCTGCAGCAGAGCGCAGGAATTATGAACGCTATGAGAAGAAGCTGTATGGACTGGAGTGCATTGCCTGTGGCTCCTGCACCTACGTGTGTCCTGCAAAAAGGCCGCTGATGCAGCTCTTTAAGCAGACAAAGGCTGAAATTATGGCGGCAAAGAGAAGGTAGGGGGGAAAAGAAATGACGAAATTATACAATGTTTCTTCCAGCCCGCATGTGAGAAGCAAGCTGACAACCGGAGGCGTGATGTATGACGTGATTCTGGCGCTGCTTCCGGCGTCTGTGATGGGCGTGTGGTGCCATGGAATTCATGCTCTTCTGGTTATTCTGGTTTCTATTGCTACTGCAGTGCTGACTGAGACTGTGTTTAACTATATAGCAAAGAAACCCAATACTGCCAGGGACGGAAGCGCAGTGGTCACAGGGCTTTTGCTCTCGCTGAGCCTTCCGGCGAGCGTACCGCTCTATATACCCTTTGCAGGAAGCCTGTTTGCCATCCTGGTGGTAAAATGCTTTTTCGGAGGTCTGGGACACAACTTTATGAACCCTGCTCTTGCAGGAAGATGTTTTCTTCTCATCTCCTTCAGCGGAATTGTGACGAGCTTTGAGGTGGACGGAGTGAGCGCGGCAACGCCATTGGTTGATCTGGCCGCAGGAAAGGTGATTAATATTTCCGAGATTTTCCTGGGCTTTAGCAACGGTGTTATCGGAAGCTCTATCGCAGCTCTGGCTCTTGGAGGCTTATACCTCTGGGTGGTAGGAGGAATCACCTTTGAGATTCCGGTTGCAGCCCTTGTTTCCTTCTCTGCCTTTATCGCCTTGTTTGGCGGACAGGGATTTGACCCCCTGTTTATCCTTGCGCATCTGTGCGGAGGCGGAATTGTCATGGGCGCCCTGTTCATGGCAACAGACCCGGTTACAAGCCCCGTGACCTCGTCAGGACAGCTCCTTTTTGGAGCAGCAGTGGGAATCCTGAGCGGACTTTTCCGCGTATTTGGAAGCGCGGCAGACTCTGTGAGCTATGCTATCATTATCTCTAATCTTCTGGTTCCGCTGATTGATGAGATTTCGATTCCAGTACCCTATGGGAACAGAAGCCAGAGCAATGAGAAAAAGGGAATTCCAAAATCTGCGATTACCCTGTGCATCATCACCCTGATTGCAGGCGCCTGCCTGAGCGGCGTGTTTGAGATGACAAAGGAAACTATTGAGCAGAGACAGATGGAGGCAAACGCTGCTTCCTATCGTGAGGTTTGTCCGGGCGCAGAGGAATTTGTCTATGACGATGCACTCAGCGCAGCTGTGGAGTCCCTGGGCGGCGAGGTCTATGGTACAGACTTTGGAAAGGCTTATATTAATGAGATCGTAGTGGGAAATGACGCCTCCGGCAATGTGGCAGGTTATGTTATCAGCGCCACCAGCGGCGACGGCTTTGACGGAAATATTACCCTGTCTGTAGGTATTTCCGCAGACGGAACAATAAATGGCATTTCCTTTACTGAACTCAATGAGACGGCTGGTATGGGTATGCTGTGTGGGGAGGATGCGTTTAAGAGCCAGTTCTCAGGTGTGAACGTGGACAAATTTATCCTTAACAAGTCCGGCGGCTCCAGTGCAGATAATGAAATCGACTCTGTATCCGGCGCGTCTGTGTCCTCAGGAGCTGTTGTCAATGCTGTGAATGCTGCTCTTGATTTCTATGCGGCAAATGTGAAGTAAGGAGGGGATTGGAATGAAACCATGGCTGGAAAGAATTTATAATGGTGTAATAAAGGAAAATCCCGCCTTTGTGCTGATGCTTGGTATGTGTCCTACGCTGGCAGTTACCACATCTGCAACCAATGGATTTGGCATGGGAGTTTCCACAATGGCGGTTTTGATTGTATCGAACCTGATTATTTCTCTTATGAGAAAAATCATTCCCGGTGAGGTGCGTCTGCCTGCCTATATTGTAATTGTTGCTTCTCTTGTAACGATTGTAGAGCTTTTAACAGAGGCCTATATTCCAGCATTGTACAGTGCGCTGGGCATTTATATTCCTCTGATAGTTGTAAACTGTATTATCCTGGGTCGTGCAGAGGCCTATGCATCCAAGAATGCGCCGGTTCTGTCTATTTTTGACGGACTTGGCATGGGACTTGGCTTTACGATTGCCCTGACTATTATCGGTCTGGTGAGAGAGCTTCTGGGGGCAGGAACTGCCTTTGGCATTCAGGTAGCTCCGGAGTTTTTTACTCCGATTGCGATCTTTATCAAGGCACCGGGAGCCTTTCTGGTGCTTGCCATTATTGTGGCAATCATGAATGCGGCAAGCATTCAGACGAGGGCAAACAAGGTGGTTGAGGACTGCGACGGCTGCTGTGCAAAGTGCCATAAGTCCTGTAATACAGGAAAGGAGGAATAGGAAATGACGTCTTTGATTATGATTGTGGTTACCACTGCGCTGGTAAATAATGTAGTACTCAGTCAGTTCCTTGGAATTTGCTCCTTCCTGGGAGTATCCAAGCAGATTAAGACATCGGCAAGCCTTGGAGGAGCGGTTATCTTTGTTATTACTATTTCTTCGGCAGTGGCAAGCCTTTTGTATGATTTTGTTCTGGTTCCTCTGAACCTGACATATCTGAAAACGATTGTCTTTATTCTGGTTATTGCCGCCCTGGTTCAGATGGTGGAGATGTTCCTGAAGAAGAGCGCTCCTGCGATTTATCAGGCACTTGGAATTTTCCTTCCCCTGATTACCACCAACTGTGCAGTACTCGGCGTTGCTCTGACGAATGTGCAGAATGAGTATAACTTTATTGAAAGCGTGCTTGCAGGCTTTGGTACGGCCATAGGCTTTACGGTTGCGATTGTTCTGCTTGCAGGTATTCGTGAGAGGATTGATGAAGAAGCGATTCCAGCGCCCTTCAGAGGCGCGCCGATTGTCCTGCTCTGTGCGTCATTGATGGCAATTGCGTTCATGGGATTTGGCGGACTGTCATAAGGAGGAGAGAGAATGCAGGGAATTATAATAGCGACCATCGTGGTCGGAGTAATCGGCCTTCTGATTGGCATTGCTCTGGTAGCTACGGGAAAGAAATTTTATGTGGAGACAGATGAGAGGGAGGCTCTGATTCGAGAAAATCTTCCTGGAAACAACTGCGGAGCCTGCGGATATGCGGGCTGCGATGCAGTGGCTGCCGCCATTGTAAAGAAGGAAGCGCTGGTAAATGCGTGTCCGGTCAATTCACCGGATAAGATTCAGAAAATCAGCGAGATTATGGGAGTTGAGGCAGTGGCAGCTATTCGCAAGGTAGCCTTTGTCAAATGTGCGGGCGACTGCAGCAGCACCTCTGAAAAGTGCAATTATGTGGGAATCAATGACTGCCGCGCAGCAGTGATGGCAGGAATCTCCATCTGGGAGTGCGATTATGGATGCCTTGGCTATGGCTCCTGTGTAAAGGCCTGCAATTATGATGCGATTCATGTGGTGAACGGCGTGGCAGTGGTTGACAGAACCAAATGTGTGGGCTGCGGACAATGCGCAGCCGCCTGCCCCAAGCACCTGATTGAAATCATCCGCGAGGATAAGCAGGTAGCTGTCAGATGCTCTAACCATGACAGAGGGCCAGAGGTAAAGAAGGTCTGTACAGCAGGCTGTATTGGCTGCAAGCTTTGCACAAAGCAGTGTGAGCATGATGCGATTCAGGTGGATGGCAATCTGGCTCACATTGACTATGATAAGTGTGTAGGCTGCGGAAAATGCGCTCAGAAGTGTCCGTCCAAGATTATTACCAGGCTGTAAACTATGGAGAGAAAACCATTGCTGGCGCTTCTGGGACTTACGGCGGCAGGACTTGCAGCAGGCTGCATTCTGCAGCAGCGCTCACAGCAGCAGGCTGCATCCTGCACAAAGGAACTCTTTGCCATGGATACGATTATGCAGTTTACAGCTTATGGAGCAAACAGCGAGAGAGCAGTGGACGCTGCCACGGAAGAGGTGAAGCGCCTGGACGAGCTTCTTAGTACAGGCAGCTCCTCTGGCGAAATATCCACAATCAATGCCAATGGCGCCGGTGAAATATCTGAGGATACGGCAGAGCTGCTTGGCGCGGCACAGGAAATATATGAAAGCACAGAGGGCTTGTTTGACTTTACAGTGTATCCTCTGATGGAGCTGTGGGGCTTCCCGTCAAAGGAGTACCACGTACCCTCAGAGGAGGAGCTTGGGGAGGTTCTTCCGCTGGTGGATGCTGGGCAGGTGTCTGTGCATGGAAATACAGTCACTCTGGGAGAAAACCAGAAACTGGATTTTGGAGGAATTGCCAAGGGGTATGCCTCTGCGAGGGTGATGGAGATATTCAGGGAGCAGGGAGTTGCCTCAGGAATCGTGACTCTTGGAGGAAATGTCCAGGCTCTCCATGTAAAGCCGGACGGCTCAAAGTGGAGAGTGGGAATCCGAAATCCAGATACCTCAAAAACGCAGAACCTGGGAGTTTTGTCAGTAGACAACAAGGCAGTCATAACCTCTGGAGGATATGAGAGATACTTTGAACAGGACGGAAATACCTACATTCATATCCTGAATCCAAGGACTGGATATCCGGTAGATGGAGATCTGATTTCTGTGACAGTTGTGTCAGAGGATGGAGTGCTTGCAGATGCGCTCTCTACCTCGCTTTATATCATGGGGCTTGACAGGGCGGCAGAGTATTGGAGGATAAGGGCAGAGGAGTTTGACATGATTCTGGTCACAGAGCAGGGAGAAATTTATGTGACAGAGGGAATCAGCAGGGACTTTGCGTGTGAAGAGAAGGTATGGATTCTGGCTTGTCCAGAGTAAGGAATCTAAGAAAAAAGTCAGGCATAAAAGTCGGACTTTTTTCTTTTTTTCTGATTCAATTCGTTAAAGAGAGAGATAGAAAGGGGAGCTGGAGCGAACCTCAGCGACAGCAGGAGAAGAATGTCAAATTTAGTCTGTACTTTTGTCAATATAACAGATATAGTATTATTATAGAAAACTCTGGGCGATGGCTGTGCAGGGAAACATGGACGTCGTACCTTTATTTGTGAGAATGTACATGAAAAAGCATGTCCGTTTAGAAACAGGATTTTATGAAGGAGGAAGAACCATGGATAAATTAGATGAAATTCCAGTGCTGCCTTTGCCGGAGCCATCCTGGAATTATCGCGATAATATCAGCGCACTGTGTTTTTCACAGCAGGGAGAAGAAAACAGACAAAGGAACAGACCTTGCCAGGACAGATGCGGACTTCGAGTACTGAAGGCGCGTCCTATTTTCATTGCCGCCGTGGCGGATGGAATAGAGGCCTGTATTCTGGGAGATTATGGAGCAGAAGTGGCTGTGCATTCAGTGCTGGATTTTCTGGAAGAAAATCTGGAGGAGCAGGCCTCCAAGACTGGTTTCCGTCTCAAGGATAAAAACATGGCTCCGCTTCTGGAAGAGGCTATGCAGCATGCTTATGACAGTGTAAAGGAGGCGGCAGAGAAGGCAGGGCAGCTTGTCTCTGCCATGCAGTCTACTCTGACCTTTGCAGTCTATGATGGAAATACGCTGTATTTTGCACATGCAGGAGACGGAGGAATTGTTGTTCTGTATAACAACAAAGAATATGAGCTTGTGACTGCCCGCCATAAAAAGGAAAAAAATGCCTATCCTCTGCAGAACACAGATATTTGGGAATGGGGAGTGTCTCAGGAGGTGGCTGCCTTTGCTCTGGCTACAGGCGGCGTTTTGAATACCTTTGTCAGAGGAGAAAATGAGAATAACCGTGTGTATTTTCCTTTTCTTGTACCTGCGTTTTTTGCATCAGAGAACAGCAAAGAGGATGTACACAGAACTTGTCAGGAATGGTACGGCTATATGCTGACAGAAAAGTACCGGAGCCGGACAGCAGAGGATTTGTCCTTTGCTGTGATTGTAAATCAGAAGACAGTGCAGTATATAGGACAGCCGGAATTTGACAATGAGAAATGGAAGCGCCAGACAAAAATGTATAAGGAAAAACGCGCACATGCTTCTGAGGCTGAAAAGGAGAATACAGAGGAGACGCCCTTGCCAAAAAAGAAAACAGCACCTCTGATTCAGAAGGAAGCAGAGGTGGAAGAAGAGCTGGATGAGAAGCAGCAGGACGAGAAGGAAGAAGAAAAGGAAGTGCAAGAGCAGCCAAAGGAGAGAGGAAGAGAAGGGAAAATAAAGAAAAAACAGTCCTCTTCTTCGATTGTTCAAGCAGTTCAGAAGCTTTTTGCGAAAATACGCAGGCTCCTTCAGGGCGATGGAGAGGACTGGGATGACGATTTTGATGAAGACGATGATTTTGAGGATGAGGAGCTGGATAAAAAAGCAAAGGTAAAAAAGCAAAAAAAGCAGGAAACAAAGCGCAGGTCAGAGAGCGAAGAGGATGAGACAGAGTAAAGGCTTCCCCCATGAGGGGGAAGCCTTTACTCTGTAAATACAGGATATTACCGTTTCTTCTTTTATTTGTGCTTCAGAACCCTGCGAAGCTTTCTGTATATCCGGAAAATCAGGCTGTTGTACATAGAAGTGTTCTTTTGGCGCAGAACCTGTATTTCTTGCTTCATGGCTGTCATATTCTGCCTCATATCACTTATCTGGCTTTGAAGCTCTCTGATTTTAGTTTCCTGGGCAAAAAGAGCCTCTGTGGTAAAGAGTAAAATATCCTCATGTAAGGTGTCTCTGTCAAGCTGCCAAGCAGGAGTGTCTTCGATTTTGTCACGGAATAGCTCTCCTTCTGGTCGATTCAAATATACCTCAGCTACCTTTCGATTACTTTCTTCATACTGCTGGAGATATTCCAAGGTTTCTTCGTAGGTAAACATGCTGGCTTTTGAGGATTTGGAGGTTTCCTGCTGCTGAACGCTGGCAAACAGCATCGGATACTGCAAAAAGTTATCAGAATCCTTATAGCATCTTGCTTTGTTTATAATTCGTTTCATTTCAATGAAATTTCCGGACAATCCATGGTTGATATGAATGGAACCTGAGGTAAATTCGTCTGTATGAGACACGCCCACTATCTGAAGAAAATCAGATATTAGATTATTGTCCTTGAATTGACTTTTTTCATACACACGCACAATTAGATTTTCCTTGCCCACAGCCTTTGCGATTGTATTTAGGTGTTTAAAATAATCGAATGGATAACGATTCAGACCGTTTTGCCGGGAATATTCCTGAAAGGTCTGAGAAACTATTCGGAAATCCTTTACATACTGATTCCACAATGATTGAAGAAGCTGATCCTGTCTGCGCAGATAAACGATTACCTTTACCTTACAATCAAGTCTTTTGAAATTTGCTGCAAGCTGAGGCCAGAAATTTTTCATTACTGCAGAACGGCTCCATATAAGTTCATCCGAAAGAATCACTTTGGAATGCTCCCTGGCGGCCTGGGAGACAAATTCATATCCCTTTGAACGTATCTCTTTTTCCTTTGCCCTATCTTTTTCAGGAGAAAGATAAGCAAGAAAGTGCGCATTTCTTTTATCTACCTGGTGAGAAAGTCCAAGATTCATATATGGATAGGAAAAGTCCTGTTTTTCTAAAAGAATTCTGTTTTCTGCAAGGAAATTTTGGATAGAGGTTGTTCCGGTTTTGGCAGTTCCAATATGCAAATATACAGTTGTCATAGCTTCTCCTTCTTATGGTATAAAAATTCATAGGTTAATAGTAAAATGATTCCTGCCAGGATCGCCCATCCAGAGATGGAGAACTGCGCGGTTGAGGTCAGGCACTGCTGATACAGAGAAAGCATGATATTCATCAAAAGTCCGGCAATGATAGGGCGAATCCATCTGCTTATCATCTGGAAAACCTGCAGGGAAATAAGATTTGTGTATAAATGATAAATAATCATGAAAAAACCGCAGGAAGCGGCAACACTGCAGGAAAAGCCCGCCAGAGCCAAAGTGACTGCGCCGGTGAGGCTTCCGGCAATATTTAACCCAATATAATAGCCTACGCTTGTCAGGGTTTTGCACAAAATAGAGCCAGGAAGCATGTTTACTACAAATACAATCTGCCCATAGTACTGCTTTTCTGTAACCATATGGCTTTCCACAAAAAGCCCGTCTGCGATGGTGAGGTAGGCATCGCCCCCTCCAAAGGACATCAGCGCAGAGAGAATTCCCTTTCCAATAAATACGAGAGCTTCTCTGTGTACAAGAATTGCGGGAAAGCACAGAACTATCAGAAAAACCAGCCATGGAAAAGTATCTCTTAAGATTTTTCTGCCATTGTTCTGAAACTTCCAATGCGTTTCCATAATATTCTGCCAGATTCCTCTGCAGGATAGGGCAAGCATCAAAAGCTCGCTCCCATGCACAAGATAAGGACTGGAAATAAGCTGCGCCCTTCCATGGCTGAGGAGATAGGTTCCTCCCACAGCAAGCATGACAAATAAAGTTTTTCTTGTGTAAATGCTTCTGGAATAAAAAATGCAGAAAAAGGCCAGACACAGAACCTGGACCGTGGACAGACCCAGCACAGGGATAAAATCCAGTCCCAGGATTCTATAAATATTCTTTCCGCAAACCATCAGAAATACCACAAGCATCAGGAATATGGCTTTTCGCTCCCTGTCAAGGCTTTCCTTTTGACAGGAGCGAAGCATTTTTGTGATATAGCTTATCAGAAGATGGATAATAAAAAAGGAAACAGGAATAGAAACAAGCTCTATCACAGACAGTACCTGAGCCTGAAAGGCTGACAGGATGGTGAGGATGAGGATAGACGCCAGAGCGCCGGGAAAGGCCATCATAAAGGCTCCTGTGACCATTCCCTTTGTTCCGAAGTTCCTCCTTCCTATGGAAGCGGCGATTTCCACTGGAAGGGCGCCAGGGGTAATATTGGCTACGATAACATCCTTATCCAGGTTTTTCTGTGTATCCAGCTTCTGCTTTGCTACAATTTCATTTTCTATAACCGGAATCAGAGCGCTGCCTCCGCCAAAGCCAATGCACCCGATCCTTCCCATGGAAAATAAAAATTTCGTGTATTTTTTCATCAGGCTACCCGATTTATAAATATTTCTCCAACTGTTCCATAACAAGCTCTGCACACTCGTCCAGGCTGTTCTTGCTGGTGTCTACGATGATATCCGGATGCTCCGGCGCCTCATAGGGACTGGAGATTCCTGTAAAGTTTGCAATGTTGCCAAGCCGTGCTTCCCTGTAAAGTCCCTTAACGTCTCTGCGCTCGCATTCCTCCAGAGGAGTTGCTACATAGACCTCTACGAACCGGTCTCCGATGATGTCTCTTGCGTTTCGGCGATCCTGACGGAAAGGAGAGATAAAGGAGGTAAGAACAATGAGTCCGGCGTCGTTCATAAGCTTGGCAACCTCTGAAATCCTGCGGAGATTTTCGATTCGATCATTTTCCTCAAAGCCCAGGTTCTTGTTAAGTCCCATACGCACGTTATCGCCGTCAAGCAGCATGGTATGCTTGCCCATGGAGAAGAGACGTTTTTCCAGTGCATTGGCCAGAGTAGATTTTCCAGCTCCGGACAGACCGGTCAGCCAGATGGTCAGAGCCTTTTGCCCAAGCTGATTTTCGCGGAGCTCTCTGGTAATGTCCATGTTGTGCCAGGTGAGGCTCTTTCCTCTGGAGAGCGGATGGATGACAACGCCGCAGGCAGAGGTCATGTTGGTGATACGGTCAATCAGGATCAGGGAGCCAAGCTCTCTGTTGTTTTCAAATCTGTCAAACACTATTTTACTTCCAACAGAGATTTCACAATAGGCGATTTCGTTTTTATAAATTGTGTCAGCGTAAACCTCGGCTCCTGTATTTACGTCGATTTTGTGCTTAATCCGCATAACTGTGGCAGGAATCTGCTGGGTTCCAAGCTTGAGCCAGAAATTACGCCCAGAGGTCAGCCGGGTATCGTCCATCCACAGGAGAGCGGCTACAAACATGGAGGCAGTGTGAAGCTCATAATCCTTTTCAATGACACAGCCTCTGGAGATGTCTACCTCCTTGTCGAGCTGGAGCGTGACAGCATGGCCTCTGCTGCTGGATTCTACTTTTTTGTCTCCTTCGAGAATGCCCTGAACGCCTGCGCTCTCACGGCTTGGAAGAATCGTTACAGTATCTCCCACAGAAATCTCACCAGAGGAAATCTGCCCCTGAAAGCCCCGGAAGTTCTGGTTCGGCCTGCACACTCTCTGCACAGGCATGGAGAAGCCCTTTGCAGAGACCTCTTCCTCCACATCAACTGTTTCCAGATAGTCCAGAAGCGTTTTGCCGGAATACCAATACATGCGGCTTGACTTCTTTGTAATATTATCGCCCTCTGTTGCAGAAACAGGAATGATTGCCAGGGAGGCGTAGTCAAATTCTGCCATCAGAACCTTGATGTTCTTCTTGATTTTGTCAAACTGAAACTGGCTGTAATTTACAATATCCATCTTGTTTACAGCAAATACAAAGTGTTTGATTCCCATGAGGGAGCAGATTCTGGAATGGCGCCTTGTCTGAGTAAGCACACCCTTGCTGGCGTCTACAAGAATGACCGCCAGGGAAGCAAAGGAGGCTCCCACAGCCATGTTTCTGGTGTATTCCTCGTGGCCGGGAGTATCTGCAACAATAAAGCTTCTATTGTCTGTGGTAAAATATCGATATGCAACGTCAATGGTGATTCCCTGCTCGCGCTCAGCCATAAGACCGTCCAAAAGGAGGGAATAGTCAATGCCGCCGTCCCTGGAGCCTACCTTGGAATCCAGCTCCAGAGCCTTCTTCTGGTCTGCAAAGATGAGCTTTGCATCGTAAAGCATATGGCCAATGAGAGTGGACTTTCCATCATCCACGCTTCCGCAGGTTATGAATTTCAACAAATCGCCTTTCATTAGAAATAACCCTCCCGTTTTCTTTTTTCCATGCTTGAAGAACCGCCGTCAGAATCAATGATACGGCTTGTACGCTCAGATTCCACAGAGGAGAGCGTTTCTTCTATAATCTCGTCCAGTGTCACGGCATTGGATTCCATGCCGCCTGTCAGGGGATAGCAGCCAAGTGTGCGGAAGCGAACCATCTTTGTCTCTATTTTTTCACCGGGAAGAAGCTTCATTCGGTCGTCGTCCACCATGATAAGCTGCCCGTTTCTGCGCACAACCGGGCGCGGAGCAGCAAAATAAAGGGAAACAATCGGGATATTCTCTCTCTTGATATACTGCCAGATATCCTTTTCTGTCCAGTTAGAGAGCGGGAATACGCGGATACTTTCTCCCTGCTTGATTCTGGTATTAAAAAGCTGCCACATTTCAGGCCGTTGATTTTTGGGATCCCAGGCATGATTTTCATTTCGGAAGGAGAAAATTCTCTCCTTTGCTCTGGATTTTTCCTCATCTCTTCTGCCGCCCCCAAAGGCCGCTGTGAATCCGTATTTGTTCAGCGCCTGCTTGAGCGCCTGTGTCTTCATAATGTCTGTGTAGGAGGCGCCGTGGTCAAAGGGATTGATTCCCTGGGCAACACCCTCCTCGTTAATATATTCCAGCATTTCAATTCCAAGCTCTTTTGCTCTCTGGTCGCGGAACTGAATCATTTCCTTGAATTTCCATGTGGTATTCACATGAAGAAACGGAAAGGGAGGCTTCTCTGGATAAAACGCCTTCATTGCCAGATGCAGCATAACAGAGGAGTCCTTTCCAATGGAATACAGCATAACCGGCTTTTCGCATTCTGCGGCTACTTCGCGCATAATATAAATCGCTTCTGCCTCTAGTTTGTCCAAATGATTCATAAATAACTCCATTCCGCCGCATAAGCGGCATAAAATAGCAACAGAGGTAATTTATTCTTCTGCGGATTTTCTAAACAAGCAAAACCAGCAGAGAAAAGACTCTCTGTAGTCCCTTCATTCTTATAATGCCTTTTTATTATATAAAAAGTTTTCATTTCACGCAAGATGCAGGAAACGAAATTTTTAAACGTTAAGAAAATGTTAAGAAACGTTAAGAAGATGTTGGCATTCTATATAGGACTTTTTCCTTTGGAGAAAATGTGATAAAATCAGAAGCATATACAAAGGAGGAGGCATATGAGATATACGGGATATGAACTTTTATGGCTGTTTTACTGCTATTCTTTTTTGGGATGGGTGCTTGAGACAGTATCAGCTGCTGCAAAGCAAAAGCGTTTTGTGAACAGAGGTCTTATCAATGGACCATTTTGCGTAATCTACGGCACAACGGCTGTTATCATTGCAATCGGCTTTCAGGAACTTGGCGGCATATGGCTGTTTCTGGGAATTGTAATTCTTTCCACAGTGATTGAGTGGACAGCAGGACATCTGATTGAAGCCATGTATCATGAAAAATGGTGGGATTATTCGAATCTGCCCTGGAACCTGGACGGCTATATCAGCCTGCCGGTGTCGCTCCTTTGGGGTGTGCTGGGCGTTTTGAGCATCCGATGGGGCAATACTCTCCTGACAGGGCTGTTCGGGGCGCTTCCGTCCCTTCCGGGAAGGATTGTGATATGGATTCTTCTGGGGTTTCTTGGGGTTGATATAGCTGCAACTTTGATTATCCTTTCTGGAAGAAGCAGAAGAATGAGCAGGTGGGAGGCTGCCGATGCATGGATGAGCGAAATCAGCTCCCGCCTTGGACGTTTTATTTATGGACATGTGGATGCGCGTATCAGGAGGGCTTATCCGAATGTTGAGAGAAAGCAGGCTTTTGCCAGAGATAAGGCAGTGTTTGCCTCTGGCTGTGATTTTTATAAAATCGTGATGCTTTTTTTTATAGGAGCCTTTCTGGGAGACATTACAGAGACGATTTTCTGCCGTCTTAAGATGGGAATATGGATGAGCAGAAGCAGTGTGGTATGGGGACCTTTCAGCATTGTATGGGGACTTGCCATTGCGGCGGTGACTGCTCTTTTGTACAGGTACCGCGATCGTTCAGACGGCTTTTTGTTTTGGGTGGGAACCTTTCTGGGAGGAGCATATGAATATCTGTGTAGTGTGTTTACAGAGCTGGTATTTGGTACAGTATTCTGGGACTACAGCAAGATTCCGTTTAACCTTGGCGGACGAATCAATCTTTTGTATTGCTTTTTCTGGGGAATCGCAGCGGTCGTATGGCTTAAGCTCTTGTATCCTAAGATATCTGCCTGCATTGAGAAAATTCCCGTGAAGGCGGGGAAGATTCTGACATGGGTATTGATTGCGTTTATGCTGTGCAATGGAGCAGTTTCCTGTCTGGCGCTTACACGCTATGATGAAAGAAAAAGGGGGATTCCGGCAAAGGAGGAATGGCAGAGAACAATAGATGAAAGATTCCCTGACAGTAGAATGGAGTGGATTTATCCGAATGCATTGACTGTGAAATAGAGGCGCAGAGGGTTTTATAATATTTCGGCCAGAAGGCTTACGAGCAGCTTTCTTGGAAATATAGAAAAAGAGGGTAAAAAACAGCTGTCTTATGAGAATGATATGCACCTTCTTTATCGGACAATCCGGTAAAGAGGGTATATATCAGACAAAAAGCTCAGGACAGCTGTTTTTTTAGGCTGCAAAGAGGATAGATTATCTGGCTTCTGTGGTAACGCGCACAGCCGGGGCATGGACGCCGTTTTTGGTCAGAGCCTCTATGATTTTCTGATTCAAATCAAAATACACGGTCCAGTAATATTCGTTCTGGCACCAGATGCGCAGGCTGAACTGCATGGCTTCATCTGTGATTCCGGTTATGCAGGCAAAGGGAGGCTCAGGCTCGTCCAGCACTTTTTCATTTGCAAAGGCTGCCTCAAGGAGGATGTCCTGCAATTTGGAGGGGGACTCTCCGCGGGCGCAGGAGAAATTCAAATCCACGCGGCGGACAGGGGCAGTGGAATAGTTGACCACATTGGCATTCATGAGGGTGCCGTTTGGAATGGTGACATATTTGTTGTCAAAGGTGACAAGGACTGTGTAGAAGAAGGTAATCTCCTTGGCAGTGCCGGAGACGCCGGCAGCGTCTATGTAATCTCCAATCTGAAAGGGGCGGAAAAGCAGCAGCATAATGCCTCCTGCCAGGTTGGCGAGCGCACCCTGAAGCGCAAGACCAATGGCAACGCTTGCAGAGGCGAGAGCAGCGACAACGGACGCCATAGGAACGCCCAGAATCCCGATGACAGAGATGACCAGAAGCACATACAGTCCGATTTCTACAAAACTCAGGGTAAAGCTTCGGACAGCAGCATCTGTTTTGTCAAAGAGATGATTGCCCCGAAGGAGCCGCACTACGTTTTTGATGATGAGCCTGCCCACAAGCAGCAAAATAGCGGCAAAAAGAATTCTGGTACCTATAGTAGTGGCAAGCTCTGTTATAAATGAGAGAAATTTTTCCATGAGAGACCTCCTTTTTTTCTTATTATAACATAATTCGAGAGAATGAAAACCCTGAGTCTTGCACAGTCTTCTTGCTCAAAAAAAGAGCCTTCTCAGATAGGAGAAGGCTCTGACAGGTTATTTTACAATCATTCCGGTCTTTCTGTCGCTGAACAGGGCAACCTCTGCCAGGAAGATAATACCGAGGATAAGCTGCTGAAGCTGTGTGGGAATCATCAGCATGACAAGACCGCTGGAGAGAATTTTATAAGTCATAACACCAAGAATGATATTATAAAATTTCACCTTAGCCCCGCCATTGACCGGCATTCCGCCGAGAACCAGAGCGATCATAATCTGAGTCTCAAGCTGATTTCCTGCTGTGGAGGTAACAGAACCAACCTTTACAGAATTGACAAAGGCGGCAAGTCCGGTAATACAGCCGGCTGCCATGTACACGAGCATTTTTGTGCGCTCTACGCGGATACCCGCAAATCTGGCTGCAGTTTCTCCTGCACCGATGGCCTTTAATCTGGAGCCAAGACCAGTAAAGGTAAAGGTAAGGTAAGCGGCTGCAAAAATGATAATCGTGAAAGTAAGCATAAACGGCAGCGTATTGTATTTTGAAATATCGCTGACGCCGTAAACCGGCGATGAAGTGGTTGCATAAGCACATACACCGCGGAACAGGTACATATTGCAGATGGTAACAATGAAGCTTGTTATTTTTCGTTTTACATTAAAGTAGCCGTTCATCAGACCGATAAGTCCGCCTGTCACTACGCCGCCGATAACGGCAAGAATGATGCTGTAATGTGACAGATAGCAGACAACAATCGATGACACGCCCAGCATGGAACCCTGGGAAAAATCCAATCCTCCCATAGTCATTACCATGAACACGCCGATAGAAGAAATCAACAACATGTAGGACTGGCTCAAAAGCAGGGAAAGATTCTGAGGCCGAAACAATCTTCCCTCTGTCAGGATTGCAAACAGAATGCATATTATAACAAAACCTGCAATAGGAAGAATGGTACGTACAATGGGTCTTTCCAGAAACGGTATGTTTTCAGCTGATTTGTTTTTTACTGTTGTATCCATTTTTTTACCCCCTTATATCATCTTCTCAATCAGGTCAGTATCCTTCAAATCTCTGGAACGGAGAAATTCGCCGTTGATTCTGCCGTCCTTCATAATAAGAATACGATCTGCCATACCAAGCAGCTCCATGATTTCCTCTGAAATCATGATAATGGATTTTCCGCTTTTTCTCATGTTATTCATCATATTATAGATATCTGCCTTTACCTTTACATCAATGCCACGGGTCGGAGAATCCAGAATAATTAAATCAGAATCCTTTCCAATCCAGCGAGCCAGAACAACCTTCTGCTTATTTCCGCCAGAGAGCGCAGACACGAACTGGTCCACTCCGGTCATCTTGGTACTCATCTGTCTGGCGAACTTATCCGCAAATTTCTTCATAGCGCTGCCGCGAAGAATACCGCCTGTCTTCAATTCCTCCAGAGAAGGGAGACAGATATTTTCACAGATGGTGTCATTAATAACAAGAGATTCATTATCCCTGTCCTTTGAGGCATAGGCAATGCTGTGCTTGATGGCGTCAGGGATAGAATTAATAGGAGTTCCGTCTCCAAGGGTCACACTCCCCTCTCGGAAATAGGAGGCGCCAAAGAGCGCTTTTCCTACCTCGTGCATACCGCACTCAGAAAGTCCGCCGATTCCAAGAATTTCACCCTTATGAAGCTCCAGAGACAGATTGTCAATTTGCCCCTTGACGGCTAGGTTTTTTGCTGAAATAACGACTTCACTGGAGATTTTTTCATCATAATCGGTACGATAATAGCTGTCTCCGATTTCGCGACCAACCATCAGCTTTTTCAGCACGTCAGGAGTGGCCTCTGCCTTGCTGATGGAGCCAATCATAACACCATCGCGAAGCACGCTGATATTATCAGACTGCTCAATAACCTCCTCCAGGTCATGGGAGATGAAGATAACGCAGTTGCCAGTGTCGCGTACTCTGTGCATGACCTTGAACAGCTCCTCACGCCCTTTCTGACCGAGGGCAGTGGTTGTCTCGTCCACAACCAGAATCTTGGGATTAAAGTAGGTTGCCTTTACAATCTCTATGAGCTTTCTGTCCTCAAAATTGTAATCGTCAATGACTCTGGACGCTTCGATATAGCTGAAGCCATAGCTGTCCAGATATTCCTGCGCTTTTTTGTTCATGGCAGAGGTATTCTTGATTCCGTGGCTGGTAAACATGTCCTCATTGCCAAGAAAAATGTTTTCTGCCACAGTCAGACCTGAAAGAGTACCGATTTCCTGCACAATGATGGCAACGCCCTGATGATTCGCATCTACCTGATTGGCTGCGTTGATTTCCTTTCCTTCCAGGATAAAGGTTCCGGAGTCTTTCTTGTGAATACCGGCAAGGCAGGAAGTGATGGTGGATTTGCCGGAGCCATTCTCTCCGATGAGCGCATGAATTTCACCCTTTTCAAATGTGAGAGAGACGTGGTCCAGGGCGTGTGTAATTCCAAAATGCTTATCTATTTTATCCGCTTTTAATAATATTTCACCCATAGTCCTCCTCCTTATTTTACCACAAGCCCTTTTACTGGCTTTGTCGTCAACGCAACGATGGTAAGCAGTGCCGCTCCTGTAACCACATTTTGGATAGTTGTCGGGGCTCCCAGAGCAACGAAGCCATTGAACATCAGCTGAATAATCATTTCACCGATTACAATTGCGATTACCGGATGACCGTATTTCTTAAAGGCCAGTCCAAAGAAGGTTCCCATCAGAGGAGTAAAGTTACGGCTCATGGAGGACAGATTGGAGGCAGAGGTCATAGAGGTACCAAAGCTGATAGTCAGGATTGCCTGAAGGCCAAAGAAAAGGCCTGCCAGGGTAAAGGCAACTATCTTGTATTTCTGAACATTGACGCCCATATTTTTTGCAACTACCTCGTTGCTGCCAATGGCGTAGGTATAGGTGCCGATTTTGGTATATTTCAGAATAAATGCGCACAGAAGATATGCGAGCAGTGCAAGAATCAGGTTTGCAGGATAATCTCCGAATGCCCGATATTTCATATCAAGAATTACGTTTTTTCCATTGGTTGCATATACGCTGAGAGCTTCATAAATAAGAGAAAGCGCTACTGTTACAATCAGGGAAGAAATGTGAAGTTTAATATAAACAATTCCGTTGATAAGACCAATCAGAGTACCACAGATTAACGGAGCGATAACCAGACCGATATATCCGAACTTCATGCTTGCGTTGCAGGCAATAATAGAAGAAAGTACAATATTTGCACCTACACTCATATCAAAGGGACCCATTACGCAAATAAAATATAGGCCGCAGCCGCCGACTGCATAAATCAGAGCAGACTTCATATAGGTAGCCAGCTTGTCCGGGGAACCGAAGGTTGTGGGGGCAAGTATTTTAAATATTGCCCAGAAAGCTACGAGCATTACAACCAGAAGCAGGATTCCATAATACTGGCTTTGTTTCAGTTTTTTCATAAGCGTTCTCCTTATCCATTCTTTCTGCCCGTCAAAGACTAGAAAGCAGATATTGCTTCCAAATCTTCGGCGGGCAGACGTTCACACTCATATACAGAGCAGGTATGTTATTTTACGTTACTGCTTTTTCTGTTGACTGGATTAGTTGCTGTGACGGGAAATAACGTCGTCAATGGAGAGGGAGGTTGCTGCTTTATATAAATCATCAAAGCTGTAGTCTGCCATCTCGACGATCTCTTCGTCTGTATAAGGAGCGTCATCTACAAAGTACTGCTCATAATTTGCATAGTCCTCAGAGGAGGATACATACAGATATGGGAACTCGATTTCAAATCCAAAGGAACCTTCCTCTTTAACATAATTGCCTTTTACTGCATTATAGGTTATCAGGAATGCATACAGTGGGTCGCAGAAATGTCCGCCAGATTCAGCAAACATGCCGCCAGATTCGAGCTGTTCTGCCAGATCATCCAGGAAATCAGTGGATACCACATCAATTTTACCGGTCAGACCTTCATTTGCCAGAGCGCCGATAGAGCCAACCAGTGGGTCACCGCCGCCGCCTGCAACAATCAGAGCGTCCATATCAGGATTGGAGTTGTAGAGGGAAAGAGCTGCTGCTGCTCCCTCTTCTGAAGAGGTATTCGCATAAACAGGCTCAGTCAGGGTAGCCTGATCATCTGGGTTGGCTTCGTTCCATTCCTCCACTGCCTGCTTGTAGCCGGCCCATCTCTGCTGGAAGGTAGCGTCGCCTACTGTCCATGCCTCCAGACCAATGTGTCTGTCTCCATTTTCGAGAAGAAGATTTACAAGAGTGTAACCGTTTGTGACCTCGTCCTCATGTACGGCTCCAAGATAGTACTGGGAATTGCATGCTGTCTGGTAAACCTCAGGACTGTTTTCTTCGGAGATAATACGGAAGAACTGGGTCAGATAAACATTGTTTGCATCGCAGGTCTGGATAGCGGATGTCATCTCAGAATCTGCTGAATTACAGATAATAATGCCGTTGCAGCCTGCAGCGCAGAGCTGTTCTACAGAGGAAGTAACTTGTTCGGACACATGTCCCTGGTCAACATACATTACTTTTACATCAAGAGCCTCTGCAGCCTTGTCAATGATTTTCTTGCACTGACTGCCCAGAACATCCGTGGAACTCCAGATGGAAACACCAATTGTAATATCCTCATCTGCTGCTGAAACTGTGGTGGCTCCTACTGCCGGCAGAGAGCCGAGCATTGCGGTTGCTGCTGCCACTGCGACCACTTTTTTGATTCTTTCCTTCATTTGAACACCCTCCTTATGATGCTTAAGAATAAAAGCCGGATTATGGTTTATGTTTTCGCTCCGACTTAACTACGAATTTAGTAAACCATAATCCGGCTTTTTACTGTTAGGACATATTTGCCGATTTGACTTGCACTTTTTTGATGATTTTGTTTTTCTGTGCAGAAATTTGCTACATGGACAGGTATGTGCGGCGGTAACCGCTGGGGCTGATGCCCTGCTTTTTGCGGAATACGCGACTAAAGTAATTGTAATCGTCATATCCTACCAAAAAGGAAATAGTCTCAAGGGTTTTGTCAGGATCCTTCATAAGCTCCACTGCATGCTCCATGCGAACTCTGGTGAGAAAGGCGATGATAGACTCGCCATATTTCTTGCTGAATATTCGGGACAGATAACTGGCATCCACATGATATTTTTCGGCAAGGGAGGCCAGAGTTATATTTTCATAATAGTTTTTTTCGATAAAGCGGCGGATATGCTGTACCTGGCAGGTGATGGAGGCAGAGGATTCTCCGTTCTCATTTTCCCAAAGGCTGTCGAGAATAAGCTTTAATGTTGTGAGCATTTCTCTGGCGTCCAGACAGCCCATATAATAATCTACATTGTCCATGGCTTCCTCTGTCAAAGCTCTGATTTCGGGAAGCTGGCTTTGTACATACCGGAACAGAATGTTAGTCACTCTTCCTACGTATTGCTTTACATCCAGATAAGACCAGCCCTGTTCCTCGCAGTATTCAAAATCACAGGTTTCAAAGATTAATCTATGAACACCTGCTTTTTGTCTGGTGAGCAGAAGATGATACAGCTCTTCTTCCAGACGTACATCAACAGATTTCCATGCTGTCTGCTGAGAAGAATCCTTGTCTGTTTCCACACAGCGAAGTATACAGTGCGTGCGCCGGAAGGGGCGAGTTACCAGTACGGCAAGCATTTCCCGGTAAACCGTGCCGATATCCTCCAATAGATTTTTCTGCTCATGAAGCACTATAGATACAGGCCCATAGGTCTCTTTGGAAAATGCAGTTAAGACCTTTTGGGCAAAGCCCTGTAATTCTCTTAAACTGGCTGTACCGGCAAGCAGGAATTCACTGGTTTTGCTGTTATAATGAAAGAGGAGAAGACAGCGCTCTGCTCCGAAGAATTCCCGTAGTCTGGACTTGATGGACCAGGACATCTCAAGAATATTGTGGTCAAACATGGCCGCAATGTCTGAGATATCATAAAATTTTACCAGAACAAAGGACATAGGAGGAAAAGAATAGGAGCTGCAGTCATGAAGCTGCTTTTCAGAGCCTCCATACAGATTTCCTGAGAGCAATGCAGAATATTCTGTGTCCTCCAAAAAGGAAGCCAGCTTGTATTTTTGAAGAAGGCTGTTTTCATCCGACTTTTTCCTGACTTCTCGTTCCTTCAGAATTCCCAGAGCCTTTGTGAGGACATTTATCAGCTCATCCTCGCCCACGGGCTTGAGGAGATAATCCATTCCTCCGGAAATAAACACGCCCTTTACCTTGGCAAAATCGTCATATCCGCTGACAGCCACGGTAATGATATCTGGATATTCCTTGTTCAGCCGTTCCAAAAGCTCCAATCCGCTTAAAAAGGGCATATTGATATCTGTGAGAATAATATCTGGTCTATCCTCAGGAATGCGCTCCATCACTTCCTCTCCGTCGCAGGCTGGCTCCAGAAACTCAATGGAATATTCATCCCAGGAAATCAGATTGCGGATATTTTCCCTGCTCCAATATTCATCATCTGCTGCAAGAACCTTATATTTTGGTGTATTCACGGTTATACCTCCTGTGTATCCTGGGAAAGAGCGGGAACCATCAGCATTACAGTGGTTCCTTCGCCTGTCTGACTTTGAATTCTGAGTCCATACTCATCCCCATAAAGATTTTTCAAGCGCGCGTTTACATTCAGAATTCCGATAGAAACACCGCTTTCTACTCGTTTGGGATCATTTTCTTCCAGCTCCCGGTTCATTGCCTCTGCGTCCATGCCTGCGCCATTGTCCTTAATTGTGAGCAGCAGTTTTCCATCTAGATGCTCGGAACGAATAAGAAGCCTTTTATCCTTTCTTCGGACATTTCGGAGTCCGTGAGTGAGGGCATTCTCCACAATAGGCTGAAGGCATATGCGAGGCAGAGAGTCCATGAGTGTGTCGTCGTCAATCTGATATTCATAGGCAACAGAAAAACCATTGCGTACATCCATGACATATAGATAGTTTTTTACGTGCTTCATTTCCTTTTCCACTGTGGAAAGCTCGTCTGTCATATTCAGGCTGTAGCGGAAGATAGCAGAGAGAGAATGGCAGAGCCCGCTGACAAGCGTACAATTCTGGGCATTGGCAATGCCGCTCATGGTGTCCAGAGTATTATAGAGGAAGTGAGGATTAATCTGTGCCTGCAGCATTTTATATTGCGTGCGCTCGACAAGAAGCTTACGTTCATACTCTTCCTTGGCCATGAGCTGTATCCGGTCCAGCATCTCGTTGAACTCTGTTCCCAGAACTTCCAGCTCCTCGAACCAGTCCGCAGGCAGTACGCGCAGCTCGGTCTCGCCGTTTTTGATGCGTATGATGCTGTCTCGCATCTCCTCCACAGGCCTCGTGAGCCATCTGGAAAACAGAAATACAAAGGCAGCGGTAATGGTAATCATGGCGGTCATGATGGTCAAGAGGGAACGGACAAGAGATTTCATGGCAACAGTCAGAAGAGACTGGGAAACCAGGGCAAAGGCTTCCAGGTTATAATTTTCCTGGTTTACATGGATGAGATAATAGTCTTCATATTCCTCCTGTAAATCCATGGAAGCTTCGCAACTTTCAATGCTTTCTGCCAGACTCTTCTGTATCTGCAGCTGCTCCTGGGAAGTGTAGCCAATCATGGCAATGGCTGTATCATGCAAGGGCTGCAGCCAGAGGCATACATGATCAGAATCTACATACTTTTCCATGATAGAGGTGATGGCCTTGCTGTTGATATCACAGACCAGATAGCCAATCTGCTGCCGCTCTTCATCGTAATTATGAAGCTTTAACACAAAACGGACAATATCCAAATCCTCCTGAGGATTATAATAGCCGGAAATCATGATATCTGTGTTGTCATTATGTACGTATTCTTCCAGGCGCTCAGGATTTGTATCATATTCTGCATTATAGATGTTTTTGGGCAGCGTAACAGAATTATACCGATAGGTACTCACCAGCTGGTCATTTGCATCATACAGGTACATGGCGAGCAGTCGGTCGTCCTTTGTAAAACGCTTTCTGCCAAGATACCAGGTGCGCCAATAATAGTCCTTGAGATCGCCGTTTCCTTCGGCTGCTTCCCGAAGGCTTTGAATTAAATCGGTCTCATTATAAATGGTGAGCATTTCTGTTCTAAGGTTATGAATAAAAGAAGAGATGTCTGCCTGCATTTTTTGCAGAGAAATTTCGTTGTTTGCGATACTTTCTGAGCGGATTTGCCTTTTCAGTGACTGCTGAAACAAATATGTCTGCAGCAGAAGGGCAAATAATATACTTCCAATACAGAAAAGCAGAATCGCTTTCCGCATGGTCCATTTATTGTGCTTCATTTTTAGTCCCCCAACCAAAATAAACAAGACCTTCCCGTTTCCTCCCCAAGGGAAAATGCTGATGCTATCAGTATAATACATATGTCTGATTTTTGCACGTAAAATTTAACGAATCAAGCAAGCAGCGAAGCGGATAGTTACTGTTCACAGAGACTATTCCGCGAGGTGTTTTCGTGCTTCTGGTACGAAAATCCCGAGACAAGCGGCGCGAAATACCGTATTTTGCGGTATTTCTGTGCATCGCGAAGCGTGTTGATGTGAACGCAGTGAACAGTGACAGCGGATATCGTGTCCTGTGGGTATTACGAATTTCCATTTGACGGGACGGGGTTTATAAAAAGGCTTTGCTCCAGGTTGACTTCCCATGCGGTTGATTATAAAATAGAGGCAAAGCTTTGGCAGGCTTCTCTTACAATGCACACTGCTAAGGGTCTATGAGTCAGGACAGAAATGAAAATCACAAAATGATAGGAAAGCAGGAAAAGAAATTGATAGTTCAAGTAGTAGAAGATGACAGAACTCTCAGAGAGGGCATATGTCTTGCGCTCAGAGAGCCGGACCTGTCATTTATTCAGAATGGGAGCATAGAGGAGGCAAAGGCTTCCTTTACCTCCAATGAACCAGATCTTATTATTCTGGATGTGAATCTTCCAGATGGGAGCGGATACGATTATCTCAAATGGCTCAGGACGCAGTCAAAGGCTCCTGTGCTGATGCTTACTGCTAATGACATGGAAATGGACGAGGTTATGGGACTTGCACTTGGAGCGGACGACTATATGACAAAGCCGTTTAGTCTGGCAGTTTTGAGAGCCAGAATCCGCGCTCTGCTTCGCCGCAGTCAGAACGCTTTTCATGGTCAATATGAGGAGGATGATTTTTTCTTTGATTTTGAGAGGCTGCTTTTTACAAAGCAGGGAAGAGAGCTTTCCTTGAGTGTAAACGAACAGCGCCTTCTGCGTATTTTTCTGGAAAACAGAGGCAGGGTGCTTACGAGAAATCTTCTTGTGGACAGGCTCTGGAGCAACGGTGGGGAATTTGTGGATGAAAATGCATTGTCTGTCACTGTCAATCGTCTGAGAGCAAAGCTTGAGGGAAAGAAGGGCGTGGTTTCCTATATTCAGACTGTATATGGACAGGGCTACATGTGGAAGAAAAAGGAAAAGAGCGGCGGTTTCGGGCAAAAAGCGCAGCAGGGAGAAGAAAAAGGGTAAAGGCAGCGAGAGATGGACAGAAAGGAGAGAGGGGCGTGTTTGGAAGAAGAACCTTAAACAGAGTAGAGCAAATGCTGGACGAGGCCATTAGCGGGGAGTTTCAGGAGGCAGATTATGACGAGAGCAGACTGTCGCGTCTGGAGTCCAGGTGGAAGCAATTTCTGGAGTATTCCAGCATATCCAGGGCAAATCTTGAGAAGGAAAAAGAGAATATAAAGAGCCTGATTTCCGATATTTCCCATCAGACCAAAACTCCTATGACAAATATCAAGCTCTATGTCTCGCTTCTCTCAGAAAATCTGGAGGCAGAGGAGGAAAGTCCGCAGAGAGAAGAGAACCAGAGGCTTCTTGCAGAAATTGGCCGTCAGACAGATAAGCTGGAATTCTTGATCGACGCCCTCACCAAGATGTCCAGATTAGAGAGCAATCTTGTGGAGGTCAGACCCCAGAGGGAGGAAATAGGAAGTCTTATTGCAGAGACAGTCCAGGAGGCGCTGTTAAAGGCAGAGAAAAAGGAAATTCATATTCAGCAGCTCTTCCAGGGAGAGATGTATGCCATATTTGACAGGAAATGGACAAAAGAGGCTCTGGGCAATGTCCTTGATAATGCAGTAAAATACGCTCCCAATGCAAGCACAGTCACCATTTCTGTTACAGAATATGGTTTGTATACAGCCATCTCTGTAAAAGATGAGGGGCCGGGAATCAGAGAAGAGGAAATTCCGAAAATATTCGGCAGGTTCTACAGGGCAAGAGAGATGCATAAGGAGGAGGGAGTCGGAATCGGCTTATATCTTGCCAGAGAAATTCTGAGAAAACAGGACGGATATATCAAGGTGAATTCTGCCCCTGGTCAAGGCTCAGAATTCCAGCTCTATCTGAAGCGCCAGTAGTTTCTCTGGGGAGGCTTTTCTAAGAGCGGCGCTTTCTCAATTCTTTCATAACCGTTAGATTTTGGCAAGAATACAGAAAGAATTCTATGCTACACTAAGGACAGTCAAGAAGGGCTGTCCTTTTATTTGGTTATGAGCAAGCAGCAAAGCGGATTGAGAATATCTGCTTGACCATATCAAGGAAATTCCCTCGCGTAAAGCGCACATCATATCCTGTGGGTATTGCGAATGTCTGCTTGCCCGACAATTTGCCCTTCAAAAAACAATAAGGAGGTTGATCTTATATGAAGGTATTACGCACAGAAAACCTGAGAAAATACTACGGAACCGGAAACAGTCAGGTAAAGGCCCTGGACGGAGTGAATCTGGAAGTAGAGAAGGGAGAATTCCTTGCAATCGTAGGCACGAGCGGCAGCGGAAAATCCACGCTTCTCCACATGCTCGGAGGTCTGGACTATCCCACTGCGGGAAAGGTATTTGTGGAAAATAAGGATATTTCCGCGCTCAGAAAAGACGCCCTCTGCGTGTTTCGGAGAAGGAAAATAGGCTTTGTGTTTCAGAGCTACAATCTCGTCCCAGTGCTTAATGCCTACGAAAATATAGTCCTTCCCATAGAACTGGACGGAAACCAGGTAGACAAGGCCTATGTGGAGCAGATTATTTCCCTTCTTGGTCTCCATGACAGACTGAGGAGCCTGCCCAGTCAGCTTTCCGGCGGACAGCAGCAGAGAGTTGCCATAGCCAGAGCCCTTGCCGCAAAGCCTGCCATTCTTCTTGCAGATGAGCCGACCGGAAATCTGGACAGCAAGACAAGCCAGGATGTTCTGAGTCTTCTCAAGGTTACAGGCGAGAGGTTTGGGCAGACCATTGTAATGATTACGCATAATGAGGAGATTGCACAGCTTGCGGACAGAATTATCCGCATTGAGGACGGAAAAATCAAGGATTCTGTACAAAGGACGGTGAGAAAGATATGAATCGGGTGAATAACAAAAAGGCTGTGCGCAGACTTGCAGGAAGAAGCTTTCGCGCAGCACGCACAAGAAACACGATCGCGATTTTTGCAATAGCTCTCACAGCGCTTCTTTTTACGGCTCTGTTTACCATAGGAATCGGAAGCATCGAGACCTTTCAGCAGGAAACAATGCGTCAGTCAGGAGGCTCCTGCCACGGCGTTTTCAAGAATCTGAGCGAAGAACAGTACAGGAAGCTGAGGGAGCATCCTCTGATTAAAGAGAGCGCAGACTGCAGGCTGCTTGCAGATACGGTCTGCAACCCGGAATTTCTCAAGCGTCACATGGAGTTTTGGTATTATCCAGAATACCATTATCCCTACTGTTTTACAGAAATTATAGATGGCCGTGCGCCCAGAGAGGCAAATGAGATTCTGGTTGACGAGGTGTCCATGGAGCTTCTGGGAAAGGAGGCACGGGCAGGGCAGGAAATCACTCTTTTGCTTCAGCTTCGGATGGATGATAAGACGACTGTGGAGAGAAATTTTACTGTGAGCGGTATCATAAAAGCTGACCCGGCTCTGAACGTGGGCTTTGCCGTGGCGTCAGAGGCTTATCTTAAGGCTCACGCATCAGAGCTTGCCTATACCTATCCAGAGGATGCCTCTTTGGTGGGGGCTATCCGCATGGATGTGAACTTTTCTAATTCTTTTAACATAGAGAAAAAGCTGGAAACAGTCATTCTGGACAGTGGTTATTCTCTGGATGAGGGGAGTGAGGATTACATTGCCTCCAATGGCAACTGGGCTTATGTTTCTCAGGGAGCAGACCCTGTGACATTGGGAGCTGTGGCAGGAGGTCTGCTTTTGATTATGATAACCGGCTACCTGATTATTTATAATATTTTTCAGATTTCAGTTATCCGCGATATTCGTTATTATGGGCTTCTGAAAACAATAGGAGCCACAGGGAGACAGATTCGGAAAATCCTTCGGATGCAGGCAATGCTTTTGGGAGTAATGGGGATTCCGGCAGGACTTCTGGCAGGCTTTCTCGTTGGAAAGGCTTTTGTTCCTATGGTTGTGAGATTGACTGCCTATGCTCAGGCAAGCGTCCATGTGAGTCTTCACCCTCTGATTTTTGCAGGGGCAGCAGCCTTTACCCTGTTCACTGTGTGGATCTCATCGGGAAAGCCTGCCAGAGTTGCAGCAAAGGTGTCTCCTGTGGAGGCAGTCCGCTACACAGAGGGCGCAGAGGGCGGCAAAAAGCAAAAGAATTCCACAGATGGCGGAAGGCTTGAGCGTATGGCTCTGTCAAACCTTGGGAGAAATAAGAAGCGGACAGTGCTTGTGCTGCTTTCCCTGTCTCTTGCAGTGATTTTGCTGAACAGCGTGTTTACTCTGACCCATTCCTTTGACATGGATAAATATCTGAAGCGCTTTGTTTTGACAGACTTTATGATTGGAAACGCCGGGTATTTTAACTATGAGTATTATGGATTTTCTGAGGAAAGCGTACAGGAGGAGAAGCTCACAGAATCCTTTGTACAGGCATGTGAGAGCTTGGATGGATTCCTGGAGGGCGGCAGACTGTATGCAAGCATTGGAGTCGGCTTAAAGAAGGAAAGCTGGACAGTGCCGGCTCATGTACCTGTGGATGAAAATGGGGAGCCTGGAAGCTATTGGAACGGACGCTTTCATTCCCTGGATATGCTGGATGAGGATTCCTATATGAGCATTCTGTATGGAATGGAGGATTTCTTCTTTGAAAAGCTGGAGATATGGGAGGGAGAGACTGACCCGGACATTCTCAGAGAGAAACTTGCGAGCGGAAAATATATTCTGACTTCTGTACAGACAGATGACCAGGACATGGTCGAGGAAGATTCGCTGATGCACGAGATAGGGGATAAAATCACGCTGGTGGGGATGGATGGAAAGGAGCATGAGTTTGAAATTCTCTCGATAATTAAGGAAAATTATTATAATATGACAAACCGGATGGGCAATACTTTCAGCTATTATACCTCGGCAGAGGTTTTTAAGGAGCTTGCCTCAGAGGAATGCCTTATGATTTATTCCTTTGACGCAGAGGATGACAAGGAGGCGCAAATTCAAGCTTTTCTGGAAAACTATACCACTGTACAGGAGCCTACGATGCATTATCAGTCAAAGCAGTACTGGACAGAGCAATTTTATGGACTTTCTGATTTGGTTCTTCTGGTCGGAGGCTTTTTATCCCTTGTGATAGGCGTCATTGGAGTCCTGAATTTTGTTAATTCGATTCTTACAGGCATTGTCACAAGGCAGCGAGAGTTTGCCATGCTTCAGGCGATTGGCATGACAGGACGGCAGCTTAACAAAATGCTTGTTCTGGAGGGACTTTACTATGCAGGAGCTACCATCTGCTTTTCGCTGGTTCTGGGATGCATATTCTCTCAGACAGTCCTGAGAATTCTGACAGGCAGCATGTGGTTCATGCGGTATCATTTTGTGATTATGCCAATGCTTCTGGTATTTCCGGTGCTTGTGCTTTTGGGAATTCTGGTGCCGCTTGCAGCCATGAATATCGGAAAGAAGGAGAGTGTTGTGGAGAGGCTTCGCAGGACAGAACAGTAGAAGGACATAGCAGCCGCGGATAATCTGCGGCTGCTACGTCCTTTGTGATAATTATGAGGTTTTCCTCTGGTTGCACGACTTTGGAAATCATGGTAAGATAACACTGTGGTAAAAAGGGTCAACTACCCATCACCTAAAGGTAATGGGCTTGTAACTGCCCAGTCGTAAT
>JAUNOP010000055.1 GCA_030537135.1 Eubacteriales bacterium | reverse complement strand
GTGAGGGGTATGCCTTGTAAGGGGCATACCTACTCGACGGCGATGGGTAGTTCACCCTGGGGCAAAAGTAGAATATACAGCGTATTTGCCGCTTTTGTCTGGTATAGCAGAACAGGGAATCGATTGTTTTTTGATGAAAATGCCATGTAATTTGGCTTTTTTGGAAAAAAATAAAGCAGAGGATATCATAAACAGTTATGCTTATGAATCCTGGTATATGTCTGGTCATTCCCTGGGTGGGGCAATGGCAGCAGATTATGCTGCAGAGCATCTGGAAATGCTGGATGGTCTGGTACTCTTGGCTGCTTATCCTACAAAAGAATTGAAAGCAGATGATTTTTCTGTTCTTTGTCTTTACGGCAGTGAGGACGGCGTATTGAATATGGAAAAGGTGGAAAAGGGAAGAGAATATATGCCGTCTGCTTATGTGGAGGTTTGTATTAATGGAGGAAACCACGCGCAGTTTGGTAACTACGGGAATCAAAAAGGCGACAAAACGGCAGCAATCAGTCGGATAGAACAGCAGGAACAGACAATTAAAGAAATTTGCAAAATGATACAAGACCATAAAGGGAGTGAAAGGGAAAAAAGTCTTGCCGATTTTCAGAAAGATAATGAAAAATCGGCAAGACCTTTGTTTACTCTCGTATCAATTCCTGAGGGATCAGGGAATAGTCGTACATGACCTCAGAATGATTATCTAAGATGAGCTTTTTCTCCAGGATTTTTCCCGTTGCTCGCTCTGTGATCTCTTTATAAATCTTGGAAACCCTATAATATTTGTTGCCTTCTTTTCTGAAATGATGATTCTCCTCAACCAGCCGATAGCACCATGGAAATTCGTACTCACTTCTTAACTCTGCATGTAAGGTTTCTCCCTCGCACCATAGAAGCAGCTGAACATTTTGGTTGGTATTATTTCTAAATCTGTAATCAATGTAGTTGTAGCTGACAGATGTTCCTGAACTGAAGGGAACTCTTTTTCCCTGGTCAGGAGCTAATGCATCGGAATGTTTATGAAATTCCGTTACTTCCAGCGGACTATGTAAAACCAGCAGATGAATGGTGTTTGCCAGATTGCAGAGCCCTCCGCCAGGCCCTGGTATCAATTTGTCCCCGGATATTACGCGGCCGTCCTTATATCCTTTTCTCCTGGAGGTTTGTCCTACTGTCCTCCAAAAAGAAAACACCTCGCCAGGATGAATAATTATTCCGTTCATTTTGCGGCAGGCTAAGATGATGTTAGTTGCTTTATTTTTTTGAAGCCGCAAATCAACGCCCTTTGCTCTCTTAATCATATTGGAACTATGACTGGAAACAACATTTGGCAATGCCTGATTCTGGATGGTTTTTGCAAATTTTTCATGACTGAAGAAATCCTTTAGGTGTCGTTTTAAGATTTCCTTTTGGGATGAAATGGCATAGCAAGCAGGACTAATTTCACAAAAAAGCTTTTTTTTCTTTGCTGGCATTTCTTTGGCAGCCTCCTTCTTATAAATATCTCCTATTCTGTGCTGGCAGGATTTATTTAATGAATAGAGCTTAAGAATAATCTTTTCCAGATTTCTTCGTATCCCTATTTTTGTTTCATCATTATACCTTAGATATTTGACTAATATATTATCGATGCCGCTTTTGTTGGCGCCGTAGATATCGGTAAATATCTGGTCGCCTATGAATACAGCTTCCTTTTTCTTTATATGCAACATTTTTACAGCCTTTAAATAATTGGCTGTGTGCGGTTTTTCAGCGTCGCATATATATAAAGAATCGATATTCTTTAAAAATCGCTGAATTCTTTCTTCGTCATTATTAGATAGTAAGAGAGTTTTAAGGCCTGCTCGATGTATAATTTGAAACAATTCATCAACTTCTGGCGTGGAATCCTCCCCGTGATGCACCAATGTATTGTCTATGTCAAAGATGACTCCTCTATATCCCTTACTGTATAACTTATTATAATCAATGGAAAAAACGCTTTCTGCGTATTCATAAGGATAAAATACCTTAAACATTTCAGCCACCGCCTATTTATCAGGAGCAGAGATATAACTGCATACCTTGTCAATCTGCTCGTTAAAGGCTCCGTCAAATTTATTCTCGAAAAAAGCTCCGCCAATGGTAAATGCCCATGGAGAGGCGGCTTTTATTTCATCCAGTCTTTGATATGTATTTACACTGCCGGCAATACATACCGGAGCATTTACCTCTGATACAAATCTTTGAATCAGAGCAGGAGCATCTCCTGTATATCGATAGCCTAAGAGATCAAGTCCGTAGACACCCTTTTCAAGATATTGCCTGGCTTCCGCTATCATCTGGTCAGCAGTACCCTCCAAAATAGACGGACGCTCTGAAACCTTTCCGACAAATGGCATGTATTTAAGATTATTTTCTTTAGAGAATTCGTTAATAGAATCAGAAAACAATGTTCCCATGAGAATATCGCAGCCGCATTCCACGGCCATTTTGGCACCTTTCATACATTCCTTTTCCGTGTATGCCACGACCTCTAAAACAGTTGTTTTACCGCATTCTTTCATATAAGAAAATAATTGCTTCATTTGCTCCAAGGGGAGCCCTTCTTCCTTGAACCCCCAAAACCTTGCCTTGGAATTTTTACACTGCTCAAAGAGCTGACAAGCATTCTCAGCAGTACGATCATTGTGCGTCAGCATTACAATTAATTCTGGATTATTACTCATAATTTAAGATGAACCTCCAATGCTATGTTTTATAGCCATGAATATCGGTAATATATACGAATAATAATTATTATACTACAAAATTCGAGCATTATCAATATATTATCTTGGTAAAACGGTATAACAGTAATGTTATGGTTACTGTTCACGGGCGACTATTCCGCGAGGCGTTTTCGTGCCAGAGGCACGAAAATCCCGAGATAATCGGCGCGAAATGCGGCAGAATGTAGCATTTCTGTGCATCGCGAAGCGTGTTGCTGTGAACGGAGTGAGCAGTAACCAGTAATATCATAGCTTTGAAAAGTACGTGAGGAGAAGATTGTCTTTCCCCTTTTGGAGTGTTATAATCAGATACATACATGAAAAAGTCTGTAGAACTGGATAATTGGAGAACTTCCGCCTACGACAACAGAAAGGATTTTATTTATGAAAGAAGAAAACAAGCAGATGACAGAAGAACAAGAAATAAGGAAAGGACGAAAAGAAAGACAGTGGAGAGACTTGAAACGGAATCTGATGCTTGCGATTCCGGCAATCATTCTTGCAGGAATTTCCATTGCAATTCTTGTCTCTTTTATTCAGACAAAGAACCAACTGGAGAGAAGCAACCTGAACACAGACATCACCTTGACTGTAGAAGATGGAGATGCTGTAAATATTGACTATGTGGGTACCATAGACGGCAAGGAATTCAGCGGAAGCAGCACAAATGGAAAAAGCGAAGATGTGGTTATTGGTTCAGGAAGCTATATTGATGATTTTGAGGAGCAGCTTATAGGACATCATGTGGGAGAAACAGTGGATGTGACTGTAACCTTTCCTGAGGACTATGTTGACGCGGACTTGAGAGAGAAAGAAGCAGTGTTTGTAACAACGATCAATGGAATCTATCGGTAGCTACTATTTACGGGCGACTATTTTGCGAGGTAAGATGTTAGAAAAAATTATTGAACGTATCAAGCAAGTAGCGAAGCGGATTGCGAATTTCTGCTTGACTGCACAGCTGGTGGGTAACTATGCCTATGCCAGTATGTTCGTTTTGGGTGATATTTCAGCATATTTATCTGGATGGTAGGGCGGCGCTTACTTTCTGTAATGAAGAATATTGATAAAAAGAAAAGATGTGACAAAGTAAAAAAGCAGGAACAAGCTTGTAGAAAATCAGAGGGGGAATTCTTTTGGAGAGTTATCAGGTACATAGAATTGAGGAGGATGTGGATTTCGGATGTGAGGAACGCGCCCAAGGCAGTCCTGTGCTGGCGCTTGTTACTCTGAGGGATGAGAACGGCTTTGAAAAAAGGCTGCTTGTG
Source organism: Eubacteriales bacterium (assembly GCA_030537135.1). GTDB lineage: Bacteria > Bacillota > Clostridia > Lachnospirales > Lachnospiraceae > Blautia_A. The sequence continues at coordinate 16,808 of JAUNOP010000055.1, read as the reverse complement.
CCAGATCAGCTTCTCTACGACAGAGATATCAATGAAGGGGACTTTGCTGTATTGGATGAAAACGGCGAGCTTTGGAAGAAGGAGGAAAAATGGCAGGATATTTGATTAAAGATACAACACGCAAAGAGCGGGAAAAAATTGTGGAGGAATCCTTTGGAAATATTTCAGCAAATTGCGACGGCTGCATGGCTGGGCTGGCTGAGATGTATCAGGAATATATTGAAGGTAAAAAGGAAATCCGTGATATCAATATGGAATTCCATGCAAGGTATATCAGAGGAGATATGGAAAAAGAAGAGAGAAGAAGCTGTGGGCTTAGAGAGTGAACCTAAGAGAAGAAAATTATTTGCATAAATATTCAAAAAAACTTATATTTATAAGAAAACTGTATTGACGAAAAGGAAAAATCCCCGTATGATTATATCAGTAATCATGAAATACAGAAAGAGGGGAAGAATTCCAATGAATTACGGTTTTTTAAGCTTGCTGCCGCCTCTTGTGGCGGTGGTCATGGCAATCAAGAGCAAGAACGTGATTTTGTCACTGTTTTGCGGAGGCTTTGTGGGAACGCTGATTTTCTGTTCAGGAAATCCATTTCTGGCTGTGAAATCCATGATTGGAGATTATTTTTTCGTGCAGCTTACTGATTCCTACAATGCGGGTGTTATTGTTTTAGTGGTTTTTATCGGCGGCTTTATTAAGCTGATGGAAAAGTCAGGAGGCGCTCAGGCCTTTAGTAAGAGTGTGTATTGCTTTGTGAATACAAAGCTGAAAGCGCAGATGTGCGCGTGGCTGGGAGGAATTCTCATTTTCTTTTCCGATTTGGGAACTCCGCTTCTGGTCGGTCCGGTATTTCGCCCATTGTTTGACAAGCTGAAGATTTCCAGAGAAAAGCTGGCGTGGATTCTGGATTCCACATCCTCGCCTGTGGCGATCCTGATTCCGTTTATTGGATGGGGTGTGTACATCATGGGACTGATTCAGGCGGAATTTGAAAATCTGAAAATTGCGCAATCCGATTATACGACCTTTGTACAGGCCATTCCTTTTCAGATTTATTCCATCCTGGCGATTATTATGATTCCTCTGGTTGCGTTTACAAAAAAAGATTTTTCTCAGATGAAAAAGGCAGAGCTTGCGGCCGCTTCCAGAGAATATTCCTTTGAGGAAGAAGCAGGAGAGACTGTAAGGGAAAACAAAGAATATTCCAAAAGCAATGCAAGGCCTGTGATGGTGATTCTGCCCATTGTCATTGTGTTTGCGACTCTGTTTATTACTCTGGCGCCGCAGGGCTTTCCCTTTAAAAAAGTAGATGGAAATGAGTTCCGCGTAGCCCTGACTATGGGATATTTCTTTGGTGCAGTAGTTCTTATGGTATTGATTCGTGTATTTAAGGTTCAGAATTTCAAAGATACCTTTAAAATCTATGTGGACGGCATGAAAGGAATGACAGATGTAGCAGTGACACTGGTGCTGGCATGGTCGCTGGGAGGCATGATCAGCGCTCTGGGAACCGCAGACTTTATAGTGACAGGCATGAAGAGCGTTCAGTTCTCCACAGGACTGGTGCCAGCAGCGATATTCCTTTTTGGGGCCTTTGTCTCCTTTTCCACGGGAAGCTCCTGGGGAACCTTTGCCATCATGATGCCTCTGGCCATTCCTATGGCGCATGCATTTTCTATTCCCTATGCGATTGCAGTGGGAGCAGTTCTTTCAGGAGGATTGTTCGGAGACCATTGCTCTCCGATTTCCGATACCACTATTCTCTCCTCAACAGGAGCAGAATGCGACCTGGTGGAACATGTCAAGACGCAGCTTCCCTATGCCTGCGTTAATGGTGTGATTGCGTTTGTGGCCTTTGTGTTTGCCGGATTTACCAGAAGCCCGTTTGCAGTTGTGCTTGCAGTTGCGGCTTTGCTTATAGTCATGACCGTATGGAACAAAAGGGACGAGAAAGCAGAAAATGTAAAGAAATGAAGCATCGCGGTGAAGGTGTTTGGTGCGTTGGGCGGTCAGAATCCTATATCTTGTATGAGGGTTCTGACCGCCCTTTTGTTCTCCCTAAAAAGAAAAAATCAATTCTCCGATGCAATCTGGTCAATAATCGCAGCCGCCTGCTGGGCGCGTTTAAGGACATAGGAGGTTCTTGCGCTTAAATGTGCGTTTTCGTCGATATGAAATTCGGAATTATCCAGATAGGAAATGGACAGACGATAAATAAGCGCCTCGTCATCGGTCTGTTCATCTGCAAGAGAATGACCAATCACGCGCATTTCATTCGTATCATTATCCCTGCCAATACTCATATGCGACAAGGTGGGAAGAAGAATCAGAAAATGCTCCTCATCCCAGGCAGATAAGTACATACACTTGCATAACCCCTTGCTGAAAAAGGGCTTGCCAGAAAAACAATCCATAAGTTCCTTGAAGCGGGTTCTGTGACCAGAATCCTCAAACAGCCGAGCCTGCGTCAACGCTTTCAGACAGCTTTCATTCCAATTCATATTCATTTTCTCCTCTGTATACCAGTTTTTTTATTACAAAAAATTATAATTCATGAAGAATGAGAACACAATAGATTTTGGGAAAAATGGAAGCTGACTCCTCCATGCTCACGACAGCGCTGCTATATTCCATAAAAATCCAGAAACTCCTGTGTCTCCTTTTTTTGCGGACACTTGAGCAGCTCGGCAGCAGGGCCGTATTCCAGGAGCTGTCCTTTGTGAAAAAAAAGAATTTCATCGGCCATACGGAGCGCCTGCTTGAGGCTGTGAGTGATAAGAAGCAAGGTACTGTTCTGAGCTGCGCAGTAATCCTTAAGCAAGTCTTCCGTTCGGAGAGTTGAATGAATATCCATGGCAGCTGTGGGTTCATCCAGAATAAGAAGGCCGTAATCCTTCATAAGCAGCCGTGCCAGAACCATGCGCGCGGTTTCTCCTCCAGAGAGCTGATGAGCAGAGGAGGAAGCCAGAGACTGGAGTTCAAGAGTGGTGAAAAGTTCCAGGACTTTTTGATGGTCAGCAGCCTTATTTCCAGAAGCGTTCAGCAAAAGATTTTTGCGGACAGACATGCGAAAAGGGTAAGGCTTTTGCGGAAGGTAGCCAATAGACGGTTTTTCTCCTGCAAAAGGGACGGTATGATTGTCGGCACTTAAAAAACCAGCGGTAATGCGGGCAAAAGTAGATTTGCCAGAGCCATTGGCTCCGATAATGGCATAAACCCTGTTTTCTTTAAAAGAAAAACCAGGAAAGTCAAGCACCTTTTTCTGTTTGTATGTCTTAGAAAAAGAATTTAAAATCATAGGACACTCCATAGTCAGAAAATCGTGGCATCACAGGTCTTCAGCGGTTTAGCTGCCAGTGAATGAGGGCGGCAAGGATATTGAGCAGGAAGGAAATTCCCAGGAGGATAATTCCTAAAGCAAGAGCAAGAGTAAAATTTCCCATATTCGAATAATTCATAATAGCAGTAGTCATTACATTGGTCTTATAGGCAATGGCTCCTCCTACCATGGAAATGGCGCCCACCTCGGCAAAGGCACGTCCGAGGCCAAACAAATAGGCAGACAAAATCTGGTAATGACTTTCATTTATAATCAGGAGCATGGTGCGGCCGGAGGTTAATCCCAGACCTCTTGCCGTTTCTTGAACAGCCGGGGCAATGGAAGACACATAAGATTCTACGTTTCCGATAATCAGAGGAGTAATCAGAATAACCTGTGCGATAATCATTCCCTTTACCGTATACAGAAGCTTCAAATGGCGCAGAGGTCCGACTCCGGAAAAAAGCATGTAGCAAACCAAGCCGCACACAACAGGAGGAAGTCCCATTAGGGTGCGGTTTATTACTATGAGAGCGCGGCGAAACGGGAAGGAGAAGCTTCCAAGCACAATTCCCACAGGTGTTCCAAGCAGCAGGGAAAGAACGGAGCTGCAAAGCCCCATACGCAAAGTAACGGCAATAATATTGTGAAGCTGCTCATTTCCTGAAAAGAGCAGCTCAATAGCCTGAATAAAAGCAGTTTTCATAAAAGTATTCACTTTCAACCAAAAAAGAAGGCGGCCGCAGAAGGGGAGGATAGGATATCCCCATGTCTGTGCTGCCGCCCTGTCTGTTTACTCCATGATACCGTTGTTAGCACGGAAAGTCAAGAAGGTTGCCTTGTCTGATAGGATATAGGCACCGGTTTCCTCAGCCATGGTCAGGCATACGCCCATACCGGCATTGGAATAAGAATACCATGAGTAGTCCTTCACAGATTCTGCGTCTGTGGTAATTCCCAGGTCTTCCGGCCACAAGGAGATTTCCTTGGTATGGGTTCCGGAATTGTCACCGCGGGACACAAAAGGATATTCCCCTTCAGCGATGGCTGCAAAAGCATCCAGTACGCTGTCTGCATCCTTTGCTCCGGCAGGGTCAGAGGAGGGACCGCAGAGTACAAAATAGTTGTACATGAAGTTCAGGCGTTCTGTCTCCTGCCCTTCCAGAATATAAGAGAAACCGGCATTTACAAATTCCTCTTCCTGAGATTTGGAATGTACCAGAATCAGGTCTGCATTGCCGGCCTGTGCGTTGGCAATGGCTTTACCAGTGCCAGCAGAGAAAACCTCCACTGTGTAGCCGTATTCTTCTTCAAAATGCGGAAGCAGATAGCCGAGAAGACCAGAATCATTTACTGAGGTTGTAGTGGACATGCGAATGGTTTGCGTATCTTCGGTAGCGGCCGGAATCTCTGCCTCAGAGCTGGGAGCATCTTCTTTCAGATAGAAAAGGCATTCACCGTATTCCTCTTTGCCATAGTCAGCTGCCAGTGTAGTCCCTTCAGAGCTTAGCATCCAGTTGATAAGCGCCTGTGCGCCCTCAGAGTTGATGGCTACATCGCTGATTTCATTGCCGTCTGCATCTGCAAAGGGAGCTTCAGGATTTACGGCCAGCAGAGAATAATTATTAATCATGCTGTCATCCTCTTCATAGAGAATGGTGAGATCAACGGCAGCTTCTTCAGCCGGGGAAGCTGCATCCTCAGCGCTGCAATACACTGCAGAGGAAAGAGAAATTCCAAGCGCCAATAAAATTGAGAGTGTCTTTTTCATAAGTATCTACCTCCTGTGAGTTTGTTTTGTCTCCGCCTTTTGCCCAGCACATTTCCGAAAAGCAAAAGAAAAGCCTCTGTTCATTCCTCAGAGCTAAAAAACTGCACACAAAATACAACGGTCTGTGCCAGTCTGCATCATTACTCTGGGGTCGAAAAGAAGCTCGTCCACTGCATTCGACCAAAAGTTCTCTGACAGTATATTATGAAATTTGTCAGGGATGTACTGATATTGCTGAAAACGTTGGAGAAATATGTTTATATTATAACAAAAGCTTGTAGAAAGAGGAAGCTGAATAGAAAAGAATGTGCGAAACAGGACGAAAAGATACAAAACAGCATGAAGAGAAATGGGAAAATACCCCTTCCGGAATTATACCAGAAGGGGCAAAAGCTCCCATTCAGAAGTAAAAAGGTCAATATAAAGAAGCTGTCCATTCAGTTCACTTGGTTTTCCAAGCAAGAGCTTAATGGCCTCGGCACTTTGAATAGATGCGCACATTGCCGGGGTGAAGGAGAGACAGGCTTTGTCCTTTAGTACGGCATCTTTGGGATAAATCTGTTCCATACAGTGCAGCACAGAGCCTGTCGGAAATACACTGACTTGTGCGAACCATCCACACACAGCTCCATAGACAAGAGGAATATTTTGACGATCACAGGCAGCTGCCAGGGCGCGGCGCGTATGAATATTATCCAGGGCGTCCAGAACCAGGTCATGACCAGTAATAAGAGCATCACAGTTTGCCTTGTCCAGCTGCATCTGCAGTCCCTGGAAGGAAACATCTGAATTTATTGCGGCAGCATATTGGGCAGCAGAGAGTATCTTGGAGCAGCCTAAGGTACTCTCTGTACACAGAAGCTGCCGGTTTAGGTTGGATGGTTCAAAGCAGTCGCTATCTATGGCAGTGATATGCCCCACGCCAATACGCAGAAGGTGAGAGAGCAGATGTCCTCCTAAACCTCCGCATCCGGCTATAAAAACACGGCAATCCTTAAGAAGCAGGCAGTCTGCCTCTGTGAGGGCTCCGATGTTGCGCAAATATCGTGCAGCAATCATATCAGCCTCCTCCTACTGGTGGGAAGATGGCAACAATATCTCCGTCTTTTACGATAGATTCTGGCTTTGCGTGAAATCCATTAATCAGGAAGATAGCTACCTCATCCAAAGGAATATTAAAATATTCTAAAATTTGTGTTCCGCTGGAAAAAGCCGCGGCCTCCAATTGAAATATTTTTCCGCGGCCTTTCCGCAGGGTTGCAAAAAGACGAACTTCAATCATAGTACAACCTCAGAGCTTGACCGATTATTTTCCAATACATTCATCCAATTCCAGCTTTTTCAGAGTTTCATCTGTAGGGAAGGCATTGACCCAGCCTCTCGCCTCGTAATATTGCGGAAGCGTGAGCTTGATTTGAGAAACCTGTCCTTTGGAAGGACCATCTGAGATAGGCTCTTCAGATAATCGCTTAGGCAGACGGTCATCTTCTGGCTTCATACCAGCGGCTTTGTTGAACATTCTCTCAATATTGTAGATACGGTCGCCAACGGTCAATAGCTCTTGGGGACTGTAATTGGTGCCGGTAGCAGCATTCAGAAGAGCTGCGTACTGCGGTGCGCCAAGGGCAAAAGAAGTGAACAGGCAGTTGCCCATGGAATCAATAACAGCAGTCAAATCCTGGAAGGTTTTTGCCCAGAAAGCCTTGCCCTCTGTCACAGTGCGGTCGAGCTGCTGGGGAAGTCCCAGAACCTCAGGGCTTATCATATAGCCGCGTACATGGCAGCCGCCGCGGTTAGAGGTTGCGTAGGTAATTCCGATTCCCTGGATACCGCGTGCATCATAGGCGGGCATTTCTTGTTTTTTTACGCTCATGGAATATTCAGGATGACCATAGTACTCACACAGACGAGCAGAGCCAGAACTCATAAGCCTTGCTAATGGGGAAGCTGGCTGTCCCATCCGTTTGGTCCATTCAATTAATGCTCTGGTGGAACCCCATTCCAGAGGAACACCGTCGCACTCTTCTTCTGTAATATAGCCTCTCTGATACAGTTCCATGGCTGCTGCAATGGTGCAGGGAACAGAGATAGCATCCAGCCCCAATTCATTGCACAGCATATTGGCCTCATCGATAGTATTCAGGTCATTATTGCCGCAGTTTCCGCCGTATGCCCACAGAGGTTCATATTCAGGACCGCCGACGATTTTACCGTTGACATTTACTACGCGGCCGCAGGCAATCGGACAGCGGTGACAGGCACTGTTTTTTACCAGGTAGGTATCTACCAGTGTTTCGCCGGAAATATCATCGCCCTTGTCATAATAAGATTCCTGCCAGTTCTTTGTGGGAAAGGCTCCAATATTGTTTACAATATTTACCAGAACTGCGGTTCCATAGGTCTTGAGACCCTGTCCTGTAACGCCGTTTTCGCGAATTAACTTTAAACAGTCCATATTGGCTGCTTTTAGTGCGGGTACATCATAAATAATATCTGCGATATTATTGCGGGATGCGGTCACTACAATGGCCTTGAGCTTTTTGCTTCCCATAACTGCGCCCACGCCGCTGCGTCCGGCAGCTCGATCTTTGTCGTTCATAATGGCAGCCAGGAGAACCTGATTTTCACCGGCAGGACCAATGTTCAGAACAGAAGCATTGGAGCCATGTACAGCCTTTAGGGCATTGTCGATTTCTTCAGACATCATGCCAAAGTATTTTTCGGCATTGAGCAGCTCGATTTTATCATCCACAATGTTAATGTAGGTCCAATCCGGCGCTTCTCCTTCTACAATCAGGGCATCCCATCCGGCATATTTGAGCTTGGCGCCCCAGATACCGCCGGAATTGGAACAGGCAATCATGCCGGTCAGCGGAGATTTGGTGACTACCATGTAGCGCCCAGAGGATGGGCTGGCGCTTCCGGTCATAGGACCGGTAATATAAATGAGTTTGTTTTCCGGAGAGAGAGGAGCAGCGGAAGCGACACCTTCATCATAGAGTATTTTGGTGCCTAAGCCTCGGCCGCCGATGAATTTGCGGGCCAATTCCATGTCCAACTTTTCGGTTGTAATCTCACCGGTTGTCAGGTTGATACGTGCGATTTTCTCGTAATAACTTCCTGCCATAATAAATCCCTCCTTTTTAGTCAAGCGGAAATTCACAATCCGCTTCGCTGCTTGCTCATAACCGTATAGCTGCTGTCGCAGCTTCTCAGAAGGGGCCCTCACCCCTTGGATTCCTGAGCTTTTGACTTTGGTGTCTTCTTATAAAAATCATATTATGAATTGGTACGAAAATCAATTATATTTTGCATCCCTATTGAAATAATTGTGTGAAATAGATTATAATAGAACAAAACACAACGAAGGGTGGGGGATGGATGGAACAGAAAAGAGCCTTGTCTGCAGTGGACGTGGCGCAGCTTCTGCATGTGAGTAAAAATACGGTTTATGAGATGATTCGGAGAGGGGAAATCAATTCTTACAGAGTGGGGAGAAAGATTCGCTTTATGCAGGAGGACGTGGATGATTATATTGCCCGTTCCCGGCATGAAAAGCAGTTTTCACCAGTAAGCTCCGTGTCTGTGCAGAGCAGCCTTTTAAATGGAGCAGTACATCAGGGTCGGGAATTTATTCTGAGCGGACAGGATGTGATACTGGATATTCTCTCTAACTATCTGCGTCAGTATGGTTATCAGGCATTGCGGGCGTATGTGGGAAGCTTTGAGAGTCTTCTCTCTTTGTATCAGGACAATGTGCAGGCTGCGACCTCTCATTTGTGGGATGGGGACTCAGGAGAATACAACACGCCCTATGTACGGCGCCTCCTTCCTGGAACCCATGCAGTGATTATTAACCTGTCCTATCGGATGCAGGGCTTTTATGTGCAGAAGGGCAATCCAAAGAAAATAGTCTCCTGGCAGGATCTGACAAAGGAGGATGTTCGTTTTCTGAATCGCCGCAAAGGGTCAGGCTCAAGAATCCTTCTGGATGAAAAGCTGATGAAGCTGAAGATTAATCCAAAGGAAATAGTAGGGTATACAGATGAAATAGGCTCTCATCTGACACTGGCAAATGCTGTGGCCAGAGGCGAGGCAGATGTGGGACTTGGTACAGAGAGAGTAACCCGACAGGTGGATAATCTGGAATTTATACCGCTTCAGGAGGAACGGTACGATTTAATCCTGAAGAAGGATGCAATGGAACAGCCAGAGATTCGTACAATGCTTCAGGTTCTCAATTCCAGTGAGTTTCGTATGGAGCTGGCCGGTATCTCAGGAAATGACTATCGGGATCTTGGAAGAATCATGGCGGAGGTGTGATATGCTGAAGGTGAAGACGCCAAATGAAGTATGGACGCTTATAAAACAGAAATTTGCTCCTCTTTCAGGGGGAGAGTATGTGCCTTCTTTTCTGGCTGCCGGACGTGTACTTGCAGAAGATATCTGTGCGGCAGAGTATGTTCCGGATTTTGATCGCTCTACTGTTGACGGCTATGCAGTACGTGCAAAGGATACCTTTGGATGTTCAGACAGTATGCCTGCCATACTTACCAGAGTCGGAGCTGTGGAAATGGGGCAGGAAGTCAGAATACAGGTATCAGAGGATGAATGTGCAGCAGTGCCTACCGGGGGCGAGGTTCCCAGGGAAGCAGATGCTGTGGCCATGATTGAATATACAGAGGATTATGGAGACGGCACCGTGGGAATTTTAAAGGCTGTGTCGCCCGGAACAAACATGATTTATCGGGGAGACGATGTGAAGCCTGGAAAGGTGGTTTTAAAAAAGGGCAGACAACTCAAACCTCAGGATATAGGCGCTCTGGCAGCTATGGGAATTGTGCAGGTGTTTGTAAAGAAAAAGCTCAAGGTAGCAATTATTTCCACAGGAGATGAGCTGATACCGGCGGAGGAGAAGCCAGGATCTGGACAGATTCGGGATGTGAACAGCGATCTGCTCAGGGCTGCTGTGGAAGCAGCCGGCGCGCAGCCTGCCTGTATGGGCATTATCAAAGATAAAGAAAAGCTGCTGGCAGATGCGCTTGAGCGTGCGCTCAATACATGCGATATGGTATTGATTTCCGGGGGAAGCTCTGTGGGAACAAAGGACGCTACCTGTCGGGTAATAGAAGAAAAGGGGGAAATTCTATTTCATGGAATTGCCATGAAGCCCGGAAAGCCCACGATTTTGGGGTGTGTGGATTCTAAGCCTGTGGTAGGCCTGCCAGGACACCCGGCTGCTGCGTTTTTTGTTATGCAGCTGTTTGTGGTGCCGCTGATGGATCGTCTGACAGGGCAAGAGCGCCGCCAGTTTCCTGTAAAAGCCATTTTGGAAGAAAATGTAGGAGCAAATCATGGGCGTGCGCAGTACATGGGTGTGTGGCTCAGAAGAGAGGGAGGAAAAGTATTTGCCCGACCCATACGCAGCAAATCAGGGCTTATTACCTCGCTGGCAGGTTCAGAAGGGTATTTTTGCATTGACAGAGACTGTGAGGGAATAGCAGCCGGGACAGAAGTAGATGTTTATTTATATGGATAAGGATAACGATTCAGCAGGCAGTATTTTGCACAAGATTGGATAGATACGAATAGAGAAGAACAAAAGAGGTAGTATTATGGGGTTTCAATATTTGACAAATGTGGATTTGGAACAGGCAAGAGGGGAATATTGCCGGATACTTTTGGCAAATGGAATGGGACAGAAAACAGAGTGGATAAAGGCTGCGCATAGCTGCGGCCGCATTACGAGTCAGGCTGTGTATGCACGTATCTGCGCGCCGCATTATTATGCAAGCGCAATGGATGGGATTGCTGTAAAAGCCAGCGATACATTTAAAGCAACAGAGACAACGCCGGTGCATCTGCAGCCTCATCAATATATTGTAGTTGATACTGGCGATCCGCTGCCAGAGAATTGTGATGCTGTAATTATGATTGAGGATGTGGTGCAGGAGGAGGAAGGCGTGCGATTGTATGCCTCAGCAGCTCCGTGGCAGCATATCCGGCAGATTGGGGAGGATATCTGTGCCGGAGAAATGATTTTGCCTTCTTACCAGAAGATTACTCCTGCTGCTATTGGAGCCATGATTGCCGGAGGTGTACAAATGGTACAGGTGCTTGCTAGGCCGGTGGTAGGAATTATTCCTACAGGAGATGAGATTGTACCGCCAACTGCTGACCCTGCTCCTGGGGATATTCTGGAATTTAATGGATCTATTTTCTCTGCAATGCTCAAAGAATGGGGAGCAAATCCAAAGATTTATCCCATTGTGCCGGATGATTTTGAAAAGATTCGAGCCATGATAGAGCTGGCGCTGGAGGAATGTGATATGGTACTCCTCAATGCAGGCTCTTCAGCCGGACGAGAAGACTATAGCTGTCAGGTAATTCAGAAGCTGGGAGAGGTGTTGTATCATGGAATTGCCATAAAGCCCGGAAAACCTGCGATTTTGGGGTACAGAGGAGAAAAGCCTGTGCTTGGAGTGCCTGGATATCCAGTGTCAGGCATTATTGTGATTGAACAGATTTTAAAACCGCTGATTGATTGCTGGAACCATCGTATAGAAGAAAAACCTGTTCAAATGCATGCAGTACTTTCCAGGGCAGTGGTGTCTGGACTAAAATATCGGGAATTTGTGCGTGTGAGACTGGGCTATGTGGGAGAGCGGCTGGTGGCGTCGCCTCTAAGCCGGGGAAGCGGAGTTATCAGCTCCTTTATGAAGGCAGATGGTATATTAGAAATTGCACAGGGAACAGAAGGCTATGAAGCAGGCAGTCAGGTAGAAGTACGCCTGCTCAGGCCAGAGCAGGAGCTGAGGCACACATTAGTAGCGATTGGAAGTCATGATCCATTGCTGGATGAGCTGGCGGATTTGATACACCGGGAAAATCCAGATATATTTATGAGTTCCTCTCATGTGGGATCTATGGGAGGCATTATGGCAGCCAGACGCGGTGAGAATCATATTGCGGGCATTCATTTGCTGAATGAGACGGATGGAGAATATAATACTGCTTTTGTTAAGAAATATTTTCCAAGGGGAGGTGTGCGCCTGGTAGAATGCGTGGGTCGTACACAGGGACTTATGGTGGCACCTGGAAATCCGCATCATATCAGAGGAATTGAGGATTTAACACAGTCAGGGCTTCGATATGTAAACCGTCAAAAGGGTTCAGGCACACGAATTTTGATTGATTATCTGTGCAAAAAACAGGGAATTGACACAACACAAATCTATGGGTATGACAGAGAAGAATTCACTCATACTTCTGTGGCAGCCCAGATTATGTCAGGCTCCGGGGATGCTGGAATGGGTATTTATTCAGCAGCGCATCTATACCATCTGGATTTTCTGCCTGTTTGTATGGAACAGTATGATTTATTGATTCCAGATTATGCCTGGGATACGCCGATGGTACGGCAGCTTCTTAAGATATTGAAAAGTGAAGCATTCCGAGAGCGGCTCTTGGCTCTTGGAGGGTATGAGATCGGAGAGCCTGGACGTGTGAGGCAGAGGTTCTGAGCTTATGTATGATTATGAGGTTTGTATTATTGGAGGAGGTATACTGGGATGTATGGCAGCCCGGGAGCTTTCTCGCTTTCAGATTCGGACAGTTCTGGCAGAGCGCAGAGAGGATGTATGTACGGGCATCACACGGGCCAACACAGCGGTGATATACGCTGGCTATGATAATCGTCCGGGAACTTTGAAGGCAAACCTGTGTGTACAGGGGAATGCTGCGTTCGACAGTTTGTGCATGGAATTGGGAGTTTTGATAAAGCGCAGCGGCTCTCTGATGGTCTGTTTTGGCCCAAAGGGAGCAAAGCGGCTGGAGAAAAAGCTGGCCTGGGGAAGAGAAAACGGCGTTGCAGGACTTAGAATACTGGAAAAAGAGGAAATTCTGCAAATGGAGCCCTGCCTTTCAGGAAAGGTTTTTCGAGCTCTGTACGCACCCTCTACAGCTACGGTGAATCCCTGGGAGCTTGGAATCGCAGCGTTTGAAAATGCGAAACAAAACGGCTGTGTCATGAAGCTTTCCACAGAGGTCATACAGCTTTGCAGTCTGGAGGAAGGGTTTGAAGTGAGGCTTCTGAACCGCAAAACAGGCAGACAGGAAACAAGCAGGGTTCGGTGCGTACTGAACTGCGCTGGACTTTGGGCAGATAAGGTGAGGGAAATGGCATTTCCCCCAAAAATCCGCATTTTTCCCCAGAAAGCAGATTATCTGATATTTGACAGAAAAGCGCAGGGAGTACCAAGGCATATTTTATTTTATGAACCAGAGGAAAAAGGCAAGGGATTGACATTGGTTCCAACAGTGGAGGGCGCCTTGCTGGCAGGCGCGTCAGAGGAACCCTGCACAGACAGAGAGGCGTTTGGAACAACCCGAGAGGGCATGGAATTCGTTCTTGATATGTGCAAAAAGGTGCTTCCAGGACTCTCAAGAGAAATGCTGATCCGTGACTTTGCTTCTGTTCGTCCGAATCCCTTTGCAGTGGAGCAGGCAGAGGATGGTTCTTATCAGCGGACAGACAAAAGCTATCCTGACTTTGTGATAGAGCAGGAATGCCCGTCCATGATTAGCTTTTTGGGGATTAAGACGCCGGGACTTACCTGCTGCGCAAGGCTGGCAGAATATGCGGCAGCAAAGCTTTTGGAGACGCTGAGAGCTTCTGGCATAACCGCAGAGCCAAAGCCGGATTTCCAGCCGGAGAGAGCTATGCCGCTGCGAGTACGCGCACTTTCCTTTGAAAAATGGCAGCATCTGGCAACTGAGAGAGAAGAGCTTCGCAGCCTTGTATGTTCCTGTGAGAGAGTAACAGAGGGAGAGATTTTGGATGCTATCCAGCGAGGAGCGGTGACTGTGGACGGGGTAAAGCGCCGCTGCGGCACAGGCATGGGACGATGCCAGGGGAGCCGCTGCGAACCCAAAATATTGCAACTGCTGGCAAGGGAGCTTGGGAAGCTGCCTGAAGAAATCTGCAAGGATGGCTCCGGTTCCTGGATGGTAAAGCAAATGCAGAAATAAAAGGGAATGTCTGCGCAGGCAAATATATCCTTTTATGTGTAAAAAGCAGATAGAAAAGGAGGAGAAACATATGGGAAAAATCATGGCAGTAAACATCAGTGAAAAAAAAGGAACACAAAAGCGAAATGTGCATTCTGCAAGGGTTATTGAGGATTTTGGCATTGAAAATGACGCACATGCAGGAAAATGGCATCGTCAGGTGAGCCTGCTTTCCTATGAAAAAATCGAAGAATTCAAAGCAAAAGGTGCTCCTGTGGAAGAAGGAGCCTTTGGCGAAAATCTGATTGTCTCAGGCTATGATTTGAGAAATCTTCCGGTTGGAACCCGGTTTCAGTGCAATGACGTGGTATTGGAGCTGACGCAGATTGGAAAGAAATGTCACAGCGGCTGTGAGATTTTTAAAATCATGGGAGACTGTATTATGCCCAGAGAAGGAGTATTTACAAAAGTAATTCATGGAGGCACGATTTCTGAGGGAGATGAAATCACAGTTATCGGAGAATAATCAAGCATAGATTGGGGATAAACAGATGGAAAGACTGAATCATTTTGATGAACACGGAAACGCAGTGATGGTGGATGTGTCAGGCAAGGCTAGTACAGCGCGGACAGCAGTTGCCAGGGGTACGATTCATGTCAATGACAGTATTATGAAGGCGCTTTTGGAAGGAAACGTGAAAAAGGGCGATGTATTGGGAGTGGCCAGGGTGGCGGGAATTATGGGAGTTAAGCAGACAGCCGCCTTAATACCGATGTGCCATTCTCTGATGCTTCAGAAATGCTCTGTGGATTTTGAAATCTGCGAGGAAAGGAATGAGGTTACAGCGGTTTGTATTGTGAAAACAGAGGGACAGACTGGCGTGGAGATGGAGGCCTTAACCGGCGTCAGCGTGACGCTTCTCACTATATATGACATGTGTAAGGCTATTGACAAAACTATGGAAATCGGAGAAATCCATCTGGTACAAAAGACAGGAGGAAAGAGCGGAGACTTTACGAATCCGAGAACAGGCAGAGAGGAGCGAGAAAAATGAAAGACAGCCATGGGAGAACAATTGATTATGTGCGGATTTCATTGACAGACCGCTGCAATCTGCGCTGCATTTACTGTATGCCAGAGAGCGGCGTCTCGCAGATTTCACACCAGCAGATTTTGACCTATGATGAAATTCTGCGGATTTGCCGTTGTCTGGCCAGCCTGGGAATAAAGAAGGTCAAGCTGACAGGAGGAGAGCCTCTGGTACGTCGGGACTGCGCAGTCCTCTTAGGGCAGCTAAAGCGTATACCTGGAATAGAGAAGGTAACGCTTACAACGAACGGCGTTTTGCTGAAGGAAAATATGGCTGCTCTGGCACAGGCAGGACTTGACGCGGTGAATATCAGTCTGGACACAGTGGATGCAGAGCTTTTTGAAAAAATTACCAGGCGCGACAGTCTGGACAAGGTGCTGGAGGGGCTGGGAGAAGCACTTAGATTTCCGCAGATTCCGGTAAAAATCAACAGTGTGCCAGTGCTGGGGGATAAGGAAAATCTTGTGCGCACAGCACGTATTGCACAGCAGTATCCAGTGCATGTGCGCTTCATTGAGATGATGCCGATTGGATATGGAAAGCAGTTTGACTTTTGGGGAGAGGATGATGTAAGGAGGATTCTGGAGGAAACCTACGGGCCTATGACTCCTTGCAGGGAAAGCTATGGAAACGGGCCCTGTCACTATTTTTCTATTAAGGGTTTTCAGGGAAAAATCGGTTTTATCAGCGCGATGACGCATAAATTCTGCTATCAATGCAACCGGGTGCGCCTGACAGCAGAGGGCTATCTGAAGGCTTGTCTGCAGTTTCAGACAGGCGCTGATTTGAGAGAGCGGCTGCGCGGCGGATGCAGCGATGAGGAGCTGACGCAGGTAATAGAAAAAGTAATATGGGATAAGCCTGTAAGCCACAACTTTAATGAAATGAAAACAACGTTGGACGAACAGCGAATGATGTCTCAGATAGGAGGATGAGTATGAGAGCAGCAATTATTACGGCCAGTGATTCTGGATATGCAGGACAGAGAGAAGACCTCAGCGGATCGGCAATCCGGGAAATTTTGGAGCAGAATGGTTATGAGGTGGTACGGCAGATTTTACTTCCTGATGACAGGAAAATGCTGGCAGAGGAAATGGCGAGAATCGCGGATGAAGGGGAAGCAGAGCTTTTGCTTACGACCGGAGGCACTGGCTTTTCACCGAGAGACTGTATGCCAGAGGCAACGGCAGATGTATCGGAGCGCATGGTTCCGGGTATTCCAGAGGCAATGAGAGCGTACAGCATGACCATCACGCCTCGCGCCATGCTCAGCCGCGCAGCAGCTGGAATCCGCAGGCAGACGCTGATTATTAATCTTCCGGGAAGCCCGAAGGCTGTTCGGGAGAGCCTTATCTATATCCTTCCTGCACTGGGACATGGACTTGACATTTTGACAGGCAGAGCGTCTGACTGTGCGCGCAAATAGACACGGCAGTACGAGAGGGAGAAAATATTGTTTACAGAGAAAAAACAAATCATAGACTATTACCTGAGCTTTCCAGAGGTATACGAGGATTATCCGTTTCATAAATAAAATCCTCTCGTTTTTCGTAGGCTCCTCCCACTACCTTTAGGTGGTGGGAGGAGCCTTGTAAATGGTTGCCAAAAATAATAT
>JAUNOP010000054.1 GCA_030537135.1 Eubacteriales bacterium | reverse complement strand
CTTCCAAAAGACGGATACGCAACGCTTGTCATTGGTTTTGTAAGACTGAAAGGAAACAAGCTAATCCTTCCATTTTCAAATACTTATAAAAAAACACACAAAAGCATTCAAATTACCATACCGCCCATATTGTCAGGCAGAAAAGTGAAGGAAATTCGGATTATCCCAAAGGCAGACGCCAGGTTCTTTGAAATTCAGTATATCTATGAAGCGGAATCTATTCAAAGAAATTTAAACCCATATCATGCACTGGCTCTTGACCTTGGAATCAACAACCTTGTAACCGCAGTATCGAATACTGGAAATGCTTTCATTATTGACGGGAGAAAACTAAAATCCATCAACCAGTGGTATAACAAACAGAATGCAAAACTGCAGTCCGTAAAGGATAAACAGAAATTTGGTCATAAACCTACCAGCAGGCAGAAAGCCCTTACACGTGACAGAAAGAATAAAGTAAATGACTACATGAACAAAACTGCCCGCAAGATTATAGATTACTGTATCGCTCACGATATCAGTACGCTGGTTGTGGGTTATAATGAGACATTCCAAAGAGGCAGTGACATGGGAAAAACCAACAACCAGACGTTTGTAAACATCCCATATGGACAACTGCGCTCTAAATTGGAGTATCTGTGTGAGTTAAACAGCATTTTGTTTGTAAAGCAGGAAGAAAGCTATACATCCAGGGCATCTTTCTGGGATAAAGACAAAATTCCAGTATACACTGATGATAATCCAAAGAAATACACCTTCAAAGGAAAAAGAATCCATCGTGGAATGTATCAGTGTGCGAATGGTAAATGCCTGAATGCTGATGTAAACGGTGCATTAAACATACTACGCAAAAGTAAAGTTGTGTCCCTTGAGGGACTATACAATAGGGGCGAAGTGGACACGCCCGTAAGAATAAGGATTGCCTAATAATAGGTGGAAACTTAAATATCAAACTTCTTAAATAGGAGCGTTAGCTCCTTAGAAGCCCATTGCCTTTAGGCGATGGGTAGTTCACACTATAATCATATTGAGGTTAAGAAGTACTTTAACCTCTCACTTAACTTCAAGGAGGCTGAATATGAATAAAAATACCTTTGCTCCTCTCCCTCCTATGGGATGGAACAGCTATGATTACTACGATACTACGGTAGATGAAGCCGCAGTGCGCGCAAATGCCAAATATATGGCTGAAAATCTAAAATCCTATGGATGGCAGTATATTGTTGTTGACATTGAATGGTATTCCCACAAGCCTGGTTCTATGAGAAACCGTTTTCAATATATTCCATTTGCCAAGGTTGAGATGGACGAATATTCCAGGCTTTTGCCTGACCCAGAGCGCTTCCCTTCTTCCAGAAACGGAATGGGCTTCAAACCGCTGGCAGATTATATTCACAGCCTCGGTTTAAAATTCGGCATTCATATCATGAGGGGCATCCCCAGAATTGCCGCACATCTTCACTCCAAAATCAAAAACTGTGATGTTACCGCCGATATGGCAGCTGACCCTTCCTCTGTCTGCCGATGGAATCCTGACATGTATGGATTGACAAATTCTGAGGCCGGCCAGGCCTATTATGATTCCATTATCGAGCTTTATGCCTTCTGGGGCGTTGATTTTATCAAGTGCGACGATATCTGTAATACCAATAACCAGAGCATAATCCATGAAAATGCCTATGCCTCCCGTCATGAGGTTGAATTTCTTTCAAACGCTATTGGGAAATGCGGCCGTCCTATTGTGTTGTCTCTGTCTCCTGGGCCTGCCTTAATCGAGCAGGCATGGCACTATGAAAAGCACGCAAATATGTGGCGTATTACTGATGATCTCTGGGATGATTGGAACATGGTAAAAAATATGTTCTATCGCTGCGAGCTATGGCAGAACCATGTTTCCGTGGGAAATTACCCTGACTGCGACATGCTTCCGCTTGGTACCATTGGAAAAGGCTTTGGCAGGGAACGGTATACACGCCTCAGCCGTGAGGAGCAGCGTTCTCTGATGACTTTGTGGTGTATCTTTGGCTCGCCATTAATGCTGGGCGCTGAAATGACCAAAATGGATGCTTGGACCTATTCCCTGCTTACTAACCGCAGTGTTCTTGAGCTATTGAATCCCAAATTTCATGCAATGCAGATTTGCCGCGACCAGACAAGGGCAGTATGGGTCTCCAGGTGCCAGGAGGAAAATAAGAGCTATGCCGCATTCTTTAATCTCAGCGATGAACCATTGGAGGCGTCTCTCTCCTTTGATGAGCTGAGTCTGGAAAATCAGGCTTATTCTGTCAAAGACCTCTGGGATAACGCCATTTCCAGGCTGGAAGCCCCAGAGTGGAGAGTTTCTCTGCCTCCTCATGGGTGCGCGTTATATCAGATTTTACTTTGACACTCTCCATGGCTAAAGCAAGAGGTGTACGATACGTTGGATAAAAGTCCCGGACTGCAGCTGCACAGGATAATCTGTGCAGCAGCTCCTGCTTCTTACACATTATAAAGCAAATATTCCTGCCTTCCTTCACGAAGAAAAACAGGTATTGTATGGATTTTGGCCTCTATCTCATAGGCTTTTCCTCCTTCATACCGTTCTCCGCTTGCCGCATGAATCCATACCGTATCCTTTGGAAGATATACCCTTCTGCTGTTTTCATGAGCATGGCAGATCGGCGCAACCAAAATATCCGGGCCATACATGTAGGAATCCTTGATATCCCAGCAATTTGCATCCTGCGGAAACTCGTAAAATAATGCACGCATGACAGGACTTCCCTTTTCATGTGCCTCTCTCATCAGACTTCTTGTATAGTCTCTCATCTTCTCTCGAAGTCTTATAAACTTGACCAAAATCGGATATGCTTCCTCCCCAAAGCTCCACACTTCATTATCTGCGCCTGTTTTTTCTCTGACTTCACCGGCTTTATTTACAATACAGGTTTCTGGCTGACGGCTTCCATGCAAACGCATAACAGGGCTAAAGGTTCCAAACTGGAACCATCTGATCAGAAGCTCCCGGAAATCGTCATCTTCAATGGCTCCTCCATGAAATCCCCCAATGTCTGTGGTCCACCACGGAATTCCGGCAATTCCCATATGAATTCCTGCACAAATCTGCTTGCGCAGATCCTCATAGGATGACATGATATCTCCTGACCATACAAGTGCGCCATAGCGCTGGCTTCCAGCCCATGCACAGCGAATCAGGTTCACAATGTCCTTCTGGCCATTTTCCCTCTGCCCTTCATAAAACAATCTTGCATACTCTCTTGGATAGATATTTCCAATTTCCAGGACAGAACCTGCATGATATCTATAATTTTCAAAATCATATGTCGTAAATTCCGGCTCCGCCTCATCCAGCCAGAATGCACGAATGCCCATATCCGCATAATTCTTTCTGCATTTTTCCCATACATATTTCCTTGTTCTCGGATTTGTTGCATCCATGAAAACATTGTTTCCATGAAAAACCATCTGTACGTCTATGCCGGAATTGATTTTTACCAGGAGACCCTGCTGCTTCATTTCCTCATAATTCTCACTTCGCCAGTCCACCTGCGGCCAGATGGATACCATTGTCTCAATTCCCATTTCATGAAGCTCCTCCACCATTGCCCTGGGATTGGGAAAATATTCCTCGTCAAATCTCCAGTCTCCGCATCTTGGCCAGTGATAGTAATCAATGACAATGACATCCAGCGGAATTTCTCTTCTTTTATATTCTCTTGCAATGCGCAGTACTTCCTCCTGATTATAATAGCGCAGCTTGCACTGCCAAAAACCAAGACCATATTCCGGCATCATCGGCGTTTTACCAGTCACATCCGCATACGCTTCTTCGATTTCTGCCGGTGTGTCTCCGGCCGCAATCCAATAGTCAAGCTGCTTCGTTGATTCTGCATTCCACTCTGTAGTATTGCTTCCAAAATGCACTTCTCCTATTGATGGATTGTTCCATAAAAATCCATATCCCAGACTTGAAAGCATAAACGGAACACTTGCCTGTGAGTTTCTGTGAGCAAGCTCCAGATTACAGCCCTTCAGATTCATAACCTCCTGCTGATACTGTCCCATTCCATATATTTTTTCATCAGGATTCGACACAAAGCTTGCCTTTAGTCTGTAGTTTCCTCCTGGAAGGGTTCGGAAGTGACGGGCTTTCAAGGATAAGGCTCCGTCATTTGCGATTTCCTGCAAAAGCAGCTGCCCTTTTTGATTATAGAACCGTATCAGAAGCTGTTGTCTCCATCCTTCAACAACCAGTTCTGCCCGTGTCTTTCCATTCTGAATGGATGCTTTATGTTCAGAAATATGAATCTGCGCTTCCTGCTTTTGTGTCTCTATTAACGCTGTATTTGATTCCTGAATCTCCCCGAGAATCGTACTTCTGACTCTCAGTCCATTTTTTCCCCATGGTGAAATCATAACTGTTTCACCATCCTGACGAAATATCAAATCTCCATTATTCTCTTCAAAGAAATTCACAATTGTACCTCTCTTATAGATTTTTTTGCACTGCAATCAAATATATTCTCTCAGATATTGTAAGAATTGTCCATGTGATTTTTTTCGTTCATCTTTAGAATTTTCCTTTCATTTTTCCCGTTTACAAAGTCACAGAAATGTGCTACTATCATGAATAGATAAGGAAAACACAGTGACGAAGAGATTACATGTGCAGGCACATTACAGAGAATTCCCACGGAAATTCATGAGTTACTGTTCACACGGCGCTGCCTTAAGACATTTTCATGTCCGTTTACTATGAAAGTACCGGATCTGGGCTAAGCGGCTGTAAGCAAAGTGAGCAGCAGCCTCACCGGGCTGAGAGGGGATATGCAGGCGGCATGTGGAACATGGCTTCTGAGAGGCGCACCGAATGCAGGAATGCATAAGGCTGCGACAGGTTCGCCTGTTATAGCGAGCGGGTATCCCATGCCACAGAGGGCTGGTCTGTACCCATAGAGGCTTATGCTGCGAGGCATAAGCGAACAGAAGTGGTAACACGGGCATTTCCCCGTCTTCTCAGCAATGAGAAGGCGGTTTTTCTTTTTTCACCACTGTTTTCCTCTGCTGCTGTCTGCGCCCTTTAGGCTTCATTGCCTCTTCTTCTGCACAGCAGCTTCAAAAAAATCAAGGAGGAATCTACCATGGCTAAACCAAAGTTTTATATGACCACAGCTATTGCCTATGCTTCCGGCAAGCCTCATATCGGCAACACCTATGAAGCCGTACTGGCAGACGCAATCGCCCGCTACAAGAGACAGCAGGGCTATGATGTCTTCTTCCAGACCGGAACAGACGAGCATGGTCAGAAAATTGAAATCAAGGCTCAGGAGGCAGGCATCACTCCCAAAGAGTATGTAGATAATGCTGCTGCTCAGATTAAGCATATCTGGGATTTAATGAACACGTCCTATGACAAATTTATCCGTACCACAGACGCTGACCACGAGGCTCAGGTACAGAAAATTTTCAAAAAAATGTATGCAAAGGGCGATATCTACAAGGGTCACTATGAAGGCATGTACTGTACTCCCTGTGAGTCCTTTTTCACAGAATCACAGCTTGTAGACGGCAAATGCCCGGATTGCGGACGTCCCTGCGTTCCTGCCAAGGAGGAAGCTTATTTCTTCAAAATGAGCAAATATGCAGACCGCTTAATTGAACACATCAACACACATCCTGAATTCATTCAGCCAGAATCCAGAAAGAATGAAATGATGAACAACTTCCTTCTTCCAGGACTTCAGGATCTGTGCGTGTCCAGAACCTCCTTTAAGTGGGGCATTCCCGTTGACTTTGACCCCAAGCACGTTGTATATGTATGGCTGGACGCCCTGACCAACTATATCACTGGCATTGGCTATGACTGCGACGGAGAAAGCACGGAAATGTTCAAGAAAAACTGGCCTGCTGAGCTTCATCTGATTGGAAAGGATATCATCCGCTTCCACACCATTTACTGGCCGATTTTCCTGATGTCCCTGGATCTGCCTCTTCCTAAGCAGGTATTTGGTCATCCATGGCTTTTGCAGGGCGATGGAAAAATGAGCAAATCAAAGGGTAATGTTCTCTATGCAGACGAGCTTGTGGATTTCTTTGGCGTGGATGCTGTCCGCTATTTTGTACTGCATGAAATGCCCTTTGAAAATGACGGAGTTATTACCTGGGAGCTGATGGTAGAACGCCTGAATTCTGAGCTTGCCAATACCCTTGGAAATCTGGTAAACCGTACCATTTCCATGTCCAACAAATATTTCGGCGGCATTGTCTCCAATCCTGGCGTGTGCGAGAGTGTTGACAAGGAGCTGGAGGAATTTGCCCTTGCTGCCGCTGGCAAAGTAGCTGCCAAGATGGACAAGCTCCGTGTAGCCGACGCCATGACCGAGGTCTTCTCTCTGTTCAAGCGCTGCAACAAATATATTGACGAAACTATGCCTTGGGCGCTTGCCAAGGATGAAGCCAAGAGAGACCGTCTTGCAACGGTTCTGTACAACCTTGTGGAGGGAATCTGCATGGGCGCCACTCTTCTGGAATCCTTTATGCCAGATACCACAAAGCGTATTCTGGATCAGCTTCATGCTCCTGCCCGCACCCTGGATGATCTGTCCTTCTTCGGACTCTATCCAAGCGGGAATAAGGTGACAGACAAGCCTGAAATCCTGTTCGCACGTCTGGATATCAAGGAGATTATGGCAAAAGTAGAAGCCCTTCATCCGCCTGTACAGGAGGAGGCTCCTGTCAAAGAAGAAAATGTGGTTGACCTTGAGCCAAAGCCTGAGATTACCTTTGATGACTTTGAGAAGCTGCAGTTCCAGGTGGGAGAAATCATTGCCTGCGAGCCTGTCAAGAAGTCCAGAAAGCTGCTCTGCTCTCAGGTAAAAATCGGCAGCCAGGTACGGCAGATTGTGTCTGGTATCAAGGCGCACTATTCTCCTGAGGAAATGGTAGGAAAAAAGGTTATGGTTCTTGTAAACTTAAAGCCAGCCAAGCTCGCCGGTGTAATGAGCGAGGGAATGCTTCTCTGCGCAGAGGATGCAGACGGCAATCTGGCACTGCTTACTCCTGAGAAGGATATGCCGGCCGGTGCAGAGATTTGCTGAAAAAAATCTCAGGCACAGAGCAATCAAGGGGGCTGTCTAAAAATAGACAGCCCCCTTTTTTTATCCTGCCTTTCATTTGCGGCAGTGATTCACCCTTTGGTCGAATCATATCTGTTTACTTATAAAGGTGACAGGAGACAAAATGTCCTGGCTCCACTTCTTTTGTCTCAGGCCTCTGTTCCAGACATTCTGGCCTGCACATCTTACATCTTGCGGCAAATGGACATCCCTTCGGAAGATTGATAGTACTTGGAATATCTCCTTCCAGAATAATACGCTCCTTCTGATAGTCAGGATCCGGAATCGGAACTGCAGACAAAAGCGCCTGTGTATAAGGATGAAGCGGCGTCTTGTAGAGCAGCTCCTTGGGAGCAGTCTCTACCACAAAGCCCAGATACATAACCGCAATACGGTCGGAAATCATTTCCACAACAGAAAGGTCGTGAGAAATGAACACATAGGTGAGGTCAAATTTTTCCTGCAGGTGGTGCAGAAGGTTCAATACCTGCGCCTGAATGGACACATCCAGCGCGGAAATAGGCTCGTCCGCAATGATAAGCTTTGGTTTTACAGTCAGCGCTCTCGCAATTCCAATACGCTGTTTCTGGCCGCCTGAGAATTCGTGCGGAAAACGTTTGGCGTGCTTGGAGCTTAAGCCAACGATTCCCAGAAGCTCGCTGACCTCCTTCATACGCTCTTCCCTGGACATATTCGTATGGATAAGCAACGGCTCTGCAATCAGGTCCTCCACGCGCATACGGGGATTCAAGCTCCCGGCAGGATCCTGAAAAATCATCTGCATATCCTTTCGCATGGGGCGCATTTGATCCTGTGTCAGATTGGAGATTTCTTTTCCCATAAACTGAATACTTCCGGTATCAGGTGTCAGCAGATGGTTGATAAGACGGCCAGTAGTGCTTTTTCCGCAGCCAGACTCGCCAACAATAGAGAAGGTCTCGCCCTTATAAACATCAAAGCTGACGTTATTGACCGCATGGACAAATTTATCCGGTTTTCCCAACAGGTTCTTGCCTACGGGAAAAGTTTTTGATACGTTTTTTAATGAAAGAATTTTTTCCATAACTTTTTCCCCTTTCCCTTATTGCTTCAACCAGCAGCGGCAGCGCTGCATAGCGCCGACCTCGAGAAGCTCAGGCTCCTGCTCTCTGCACTTGTCCGTGGCGTATTTGCATCTGGGGGCAAACCGGCATCCCTTGGGCATGGAAGACAAATCCGGAACGCTTCCCGGAATACTGGGAAGAACCTTTACGCCAGAGCCAAGCTTTGGCACAGAGGCAATCAGACCCTGGGTATACGGGTGAGTCGGGTTGCCGAACAGGATCTTCACCGGAGCCTCTTCCACGATTTTTCCGGCGTACATAACAATAACACGGGAACACATTTCCGCCACAACGCCCAGGTCATGCGTAATCAGAAGAATGCTCATTCCCTGTTCCTTCTGGATTTTTTTCATCAGCTCCAGAATCTGCGCCTGAATGGTAACATCCAGAGCAGTGGTAGGCTCGTCCGCAATCAGAAGCTGTGGATCGCAGCTCATTGCCATGGCGATCATGACACGCTGGCTCATGCCGCCGGAGAGCTGATGAGGATAGTTTTTCAGCACGCGCTGCGGATCCGGGATACCAACCTGTGAGAGAATCTTGGCAGCCCGTTCTCTTGCCTGCTCTTTGGAAAGATCAGTGTGCAGGCGGATGCCCTCAATCATCTGTTTGTCAATACGCATGGAAGGATTCAGACTGCTCATAGGCTCCTGAAAAATCATGCTCATTCTTCCGCCGCGGATGTCCAGGATCTCTTTTTTGGTAGCGGTCAGAAGATTCTTTCCTTCAAAAATAACCTCGCCGTTTGTGACCTTGCCAGGAGTATCCTTCAAAAGCTGCATAATAGACAGAGAGGTAACGCTCTTGCCGCAGCCGGATTCTCCAACCAGTCCGACGATTTCGCCTTTTTCAAGCTCAAAGCTCACCCCGTCAATAGCAACGACGCTGCTTTTTTTGCTCGAAAAAAATTCTGTACGCAGATCCTTTACTTTCAGTAATTTTTCAGACATACTCATACTCCTTTCACATTCATCCGCTATTTGATCTTGGGGTCAAGAGTATCTCTTAAACCATCGCCAAAAAGGTTAAACGCAAGTACCGTAACAAAGATAACCAGACCGGGCAGATAAACCATATGCGGCGCTACATTTAAGTAACTGCGGCTCTGAGAGAGCATGGCGCCCCATTCCGGGTCAGTAACATTAGCGCCAAAGCCCAGGAAGCTAAGGGAGGACGCCGCCATAATAGCAGAGCCGATTCTCATGGTAAAGTTTACGATCAGGGACTGAATCGTGCCTGGGAAAATATGTACGAACAACAGCCGCCCGTCCTTACAGCCAAGGCTTTGCGCAACCTCCACATACAGAGAACTCTTTACCGCAAGGGTCGCGCTTCGCATGATACGGGCAAAGCTTGGAACTGTAAATACCATAACGGCAATAAAAACGTTGATGATTCCAGGTCCGAGGATTGCCACAATGGCAATGGCAAGCAGGATATCCGGGAAGCTGAACAGCACGTCAGCACCGCGCATTACCAGCATTTCAAGGATGCCGCCGTAGTATCCGGCAAGAAGTCCCAGAACCGTTCCAAGAGCCGCTCCCACAATAACAGAGGAAAGGGAAACGCCAAGTGTCAAGCGAGTACCTGCCAGCAGACGGCTCAGGATATCGCGGCCATAGTGGTCAGTGCCGAACCAGTGTGCTGCGCTGGGACCTGCAAGCATATTGTCATAGTCGTATGCTGCCGGATCATAAGGAGCCATTTTTTCTCCGAAGATGGCGATAATCACCAGCAAAACGATGATCACAAAGCCTGCCACAGCTGTTTTTCTTTTCATGAATTTCTTGATAAATTCTTTTGTCCTGCTGCTTTTGGCAGCGCTGATATTTTCGTCAATATAATTTTCTTCAAAACTGAAATTGCTTTTTTCCTGTTCATTCGGTGTGTTTGACATAATATCCTCCTTTCCCATCAATCATAGCGGATCTTTGGATTGATTACGCCATAGAGCATATCCACGATCAGGTTGATCAGTACATACTGCAGGGCAAAGATCATCAGAAGGCCCTGGATGACCGGATAATCTCTGTAAGCAATCGAGTCTACCAGAAGTCGTCCCATGCCGGGGATGGAAAAAATAGTCTCTGTGATAACGGAACCAGATAAAAGTCCGCCGATCTGCAGGCCCAAAATGGTAACAACCTGAATCAGAGAGTTTTTAAAGGCATGAGAAAACATAACAATAGATTCCTTCTGGCCTTTTGCTCTGGCCGTCCGCACATAATCCTCGCGCAGCGTCTCCAGCATGGAGGAACGGGAATAACGCGCCAGAACTGCCATAATACCGGTACCCATAACAAAGGAAGGCAGGATAAAGCCCTTCCAGGTATCAAGACCTGCCGACGGAAGCCACCCCAGCCGAACCGCGAACAGCTCAATTCCCATCAGTCCCAACCAGAAGCCAGGAGCCGAAAGGCCGGTGATGGCAAACAGCATTCCTGCGTGATCAAATAATTTTCCGCGGTAGATAGCGCACATAACACCGATAAAGATGCCCAGGACAGGCGCCCACAAAATGCCTGCAACTACCAGTTTTAGAGTGTACTTCATACGGGCTGCGATCATTTCTGTGACCGGAAGGTCTGATTTTAGGCTGCGGCCCATGTCTCCGTGCAGAAGACCCTTCATGTAATCAAAATACTGAACAATGATCGGTTTATTCAGGCCATACTGCTCACGGATGGCCTCCACTTCTTCAACGGTAGCTTCCACGCCCGCGATATTCTTGGCAGGATCGCCGGGAATCATATGAATGAAGAAGAAAACGAAAATCGAAATGATCAGCATCAATGGGATCGTTTGCAATAAACGTTTTATAAAATAACGGCTCATACATAACCTCCATCAACTAAAAAGGGAGTGTTTGAAACACCCCCTTTGGTCATTTTACTTTAACAAACAGTGTCTCTCTATTGCTTTATAAATTTAAGCCAATCGTAGTGAACACAATTTCACCGGCTGGTTTGTACTGCATGCCAGTTACATAGCTCTTGTATGCATTCAGAGAGTTGTCATTACCCAGGAAAATCCATGGGCATTCATCCCATGCAATTGCCTGTGCTTTCGCATAAGCTTCCGCGATTTCATCAGTATCAGTCATCTTCAGAGCTTCGTCCAGAAGGTTGTTAAACTCTTCATTGTTCCAGAAGGCAGTGTTGTAGCCGTCTGGCGGGAATTTTTCGCCGTGAAGAATATTTCTCATGGAGCCGTCAGCTTCATAGGAACCGGAACCCCAGTTTACATACCACATCTGAACAGTGGTCTCTTCCAGAGGCGCGCTTGTAAGCTCTGCGTTAGCAGTAGACTCGTTCGGAAGCAGTTCTACATTTACATTGATCTGGGCGAGCTGCTGTTTTACAAATTCAGCGCCCTTCTGCTCGATAGTGGTGTTGTCAACAATAATCTGACAGTCAAATCCATCTGCAAATCCGGCTTCTTCCATCAGAGCCTTTGCTTTTTCCAGATCCGGCTTGTACGGAGTCTGCGGAGAAAAGTACATGATGTTTTCGGAAAAGATGGAGGTCGGCTCTACTGCATATCCATTGAAAACAACCTTTGCGTATGCTTCACTGTCAAACGCATAGTTGAGTGCCTGACGTACTCTCTTGTCAGCGAATGGCTTCTGGCCGTCTGCGTTTTCCCACTGGGTATTCAGGGTTACATATCTGTAAGTGATACTTGGGAAGTTGTCAATAATAATGGTAGGATCGCTCTCAATTCTCTCTACGTCTATAGCCGGAAGCGGCATGATAATGTCAGCTTCGCCTGTCTGGAGCATAGCGATACGGGAGCCGTCTTCCGGAACAACCTGGAAGGTCAGGGTGTCAACAGTAGGTCCGTCCTGCCAGTAATTCTCGTTACGGACAAGCTTGGTGTAACCGCCGTCTACACGTTCCTCTAATATGAAAGGACCGGTACCGCAGGATGTCTTGGACAGGTAATCCTTACCCTGATCCATACCAGCCTTGCTGACGATACGGAACTGCGTGATCTTGTTGATAAAGGTATTGTTTGGCTCTTTCAGGTTAATAGTAACGGTATATTCATCGTCTACTGTTACGCCTTCCCAGGAGTTGATGGTTCTCTGCAGTGTCAGACTGTCGTCTGCAAGACCGCGCTCATAAACAGCTTTTACAGATTCTGCGTTGAACGCCTCTCCATCGTGGAAGGTAATGCCTTCATTGAGGTGGAAGGTGTAGCTCTTGCCGTCCTCAGAAACACTCCAGTCCTTTGCAAGAAGAGGAACAACCTCAGAATCCTCGTTAAAGGTAAGAAGAGTTTCATACATAGCATTGGTAATGGTATTGGAGTAACCGTTGCTGGATACATGAGGATCCAGATGAGTAGCGTCTGCCTGCATAGCTACGACCATGTCGTTGTCAGGCGCCTTGGCTTCCATGTCCTTTCCATCTGTCTTGGAGCTTGCGCTGGCGGTAAACGCCATGCTGAAGGTCATGATGCCGGTAAGTAAGATTGCTGCAAGTTTCTTCATAGAATCATCCTTCCTTTTTAGTTTTTTGTCTTACTTGGTTATGTTCCGTATTTCAAGTGACTCTATTATAACGCGCCCAAGCAAAATACACAAGTATTTTTATTCGATTTTCTTATTTTTGTTTCTTTTTTTGCATTCTTTGGTCGCTTTTTGTACTAAATATTAAAAAATACCGATTTTATATAAAAAACAGAAAGAAAATGGGACGTTTTCACAGGAGGCAAAAAAATATAGAGAACATCTGTTTTCTTCAAAATCACAGAAAAATAATAGAAATAATATAAAATGGGAGAAAACAATCAAAAAAAATACACCAAAATTCTTACTAACCATATAAGAAAATTGACAAAATCAGGAATCTATGATAGGCTTAAATTAACAAAGGAAGGTATTTCGGACGTGCATGGGATAGCAAAACTGCAGGGCGGGATGCTTTTTTTGTCTGATGCAATGCTGTGAGAACACAATACTGTATCAGAGGGAGCTTTAGCCTCCCACTTGCATAAGCATCCCCCCATATCCCCCATACCCACTGCTTAGTGCTGTGCGCACTTGAAGCAGAGGAATGGTTATCTGCGTTCAAATAAGTTGGCGGATTGCAGCCGCACAGGTGAGAAAATTTTTGCAAAGGAGGTTTCTGATGTATACGTTTGACAGACAGAAATATGAGAAACGTATGGAATGGTTTGTCCAGGCCAGATTTGGGATGTTCATTCACTGGGGGCTGTACGCCATCCCTGCCAGAGGGGAATGGGTGCGCAGCACAGAGGAGATTTCCCGTGAAGAGTACATGAAATATTTTGAAGAGTTCAATCCAGAGGACTGCGACCCTGCCGTGTGGGCAAGAGCGGCAAAAGAAGCCGGAATGCAGTATGTGGTCATGACCGCCAAGCATCATGACGGATTTTGCCTGTTTGACAGTCAGTATACGGATTTTAAATCCACAAATACTGCCTGCGGGCGGGATTTTGTGGCAGAATTTGTCCGAGCAGTCAGGAACGAGGGATTGAAGGTGGGGCTTTATTTTTCCCTGTTGGACTGGTATCACGAGGATTATCCCCATTACGGGGATCGGCACCACCCCATGCGCAACAACCCGGCATACACCAACGAAAACCGGGATTTTGACCGGTATCTTACTTATCTGCATCAGCAGGTACGGGAAATCTGCACCAATTACGGAAAGCTGGATCTCTTGTGGTTCGATTTTTCCTATGACAAGCTCAGGGGTGAGGCGTGGAAGGCTACAGAACTGATTCAGATGGTAAGAGAACTCCAGCCAGAGGTCATTATTGATAACCGGCTGGAAGTGAGCGGAGAGGGCTATGGTTCCCTTGCCGCCGGAAATCCTACTCCCTACCATGGGGATTTTATCACGCCAGAGCAGATGATTCCGCCGGAAGGAATCCGAGACGCCCATGGAAGAGACCTGTACTGGGAGGCCTGCGTGACCATGAATGGAAACTGGGGCTATCATGCCACAGACCGGTATTTTAAGCCGTCATCCATGCTGATCAAAAAACTGGTTGAATGCGTGTCAAAGGGCGGCAACCTGATTCTGAACATTGGTCCGGACGCTCATGGAAGGATTCCAGAGCCTTCGGCAAAGGCGCTTCAGGAGATCGGCGCGTGGATGCACGCCAATTCCCAGAGCATTTACGGATGTACCAGGGCAGGGATTGCCAAGCCGGAAAACGGCCGTGTCACCAGAAATGGAAATCATATTTACTTTCATTTATACGAGAACTCCATTGGACCTATGCCCCTTCCCGGCATTGCTCCAAAGTCTGTAAAGGCCATCCGCTATCTTGCCACAGGAGCAGAGGTGCCTGTATCTGCAAGCTGGGTGCATTCGGACTATCCGAACATCCTGTTCGCAGACCTGGGACCAGACCCGGTTCTGCCTGATGAGATGGATACAGTACTGGAGGTTGTTTTAGATTCCGACTTAGCCGCAATCCGGGAAATATAGCTAATCAAGAGATAGGAGGCAAAGCCATGTTTACGGAAGAAAGGCAGGAAGCAATTCTGCAGATGCTCCGGGAGTACGGAAAGGTAAAAGTTCGTTCTCTGAGCGAGGAGTTTCATGTGACAGACGACTGTATCCGAAAGGATCTGAAAACACTGGAAAAGGGCGGACACCTGAAACGTACCTACGGGGGTGCGATTTTGTCGGGGGATTATCCACTGGCCAGAGACGTGATTGACCGCAGGAGTGTCAATGTGGAAAAAAAGGACATCATAGCTCAGAAAGCATTTGAGCTGATTCGGGACAAAGAGACGATTTTTCTTGATATTTCTACCAGTAATATCAAGCTAGCAAAGCTTCTGGCAGAGTCTGGAAGACGAATCGTGGTGGTCAGCAACATGATTGATATCCTGCAGATGCTTTCCACATCCTCTGCAATCACAGCCATAGGCACCGGAGGGATCATGTACCGGACAGTCAACGGATTTATGGGTTCCGCTGCCATCGAGGTGATCCGTCAGTACAGCTTTGACAGGGCGTTTATCGGAACCTGCGGACTGGACATGACCGATATGTCTGTAACTACCTTTGGGGTGGAGGACGGGCTGACCAAGAAGGCGGCTATTTCCAGCAGTCGGCACATTTATCTGGTCATGGAAAGTGATAAATTTTATTTTAATGATTCGTATAAATTCGCCCATTTTGACAGTATAGACGGAATCATCACCGATAAGGCTCCTGACCCGGCAGCCATCGGGACACTGGAGTCTGCAGGAATCCAGTTATATTAAGGGAATCGAGTCAGGATATAATATCGCGGCAAAAAAGCTATGTTGAAATAGGCTATAATATCAAGACAAAAGGCTATATCGAGACAGAATACAAATAGAAAAGAGGAAATGGCAATGATACGATTAGTCAGGGCAAGCAGCCTTCCGGTTCTGCCGATTGACTATACTGCCGAATTTACCGGCAGAGTGCAGATAAAGGAAATTTACGCAAAGGCAGTCAAAGAACTAAAGGGCAAAGAATTTTGTGCAGACTTGACACAGCTTGTAGAAAAAAAAGGATTGTCCTATGTAAGCGACGCAGTAGAAGGGATGCTTCTGGCAACCTTTGAGCCAGAGCGCTTTCCCGTTGTCCCCCGGACAGAATGGACAATAGAGCTTACAGGACTTCCCATTGAGGCAGAGTCCATTGTGAGGGAGACAGAAACCATTGCAGAGGGAGTTTTCTGGGCAAGGGACATGACCAACCGTCCCGGAAACCTTCTGCGCCCAGACGCTTTTGCAAGAGAGGTGCAGGCACTCTTTGCGCGGCTGCACAAATGTGTGAAAGTAGAAGTGGAAATTCTGGACGAGAAGAAAATGGCAGAGCTTGGTATGAATGCGATTCTGGAAATCGGCATGAGCAGTGCGTATAAGCCGCGCCTGTGCATCATCCGCTATCGTGGAAAGCCCTGTGACGACAGAGTGACCGCTCTTGTTGGAAAGGGCGTAACCTGCGACGCGGGCGGCTATTGCCTCAAGGAGGCTTCCTCTATGAAGGGAATCAAGGGAGATATGGCGGGCGGAGCAGCAGTAGCGGGTGCTGTCTATGCACTGGCAAAAAACCGGATTCCAGTCAATGTAACAGGCATCATTCCTATGGTGGAAAACCGTATTTCCGACGGTTCCCTGCTTCCAGGGGATGTGATTACCTCTTACAGCGGCAAGACCATTGAGATTTTGAATACAGATGCAGAAGGACGTTTGATTCTTGCAGATTCCGTGACCTATGCTGTGCGCGACGAACACGCTTACCAGGTGGTGGATATAGCCACGCTCACCGGCTGCATATGCTCCTGCCTCGGCTTTGGCGCAGCCGGGATGATATGCGACAATGAAGATTTCTTCCGCAAATTTGAACAGGCATATGAGAAATCAGGCGAACGCTATCTGAGACTTCCGATTTATGAGGAATACGAAAGGCTGATTGACAGCGATATTGCAGATGTAAAAAATACTGGAGGACGATTTGCCGGAAGCATTACAGCTGGTCTGTTTATCCGCAGGTTTGCGGATCAGACGCCATGGATTCATTTGGATATTGCCGGAACCGCATGGGTAGACCCGCCGATATTTGAATACCAGAGTACCGGCGCCAGTGGGGCAGGACTGACTACAATGTACTATCTGTGCGCCGGAGACAGAAAGCAGAATGAAACTGGAAGCTGCTGCTGAAAAGAGGCGAGCGCGCACAAGAATGATACCACAAGGAATGGGGTGGAGTTATGAACAACTATATTTTGGAAGCCTGCGTGGATTCGGTGGAATCCGCGCTGGCAGCGCAGAGGGGCGGAGCAACAAGGATTGAACTGTGCGGCAATCTGATTATCGGGGGGACAACTCCCAGCCCGTGTCTTTTTGAGGAGATACGGGAGCATTCAGATATCCGTGCGCACATTCTGATCCGGCCACGCTTTGGAGATTTTTGCTACACAGATTATGAATTCCGGGTAATTCAAAAAGAAGTAAAAAACTTCCGGCAGCTCGGAGCAGAGGGCGTAGTCATCGGAATTTTAAAGCCAGACGGAACGCTGAACATGGAACAGATGAGAGTGCTGATGGAAGAGGCAGAGGATATGTCCGTGACGCTTCACCGGGCATTTGATGTGTGCGCAGACCCCCTGGAGACTCTGGAGCAGGCAAAGGAGCTGGGAATTCATACAATCCTCACCTCTGGTCAGAGGAATCACTGTCTGGAGGGAAAAGAGATGCTCAAAAAGCTCGTGGAATTGGAAGACGGAAAAATCACCATTCAGGTAGGCAGCGGGGTAGACGCAGATACTATCCGCCAGATTCAGCCATATACCAAAGCACATGCGTTCCATATGTCCGGCAAGATTAATCTGGCAAGTCAGATGGTCTATCGGAAAGAGGGCGTAAGTATGGGCGTTGCCTCTATCAGCGAGTTTGAAATTTATCGAACAGAAGAGGACAAAATCCGTCAGGCCCGAAAGGTTTTGGAAGAGCTTTGACTATCGTTAGGCAATTTGACACAGACGCCTGTCTGAAAAGCAATATGCCAACCATCATTTATCAGAACACTGGAAATATCAAAGACGGATAGGAGAATTTCGTATGTTTTTAGAAAAGAGCAGAGACAGGATCGCTGAGGATTTTAAGAACGTCTGTACACACCTCCCCGGTCCTATGCAGGAAATTAAGAAGGTGCTGGAGGCTCAGGATGAGGACACTGCTCTGGCAATGAAGTTTTTTTACGGAAATATGCCTTACAGTGATGTAGGAAATTATAATCCGGAGGTATATCTGGATTATGCGCGGCATGGAGTGTTTCTCTGGAACCACTCTCCCTTCTGCCAGGAGATGCCGGAGGATATTTTTCTGACAAATGTGCTGCATTACCGTATCAATGAGGAAGAAATCAAGCCCTGCCGAAAATTCTTTTATGAGAAGCTTTCCCACAGGATTGCAGGAATGGATATGGAGCATGCCATCCTGGAAGTGAACTACTGGTGCGCTGAAGAAATGACCTATCAGGCCACAGACGCACGGACAAGCTCAGCGTGGGACTCCTACCAGAAGGGCTTTGGCCGCTGCGGAGAAGAGTCTGTATTTGCTGTAAACGCGTTAAGAAGTGTGGGAATCCCCGCCCGCCAGGTTTATGCACCCCTGTGGGCGCACTGTGACGACAATCACGCGTGGGTAGAGGTCTGGTGCAACGGAGAATGGCATTATCTGGGTGCCTGTGAGCCAGAAGCAGTTCTGGATAAGGGCTGGTTTACTAACGCGGCATCCCGTGCCATGATGGTGCAGTCGCGGGATTTCTGCACCTACAGCGGCGGAGAAATCATGAAAACAGAGGATATCGCAGTCTGCAGAAACCAGCTTTCCCGTTATGCCCATACCAGAACCGTAACCATTCGAGTAGAGGATATGGAAGGCCTCCCGGTAAAGGGCGCCAAGGTTTTATCTGAGGTACTCAACTACGCGGCATTTGGTCCGATAGCCCGGATTTTTACTGGAGCAGACGGAACAGCAGAGCTGAAAACCGGCCTGGGAAGCCTGCATATTTTTGCCTCCTTCCAGGGCAAATACGGCGAA
This sequence comes from Eubacteriales bacterium, assembly GCA_030537135.1. Classification (GTDB taxonomy): domain Bacteria; phylum Bacillota; class Clostridia; order Lachnospirales; family Lachnospiraceae; genus Blautia_A. The sequence continues at coordinate 2,573 of JAUNOP010000054.1, read as the reverse complement.
TGCTTCCTGGATACCCAAAAAGAGGATGGCTGCGTCTGCGTCCTTGGAACAGAAGGGCCGCAAGAGACGTGGATATCGTTTGACACCATTGCTCCAGGGGATTCCGTGAAAGAGCAAACGTATGTGTCAAAGGAAATGGAAGCGGAAAATAACCGCCGCATTGCCAGGGCAGCCCAAATCCGCAAAAAGAAAACAGAAGGCTACCAGCCTCGCTGGATAAGAGAGTTTCTGCCTGATGAACCCGAAAAGGCAGCCAAATACATGGAAGTTCTTTCCGAAAAAGACCGGCAGGACGCCAGCCCAGAGGTACTTTTGGAGCATTATGAAGAATCCCTTGTATGGGAGGGGCAGTATCCCAGAGGCCTCTTCCTGAATGCGGTTTGGAATCCCAGAGTGGAAACAGAGGTTCTGACAAAGTGGCGCAGGGCAATACAGGAATTTTTCAGCCCACAGCAGAAAGCACTTTTCCAGAAAAATCCAGTGGAAATCTGGAACTGGATCGAGACCAATCTAAAATCCTGTACTGCAAAAGAGCGAGTGACTGCCTATACAAGTCCGGCAGCAGCGCTTTCCCTTGGCTATGCAGAAAAGAAATCCCGCCGTGTGCTGTTTGTAGCAATCGCCAGAACACTGGGCATTCCTGCCAGAGTAAATCCTGTGGACAGCGCTGTGGAATACTGGAAGGACGGGACGTTTGTACGGGTTCTGAAGGAAGCGGAAAAAAGCGCGCATCTGACGCTCACCGGAAACCCGGACTTTGTATGGAGCTGCTTCCAGAACTGGTCCATCGCGAGGCTGGAGGAGGATGGCTATTATCCGCTGCATCTTTGGGAAGTGCGTCTTAAGCAGGGCAGACTTGAGCTGGATATGGAGCCAGGAAAATATCGGATCATTACGGTAAACCGATTGCCCTCTGGAAATATTTTTGCAAAGCAGTATGACTTTTCTATAAGAAAAGGAGAACACAAAGCCATTGCTCTGGAAATGCGCGAAGCGCATCTTGCAGATATGCTCAGCCGCCACAGCATTCCAGACTATGAGGTCACTGATATAGAGGGCAAGGTACATTCCATTGGCGAGCTGACCAAAAACGGCAGACGGATCTTATTCTGGCTGGATGTGAGCAAGGAACCCACAGAGCATATCTTAAATGAGCTGATGGAGATGCAGAGCCAGTTTGCACTCTGCCAGGAGAAGCTTTTGTTCCTGGTGCGTGGTCCACAGGATCTGAGCGACCTGACCCTTTCTAAATGTCTAAGGGCGCTTCCAAATGTCCAGGTATACTATGACGCCTTTGGAAAGGATCTGGAAATGACTGCCAGAAGGATGTATGTAGCGCCGGATAAGCTTCCGCTCCTTGTGGTGACAGACGGCGCCGCAGAAGGAATGTTTGCTGCCAGCGGATATTCCGTTGGTATGGCAGATATGCTGCTGCGCGTGCTGGAAAGTTAGCCTCTTAACAGCTCAATCCTGCATAAAATAGCAAAATTTGGTTTCTGGCTTGTCCAGACTCTGGCAACGAAAGAATATGAAATCGTTTTAAAGGAAGAGGCCCCTGCTTCTATAAGCGGAAGGGGATGTCACAAAAATAAGAATCTCCCATAGAAAATCAAGTGTTATAAAACACCGTCTTCTGCGGGAGATTCTTACTTCGCAATAACAAGAGCAGACATTCGCATTCCGCTTCGCTACATGCTTATATGCGTGTCAAAGTCAGCTTTTCTGACAGTCTCTACATTATTCCTCTATATCTGCCTTTGCATCTGTTTCCTCTTCTTCATCCTCATCAGCAGTGCCTTCATCTTCGGAAATCATTTCCATCTCCTCATCTTCGTCTGCGTCTGCATCTGGATTCTCGGCTTCCTCAAGCTCATCCTCCATGTCCTCAGGTATTTCCTCGGCATTCTCTATAGAATCCATATCCTCGGAGATTTCTTCTGCTGCTTCACCCTCGTCAAGATCTTCAAGCTCCTCGTCAGCAGAAGTCTCTTCCAGGTCTTCCTCTGCTGTCTCATCGGTCTCCTCTTCCACTGCCTTCATGGTAAAAAGCTCAGTACTTGTGATAGTGATGCCTGCTTTTACATCCTCATGAATCTTAAACTCAGCTTCCTCTGCCCAGCCCTCTGTTACTTCTGTATACAGCTCACTCTCACGCTCAGAAATGATACTTTCCTTTTCCTGCTCTGTCTCTTCCTCATCAAAGGCTGCGTCCAGACGCACTACATAATAAAGCTCATCTGTCTCTACCAGTCCTTCAAACATTTCTCCGTCCTTCAAATCCTTGACTGCATCCTTGACTTCATCCGGAACAGACGTATCCTCTGCATCATTGGTCGTGTAATTTTTGCTTGTTATTGTAACATTCTCATCAATTGCCAGCGCTGTCTCTCTCATATCCTGAGAAGGATCCTCCAGCATGGTCTCAAGAATCTTTTCGGCAGTTTCCTTTGCTTTTGCCGCTGCCTCTTCTTTGGCAACTTCATCTTCTGCTGACTCCTCGTCTGCTGCTTCTTTCTCAGCAGTTCCTTCATCCGCAGACTCTTCTTCGTCCGCTGCTTCTGCATCCGCAGACT
>JAUNOP010000053.1 GCA_030537135.1 Eubacteriales bacterium | reverse complement strand
AGAGTGATAAGGTTCTGGGGCTATCCATGGGAGCAGACGACTATGTGACAAAACCCTATAACACAGCAGAGCTGATGGCAAGGGTCAAATCACAGCTAAGGCGTTACTTCTCGCTGGGCGCGGCAGCCGGGAATGACGAAAATGTACTGAGAAATGGGGGTCTTGTGCTGAACCGAAATACAAAGGAGCTGGCCGTGGATCAGGAGCCTGTGCGATTGACAGCCACGGAATATAAAATCATGGAGCTTCTTATGAGCCACCCTGGCTATGTGTTTTCCGCAGAGGAAATCTATTCAAAGGTCTGGCAGGAGGACGCCTATGGGGTGGAAAACACGGTGATGGTGCATATCCGGCGTATCCGCGAGAAAATTGAAATTACGCCGAAAAATCCAAAATATCTAAAGGTGGTGTGGGGAATTGGCTACAAAATTGAAAAATTTAAATAAGAGGCAGCAGGAAATTGCCCTGGTTTCAGGCCTTGGCTTTGCTGCAGAAGCCTTTACATTTGGCATGATTTTTATAAAATATCCCTCCATGTGGCTGTGGGGAAAAAAAGAAAAAATTATTTATGCAGTCTCCGGCAGCATCCTCCTGCTTTTGGCTGTGGCAATGTGCGCGGGAATTATCTGGCAAATGCGTATTTATATAAAAAAATATCCCCCCAGAGAGACCTGGAATGTACACAGGGCAGACAATATAAAATCAGAGCTTCTGGTGCTTGCAGCACTTCTGTCAGCAGGCCGGTGGATACAGGCATTGCTGCCATATGACGAGTTTATATGGACGCGTTATCTTTTAAATACGGTTTTGAATATAATTACCTTTTTTGGGGAGCTGCTTTTAGTACTTACAGTCCTTGGAGGAAGCATATTTCTTTTGGCTCGGCAGTGGGTATTGGGGATTTTGCCGAAAACCTCTGTGATTTGGTCAGAGAGGATACGCTACAGGAACAGAACGCCCCTGGAAGAGAGGCTTCAAAACAAGCGAAAGGCAGGCTTGCTTTTTGCCGGAATTCTGACCGCGGCAGCTGTTATCTGTTCTTATGCAGCATTCATGGGAGCAGACCTTCCTGCGGTTATGATGGGAGTGACAGCAATTATTATGCTTTTGCTTTTTTATAAAAACTGCTTTTCAGGAAAATCGCTCAGAGAAATCGGCTGTCTGGTGCAGCATATTCAGAAAATGTCAGAGGGAGAAGTAATCCCACAGGAGCTTTATCTGCCGGAAAACTCTCTGTTCTATGATACTTCCAGACAGCTTGGAAATATCGATGCGGCTATGCGAAAAAGTGTGGAAAAGCAGGTGCAGGCGGAGAGGCTCAAGATTGACCTCATCACCAATGTTTCCCATGATTTAAAGACACCGCTCACATCCATGGTAGGCTATACGGCTTTGCTCAAAAAGGAAAACTTAAGCGACGAGGCCAGAGACTATGTGGAGGTAATTTCCGCAAAGCAGGAGCAGCTCAAAAACATGATACAGGACCTCTTTGAGCTTTCCAAGGCTACCAGCGGCTCAGATCAGCTTCACCTGGAAACTCTGGATATGCGAAGGCTCCTGGAGCAGACTATGGGGGATATGGAAGACGGAATACAGGAAAGCGGACAGAGCATACGAACGGCTTTTCACGAGGAGCCGCTGCTGTTTACCGGAGATAATGCCAAAATGTACCGGGTGGTGCAGAATCTTCTGGAAAATGCACTCAAATATTCTATGCAGGGAACCAGAATCTATGTGGAGGCCGGCAAAAGAAACGGACAGGTGTACACAGAGGTGAAAAATATCGCTTCATATGAAATGGATTTTAAGCCGGATGAAATCATGGAACGCTTTGTGCGGGGCGACAAATCCAGAACAACAGAGGGACATGGCCTTGGGCTTGCGATTGCATCCAGCTTTGTGAGAAATATGGGAGGAGAGCTGGAAATAATGATTGACGGAGACTTATTTAAAGTAACAATACAGTTTCCGCAAATATAGTTCTTCTGGGGGATGAACACAGGCCGATGCAGGATAAAAGTCTTCCTCCCCTGGGAAGACACCAAAAGGAGGAAAAAAGGATGGAGAGAATTTCGATTATTATTCCCTGCTACAATGAGCAGGAGACAATCCCGATTTATTATGAAGAAATGAAAAAAATTATGGCAGACATGAAGGAGGTTGGCTTTGAGCTAATCTTCGTGGACGACGGTTCCGGCGACCATACTTTGGAGCAGATGAGAAGCCTTGCAGAAAAAGATGCCAGATGCAGATACCTTTCCTTTTCGAGAAACTTTGGAAAGGAGGCAGCGCTTTATGCTGGACTTTCCCATGCCTCCGGCGACTATGTCGCTGTCATGGATGCGGACCTTCAGGACCCACCGGAGCTTCTTCCGAGAATGTACGAGCTGCTTTCCACAGAGGAGTGCGACTGTGCTGCGGCCAGACGCGCGGACAGAGATGGAGAGCCGCTGCTTCGTTCTTTTTTCTCAGACTGCTTTTACAAGGTTATGGGAAAGCTGTCCAGGACAGGAATTGTAAAGGGGGCGAGAGACTATCGTATGATGAAGCGAAAAATGGTAGATGCAATTCTGAGCATGAGTGAATATAACCGCTTCTCAAAGGGGATTTTCCAGTGGATAGGCTTTCGGACTATATGGCTTGAATTTCCCAATACAAAGCGCTGCGCCGGGGAGACAAAATGGTCCATGAAAAAGCTGATAGCCTATTCTCTGGAGGGAATTACCGGCTTCTCGGCAGCTCCTCTGTCCCTTGCCTTTGTCTTTGGCGCAATATTCTGCTGCCTCTCCCTTTTTCTGAGAGTCCTGGCGCTTGGAGGAAGTCTGTTCTCTGGAAAGCCTGTCACAGGCTGGACTTCTCTGGTATGCATTCTCTTTTTGCAAAGCAGCGTGCAGCTTCTATGCACAGGAATCCTGGGTCAATATCTTTCCAAAACCTATCTGGAAACAAAGCGCAGACCCATCTACATACTAAAGGAGAGCAGCCAGGAAAAAAAGCTGGAAAAGCAGCGCCTGCTCTGCACTGCAAAGCAGGTAAAAACGCTTCCGAACAACATGGCAGGATAAAAAATGGTTATTATTTGCAGTAACAAAAAATGAGCCAAGCAGCAACCGGGGATTCTTACCTGGTTTCAAAAAAAACAGACAGGAGGGAAGAATGAAAAAGCTGTGCAAAGACAAGGCTGTATGGATACTGGCGGCAGGAGGAATGCTGCTGTGCTGGCTTTTTGTCATACAGTATGGGGTCTTTGGCTCCAAGGTAGACTGGATAAGTCAGCACACGGTATTTGCCGATTATTTCCGGCAGCGCTTCTATGAGACAGGCAGTCTGTTTCCTGATATTGCGTGGAACCTGGGAGGCGGACAGAACATTTATAACATTGCCTATTACGGTCTTTTTAATCCGGTGATTTTATTTTCTTATCTGCTTCCCTTTGTAAAAATGGATGCTTTTATCATGGGAAGCAGTATTTTCTCCTTCTGCATATCTGCGGTAATCTTTTATCAATGGCTGAAGGGAAAGGACATGCCCAAAAGCATATGCTTTGGCACTGCCTGCATGTTTGAAATGGCAGCGCCTCTTCTCTATCATTCCTACAATCAGCTTATGTTTGTGAATTACATGCCGTTTCTTTGTCTGGCATTTATAGGCGCAGACAGGTATTTTATAAAAAAGGAAAGAAAAATACTTGTTCTCTCAGTTACTGGAATGATATTTACCAGCTTTTACTTCAGTATCGGTGGGATGGCAGCTCTGTGCATCTATGCATCAGGAGAATACCTGATCTATGATTTTCCCCTGAAAGCAGAGGCAAAAGGGAGGTTTTGGAAAGCCGGCTTTGGATTTGCAGGAAATCTGATACTGTCTGTCCTGCTCTGCGGCGTATTGCTTTTGCCTGCTGCCGCTTCCCTGCTCGCCGGGCGGCAGAGAGAGGGAAGCAGGGCCGGAAATACGGTTAGGGGTCTGCTGCGCTTTGTGTTGAAACGAGTCCTGTACAGCCCTTACGGGATAGGTCTGACAAGCCTTGCGCTCATAGCCCTTGTGGCAGGCGTTGTCTGCGCAAAGACATGGAGAGAAATGGTGATTCCCCTTTTGCTTCTTGTGATTTTGAATGTTCCGGCCTTTGGATACCTTCTAAACGGCGGCCTTTATGAAAAGGACAAGGTGTTTATTCCCTTCCTTCCTCTTGTTTGTCTGCAGACTGCAAAATATATGAATTCCAGTACATACGGTACGTCTTCAAAAGAAAAAATACGGGAGCTTTTGCCTTATGCTATTGTGTTTTTTCTCATATGGACAGAAAGAGACGCCAGCACAGTCAAGCAATATTGGATGTTGATTCTGGCCGAATGCTGTGCAATGTATGTACTTTATCTGGTGCATCAGAGATTTCCAGGGCCTGCGTGGCCTCTTCTTGCCTCTTGCGTGATTTTGTTTTTTTATGGATGGGAATGTAATAAAAGCAGAGACTATATGCTCTCAGAGGAGCGATATGAGGCAGTGCAGGCAGAGAAAAAAAGCATATATTTAGAGCAGATTTTTGAGGAAGATGCATCCCTGTACAGAATAGACCAGCTTGGAACAGGACAGGAAAATCACGATAATATCAATCGAATTCTGGATATCAGGCAAAATATTACCTCCCTGTATTCCTCCAGCTATAACCCGGCTTACCGGGAATTTCGGAACCATATTTTTGGACTGAACGAGCCTCTGCGCAATGACATGATGCAGGCAGCCACTGACAATCCTTGCTTTCTTACATTCATGGGTGTAAAATATATTCTAGCAAAAAATCCCGTGCAGGGCTACAGCAAAATAGAAGGAACAGATAGCTGGGCAATATATTGTAATCCTCTGGCAGCGCCTGTTCTGTATGCAACAAATCAGGTGATAGGAGAGAGCGAATATTTTGATTTGTCCTTTCCAGACAATCAGACCTCCCTGCTTCAGAGGGCAGTGGTCCCGGATACATATCTTGCAAGGACAGAACTGACTTCAGGCTCAGACAGCGCAGCGCCTGACGTGAAGAATAACCATATCAAGGAGGAAGCTTCTATCCCAAAATCCCGTGTCAGGCAGGCAAAGCTTTCTGTTATGAAGCCCTGTGAATTTGTTCTTCCGCAGACAGAAGAGGAGAATATTAAGATACAGAAAACAGAGAACGGCTATGAGCTTTGGGTAAAGAAGGAGACAGAAATCATGGCAGAGCTTACCAAAGCAGCAAGCGCTGACAATCTTTTGGCTGTGGACTTTTCTGTGGAGAATCTGCGCCCTAGGAAAGATATGTATATTCAGATAGAAGAACAGACAAACCGTCTCACCTCTGTAAGCAGTGAATATGCGAATCACAATACAAATTTCACCTACATGGTCACATTAAAGCACAGTAAGGCGCGTATTTCCATAAAGCTTGGGCAGGGAAAATACCGAATAAGAGATGTGCGCGCATACACCGGAAATATGGACGAGCTTAAAAGCACAGCTCTCTATCAGTCTTGGCCAGAGCTTGGTCAAAAGGCTGTACAGGGAGATACAATAACAGAAAAAATAGACGTAAAAGAGGATGGCTTCTTAATAACCAGCATTCCGTTTGATGAGAATTTCACTGTCTTGATAGACGGAAAGGAAGCAGATATTTTCAAGGTCAATACTGCCTTTCTGGGTGCAGGAATAACACAAGGTCAGCATGAAGTCACGATTCTCTATCAGGCGCCCGGAAAGCGTCTGGGAATGGTGATCAGTCTGACTGGTATTCTGATTTTGCTGCTGCAGCAAGTGGTTAAGCTTAAGGCCTCTTCTTGTGAGAAAATGCCGCTGTTCATTTGCGGCCACAGATGAATATGGTATCAGGGTCAAAATGCCTTTTGGTCTCAACATCATAAATATAAAATATATAAAAAATAAAACAGAAAGGAAATCCCCATGATTTATGTAATATCCGACATCCACGGCTGTTATGAAGAATTCTTAGAACTCCTTATAAAGATAGATTTCAAGGATGAGGATGACCTGTACATTCTGGGAGACCTCGTAGATCGAGGTCCAGAGCCCATAAAGCTTCTGCAGGATGTAATGATGCGTCCGAATGTTTATCCAATACTGGGAAATCACGACTATATGGCGCTCACAGTTCTTGGCAGGCTGAATGTTGAAATAACAGAGGAAAATGTAGACTCTCATCTGACCTCAGACGATATGCTTGCCTATATGCACTGGACACAGGATGGAGGAGCTGTCACAGCAAAGCAGTTTACAAAGCTGAGCGCAGCATGGCGCAATGACATACTCGAATATCTGGAAGAATTTTCGGTCTATGAAGAAGTGCAGATATCTGATAAAAAATACATACTTGTTCACGCAGGAATTCATGGCTTTCAGGAGAACAGAGCATTGGAAGACTATAGTGCTGCTGACCTGATTTTCTGCCGCCCGGACTACAGCAGGAGGTATTACCAAAATAGAAATACATATCTGATAACCGGACATACTCCCACATTTTATATCCGTCAGGACAGGAAAGCTCTCGTTTATCAGGAACATGGTCACATTGCGCTTGACTGCGGATGTGTGTATGGCGGAAGGCTCTCTGCTTACTGCCTTGACACCCAGGAGGCGTTTTACGTGGATTCTCACAGCAAATAAGAGGAGTGACCGCAAAAGGAAAGGAGAGAAAAGCATCATGTATCAAATTTTGGTGATTGAGGATGATGAAGATATTCAGGAAATACTGAACAATTATTTGAAAGAAGAGGGATATGCTGTAACCCTGGCAGGGGATGGAGTGGATGGAATTGCAAAATTTCACAAGGGCTTCTATGACCTGATTCTCCTGGATATAATGCTTCCCAAAATAGACGGCTTTGGAGTGTGCGAGCTTATAAGAAGGGAATCGGATGTGCCGATTCTCATGCTTACGGCTCTGGACGAGGAGGCCTGCCAGATTCGGGGACTGGATTTGAGAGCAGACGATTATATTACCAAGCCTTTTTCTGCTCCTGTTTTAATGCGAAAAATTGCAGCAGTTCTGCGCAGGGCGCATAAAGAGGGGGAATCACAGCAGATAGTCTATAAGTCGCTCCTTGTTGATATTCCCGGCCACCATGTTTATATTCTTGAAAATGGTAGAAAGGAAATTGAGGTCACACAAAAGGAGTTTGAGCTTATCCATGTGCTTTTGCTGAACAAAGGGATTGTGCTGACGCGCCAGAGGCTTTTGAATCTGGTGTGGGGAGAGGATTACTATGGAGAAGAGAGAATAGTAGATACACACATTAAAAATATCCGTAAAAAGCTGGGTCAGAATTATATTACTACAATTCGAGGGGTGGGTTATCGCATTGATAAGGAAAATCCGAGATAGTCTGACAATTAAAATTTGTCTTCTTGTGATGCTTCTTTTAATAGCTGCCAGTGGAATCACATACCTTGCCATTGCGCGTTTTCTTCCGGTTTATTATTCCAGCCAGCTGGAGGAAGGGTTGGATGAGATATCCAGAGAAATGGCAGAAACCATCAGCACACATAAGACCATAGAGGAGGCTGCCTCGGCTATTGAGCTGTTCGAGGCAAGCTCCCAGGTAGCAGTGGTGATTCTGGACGAACAGGGAGAGCTGGTGTGGCCTGTATTGGAAACTGTGGAAGAGACAGTGGCTGTGACAGAGGATGTACAGTGGACAGAGGCAGCTGAGCAGACAGAAGAGAGAACAGATTTTGTAGAAGAAGGTACAGCTTCAGATGCAGATATAATTGAAGCAATTGGTACAACGGCTGATACCTCTGTTTCTGAGACAGACGGGCAGATAGTAGAGGAGGTTACCTTTGCTAGTGCAGGCACTGCTTCTGATATACAGGAGATATTTGGCACAGACAATGCGGCTTCTGCTGTCAAGCATTATGATCTGGAGGTAGGCGGAGCATCCTATACCATGCTGGTTTCCGGAGGCATGCAGCCTGTGAATCAGGCGATGGGGATTCTTAAGGAAATTTTTCCTTATATTCTGGGAGTCTCTGCTCTTGCAGCAATCTTTCTTGCTCTTTTGGCTTCGTGTTATCTGACAAGACCGGTAGTTCGCCTGAGCCGGATTTCCAGAAGAATGGCAGCTCTTGATTTTACAGATACCTGTGAGGAAAGGCGAACAGATGAGATTGGAATTCTTGGAAAAAATCTTAATACCATGTCCTCAAACCTTCGGAATACCCTGGAAAATCTGCAGCAGGCAAATGCAAGGCTGAAGTCAGATATAGAGCTGGAGAGGGAGATAGAGAGAAAAAGAATCGCGTTTTTTTCAGCAGTTTCTCATGAATTAAAGACTCCGATTACAATTCTGAAGGGGCATTTATCCGGAATGCAGCAGAGAGTAGGCGCTTATTGTGACAGAGATTATTATCTGAAGCGCTCTCTGGAGACAGCGGAAAAAATGGAGAACCTGGTGGGGGAGCTTTTGACTGTATCAAGGCTTGAAAGCCGCGGCTTTGACACAAAGCAGACAGATATCGCAGAGCTGCTTCGGCTGGAGCTTGCACAGCTTGCAGAGCTTGCAGAGGATAAAGGGCTGGAGCTTTTGGTGGAAATTCCAGAGCATTTGGATGCAGAGGTAAATGAGGGTATGATGGAGAAGGCATTCGCAAATCTTCTGATAAATGCCATCTGTTATACGCCTGAAGGAAAAGGAAATCAAATCAGAGTTATTATGAAAAAGGAGCAGTCAGGGGAAGCGCTGCCAGACAGTATGAATTTACAAAGGGGCAGCCTGCCCTCTGAGAATTTACTCTATAAAGGCGCTGTATATTGCTCTGTAGAAAATACAGGAGTACATATTCCAGAGGATGCGCTTGCACATATTTTTGAGGCGTTTTATCGCGTGGAACAGTCCAGAAACCGGCAGATGGGAGGAAGCGGGCTTGGGCTTTATATTGTCAGGATGGTGCTTGAGCAGCATGGGGCGCGGTATGCAATGGAAAATACAAAGGAGGGAGTGAGAGTCTGGTTCCTTCTATCTGTGTGAGACCTCTTCCCCTGTGGGAACTCCATAAAAAACACATATAAACTCCAAAGGCATTACAAATTCAGGTGCTATGCTGTGCATAGAAAACAGATATGTTTGCTGATGCAGACATTACTGTATAGAAAACAGTAAAGGAGTTGGATGCTATGAGAAAAAGGATAATGTGTGCGCTGCTTGGAGGAGGGCTGGCAGCAGCCATATGGGGAAGCAGTATACAGGCAGAGACCTGGGGCTATGATTTAGGCGGAGAGAATGGAGAAGCCACGCTCTATATTACAAAAGGAGCAGAGGATCAGACGGCTTCCACTGTGAGCTTATCAGAAGGAGAGATAAGGGAATGGGGCAGCTATGACAGCATGAGCGAGGAGGAAAGAAAAAGGCTTTCAGACTGGCATAAGGAGGAGATGCGTCAGGCGATTGCCTCTCTGGAAAAATATGGAGTAAGTTATGACGCAGACAAGGATGTTCTTCTTTACCAGGGAAAAACAGTGAGATGGCTGATTGACGAGCAGATAGATAATACCTGCAGGGCGATTGAAATGCCAGAGGGAGAGATTGACCTCTACACAGAGCGTGCAGATGATTTTCAGCTCACAGGCGTGCGCACCGCCACGCAGGAGGAATACGACGAACGAACCAGAATAGAGGAAGCAGGAGGAACTATGGCTTTATCTTCCAGATATAGCCTGCGCTCTTCGGAAGAGGAACAGGACGGCAGCGTCGTTCATAGTTATGCTGAGGCAGACACCCATGCCCAGGCGAGTGAAGGGACAGGAGAGAAGAGCGCTCAGGACCTGACTGAGACAACGCAGGTGACAGAAGACACAGGTGAATATACGGATCAAAATATGGATGCAGCCGTTGCATATGAAACAGCACAGGCTCTGGGAAGCTATCCAGATACAGAGGAGTATGTCCCCAAAAAGCTGGAATATGAAAAGGCCGGAATCACCGTAAAGGAAGGAGACGGGAGCTATCTATGGAACGGAACGCCCATTTACTGGCTCATGGATGAGGATGGAAGCGTGTATCAGAATGGCTCAGAAGAAGCCAGGGAGAACAAGCTTTACATTATTGTGAAGCGCAATGAGAACGGCACTATAAAAGAAGCAAAGCAGGCAACAATTGAGGAAATGACAGTGCAGCGTATGCTCCAGGATGAGAAGAATAACTGATAAAATAACGAGGGCGCCGCCAAATCATTAATAGTGAGTGAAGTTGTCTATACAGAGGAAAAGCCAGTAAAACTGGTATATGTGACAGTGGAATTTACCAATGCCGGAGATACAGCTGTGAGAAACGCATGGTTCTTTGCAGCTATGCAGTATCTTATAGAGGAGGATGGAGTGTATCGGGGGTATGAGCATACAGATGACTCCTATGATTATATTGTAAATGAGAGCCGCACAGACGGCTGGGAAATGGGCTACTATGACGTGACCGGAGGAGAGAGAAACAACAATTACATTCCAGAGCTTCAGTCAGGAGAGACCAGAGCGGTTCATGTGGCATGGCTGGTAACAGAGGACAATCTGGAGCATATGTATCTGGATCTGACAGGAAGCGGCGAACTCACAGAAGCAGCGCTGACCACCGGACTGGTAAGACTGGAGCTGGGACAATGACGTGAAAAAGGAACAAAAAGTATACGTTCATGATGTTCTAAATTTGAGGGCTATGCTGCGCACGATAATTTATACTATAAATATTGACGAAATGCTCAATAATTGGTATTATTTTAGAAGATACTAAGGTTAAAATACCTTTTAATCCCGATATCTTTAGAGAGAGAGGAGGCAGATGCTATGCCAATGAAAATGGGATGGCGATGGTATGGCGAAGGCAATGACCCGGTAAGCCTTGGCGATATTAAGCAGATTCCCGGAGTCACCAGTATTGTATGGGCGCTCCACAATAAAATGCCAGGTGAAATATGGGAGGTTGATGAGATTCAGGAGGTTGCGGATCAGATTCATGCCTATGGTTTTGATATGGACGTAGTAGAAAGCGTAAATGTTCATGATGATATCAAAATAGGGCTTCCCACCAGAGACAAGTATATTGAGAACTATAAGCAGTGTATCCGTAACCTGAGCAAGTTCGGAGTAAAGGTTATCTGCTACAACTTTATGCCAATCTTTGACTGGACGCGCACAGATTTGTTTCATCCGGTAGGAGACGGTTCTACTGCTCTGTTTTATCAGAAGGATATGATTCAGGATGATTACAAGGCAATGGCAGATTATATCATGAGCTTTACAGAGAAGTATAACATGACCTTCCCAGGCTGGGAGCCTGAGCGTATGTCAAAGCTGGATGAGCTGTTCAAGGCCTATGCGCCTGTTAGCAAGGAAATGCTCTGGGATAATCTCAGATATTTCCTGGAAGCGCTTATGCCCACCTGCCATGAGTGCGATATCAAAATGGCTATCCATATGGATGATCCGCCATGGGATATTTTTGGCCTTCCCCGCCTTATGGTGGATGAGGAGTCTATTCAGCATTTCTTAACAATGGTGGACGACCCGTATAACTGTCTGACCCTGTGCAGCGGCAGCCTGAATGCAAATCCGAACAACAATGTGGCTGAGATTGTACGCAAGCACTGCGACAGAATCGCTTTTGCACATATCCGCAATATCAAGCATTTTGATAATGGAGATTTCAGCGAGGCAGCCCATCGCGATTGCTGCGGAGAGACCGGAATTATCGAGATTCTCCGTGCTTATCATGATTGTGGTTTTGAGGGCTATATCCGTCCGGACCATGGCCGCCAGCTCTGGGAGGAAGGCCCTGGCGTATGTCGCCCTGGCTATGGAAAATACGACCGTGCGCTGGGAATTCAGTATATGCTGGGAGTTTGGGATACCCTGGATCGCCTGCAGGGAATCAAATAAGAAGATAAAAGGCCGCTATGTGAGCAGTAACGATAAAAGCATATTGAGAATATCTGATTGACAAAGGAAAAAAAGACCGCTGCCGGAAAAAGGAGCGGTCTTTTCCAAATGACTTAAAAGAGAGAGAACCCCAAAATGGGAAAATTCAGAAGAATATTAAGGGAGAAGAAAATGGAAATTATATTTGTCATAGACTTTGTATGCCCGTATTGTATTGTTGCAGAAGAAGCATTAAAGCAGGCGCTTGCAGAGACAGGCGCACAGGCCGCGGTTAAGCTTTACCCGTATGAGCTGACAGTGGAGCCGCAGGAGAGAGTGGACACTTTTCATGATGAAAAACGCAGGGCAGGATACCAGGTATTGGAAACGCCGGCAAAGCAGCTTGGACTGAATATCAAGCTTCCGCCTGCTGTAGTTCCGCGCCCATACACCAGGCTGGCATTTGAGGGCTGGCATTATGCACAGGAAAAAGGAGTTGGAGACGCTTATGCAGACAGTGTATACCGTGCGTATTTTATGAATGAGAAGAATATAGGCGAAATAGATGTGCTGACAGAGCTGGCTGTTTGTGTGGGACTGGATGCAGAGGATTTCAAAAGAGTGCTGAAGGAGGGAATCTACATACAGGCACAGAAAGAAGCAGTGGCATATGCAAAGCAGATGTTTGATGTTCAGTATGTGCCGACTGTGTATATTGACGGGAAAAAGGCTGATTTTGATGTGTACCAAAAAGAAAACTGGGTTCGCGTTCTGAAAAACGAAGATTGACCTGAACGGGTCATTTCAAAGGATTGTATTGAGAAACTGCTATTTGACAATCTATAGTGTTCTATATAAGGCATTGTAAATAGAAACTGTAAATTCTTAATGGAGGTGGAAAGATGATTATCTATGTTGATTCATCCGCAGCAGTCAGCGGAAACGGAACAAAGGAGAGACCGTACAAAGCTATTCAGGAGGCTGCCAATATCGCGCTTCCGGGCGATGAAGTTCTGGTGCTTCCGGGGCTTTACAGGGAGGCAGTTGACCCAAAGAATGCCGGAACCGGCAAACAGAGGATTACCTACCGTTCGGTTGTAAAAGGCGGTGCGCATATCACAGGAAGCGAGTCAGTAAAATGCTGGAAGCACCTGGAGGAAGGCGTCTGGACAGTACGGATTCCAAATGGCTTTTTCGGCTCCTTTAATCCCTTTAAAGAACAAATTGCCGGAGACTGGTATATTGCGTCTATGACCGCTCACAAGGGTGAGGTTTATTTGAATGAGAAATCCATGTACGAGGTTCTGACGCTGGACGAGGTAAAAAATCCCCGGAAATCGGAAGCTTCCTGGGACCCGGATTTCTCCCTGTATACCTGGTTCACACAGCAGAGCAGGGAAAACGACGAGACCATTCTGTATGCAAATTTTCATGATAAAGACCCAAACAAGGAAAATGTGGAAATCAGTGTCAGAAGAACCTGCTTTTACCCGTCAAAAGAGCATGTGAGCTATATCACATTGTCTGGGTTTAAGGTGAGTAAGGCTGCGACGCAGTGGGCTCCACCGACCGCATACCAGGAGGGAATGGTTGGACCCCACTGGTCAAAGGGCTGGATTATCGAAGACTGTGAAATCTATGAATCTAAATGCAGCGGAATCTCTCTCGGCAAATATCTGCAGCCGGAGAATGATAATAAATGGCTCAAATGGAAATACAAGGACGGTACGCAGACAGAGCGCGACTGTATCTGTCAGGCCTCCTATGAAGGCTGGAACAAAGAAAATATTGGTTCCCACATTGTTCGGAACTGCGACATACATGATTGCGGACAAACCGGTATTGTGGGACATCTGGGCGGTGTATTTTCTATTATAGAAGGCAACCATATCCATCATATTAATAACAAGCAGAACCTTGCCGGCGCGGAAATCGGCGGAATCAAGATGCATGCGGCCATTGATACCATTATCCGCGGAAATCATATTCACAACTGCACAAGAGGCTTATGGCTGGACTGGCAGGCGCAGGGGACAAGGGTGACGGGCAATTTGTTCCACGATAATTGTCTTCCTGTGGATTTCAAGGTTAATGCCGGAGCCTTCAACAGCGTGGGAGAGGATATTTTTGTGGAGGTTTCTCATGGCCCCACTTTGATTGACCATAATCTTTTACTCTCTGACCGTGCCTTGAAATTGGCTGCACAGGGAATTGCTGTGATTCATAACCTGATATTTGGCTCCCTGGTATCGGTCGGTATTGGAACTGATAACGGAGCGCCTGATCTTCCGTCTCCAAGATATACGCCTTATCACAAGGCTCATGGTACAGAGGTTGCCGGATTTATGACAATCCTGCATGGAGACATGAGATTCTATAACAATATCTTTGTGCAGAAGGCGATAAGACCGTGTATGCAGGCTCTCGCAGACATTATGGGAAAGGATGGAAATAAATGGGATGACTGTAATGTAATGGCAGGAACCTTCCCCTATAATGGCTATCCATGTTTTGAGGAATGGAGCAGCCGCTTTGAAGGATACTGCGGCATGGGGGCTGATACAGGCAATCTGTATTATGACCACCTTCCTGTATGGGCTTTTGGCAATTTATACTACAATGGCGCAAGACCCTGGGAAAAAGAAGCAGAAGCTTTTGAGGATACCAAAAACCAGGTTACACTTTCCCTGGAGAGGACAGAAGACGGCTGGTATCTGCGCACGAACCTGTATGATATAATGCCTGAAAGCAAGGTGGGAATCCTGTCCACAGAAAAGCTTGGAATGGCGTTTGAGCCAGAGCAGAAATATGAAAACCCGGACGGCAGTCCTATTACCTTCTGCATGGATTACTTTGGAAACAACAGGGACATTGTGACAATCCCAGGTCCGTTTCTGGACAAAGAGGCTGCTCTTAGAAAGCTTTTTTGACAGAGTAATCAGGAGGCCTGACCTGTCTTAGCAGGCTTCCCCTTCCGGGGGAAGTCTGCTAAGAGCCGCTGGATTTGTAATGGCGTACCCCTGCTCTCCACAGCATATAGCTCAAACCAAGAAAAACAGGCGTACCAAAAGGAAACAGAGCGTATTGCCATGTATCTGTTTTTCCAAGCAGATATTGAAGAGGATAATATTGTACCAGCGTATAGGGAATCACATAGGTACAAAATTTCATCATATTTTTTCCGTATATATCAATGGGATATTTTCCATGTGTCTTTCCTCCATAGGTGAGGATATTCACCAGCTTTGTCTCTGCAATGGAGAAAAAGCAGATAGACGCCCCTGCCAGAAACAGCCCTGTAAACAAAACAGTGCCTCCTGCAATCATGAAAATGAGCGTTATTACTCTTCCTGCTGTCCAGGAAATCTGACAGCTTTGTATTCCCAACACAAGCATAATCACCCCGGTTATCATAGGACCGATTCTTGCTAAATCAAATCGGCTTCCAAGCACCTGAAGAACAGGGCTTAGAGGCCTTACCAGAATCCTGTCAAATTCACCCCGTTTTATTATGCCTGCAAATGATGAAAATCCGCTTGCAATGCATTCAGAAAGTGCAAAGGACATTTCCATGACAGAATAGCACATCAGAACCTCTCCATAAGTATAGCCTTTAATATCCGAAAATCCTGAAAACAAAAAATAAATTCCCAGAAATTCATTAAAACCAATAAAAAATCTGCCGGCAATCATCAGAAAAAAGGAAGCCTTATACTGCATGGAGCTTTTCAGTATGGCAGACACATACATAAAATATAAACGAATGCTTTTTCTCATGATTCTCATCCTCCCTGAACGACAATTCTCCGCTCTGCACATCTGCACAGCAGCTTTCCAAGAAAAACCAGAACAGCGAGCCAGAACAGCTGAAGAAAAATGGCATACATACAGTCTGTACCAGATAAATCGCCGCTGTAGACACGAAACGGTACATTCTGCATGGAGGCAAAGGGCAAAAGCTCCAGAACTTTTCTCACAGGATAGGGAATAAATGGAAGTGGAAGAGTGGCGCCTGACAAAAATTCTACAGCTCCTGTCATCAGCATCCGAAGTCCCTGGGGAGAAAGAGTGAAGAATGACAAAATATACACCAGCATACAAAAGGCAACTGCCACAAATACACCGAGAAGCAGAGTAAGTACAAAAAGCCAGAACGCGGCCGCGCTCTGCGGCAGACTCAGGTTATAGGGTCTGGGAAGAAGCAGGGCGATGAGAAGAATCGGCACACATCGCAGGGAAGCAGAGAACATTCGGCCTCCCATGCTTCTTGCAAACCACATATCATAAATCGACACAGGTCTGCACAGCTCATAGCTTACATCTCCATTCAGAATCAGGTCAAAAATTTCATTATCTGTCATCCAGGTGCTAAACAGAAGAAGGAAGGCCTCCTTCAGCCATATGTAGGAGGTGAGAGCTGAAAATTCCATTGGAAAGCTTTCTGTATTGGAGGCATGGAGCGTATGATAGGCAAGGCATTCCATGAGTCCCCAGGGAATCTGCGTGACAATAGCAGACAGGAAAGCAGAGCGATACTGCACACCAAAGCAAAACTGTATCCGAAAAAACGAAAAATATTTTTTCATAGGACACCTCCTACACAATGTGCAGCGTTCGATAAAGGCCGGCTACAAGGTGGTCAAGTCCGGCATCATTATCCTGAGCCTGCTCATGACCTTGAGAGTGTGCGTCTGCCAGATGCTTCATATTCTCCAGTGTTCCATCCAGAAGCACTCTGCCCTTGCCGATTAAAATCACCCGGTTAGCCAGGGCTGCGATATCCTGCATGTCATGGGTGGTCAGAATCACGGTTGTCTTATGCTCCTGGTTCAGCCTCACAATAAAATCCCGCACAGCAAGCTTTGACACAGCGTCAAGACCTATGGTTGGCTCGTCCAGGAAGAGGAGCCGCGGCTGATGCAGAAGCGAGGCGGCAATCTCGCACTTCATTCTCTGCCCCAGGGAAAGCTGCCTGGTTGGGGTTTTCAGAAGCTCTGAAAGTCCAAGAAGCTCTGTAAGCTCTTCTAAATTTCTGCGGTAATGGGAGGGAGAAATAGAGTAGATTTCCTTTAATAGTTCAAAGGAATCAATCACAGGAATATCCCACCATAGCTGGGAACGTTGACCAAACACCACGCCGATTTGTCTTACGTGTTCAATACGGTTTTTCCACGGCGTGCGCCCGTCCACAGAGCAGGTTCCGCTGTCAGGTGTCAATATTCCGCTTAGAATTTTGATAGTGGAGCTTTTTCCGGCTCCATTCGGACCGATATAGCCTACCATTTCCCCGTCGTCAATATGAAAGCTGACATCAGAGAGGGCATGAATCGTCTCGGTCTCTCTTCGGAACAGGGATTTACAGGCTTCCCTGAATCCGGCATTTCTTTTTGCTACTTTGTACGATTTGTATATGTGTTCCATCGTAATCATAAGTGCTTCCTCCTGGTAGTTATATTTTCATATCTTGCCAAGTCGGTCTGGTTCTGTTGGATTTTGCCAAGCAGATACCGAAGGTAAAATATTCAGTTGTTTTCGCCCAAAAAAACGCGGGGATATCCGGCGCTTTTTGAGCAGGGAACTTTATTTTAACATGGGGAAAATGAGGTGTCAATAGGCTGGAAAACTTTTAACCTTTGTATCATATTAACACCTTAACAATGAAAGCCTGCGCAAAATTTTGGGTTTGGCCTGTCAAGGTCAGGCTTTGCAATGCGTTGACGCTGTAAACAAAAATGAGTATACTAATAGCATAAAGAAATATATAGGACAGGGACTGTCAAAATTAACGCCTGTGGAGATAGTAGGTTACGAGACCGCAGAAACAGGAAGCCTATTGGCTTTGGCACGCCAGGCGAAGGGTATGATATTTACCGGGCGGGAATTTTTCTACTGGCTGATTGCAGCAGAGAAAACAAAGCAGGAATTTTCGGTTATTCAGCTATCGGGCAGTTCAGGGATGAAGGTATGAATTTTGAATATATATGTAATCAGATGGCCAAAGTTTTGCATTGCAATATTTGCTGCATAGATGCGAATGGAGAAATTGAAAAATGCTTTGTCACCAGCGCAGGTGACGCGAATCCTCTTTTTACAGATGAAGCCTTCAGGAAGAAGATACTTCAGAGAGAGGCAAAGGAGTATCCGGATATTTTTTATGAGAAAAATGGTATTCTCTATGCTGTTTTTTCGACAGACACAGGAAAGCTGGCAGCAGGTCCTGTGCGTATAGAAAGACCTGGAAGGGAATTGACAGATTACACGATTCAGACGCATCCTGTCAGTGAAAATGCAGGATTTGGGACTGCATATTGCACGATGCAGACATTTGGCTCAGGCGTTCTGATGCTTTATCATCTTTTGACAGGGAATGAGATGTCTCTGGATGAATTGTGGAGGAAAAATGAATTAAATAATGTGGATGTAAGGGAAGCCTTTGCAAGCGTTTCCAGGGTTATTTTTGAGCGGCAGGAGTATGAACTGCCCCATAATCCATATGACCAGGAAATCCGTGAGCTTGACAGCATAAGGCGCGGCGATATGGAAATGCTCAAGAGAAGTCTGTCAGAGACTTACAAGGGAGAGGTCGGAAGACTGTCCCGAAACGAGGTGCGTCAGGCAAAGAATATTGCAATCTGTGTAATCACACTGGCGTCCCGCGCAGCTATTGAAGGAGGAATGCTTCCAGAAAAAGCATTTTCTATGGTAGATGGCTATATTCTGCAGATTGAGGAAATGAACAGCATTGCAAAAATTGAGGCAATGATGCGTCAGGCTGAATTTGACTATGCAGAAATGGTTGCAGGAATTCAGGAGAAAAAACAAAGAAATGAATTGATTGAGAGAACCAAAAATTATATTTTCCAAAGCCTGCACAGCGAAATTGTAATCAGCAGAATTGCAGAGGAAGTGGGAGTGAATGCCAGTTATCTGTCTGCTCTGTTTCACCGGGTAGAGGGAATCACTGTCAGACAATACATACAGCAGGAAAGAGTGCGTCTGGCAGAAAATATGCTGCGTTATTCGGATTATGCTGTAAAGGAGATTGCAAATTACCTGTGTTTTTGTACGCAGAGCTATTTTGGGCATGTGTTTAAGGAGCAGACAGGCATGAGCCCTGCGCAATACCGAAAAAAATATGGAAGATTTGCAAAAGAACAAAAATAAATGATAACATACTAAAATAAATGATATATTATAAAAGGGATTTCTGATAGCATGTAATCATAAAACAGGCTGCCAGATGGAAGAAACAAACAGGACGAGGGCAGTTTGCAGATGGATGGAGGATGAAGGGATGAAGGAGCTTCTTTTTGGAGCGGCTTATTATGATGAATATATGCCGTATGAACGTCTGAATCAGGATGTTGCAATGATGAAAAAAGCAGGGATTAATACGGTGCGGATTGCAGAATCGACATGGAGTACCTGTGAACCACAGGAGGGCGTATTTGATTTTTCTCATGTGGAGCGTGTTATGGACGCAATGGAAGAGGCGGGCATTCATGTAATTATTGGTACGCCTACCTATGCGGTTCCTACATGGATGGTAAAATCCTATCCAGATATCCTTGCTACTACGGTAAAGGGAAGGGGAATTTACGGAGCGCGCCAGATTATGGATATTACGCATCCGGCGTATCGCTACTATAGTGAACGGGTGATTCGCGAACTGATGAAACATACTGCACATAGAAAATGCGTAATTGGCTTTCAGCTGGATAATGAGACAAAGTATTATGGGACAGCCGGAAAAAATGTCCAGGAAAAATTTATAAAGTATCTGCGGGAGAAATTTCATAATGATTTGGATTCCATGAACCATGAGTTTGGACTGGATTATTGGAGCAATCGGATTAATGCGTGGGAGGATTTCCCGGACGTCAGGGGAACGATTAATGGAAGTCTGGGAGCAGAATTTGAAAAATTCCAGCGCACACTGGTAGATGAGTTTTTGAGCTGGCAGGCAGATATTGTGAACGAGTACCGGAGAGAGGATCAGTTTATTACTCATAACTTTGATTTTGAATGGCATGGATATTCTTATGGCGTCCAGCCGGATGTGAATCATTATCATGCTGCAAAGGCGTTAAGCATCGCAGGAGTGGATATCTATCATCCCTCCCAGGATGAGCTGACCGGAGCGGAGATTGCATTCGGAGGAGACATGACAAGATCTCTGAAGCAGGATAATTATCTGGTGCTTGAGACAGAAGCACAGGGCTTTCCGGGATGGATACCCTATAAGGGACAGCTTCGTCTTCAGGCATACAGTCATATTGCCTCCGGGGCTAACAGTGTTATGTACTGGCACTGGCACTCCATACATAATTCTCTTGAAACCTACTGGAAGGGGCTTCTGAGCCATGATTTTCAGGAGAATGCCACCTATCGGGAAGCCTGTGTGATTGGACAGGAGTTTGCACAGCTTGGAAGCCATCTGGTAAATCTGAAAAAGAAAAATGATGTGGCAATTCTTGTCAGCAATGAGGCGCTGACTGCACTCAAATGGTTTGGAATTGAAGCAACAGCAGCAGGAAACAGCGGTATTGGATATAATGATGTTGTGCGCTGGATGTACGATACCCTATATCACATGAATGTAGAATGTGATTTTATCTGGTCGGAATCAGAGAATCTTGCACAGTATAAGCTGATAGTGGTGCCTGCGCTTTATTCAGCACCGGATTGTCTGCTGGAGAGACTGAATCAATATGTTCAGGACGGCGGAAACCTGGTCGCTGCCTTTAAGACAGGATTTACAAATGAAAATGTAAAGGTCAGCCATGATGTTCAGCCGCATATATTAAATAAGTGTCTTGGCGTGAAATATCATCAGTTCACCTTCCCAAGGAATGTAGGGCTGTGCGGAAAAATAACAGAAAATGCAGGAGGACAGGAGGCAAAAACCTTTATGGAGCTTTTGATATCAGAGGGAGCAGAGGTTCTTGCCGCTTATGACCACTATAACTGGAAAGAGTACGCTGCTATCACCAAAAATAAATATGGAAAGGGAACAGCCGTTTATCTGGGATGTATGACGAGTGAGGAAGTGCTGGAAGAAGTTTTCTGCAATATCCTGAAGGAGGCTGGGCTGGAGCTGCCAGAAGAAAGCTTTCCAGTGATTGTGAGGAAAGGAAAAAATGATCTGGGAAGAACAGTGCGGTTTTATCTCAATTATTCAGCCCAGAGCCAAACAGTCAGATATTGCTTTTCCGATGGAGTGGATCTGCTGACTGGAAGGGAGTTTACGAGCGGCTCTTCTGTCTATATAGAACCCTGGGGTATAAGAATAATAGAGGAATCTGAATTGTCGGGTGCAGACTCCCACTGACAACAGAGGCAAGAGGGTATACCATGGGAAAGCATTTATGTGGAAGCTCAAGTGATAAATTCTTGACAAACACTCTGAAAAATGCTATAGTTGAAATGTGCAGATGAAAGGGAGTAGCTGAACATCCTGAAAAGGATGGGTTTGAAACCGTCAGTCGATGTCGAGAGGTATCCGTATCAAATGAGACAGCAAGACTTTTATTGTGGCAGATGTCATAATAGAAGTCTTTTTTTATTCTTTTATAATGTATCAGCCAGAAAACCCATGGTCTTTAGCGCGCCCAGCGAAGGGTATGATATTTAACGGGTGGAAATCCCGTCTG
>JAUNOP010000052.1 GCA_030537135.1 Eubacteriales bacterium | reverse complement strand
GGTCGGAGGTTTACGCCGCTATTACGACTGGGCAGTTACAAGCCCATTACCTTTAGGTGATGGGTAGTTGACATTAGAGCAACATTAACAGATGATTTTCGTAAAAAAAAGAGGCAATTCGCCTCTAATGACCAAAAATTAGACAAACAGACCTGTTTTGCCCAAAAAATAAACCGCTTTCTGAGGAAAAATACAGATTTACAGCCAGCCTTCCTTTATTGGAAGACCGGCTGTCCTTTTACAGTCCTTATTATTTTATCCTGCTCACACTTGTTCTCTTCCTCCAAAGCATCCCTTGATTCTGCGGCATGTCTGCATACATCTGTGTCCAAAGGATTGTTTTACCACACGGAAAATCCCCCACATGCCTGACTCCACATCCCATTTAAAGCTTCCTGAACGATAAAGATAATCTCCTGGACAGGAGGCTCCGTTTTGCAGCTCCATGTCAAACCGGTTCCCCACACTGATACCTCCCTGAAGCGGAATAATTCTGGAAAAAGCATCCCTGGGCTGCTCTCTCCACAAATGCCCATGAACAGCAAGAGAGACATTTCTTGGTTTATCTGCCGGCATCATTGTACGAAAAACCACTCTGTCTCCTGGATATGCCTTCCATATGGGAGTGGCCGGGTCTCCATGAATCCGGCTGCTGAAAATCTTTGACACTCTCCTGTCCTCCCTCAGCCTGTTGGCAAATCGCTCAGATCTGTAATTATATCCCTTTTCTCCAGTATCCTCTGCATCCAGAGCCTCTCCTTCATCCTCCACAGCGGTCTGAATAAGATTTCCGGCAGCGTCCAGAAGCCGAATTCCGTTCTGAATAAACACCACAAACTCCCGAAAGCTCTCCACTCCCGGAGCAGTGATAACCGCCTGCTCTGCATATGTGTCCTTTCTCCTGGTAAAATTCCGATACCACTGGGCTCCTGGCGGCTCCACAATAACAGCACCAAACAGACCGTGATAACGATGGTTTCTCATATCCCCAAAGGACTGAAGAATACAGGCTCCATATTCCTTATCTGCCCTCCAAAGATAGCGCTTGCTCTCCCCGATTCCTACTGTCTGTTCCTTTGGATTGTAGCCTATATTGATTCCTGAGTCACAGACCGGGTCATACTGGAGGAACTGAGGGTTCAGAGAAACCCTTGTGGATGGCATATGTGCCTTATCCACCGGAACTCTTGGATAATCATAATAAGGAACCGGCTGCTTTGGGTTCAGCGCATTATGAAGAATCACTTCTATCCAGTCTCCGGCATTGGCGCGCAGGATAAGAGGCCTGGGAGCACACTTTCCTGCAAGCACCATATCCACATCCTCAAGCGGTACAAACACGAGTCCATCTGGGTCATGGTCTCCGTAGCGATTGTATACAAGCTTTTTCTGAATAGCCGCCACCTCATAGCGCCTTACAGTGTCTCCTCTTGCCGGACAGGGAGGCAGGGGCAGAATCCTGCTTTTGCCCTTGCACAGGGGCTTTAAGTGCTTTCTGTATCTGTCATGAACACGGATGATTCCCCAAAGTCCAAGCCATGCATCATCAATTCCTCCAAAATAATACAGATAATCCCCTGCCCCGTATTTTTCTGTTACATTCAGGTTAAATGCTTCAGACACACCCACTGTCTGGGAAGCAGCAAGCGGAGAATTTAAATCCTGAAGCTCTCTTCTCCAGGACATTCCTGTTACATTCAGAGAATGCTGTTCCTCATGTGCGCCGTCCAAAAGGCGAATCATAAGTTCATCACCCGGATAAGTCTCAAGGATCGGAGTTGCCGGATCTCCATGCACAAAGGAGCTGAATATATAGGCAGGATCCTCATTACCGTGCAGTCTCTCTCTCATTGGCTCTGCGCGGTAATTGATTCCCATAACTCCCGGATCATCATGGGAACCAGGTGCTTTGGGAGGATTTAAGGGTTCGCCGTTTTTATCAAACAGCAGGGCAAAATCATGAACAAACAGGGCAAATTCCCGGAAGGAGGTACCGTTTCGTCTTCGGACAACTGCCTGTGTTCCACTGCGCAGCCTCTTTCCGTCGCGCGGATTATGAAAGGTTGCTCCTGCTTCCTCAATAATCAGCGCTCCGAACATCCCATGCTGCTGATGAGAGTTGGCAAACAGATGATCATGGAAAAACACTGTTCGCAGCTCTTCGTCCGCAAAAAAGCGTTCCACAAGAGTTTCATAGCGTCTTGCCCCTGCAATGTTATTCCATCCATTCGCAGACCCGTCTGAAACAATGGTATCAAACTTTACAAGGTGTACATGATGCCCCACAATGTCTGTTCTGGTGCGAAGCTGAAAAGCGTTTCCCTCCAGGAATTCTGGAAGAAGATTAGTTGTGCGAAGCTCGATACAATCCCCTGCGTTTGCACGAATTACCAGAGGCTCTACCCGGATTTTCTGCTGTTCCACCTTTTGAATGTATGAATCCAGCCCTCCATGACGCTCCAGCTCCTCCTTGAGTACAAAGAAGCGCCCCTGTGGGTCATGCCAGCCATATCGATTATAGGTAAGCCTTGCCTGAACCATGGCAATCTCAAATACCTTCACCTTATCCTGACTGCAAACCGGGCATTTACTCCCTGTGTTTTGTACCTGACTTTGCGTGTGCGAAGTTTTTCTCTCCTCTTCCTTAAGGCACTCTTCTCCTTCTTTTTCTTTGCCCGTTGTATGGCACGGACAGGTGTCAGTATACAGAGCACCTGGCACTGCATTTTTTACAAAATTAGCCCTCTCAAGCGGTGTGGGTTCATTGACAGGATTTCCATCCTTATCCAACACTCCGCAGGGTGGCTGGAGCGGTCTCTCCCCTGCCTCTCCCTGAATAAAGTTCGGATAACCCGGATGCAGCGCATCCTTTGCAGGAGGCTGCTCTCTGTCTCTGAGCGGAATCAGAGGAGGAATGGGTCTGCCGTCGGGAAGTGTTCCGCTTCCATCCTCCAGGCGGTCATGAATTCTCCACAGGGTCCACATTCCTTCATGAAAATGAGGATATAAATGGCAATGGAAAATAACATCTCCGATCACCCCATTCAGGCTTCCTGCTCCATATAAAATATCCAGAGTAAAGCATTCCTGGGGGCTGATGGAAATAGAGTCCAGAATTGTAGACACAGGATTCTCCGGCTCAAGCCTCCATTGATGGTTGTGAAGATGGAACACATGAGTCTCCTTCACTCCTCCGTGAATCAGCCGAATCTTTGCAGGATCTCCCACATAGGCTCTGAGAATCGGAGGAGCCGGATCTCCATAGACCCAGGAACTCATAGAGATATCCTCTCCTGAATCCGCATGGTCGTGGCTGAGGGGCTCCCTGTTTCTCATTGGCTCCGAGCGGTAGCTGATGGCTGTTGTTGCAGAAGCAAGCCCTGTATGCGGGTCAATCGGCTGCTCTCCATCCTTGTTTCTGATTTCCAGCTCATCGTGAAAAAACACACTGTATTCACGAAAAGCAGGCTTTCCCGGCTGATAAATATCTGCCATCAGACCGCTTTCCAGAGCTTCTCCTGTCTCTGGGTCAAACCATTCTGCCTGGGGAGGCTCTACAATTACAGCGCCAAACAATCCATGGATATTGGTTGCCTCCTCTGAGCTTCTGGGGTCTGCCATATCATGGAACAGAAAAACCCCCTCCACATTTGCATACCAGGTATACCAGATTTCACTGTTTGTTGTACTGTCTGAATTAAACCCCACACTGGCGCCGTCCGAGGTTCCAACCTGATAAGAAAGCCCCTGCACATGAATGGACAGCCTTCGATTCAGGCTATGGCGAAACCGTATCTTTACCGTATCTCCAAGATTTACGCGGATAACCAGGGGCTGTACCTCCTTATAGGGCTGAGGAGGCATCATTCGGAATCTCCGAAGCGCCTCCTCCTGAATTCTCCTGGAGTTCTCCTCCAGCACATAGATCAGCCCATCCGGGTCGTAATCTCCGAACCTGTTATATACGATTGGAAGCTGTATGGCCTCAATGTGAAAGGTTCGGATTTTTTCTTCTGATGGATATCTGCACAGCTCCATACTAATCCCTGCCTTTCTCCTTGCTCTCCAGAATTCTGAGATAATGGTTTGCTTCTCTTAATACATGGTCTGCCAAAAGCGGAAGAATCACCGAACGAATCCGGCAGGCTGTAATGCCTTCCGTTCCTGCTGTCTTGAATTGCTGATATCCCTTTGTTGTACGGAGAGCTTTTCTGGTCAGCTCATCCATGCTTCGCATATCCTGATTCCTTGCCTCCTCCAGAAGATGGCAGTAATCTCTTGCAAAGCCGTCTGCTGTCTCAATCAATTCACATTCCGTGGGATCCAGAAGTCCTCTGATAAACTGAGCATGCTCCATCATAATCTGATTCCAGAACAGCTCCTTTTCTCTCATGCTCTCCTTTGAAATGCAGCCCTCCTTCTCAAGCTCCATAATAATAGAATGATAAAGCCTTGCCTCGCGCAAAATGTGTTCAATCAGAAGAGGGTAATTGGTTGTATACAGTCTGCAGGCTCTGACCTCCTGCAAAATCCACTCCTTGAATTCAATCAGCCCCTTTAAAAGCCTCAGCACGCGGCGATTCAGAGTTCTTACGCTCTGTATCATTTCTCTGCTCTGTGTGTCCTGACATCCGGCCTTTAGACGTCTCTCTGCCTCTGTAAGAGCGCTGTCTATAAAAACTCCTGATAACGCCCTTGTCTGTCTCTCTGCTTTCAGGGTGAACTCCGTCACTATCTCACCGGAATCCAGCACTGCCGCCCTTACTCTTCTGTTGCTAAGCTGTACAGTCTGCCAAAGAGCTGCCTCAAACTCTCTTCTGAACCAGTCTGCCCGAACTCTGGCCCTCTGCTCCCTGCACGGGAAGCCGACCAAAAGAAAAAGCGAATGCTCTTTCATGATTCTTGCGAAAAAAAGATGCGTTTCTAATGATAATGCAACATATTCTTTCATGTCTCTGCATACCTATATAGTTTATGGTTTCTCTATATTATATGCCAGAATCTGCTGCCTGCTCATATGGGCAGCGATTATGCAGACACAAAGAACTCAGCTGCATAAGCCCCATAGGCCTGCTGCAGAGAATAATCAGTTCAGCGCCGGATCCTTGATGCCATTGGCCTCAAACGCCTTCTGTCTGTCAATGCAGGTTCCGCATTTTCCGCAGGGAAGCTCCCCTCCCTCATAGCAGCTCCAAGTCAGCTCGTAGGGAACGCCAAGGCGAAGTCCTTCCTTCACTACCTGCGCCTTATTCCAGGTAATAAAGGGAGCTTCAATCCCAAGTACCCTGCCGCTGCCTTCATAAACCGCGCTGTTCATGCTCTGATAGAATGCCTCGCTGCAGTCTGGATAAGCGTTTCCGGCTGCATCGTCGTGGTGCGCTCCATAATAAATATAAGAGCAGCCCAAGGAAAGCGCCATGCTTGCCGCAGACGCCAGAAACAGGCCGTTTCTAAACGGCACATAAGTCGTAACCGGAGCGCCGTTTCGCTCTGCAAGCTGGCTCGCATAGGATTCCTCTGGAATCTCTTCTCTGGAATGCGAGAGCAGCGAACAGTCACTATAGGCGAAAATAGGAGTAAGATCCAATTCCTTTCCCTCTATCCCATAATACTCCAGTACTCTCTTCGCTGCCTCAACCTCCTTTGCATGCTTTTGTCCATATACAATAGAAAGAGGTATCACATTTTCCCTTCCAAACCTCTCCAGCGCAAGTCCGAGACAGGTCGTGCTGTCCACACCGCCGCTGAAAAGTACCATTGCTTTTTCACTCATAATATTAGCTCCTCACTCAGATAAACCGAAAAAATTTCTGTTCCAAAAGCGTTCCCCAAAAAGACCCCTATCAGCGGTTGTCCACCTTCTCTGGATATAGGTCATGATGAGTCAGGCGTTCAAATGCCACCTTTTCCCAGCAGGTGCCGGGCTTTCCATAATTACAGTAGGGATCAATGGAAATACCTCCTCTTGGTGTAAATTTTCCCCATACCTCAATGTACTTAGGGTCCATCAGCCGGATGAGATCCTTCATAATAATGTTCACACAGTCCTCATGAAAATCCCCATGATTGCGGAAGCTAAACAGATATAGCTTCAGGGATTTGCTCTCCACCATTCTTGCGCCCGGAACATAGGAAATATAAATTGCGGCAAAGTCCGGCTGTCCTGTCATAGGACACAGACTGGTAAATTCCGGACAATTAAATTTTACAAAATAGTCATTTTCCGGGTGCTTATTCGGAAAGGTTTCCAGCACCTCCGGCGCATAATCTGTCTTATATTTTGTCTTCTGATTTCCCAGAAGGGTAACGCCTTTTAATTCCTCTGCACTTCTTCCGCTCATAACCTCTTTTCTCCTTTCATGGATTGCCCGACAAGCAGCCGGGAGATTTTGCTTCTCAGTCCTAAGCACCCACCTTTTTGTGTCTCCTAGCATCAGATGTTCCGGTAACTCTCTCCAGAACCTGCACCAGCAGCACGCCGCACACAGCCGGTATTGCCTGTCCAATGCACAGGCTAAGAGCCAGCGGCGGATAAGGCACCTTAAGCAGATAGGACAGCCAGGTAGATACTAAAAGTCCTGGAACCAATATAATCGGCAGTATCATCAGCCAACGGTTCCAGTTTCTCCTGCGGATTCCTACAATCAGCGCAGCAGTTATCATGCCCACCAGACAGCCTCCGAACATATCCAGAAGACCTAATCCTCCAAACAGCATGTTTGCTATGAAATTTGCGAGACCAAGGGGTAAAACCAGGAACGGAAACAGGTAGGAAAGAGCATACAGAGACGTCGCTATGCGAATCTGATATGCTCCAAAAGAAAAACTCTGAGTAAAGTAAAGCACTGTCACATACAGTGCAATCACCATTGCAGAAAACGTGAGCTTCTGCACTCTGCTCATATCTTTAACAACCATATTCGTTCACCTCCAAATAAAATTCCAATAAGCATTCGGCCGCGCAGAATACTGTCTGCTGAATGCTTACGCACAACAACTCCATAAGTTACACAGTTGTCCCTAGTTTTGTTTAATGACAGGATGGTCTCGAACTGTCCATTTCATATTGGAAGCAATGCTGCCTTATCGGCACATAGGAAGTATATCTCATTCATGGGTAATTTGCAAGAGAATTTTTTACCTTGGGTCCTGGTATCATTGGATTGTTAATGTACAATATGATATAATAAAAAAAGCTCTCTCACCTGACAGCAGAGAAGTTCTTTATGGCAAGTCCCCACCCACCGCTTATTTCTCTGCGAAATGGAAGTAGGGGACTTGCTTGATACGTTAAAAGATTTTACGCAAAATGTACAGGAGGTACAAGCAATGTCATTTATCAGTGTTTTCGATGTCCTGGGGCCTAACATGATTGGTCCGTCCAGCTCTCACACTGCCGGGGCAGCTGTCATCGCCTATCTGGCTCAGAAGATGCTCAATGGTTCTCTGAAAAAGGTCCAGTTCATTTTATACGGTTCCTTTGCCAAAACCTATCATGGACATGGAACAGACCGAGCCCTTCTGGGAGGCATCATGGGCTTTCATACGGACGATACTCGAATCCGTGATTCCTTTCAGATTGCAGAGCGGCAAGGACTGGAATACCATTTCACAATCAATGAGACAGAGACAGAGCTTCATCCTAACACAGTGGATATTATTATGACCAACGCTTCTGGGCAGACTATGAGTATCCGGGGAGAATCTCTGGGCGGCGGCAAGGTTCGCATTGTGAGGATTAATGGAGTTGAGGTGGATTTCACCGGAGAATACAGCGCGGTCATTGTCATTCACCAGGACAAGCCCGGAGTAGTTGCTCACATCACCAGGTGCCTGAGCGATCGCCATGTGAATATCGCGTTTATGCGGGTATTCCGCGAAGCCAAAGGAAATACTGCTTATACGATTGTTGAATCTGATGACAGGCTTCCTGTGAATATCACGCAAAGTCTAAAGGAAAATCATAATGTTCATGAGGTCATGCTTGTACAGCCCTGACCTGGACAAGCCAGAAAGCGCCGTGAAAAGGAGAAAAAAATGAATTTTAAAAATGCAAAGGAACTGCTGGAGCTGTGCAGAGAGCATCAGCTTCTTATCTCAGATGTCATGAGACAGCGCGAATGTGAACTTGGAGAAACCAGTATCGATATTGTTGATTCCCGTATGAGGCAGGTACTCAAAATCATGAAAGACTCTGCCAGTTGGCCGATTCACACTCCCGTAAAATCCATGAGCGGACTAATTGGAGGAGAGGCGCAGAAGCTTGCCTCCCATATGGCTCAGGGAAAGCATATATGCGGAAACATATTGAGCAGGGGAATCACTTATGCTATGGCCGTGCTGGAGGTCAATGCCTCTATGGGTCTGATCGTAGCCGCGCCTACTGCCGGCTCCTCCGGCATTGTACCCGGAGTGCTTCTGGCTCTGCAGGACGAATACAGCCTCTCTGACGACTGCCTCATCAACGCGCTGATGACCGCCGGAGCCATCGGCTATCTTGCCATGAATAATGCCACTGTAGCCGGAGCTGTAGGGGGCTGTCAGGCTGAGGTCGGAGTAGCTGCCGCCATGGCCGCGGCCGCTGCTGTTGAACTCATGCAGGGAACTCCCAGCCAGAGCCTTGACGCTGCTTCCACTGTACTCATGAATATGCTTGGCCTGGTATGCGACCCAGTGGGCGGTCTGGTAGAATATCCCTGCCAGAACCGCAATGCTGCCGGAGTCGCAAATGCTCTTACAGCCGCAGAGCTTGCTCTCAGCGGAATCCGGCAGCTGATTCCCTTTGACGAGATGCTTGACACCATGTATTCTGTCGGAAAAAGGATTCCTGCCGAGCTTCGTGAAACCGCTCTTGGAGGCTGTGCCGCAACGCCCTCTGGCTGTATGCTCTGCCAAAAGCCTTCCCCTTGAGGGGAAGGAGACGCGGCAAAAGCTTCCTATGCGTTCCCGATTTTCTTCCTGTTCCTTAAAATTTCCTCTACCAGCTCCACACACTCATATACCATGCCGTCGCAGTGCGGCTTCTTGTCCTGCCCTTTCTGCTTGTTGATTCTAAGCAGCTGCGCGCAGTCAAGAAAGCCCTCGTGACGGCTCTTCAATTTTCCATAATACTCGGCAATTGTCTGCGCGTCGTCCACTCCAAAGAGCCCCAAAACCATTAATCCTCCTGTAATAGAACCGCAGACAGAAGCTCTCTTCATTCCTCCTCCAAAATTAGCCGCCATCCTCATAGCAACTGCCTCGCTGATTCCAGCCTCCTCTGCAAACGGAACAACAACCGCCTGCGCACAGTTATAATGAATCTCTGTGATAGCTCGCAGCCTCTTTGCCTCTTGTACATATTTGCTCATAAATGCTTTCTCCTCTTTTTATCCATGTAGTAATCATTGTATTTAGTATAACAACACTTATGGAAAAAAGCAAGGGACGCGGCAATTCATTGCTGCTATTCACAAGACAAGGACAAAGACCCTCCTTTGGAATTGATTTCCTGACATTATTTTTTCTTCCTTTGAGGTACAAAAAACACAAGCAATCCGGCTCTTTTACAGTAAATAATCACCTACAGGGCTTGTATTGTACTGTTTAATGATTTTTATAATAATAGAACCGTCTGGCTGTACGCTCTCTTCTACAATTTTGTATTTTGTCTGATTACGTTCCAGAGTTTTCTTGTAATGGGCAACCTCTTCATTCACAAGCCTTACTGCATAGTCGTGTCCCAGATCCTCCTTTAGCATAAAATGAAGCGTCTGGCAGATGCAGGCTGATTTCACACGTTTCACCTGTATTTTCCTCCATTTCTAAAAATAAAAAGGACGTGCAGCAGAAACTGGATTTACGCAGCTCTGCTACACGTTCTTGTATAATTATACCTTTTTTTGCAAATTTTTCAAAGGCATTTTTGCACAAATCCCGGCGCTTCCCATTTGTGCAGAATTTATACATACAGTTATCTGCTCTCTGAAACAGAGTTTCCAGTGTGTCATTCTCCTGCTTCGGGGCATACCCTGCAGCCATCTGCAGACCCGACTCCTTTGCTGCTATTCGATATTGATCTTTTCTCTCTTAATGTGTCCCCAGCTTTTTCCCTTCTTCTTATAGCCTACAAACGCCATAATCCGTACATAGGCCATGACAAAGCGCAGGAACAGAGCCTCTGCAATACACATCAGCACTGCCTTTATCACATCCTTTATGCTTAGTGTAATGTTCTGGGTGTAAATGCGGGCAAAAAAGGCTGTCAGCGTCATCAAAGCGCCAAAGGCTGCATAAACAAGATAAAAAAATATCATAAACCGGATATTAATTAAATTCAATATTCCGGCAAGTACCATGGTAATTATGCCAAACAGCTCAATAAAAGGAGAGAGCAGCTCATACAGCAGATAATACAGGTAGGAGACAAAGCCGACCACTCCAAAAACAGGGTTCAAAAACATCTGCCTGTGTTTTACCATGCTCTGAAACAGCCCAAGATGCCATCTGCGCCTCTGCTTCATAAGATCTCCAAGGCTTGAAGGCGCCTGACTCCAGCAAATAGCATTGGGGGTGTACTGAATGCTGTAGGGAAGCTTATTCAACCTGCAAAACACATGAAGCTTTACTACCAGCTCCATATCCTCACCCATAGTAGAGGAATCATAGCCTCCCACATTTACCACTGCTTTTTTCTGGAACAGGCCAAAGGCGCCTGAAATAATCATATTTCCGTTAAATCGGTTCAGCATCAGCCTTGCCGCCAAGAAGGAGCGGTCATACTCCATAATCTGCACTCCTACAATAGGATTCCACGGCATCTTGTACTTTACAACCTTTCCGTCCTTGATTTTAGCGCTGTTGGAAATTCGAACCAGACCGCCGCAGGCTACAACCTTATCGTTTTCCAGCACAGGCTTTACAATCTCCTTCAGAGAGTCTGACTGAAGCACAGAATCTGCATCCATACAGATAAAATACGGGTATCTGGAGGCATTGATCCCCATATTCAGGGCATCTGCCTTTCCTCCGTTTTCTTTTACAATCAGAGTCACCGGAACTTTTCCTATCTTGGTCTCATACACTGCCCTTTCCTTCTGACACTTAATCCTCTTTCGAATAGGACAGTCAATTCTCATCATATGAAATTCCTCAATCAGATGTCCGGCTGTTCTGTCCTCAGAACCATCGTCTACAATAACAATCTCATACAGAGGATAATCCAGCTTTAAAAGAGAGCGAACTGTATCTACCACCGTAACCTCTTCATTATGTGCTGGAACCAGAATAGAAATAGGTATGTAATAATCATCCTTCAGCTCATTTTTCAGCCGGCTCATTCGTCTCTGTCGGTAAAGCTCCAGGGAACCTATCAGCACAGAAAAGAACAAAAAAGAAGAATACACAATCAAATACAATATGAAAAAAGCTCCGACATAAATCAAAAAACCTTTCATAAATTCTGTCATTCTCCCTCTCCTCCTCGTTCACTGCGCTGCAGCATATAATTCAAAATATCCCTTGCATACTTGTCCTTCCCATTCAGAACGTCCGACAGATCGGAGCGCTTCAGCTGAAAGGCTCTAACCAGCGTGTCCGCCGCATTATAGCGCACATACCAGTTGTAAGAGGTCAGCGCTGATTTTAAAGCCTTCACAGTCTCATCCCCAGGATAATTTTCCAGAGACAAGGCCGTCATCGCCAGGTACTCCCAGCCAATGCTCTCACTGCTGTACATAATCTCAAGTAATACCGGATAGGCCGGCTCATACCGATATCTCCGAAAATACCGCACAGCCTCCAGGCGGATTTCCTGGTCTGCTGCCTTATCCTTTAGAATCCGCAGAAATTCTTCCTCATATCCTTCCTGACTCATGCGAATAAACTGCATAACAGCCAGAACATACTCGTTCTTCAGCTCTTCCCTGCTTCTCCAAAGCTCTGCTGCCAGCAGTATTTTATCTCCCTGAAAGCGAAGCAGTCCCTCTGTCAGAAGTTTGCCATAATGAAAAACATCTCTGCTGCTCATCTTAAAAAAAGCCTGACAAACCGCCTCTGTGCTTCCTGTCTTATACAGAGTCTGCAGCGCATTTTCCCTGGTATAAATGGAGCTGCTGCATGCCATCTCTGTCAGAACCTGTTTCAGTTCATCATATTCCTTTCCCCGTCCCATACCGTACAGCTCCAGGAGCTTTGCAAAGTAGGCCTGCTCAAGCTCCTCTCTTCCCTGATAGATAGGAGCCAGATACCGAAAATCTCTCTCACAGGCAGCAAGGTAAGTGTTCGCCTGCTCTGGCATTTCCTCCAGCAGCTTTTCCATAGACCAATGGAATCTCTCCAATCTACTTATATGAGAAAGATTTCTTCGGTTATCTGCATGCCATTCTTCTGGCATTTGTCCTGTTGCAGAGTATTCCTCTACCCTCGCACGCAGCTTTTTTAAATGAGATCCCGGATTTTTCATTCTGCGGCTCCTGGAAGAATCCACCAGAATATAGAACACATTAAAGATAAGCAGGCTGAGGCAGATTCCCATATACACATAAATCATTAATTGTACATCCAATCTCATAAGCGTTCCTCTTCTCCTGTTTTACGAGGCCTTCCAGCAGCTCTGAACAATATAGTAAGAGCGTTTCAGCCTCTGATGATATTTTACATTTCTTCCCCATGCTTTTACTCTAAAGGCTTCCATAGAAATATCCTGCTCCTCTTTGCTGTTGCTTCCCAGACCCAGATAAATCTGCTTGATTTTTTCTCCTTCAATGCCATAATGCTCATAATAGTCATCATGAACCGTTCTGTCCGACGGATCCTGAAAATTCAGAAGCTCCCAGGGAATCCTGATTTCTGTACAGCTCCCCAGAGTATAAAAATCTGCCAGAGAATCATATTCATCTGACTCTGGATCTGCAATTCCGAATCGGAGAAGCCCTGTATCAAAGGTTGGGGAATTTCTCTTATTCCACTCTTCAGAATATATTGGATCGCTCTCCAGCACCATCCGCATGGCAATAAATTCGTCCTCATCCGGGTCAGGCACAGAAATCGTATAGGCGTCGATATGCTCTATATTCTGGTTCCACGCTGCCCTCCATGGGTCATAATATGTCTGCACCAGAAGCTGTGCATAAGAATCGCCCTCCAGGCACAGCAGGAAATCTGCCCCCCGCTCAAATGTAAGCTTCTCCTTTGTGCAAGTCTTACTTCCCGAATTTTGTGTAACATCTATGGGAATATAAAGTTTCTCCTCAGAGGTTCCTGTCCTTTCCACATAAAGATAGAGATATGCCTCATCCTGACGGCAGAAAACACTTCCCCATTCATTGGAAACCACAGGCTCGTCTCCCTTCCATTCAGAAGGATCACCGTCCACAATCACTGTCGCTTCCTCTCCCGGTTCAAAGGCCAGGAGACCATAGCCCTGAGCCTCTGCCTGCACATTATGCCAGAAGGGCTCTCTCTCCTTGTCTGTCAGAGGATAGATATTCCAATCTGTCTGAGACCAGTCATCCTGCCAGTTAGAAATCACCATGCCAGAAAAGCCGGTCTTCTGACACTCCTGATACAGTCTGACCAGAGCCTCTCCCTGCTGCTTCTCTGTCAGCCCATACCTGCCGTCCGTTACCTTTGTAATTCCCCTGGAAGTAGAAAATCCGCAGTCTCCCACTACCACCGGAATGCTGTAGTACTTTTCCAGAAGCTCCAGATAGCCGTCGTAGGCTCCGCTCCTGCTGATGCCCGGGAGAATCTCTGAGAGACGCTCCTGTTCCTCCTCTGTGAGATAGTCCAGAATATCCGGGCAAAAATCATACAGCTTAAAGGAAACAAAGAATCCGCTCAAAACCGTGTCCTCTGCTATGATATGCTCTGCATCTATCCTGTCATATTTATTAATCTGTACATCTATGATGTCTTCGTAATCAAAGGGATCGGTCACTGGCTCACTGGCGATAGATACCAGATGCTGCTGCCCGTATTTTGTACTCTCATAATCCATAAGAATATCAAGAAGTCTGGCAAGCATATTTTCAAACTGGCTGGCATCTTCGGACGCACAAAACCATTTTCCTTCATACAAAGACTCACTGCGCATATGATTGGTGTAGGCAGAGGTATCTCCTCTCCAGGTAGTTCCCAGGGTAATTCCTGCTACCCATTTTGATACATCCTTTGTATACCAGCCGCTGCCCCTGGTCTTTGCATAGGGAAGCAGTTTATTGCCATGGATTATGTCCACCGCATTTCTGACATCAATCCGGAGCTGTCCGAAAAAGTCATCCGAATACGCATCATTTCTGGAATCCTGTGCATAGTCTGTGACCCAAAGCGCCTGAATCAGGTACAGAGGATTGCCCCCTTGCGCCTCCTTCTCAGAATTAAAGCTGTAAAGGGCGTCATAAAATCCACTATTCAGAATAGTAGGAATCCGTATGGTATTGGCTCCCATCTCCTGGATCAGCTGAAACCATTCTTTATACTGCTCCTTGCTTACCGCAAAGTCTGTAATAAAATGTCCGGGGAGAATGCTCTCCAGATTCACGCCGCGGATTTCAAACAGCTCCTTTTCCTGGTCTGTTACGTGATAAATCTCTTTTCCCTCCACCTGGAAGGTTCCGGCCTCTACCTGCTTTTCTCCCAGATTGATATTAAGCGAAATTCGGCTGCTCAAAAAAAGCCAGGCTGCTGTGCATAAAATCAATATAATACTGACTGTCAAATATTTTTTCATCGTTATGCCTTTTACTATCTGTTATCATAT
Organism: Eubacteriales bacterium; assembly: GCA_030537135.1. Lineage (GTDB taxonomy): Bacteria > Bacillota > Clostridia > Lachnospirales > Lachnospiraceae > Blautia_A. The sequence continues at coordinate 6,990 of JAUNOP010000052.1, read as the reverse complement.
ATTTTTGCTTTTGATTCGTGGCAGTACTGCGCCAGAGCATCTATATGATTGTCCATCCACTCTCCGCGCTCCTGAATAAATTCCTTCATTTCATTGATGGCTTCCTCAAAGCTTGTTGGATTTCTGTCAAGAGGTCTCAGTCTCTCCTCTGCTTTAAGCTGCTCTGCATCAAAGGAATAGCCCCAGACCTCAAAGTTTCTGTCTACGCTGTCCCCCAGATACTCGACGGTCTCATCTATATATTTCATGAGATATTCCTCATTTAAAACTGTGTTCCGCAGCTGCTTATAACGACTAATTACTTTTTTGTTAAAATAAGGATCCGAAAGCAGGCGGTCAAACCACAGCCTGTCTGTAAAGAAAAATTCAGAGGTATCCAAATCCAGTGCAATATAATTATCCAGGACATTATTATAATCCCACACTGGTCCCATATGGATTTTATTCAGTCTGTCCTTATACAGATATGTAGAGCGGCTGCACATATCATTGTTCACCAAAAATTCCTGAAGAATATAATAATCCACAAAAGAATCCACGTCAATATACCGCCGGTATCCACGGAATGGATCCGTATAGTCAGATGAATAAAGCGCCTTCTCAAAACGGCTGAAGTCCTTCTCAATATAACTGCATATCTCTTCATTGAGCCTCTGATTGCCCGGATAAACCACAGAAAGCACTGCCATTAATTCTGTACGCAGCGTATAGGTGGTAAACGTGTTCAGATCTCTGATATCTCCATTTGCACTGTCCACTCTTACAATATAGTCTGTATAATTCTTTCCCTCTTCATAGGCATTCAGGTTGACTCTTCCCTCTCCTCTGGCAATGAGTTCCATCATTATATACAGTCCCTGGTATTCTCCGTCCAGAATAACCTCACAGTACCGTACATTCGGAGCATATCCCATGATCTCAGCCGAGAGATTCATCCACATGTAATTGCGCATCAATGTTTTGTCAAGGAATGGTCCATACAGAGCCCATTGGTCATGCTCGCTCATTCCCATAATCTCCTGGGGATTCTCTGCTCCATCTTCTTCTACCAGCTTGAGCATATAGCTTTTTTTGGTAAAATTTCTTGATGAGTTTCCCCTGATACGAAACCGCGCCAGCGTCTCTACTGCTGCGTCCTGTCCGGGCCGGTTTTCTGATGTACCCGAATCTATGATTTTTATGGAAGCAAGAATGGTCTCCTCCCCTGTTTCGCTTAACTCTGTATCAATCGTATTACCCATTTCATCTTTGATCCAGTTTCCTGGTATCTTCTGCCCGTCAGTGTCTATTTCCACAATAGGAAGATGTGTGACCAGCTCCTCAGGCTCTGCTGTGACGGTCGATTCCTCTGACTGCTTCGGCCATTCCAGATGCTGATGCACCCGCTCCAGTCCGGTACCTCCGCTCCTGTTAAGGAACAGCAGCATCAGGAGCATTCCCAGGACTGCTGCCAGACTGATTATTTTGTATTTCATGACTATCACCCGCTTATTTCATCATTCTGGGTTACTATGTTCACATATTCCATACGCTCAATTTCATAGAGAGCCTCTGTGATAGTTTTCTCGTTTTTGCCGTTCAGAAGATATACCTTCTTTGTCATCTCATAAATCAGCTCTATAGAATCCTGAGTAGTGTTCTTTACGCGCAGGGACGCCCTGCCCTTAAAGCCCTGAAAGACCACAGATTCTATCTGCTGCTCCTCACTTCTCGGTCCCCGGATAATCAGCAGAATTCGATTGTCATTCCGAACGCGTCCAAGAATCAGCAGTATCACAAATACCACGCTGCTTCCCATAACAGCCACTGTGTAATCTCCTACGCCGCAGCAGATACCTACAATAATTGTCCAAAATATGTACGTTGTATCCCTGGAATCCTTAATCGCAGTCCTGAAACGAACAATGGACAGCGCGCCTACCATACCAAGGGACAAAGCTATATTATTTCCAATAACTGTCATAACTGTCGCAGTGAGAACTGTCAGCGTAATCAGAGAGACATTAAACTTTTTGCTGTACACGGTTCCTGCATGAGAGATGTAGTAGGACAGGTAAATGCACCCTCCCAGCACCGCACTCACCAAAATATGCAGCACCATCTCCTCTGTTGTCAGTGTTCCACTCTGCTCCAGCATGGAATAAATTATCTGTTTCATTGTTTTTCCTCCAAAAACTATTTTATCTAAAAAAGGTAGTGCAGTGAGACGCTTCTTCCAAGACAATATTTGCTGACCGATGTCTCGCTTTTTTCACAATAATTAATAGCATCCCGAATATAGCTAAGAAGAAAGCCATTATATTTGACCTCAAATACCACTAAGTACGGATCGCACACAGAATTCATTCCTGGATTTTCAGAAAAAATGTGCGTATTTGACTCACTCGCAGTAATATGATGGTCAAAGGTAAGGCGAATCCTGTTCTCTTTGGCTATAAACGCCTTTCTTCGATACTCAATAATCGATTTCGGCTGATAGGCATGCATCTGCATCACTCCAAAGCACTCTGCTGCAAAGTCCTCAGAGTATTTCAGAAGGACATCATATCTGCCCTGCGCCAGCTTTTCTGCATCCTCGCGAAAGATCCGAAGAGAGCGCTTAAGCTGATTTGTCCCCTGCTTCTGCTTCATTTCCAGAACGCCAAAGCTGTCCTTTGGACTGTAAATGCGGAGCCGGATTTTCCTCCTGGTTTCGACTCCGTCCTCCTTTTCATAGAAATCTCTCTCATACGGTGTGTCAAAGTACAGACTGCGGACAGTATAGCCGTCCCGCCCATTATGCTCATCCTGTATCAGAAACTTTGAAAAGTAGCTGCTGAGCCGATAATATTCATCCAGTGGTAAAAGGAATTTCCTCTCATTTCTCATGACCTCATTCATGTTTTCACCTCCTTCTCATTTGTGCCTGAGTATTCAGAATTTATCTTTCCTCTTCTTTTGTTTGTCATATAGAAGCTCTGCCGCCTTCATGTCCATAGGCTTATAATAGTAGAATCCCTGAACAATATCAACTCCGCATTTTCGGACAAGCCCAAGCTGCTGCTTTGTCTCAACCCCTTCGCAGACCACAGAATAGGACAGCCGATGCGCAATTCTGCACAATCCCTGCGTCAGTACTTGTACATGCTCCTGTTCAATATTATCTGCAATGCTCTTATCCAGCTTCACATGGCTGATGCTGTGTATCATCAAATCCCTGAAAGCAGAATTTTTTGCCCCATAATCATCCAAGTATACGAAAAAGCCGCACTCCTTCAGCTTTGTGACAGTTCTCTGAACAGCAGCCTCCTCTTCAAAGGCGTGTCCTTCCACAATTTCAATGGCCAGATACTCAGCAGGTACACCTGTCTTTTCACAGATTTTCAATAGCTGTGCAGGAAATTCCTCCCTTTCAAAGTGCTCCCTCACAAAATTGCAGGATATATGAAACAATTCCTTGTGTTCATCCATTCTTTTTTTCAGAAAGAGGCATACCTTTTCAAAAACCATGAAATCCATAAAATTTATCAGATGGAGTTCCTTTGCTGTTTCAAGAAAATGTTCTGGTCTGAGGATTCCCTTTTCCGGATGTTTCCACCGAATCAGCGCCTCAAACCCCTCTATGCAGCTGGTTTCAATATTAATCTGAGGCTGAAGGTATACCAGAAGCTCGCCTTCTATCAGAAGCTTCTTTGCTTCCGGCTCCAATTTTCTTATTTTTTTTGCCAAGCATACGTCATTCTTCATGAGTCTCCTCCGGCTCTCTGCTCTGAGCCTCTCATTTCCATACATTGCCTATAACATTCTTTTTGTTATGGTGTGTAAAATACTTATCCCCCATTTCTCATATCATTTCCCCTTTCTCCTCATTTGATACGCTGCAGCAGAAATCAAAAAAGCTGCATTTGAGACCATTCAAATGCAGCCAGTCAATCATAGCATCCATCCTTCTGCCTTAGACACTAAACTTTGCGTCCCTGTATTTCTACAAGTTTGCCAAATAATACATAACTCCTGTTAATCGTATCTTATAGATTCTTTTTTGTCAAGAAATTTTTCACAAAGTACAGCATAAATATTACAGGTAAATTTTGTATTCACTCTATGCCAGACTGCCCTGATTTTTTGTCTTTGCTTCTTCTTCCAGAGCGTTGAGTATGTCAAGAACTTCTGTCATGTTCTTTACCTGCTCCAGCTGCATCCAGTCTGCCTTAATCCTTCCAGTATATTGAGACGAAAGATTTGTATGCAGGTACAGCGTGTCAAGCCCTGCTCCCTGGCCTCCGGCAATGTCGCAGAATTCATCATTCCCAATCATCAGACATTCCTCTGCTCTTAGTCCGCACTCCTCAAGCAGCTCCCTGAAAAAACGAACGTTTGGCTTCTTCACCCCATAGTCTGAGGAAATACAGATTTTCTCAAAGTATTTGTCAAGTCCCAGCAGCTGGAGTTCTAAGCCTGTAAAGGCTCTCTGTGCGTTTGTCAGAAGATACAGTCTTCTTCCCTGTCCTCTGAGGCTCTCAAGAAGCTCCTTTGTCCCCGGATACAGCTGGATATACTCTGTCGTAAGTATACGAAATATGCGGCAGGCATTCAGAGCCATGCTCTCTGTAGGACATATTTCCTTCCTGGAAAAAAGCTGATAAAAGATTGTCTCAATCTGAATCTCTTCTGTTTTCTTCTGTTCCTCCCTTATCAGGCTTTTAAAGGCAGCCCTGAACTCTGCTGGGGCATAATACGCCCGATAATACCCATAAAACAGAGCCATTTTTTTCCAGACCTCTTCACTTTCCTCGTCTGTGTGAATATCCACGAGCGTTCCATACAGGTCAAACAGCACATTCCTGTAGATGACCTCTCCTGAATCCTGCCCTTCTTTCGCTCTCTGCCCTGCCTTGTCAGGCTCATATTTACGCAAACCCACTCCTTCTTGTGGCTTATCTTTTTCCAGTGCCTCATAGACCCGGAGAATTTCTCCAACACTCCATGCCTGAGCAAAGCAGCCTCTGGAAAAGGTCGGATTCTCGCCGTCATAGATTTCAGGCAGTTGTCCGATACAGCCCTCTCTCATTGCGCTCTCCATGACCGCAAGCTGCCTTCTCACTGTGTCGATTGCTTCCCTGGAATATCTTCTGGTCTTTAAATAGGCCAGATAATAGGCTCCCAGCGGAAACACCCAGACCGTTCCCTGGTGATATGCCAGATCCCTCTCAAGCTGCGCTCCTCCATAGACTCCTCTGAACTGAGCATCCTCCATTTCCAGAGTTCTAAGGCCATAGGGCGTATAGAGCTTTTCAAAAACCCTGTCAACCACCCCTTTCTCCTGTTCCTCTGTCAGGGCGGTAAAGGGCATGGACACAGCCCAGATCTGGTTGCAGCGTATCTGCCCGTCTGCAGGGCTTCCGGAAATTACATCCCTAAGGCATCCCTTTTCCTCATTCCAGAAGGCTTTGCAAAAGCTTTTCTTCACCCTTTTTGCAAGAAGTGCATACTGTCTTTTTTCATGCAGTATATCTCCAATATAATCCATAATGCACAGGGCATTATACCAGTAAGCGTTGATTTCCACAGGCTTTCCATGTCTGGGAGTGGGAAGTATTTTTCCCACCCGCACATCCATCCATGTCACCTGATCCAGTCCCTGACCTGCCATGATAAGTCCGTCCTCATCCATTCGGATACCATAAGAGGTTCCTCTTTTATACCAGGCAATGATTTCCTCCATCACCGGATACATTTCCTCTGCAAAGGACAAATCTCCTGTTTTCTCATAAAAAAGATACACAGCATTGATAAAAAGAAGCGCTGCATCCACAGTATTATATTGGGGAGCATTTTTTCCCTCTGGAAAAAGATTTGGCATCAGGCCGTCCCTGGTGTAGGCGGCAAAGGTACGCAGAATGCTTTTTGCCGTGTCCGTCTGCCCGGTTGTAATGCAGCACCCTGCCAGGGCAATCATAGTGTCTCTTCCCCAGTCCTCAAAAAACGGAAAGCCTGCCAGCATGGTTTTACCTTTGGTGGACGCCCTCTCGGCCACAAACTGGTTCGCGCTCTTTGCCAGGGTGCGCCCTGCCTCACTTTTTAGTCCGCAGGCCTCCTCCAGCTCTTTTCTATACCTGACAGCCTCCTCCAGCACAGCTCCTGCTGTTGTATGAATTTCCTTCATGCTGTAAACGATTTCCAGCTCTGACCTGGCGCCTGCTTTTATTTTTTTTGTGATGCAGTGGTTTACACAGGTGCTGCCGCAGGCCATCCGTCCATCGCAGGCATCATAGGCATAATATAAGTCCTCTGAAAAGCTCTGGGCAAAGCACTCTGTCTCTCCGTTTGTTTTGAAATACACCTCTAAGCCCTGCGAAGAGATTTTTCCTTGCTCCTTAATAACAGCCCCTCTCTTGCAGTCTTCTCCTGCCGCTATATTTCCTGCCTTTTCATCTGGATAAGCTTCCTCTGTTTTCTTTTGAACCGTAAAAATTTGTTTTCTGTCAAGAGCTGCTCCCTTTGCTGCAAACTGTAGATGAGGCGTCACCTTAAGCGCTGCGTCTTTTTTGCTTCTATTGCTAATCCGGTACCGCACTGCCACCAGATTTTCGCCCTGCTCCATGGCAAGCTCTTTCACGATTTCCACACCATTTACCTGATAGGTCCAGCAGGGATAATCCTCAAAGACAAAGCTGCAAAGGAAGCGAAAGCCCTGCTCATTTCGACTTTTATCCACATATTCCTGGGTGGATATCGGAATGCTCTCTCCTTCCCTTTCCAGTCTCTCCTCCAGTCTGTGAATCATATTGCAGCGGTGATTGGGCGCTTCTATGCAGGCCATGAGAAGCGCGTGGTCGTTTCGGCTGTTGGAGCCAAGCATGGTTGCAGATGAGAAGCCTCCCAGACCATTTGTCAGAAGATAACAATTTTCCTGTCCTCTCTGCAATGTTGCCCAATCCTGTTTTCCATATATGAATTTCATAAATAAAATCCTCTCGTTTTTCGTAGGCGGAAACCCACTACCTTTAG
>JAUNOP010000001.1 GCA_030537135.1 Eubacteriales bacterium | reverse complement strand
AAACACGCAGCGCCAGATATGTATTGGCGAACAGTTTCACTGCCTCGGCCTCAGTGAAGCCCATAAACAGGATATCAATATCCTCCTTGATTGCACCCTCCTGCAGGAGTTCTGCGAAAGTGTGTGCTGCTTTTACCAGTCTTGCATTCTCAACATCCGTGCCCACGATTATGCGGCTGGGGTACAAATTATCATATAGGGCCTTAGATTCTCTCAAAAACTCAGGGCTGAAGATGATGTTATCGCAATGAAACTTTTCACGCACAGATGCCGTGTAACCGACAGGAATCGTGCTCTTGATAACCATAATGGCATCTGGGTTGTATTCAATGACCAGCTTAATGACTGCTTCGACAGCAGATGTGTCGAAAAAGTTCTTTTTGCTGTCGTAGTTCGTTGGTGCAGCTATAACCACGAAATCAGCATCTGAATAAGCTTCCTCTGCATTCAACGTAGCTGTCAGATCAAGTTCCTTTTCCGCAAGATATTTCTCAATGTATTCATCCTGAATTGGAGACTTCTTATTATTAATCAGCTCAACTTTCTCTGGGACAATGTCTACCGCCATTACCTTATGATGCTGGCTCAGAAGAGTAGCAATAGAAAGACCCACATAACCAGTACCGGCAACTGCAATTTTTAAATCTTTAAATTCTCTCATAGTCATTTTCTCCTCTCCCTCACTGTGGGTATTAGTACCGCCTTATCAGCGGGGAATATTTACATGCCATTACAGAAATTACATATAAAATGCTTTATACCACTCAGCGAACTTCCGCAGCCCCTCACGCAAGCTCGTACTAGGTTTGAATCCAAAATCACGTTCCAGCGCAGTGGTATCTGCGTAGGTCACAGGTACATCACCGGGCTGCATGGGAACCAGTTCCTTGTGAGCCTCGAAGTCGTAATCCTCCGGCAACACACCTGCTCTTACTAACTCCTCAGACAAAATCTGCACAAAGTCCAGCAGATTCTCTGGACTGTTGTTTCCGATGTTATATACTTTATATGGCGGTAGCGGCAGACCATCCTCGCCGGTCACTTTGTCCGGCGCTTTCTGCATCACCCGGACAACACCCTCGACAATGTCATCCACATAGGTGAAGTCACGCTTGCAGTTGCCGTAGTTGAAGATCTGAATGGCCTTACCTTCCCGCAGCTTGTTGGTGAAACCAAAGTACGCCATATCTGGTCGACCAGCAGGACCATATACTGTGAAGAACCGCAGGCCGGTAGACGGAATGTTGTAGAGTTTGGAATACGCATGAGCTAAAAGCTCATTGCTCTTCTTAGTCGCAGCATACAGGCTTACCGGGTTATCTACCTTGTCCTCGGTGCTATACGGTACCTTTTTGTTAGAGCCGTACACGCTGGAAGAAGAAGCATATACCAGATGCTCCACACCCGTTGCGCCATTGTCATAGGAATGGCGGCAAGCTTCGAGGATGTTGTAGAAACCGATCAGGTTGCTCTCTATGTACGCATCTGGATTTGTTATGGAATAGCGGACACCAGCCTGTGCCGCCAGATTTACAACTACCTGTGGTTTGTACTTCTCAAAGATTTCTGTGATAATCGCTTTGTCAGCAATGCTGCCCTTTACAAAAACAAAAGAAGGATGAGCAGAGAGTTCCTCAAGCCGTGCCTCCTTCAATCGAACATCATAATAATCATTCATGTTATCGATGCCGATGACGGTCACGTCCTCCACATCGTTGTACAGGCGCTTAACCAGGTTACTGCCAATAAAGCCAGCAGCACCTGTGACCAATATCGTTTTACCTTTTATTTCAACCTTGCTCATTCTTCGTTACTCCAATCTGATTTCTTTATGTAAAGCTGTGGTTATCATCTGGGATGGTTCCCATCACGGTATGATGTTCACAGCGCAGAAACAGCATTCTTTATCTTCGATGTGTTTATCATCGAATATCCTTATCACTTCAAGAACAGGTCTATCCGAAAATGCTAATGCTCATTTCAGTCAGCTCGCAAAACTCAATCAACCTCTGAAATGTAATTTTTCGTCCCCAAAACCTCTTTAGGTCTCAAAAAATCATCCACTAAAGTTCATAGGGTAGACACCTTGCTATCTTCATCATTTATTGAAAACAACAATTCAGTTCTTCTATAGGTCTTTATCTGCTAATACCCGTTTTCCGGACATTTATCCCTTCGATTTCCCCCTATGCTTCTTTAGGGTAAACCTGCCATCATATTGCTATCATCTATCAAAAAGCCTTGCTATTACGGCATTTTTCAGCATCCCTCAAAATTTCTCCCAACCTAATTTCGCTTTCCAAATGCACTTATCAGCATTCAACCATCTCTACCCGAAATGAAATAATCAGCGATTTCCACCGTACCTATTTCACTTTAAAATAGCCTCACCCACTCCATAGCCAGTGAGAAACCCTTTTCCATTTCATTTGAAAATGTTCTTATCACTGTCCTCAGGCCTGTGCCCTAAACCTCATTTTCCAGCCAATCCGAATGATTTTTCCGGTCATCATAGTCCACGATTACGCGACTGAAAGTTTCGGATAGACATTACCATATAAATAATGCTTTTGATTCACATAAAAACTCAGGATAAAAGATACTATCACTACACTGTAACTTCTTACGCATATCATTTGTATAGCCAGCTGGTATCATAATGTGTTTGCCTATGCTCATTCCACTCTAATTTTGTATTGGAATCTATTAGCCATAACTACTAAAGTGTTCATTCTCACCTCATCTACCTCAAAATTCCCTAACTGATTTTCACAAACCAAACCCAAAGGTCATACAATAACCGGCAGCATGTCGTCATTTCCTCAACAAAAAACAGCCCTCTACAGACACCCTTGTCTATATCAGGCCAAGCTGTTTCCTTTCATATACATCTTACAAAATACCTCCATGCTTCTCTCCTTTCCAAAGCATTTTCCGTATTTTCAGATAGTTTTTTTCAAAACTCTCTATCCAAAATGTTGTAGAAGAATTCAACTAAACCATTAAAAAACAATCCTCAAAAAGCCTGTCTTTTCTTCTATGTGCCTGTGTATTCACCTGCACACGGTTCATTTTCTTTTTCAATATTTTTCTGTTTTTTTAAAAGAAAGACTGCCGTTTCAAATGCTCATATTCCGCATATATGGGCATTACAGTCCTACAATTGTTCTGACAAAAAACATAAATATTTTCTCTGTTTTCTTCAAACCAAAAGCTTATTTATTCTGAATATCTATTATCTATATTCCGTATATATAAGTATTACAGTCCTGCAATCTAGCCAATAAAAAATATTAGTATTTTCTGCTGTTCTTAGAGGAAAACTGCTATTTGTCATTAATATCCATATTCAGTATATATAAGCACGACAGTCCTGCAATTTTCTTAAAGAAAAGCACAAATGACTCAGCCGCAGCACACATACTGCCGCCAGGTCAGATGCGCGGAATTATTCACTTCGCGCATCCTGCTGTCCAATTACAATATAAATCTCACATTCCTCAGGGACAGGATAGCCTTCTGCCGGCTCTATTCCACTCTGAATCTTGCCTTCGCTGAAATCAGCATTCGGAAACTGCTCCAGAAGTGCCTGTGCCTTCTCAGGCTCTTCTGTATAAATCACCGTTTTTTCTTCTACCGGAAGATTATAGGTGGCTGGAATCACATTGACATAGCCATCCTCCTCCAGCTGCTCCTTCCAGTAGGCGGCCACTCCTGCCTTACCTGTTCCATTGAGAACAAGCAAGGTGCTATTCTCTTTATCTGTTAAGGAAGCAGATGCTTCCGTGCTTTCTGAATCCTGTTCATCCTCCGGCTCACCAGAAGGAGAAGGCGTGACGCCTGTTGTCTCCCCGCTGTCAGAACCAGTTTCTGTACTGTCCTGCTCTTCCTCAGAAGAGAACTCTTCTTTGTCCCTTTGTTCCTTGTCAGAAGAAGACTCCTTCTCAATATCCTCTTGGCTGTCCAAGTCCCCGTTTTCATAGGATTCCTCCAGGTCTCCTATGCTTTCCTTTTCAATTATCTCTCTGTTCTTCTCCTGTCGTTCCTGGCTCTGCGTATAAGAGCGCTTCATAACAAAAAACAGGAGTACCAGTAAAAGTATAACTGACAGAATATACAGGATTCTTTTCACCAGCTTTTTGAGTTTTGTTCTTGTTCTTCTTGACATTAGAAATATCCTCTCTATCTATATACATCCTGTAGGAAGGACAGGAAGAAGATTGCTTTTCGCTTCTTCCTGTCTTCTTTATTCTGTATTATTCCTCTGTCTCTGCAAGGTCTGTCCGAACAGTGATGAAGAAAGGTCCTGTACATGGGAACTGGGCAGTAAAGGTTCCATCCTCTTCCAGGCTCTCAAGCTCAATAAAATATATGGTATGGTCTTCGGGATCAACCTGAACAATAATGACTCTTTCTAATTTCTCACCCTTTAAGGATTCTGTTTCCGGAACTGTTGCCTCAATTCTTCCATTTGGAAGAAGACGTCCGTCTGATTCAAAAGCAAAGTTGGACATATAAGTAACAATATCCAGCTTCTCAGGGTCTACAGGATTGTCCTTTGTGGTTCTGATATCCTTCTTCTCTCCATTCTCATCAACAATGGAGAATCCTAAGGCTTCCAGAATCTCTACAGTTGTATATACATTCTCTGTGTCCAGAAGCATCTCAATAGCCTGTGAGATTTCCTCATCGTCTGCATACTCTTCAGATGTTGCAGGCTTAACAACCACATTTTCTCCTTCTGGTATCTCTACAGTCGTATAGGTACTCTCCGGGCTTATCTGAGCCACCGTGGTCTCCATAGTTACGTGTTCAATACTTGGATTGGCAAATGCTGTTACAGCCATGCTGAGCGTAAGTGCTGCTGCACATACAACTGCCGTCAGTTTCCATTTTCTCATACGATTTTCTCCCTTCTATTCGCTTTTTTAAATCTTTATATAAACCTTATGGCAGGTTTCATTGGTTATTACGGAATCTCCTCATAGAAAATCTCTATGATTTTATCCTGCAGCGCCTCTTCATCCACATAGAATTCATCATGCGCTGTTCCTTCCTGGTTCTCTCCGGCAAGATGCCAGTAATCGCTGTCAGAAAACTCTATCTTTTTCAGGAGATTTACCAGATTAAGATATTTATTTTTGGTAATGCTGGTCTGAAGATATGGTTCCATGTTTTCCAGCTTATTCCAAATCTCCTGTGTGTCTGTGCCAAGTTTTTCCTTGAGCTTCTGTATATAGGCTGTAACATAGGTCTGCTGACGCTCGATTCGCCCTTCATTGCTGAAGCTCACAGAAGTATCTCGATACTGAAGGAAGTCGGTTACATTAGACGCATCCAGAGTCACGCTTTTTCCCTCTGTCATAGAAGGATAAAGGGCTGCGAGGTCATTGTTAGGGACTGTCACAGTGATTCCATCTACCAGGTCATTGATATATGTCATGGAGGTCTGATTGGTCACAGCATACTCATTAACAGGAATTCCTCCAAATAGTCCTGCTACTGCTTCCCTGAGATTTTCACAGCTTACTTTGCCTCCGTCTCCGTAGGTATAGGCATAGCCTAGATGTGACACATAGGTTCCTCTGTCATAGCCGCTGATCGTATATCTGCGAATTTCTGTCATGGTATCACGGCTGATGGCAATGATGGTCATCTTCTGATGCTTCTTATCAAGCACAACCAGGGAAATGCTGTCTGCTCTGGGAGCACTGGCATAAGCGGCATTCTCCTTCATCTCGCCCTTAGAGTCAACACCTGCATACAGAATCGTGGTAATAAGGGAATTATACTGATAGCTTTTTCCTTTATAGGTGACGGTTCGATAACCGTCTCCCATATCCACAGAAGCGCCTGCTGTGACATGGCGGCTTTTCTGCAGATTCTGCGTATAAATAATCCAGGCTGCTATTCCTGCAAAGGCCAGAAGAAACACAGCGGCTGACATAGCTGCAAGCTTCCTGTTATGTCTTTTGCGGCGGTGTCTGGCAGACCTTTCATAGCTGGATATTCTTCTATGATTCATCAGGAATCCTTCCGCCTTTTATTTTTTGAGGAATTCTTGTCCTCATTGCCATAGCCATAGTCGTACCGGTGGCCGTACCCATAGCCATACCCGTACCCATAGCCGCTTTTCTTAGTACCTACTTTATTGAGGACAACTCCCAAAAGCTTAACACCCGCATATTCCAGCTGACGCTTTGCTCGAATGGCCTGACTTCGCTCTGTAACACCGCTCTCCACCACCATAACAGCGCCATCGCACTGCTTGGCTACCACAGCGCCGTCAATCACAAGATTAACAGGAGGAGTGTCTACTACCACATAGTCATAGTATCGCTTCAGCTTCTCTATGAGCTGCGAAAACAAAACTCCTGAAAGAAGCTCGCTGGGGTTCGGAGCAGAAGCACCTGTAAAAATAATATCCATCCAGGGATCATCTGTGTGATATATTACCTCACTCAATGGAAGCTTTCCGCAGAGATACTCACTCAGTCCCCGTGTCTTCCCTTCTATGTGGTAGCGGAGCTTTACTACGGAATTGCGGATATCGCAGTCCACATATATTGTCTTTTTGTTTAATGCTGCCAGACTTTTCGCAAGACGAAAAGCAAGAGAGGATTTTCCCTCATGGGCCATAGGGCTGGTCACAGCCACAGCCTTCACATTGTAACCGCTCAATTGAATATTTCCCCTGAGAGTGTTGATGGCCTCTCTGGCCTGAGAGGGGAGTTCTTCTGTTTTGGGATGAACGACAACGTTTTTCAGAGTCTCATATTCCGCGCGCGGCTTCTGTTGTGGTTCCATGTATCTTATCTCCTATTCTCATCAGTCATCTAATTACAAATCATCAGCTTCATAAAAAGGAACTGCTGACAGAACCGGCATATGGAGATATTTCTCGATGTCTTCCTCTGTCTTCAGTGTAGTGTTCATCAGGATGCGAAGAACCAGCACTGCTCCCACCAGAGCCGCTCCTATAAGAGCGCCCATCAACAGATAACGCAGGAAGCTCGGCATAAGCTCTTCCACAGCATCTGCCTCTGCGTAGTCAATGACAGTAGGCTCGCTGCTTCCAATAATCTGGTAAATCTGGCTGACGCTGATATTAAGCAGACAGTTTGCAATATTTCTGCTAAGCTCCAGATCATCACAGGTTACGTAAATGTGTATAATGTGCGTGGACTCAGGATTCTCCACTGTAATCAGCTGCTCAAGCTGCTTAAAGTTCATATCCAGATCCATCTCGCGAATGACTCTCTTGAGAACGGTACGGCTCTTGATAATCTTGGCATAGTCCTCGGTAAGAGCAGAACTCAGCTGCAAATCAGCCACAGAAATCATAGAGTCTGTGTTCGTAATATAAATCTGAGCATCCGCCCGATAGGACGGGCGAACAAAAAGGGTATGATAAACACCAAGCAGTATAGCACCTATCAGCATAGCCAGAAGAATGGATTTCCAGCTTGCTAGAAGTCCAAAAAACAGCTCCTTCAGGTCTATTACATCGTCATCCTGCCCGTTATTGCTTCTTATCTGTTCCTGTGTTGTTTTCTTTTCCATAGTATCTCTATCAACCTTCCAATCTTGTCCAAATCAGAGTATAGCATATCTGATTTTAAAAGTCTACAATCCAAAACAAGGAAAATGACTTTTTTTGCTACCGGTTACTGCTATGAACGCAGGCACACAGTAACTGCTGTTCATCCCTCTGGCAGGTTGTAAAGGCAAATGCGCGGCGTTTGCACATAAGTATCTGTTTTTACAGCCTGACATAAGGGTAAACAATACTATTCCTTCCTTTACTTTGAGCCTTCGCCCTTAATAACCACCTGTACAGTCTTCAAAAGCAGCTTAATATCCAGTCCAAAGCTCCATTCATGGATATATTTCATATCCAGCTTTACCACCTCTTCAAAATTTGTGATATTGCTTCTGCCGCTTACCTGCCACATTCCAGTCAGACCAGGCTTGATGGCAAGTCTGGCTCTGTGATGCAGCTCATATTTCTGCCACTCATCCACTGTGGGCGGTCTGGTTCCAACCAGACTCATATCTCCCTTCAGTACATTCCAGAACTGGGGAAACTCATCAAGAGACGTCTTTCTGATAAAATGTCCCACGCCTTTGATAATTCGCGGATCATTCTCCATCTTAAACATTTTGTCGTCTTTGATATCGTTTTGCTCCATCAATTCCTTCTTCCGTTCTTCTGCATCCATGTACATGGAACGGAATTTGTAGATTCTGAACTTCTTTCCGTTTTTGCCCACGCGTATCTGGGAAAAGAAAATCGGCCCCGGAGATTTGATGTAAATCCATGGTCCTATGATAACGCACAAGACTACTGTCATAATGCAGCCTACAATTCCTCCGCATATATCCATGGCGCGCTTTAACAGAAGTTCGTTCTGCGTAGCCATATTAATGCTGGTCGTAAGCACGGTATAGGTACCCAGAGTTTCCACTCTCTGCTTTTGGCCTTTATGCTCCCGAACCTTTGCAATCCGTCTGTGAATCGTTACTCCCATTTCCAGAAAAGCGTTTGTAAGATAAGCAGCGGCAGGATTATCGGAAGGAAAATCCAAAAATACCTCGTCTACCCACTCCTTGCATACATAGTCGATTACATTTTCCATGTCTGCGACTACCAAAACGTCGCTTACAGTCGTACCGATTCGGTCTCTGTCCACTATAGCAACGCCTGCAAGATGAAAGCCCTCATAATTATTGTTTTTTATATTTTTGACCACTTCATTTATGTATTCCTCTGTTGTAACAATCAGAAGAGAACGCTTGCCTGATGAAAGCTTCCTTTTTGGAAGATATCGCTTCCATAAAATACGAACCGTATAGCTCAGAATAAAATAGACGCCTCCTGTCAGAATAAGGATTCCCCTCGAATAGGAGGTTCCTGTTCTCATTATAAACAGATAGAAGGTACACAGGCATATGACCAGAATATCATGGCGAAGCGTTGCCACAAGCTCCTTATAATAGCTCCGTTTTATAACGTTTTTCAGAGATTCAAAGAAAAACAGTACAAAAATCTCTATCAACAGCAAAACCACTGCCAGATTTTTATAAAGCTCATTCTCAAAAGGAACTCTGGTTCCCAAATAGCAGGAACAGGTAAGTAAAAAAGAGAATTCTAGGCAAAGACAATCCAAAATTAAAAAATCCAGATGCTTCAGCCATCCTCGAGTCGACTTTTTGTACATATCAAACACCTAACCTTATAGCTGTCACTGCTTCCCGGAAAACAGCAACCGTAATTTTCTTTTTCATTTCTCTTATAAAAGCCTTCAGAAAGCTCTCGTAAAGATTTATAAGGAGCAATAACCGAGCATTTGCTTAAGCAATTCAAAAGCTCTGCCGCAAGAGCCTTACCATTAATATTAGTAGTATACTATTATTCCTAAAAGAATTCAACATTAAATTATATAATTTTCTTGTTATTTACGTATTTTATAGTATACACTTAATCAAATTATGCGATTTCCAAAGGAAGCCTCTTCACTTATGATACGGCTCATTCTGGATAATCCGAAAGCTTCGGTAAATCTGTTCCAGAAGAATCATCTGCATAAGCTGGTGCGGAAATGTCATGCGTGAAAAGCTCAGGGCATAGTCTGCGCGCTTCATCACAGCCTCGCTAAGGCCAAGGGAGCCGCCGATCACAAAATCAATGGTGCTGTTTCCCTGCACAGCCAGGGTCTCAAGCTTTCTTGCCAGAGAAGGAGAATCCAGCATCACTCCCTCAATGGCAAGAGCTATCACATAGTCCTGGTCTCTGATATGGCGAAGCAGGCGCTCTCCCTCTGTGTCCTTAATCTGTCTGTTGAGAGCCTCTGACGCCCGATCCGGCGTCTTCTCATCCGGCACCTGGCAAAAGCTCAGGCGGCAGTATCTGCCAAGGCGCTTGGCATACTCCTCAATTCCCTGGGTCAGATACTTTTCCTTTATTTTTCCTACTGTGATAATTCTGATTTCCATACAGCATCTTCCCTTTCTGCGATGGACGCTTATTGTAAAAATCCTCGATCCAGGAGGGGCTTCCTTGCGATTACAGATTTTCTTCTATATAATTCTCGAATTCCTCCGGCGTCATCAGAATCTTCCTGGGCTTGGTTCCCTCCTCTGGTCCCACAACCCCGGCCTCTGCCAGCTGATCCATAATGCGGGCAGCCCTGTTAAAGCCGATTTTGAACATTCTCTGAAGCATTCCAATAGAAGCCTTGTCTTTGTCAATGATAAATTTTCCGGCTTCCACAAAATAGCTGTCTCTTTCATTTCCCGAAGAAGCTCCTCCCCCCAGGTTTGCACTGGCCACCTGCTTCTCAATCTCTTTGCTGTACCCTGTGGAAGGATTCTGATTCGCCAGAAACTCTACAACCGCGGACACCTCTTCATCGGATACAAAGGCTCCCTGCACACGGGCCGGCTTCTGGTAGCCCTGGGGATAGAAGAGCATGTCTCCCTTTCCGAGAAGCTTCTCTGCACCGTTCATATCCAGGATTGTTCGGGAATCCACGCCCGATGACACGGAAAAAGCGATACGGGAAGGCATATTTGCCTTGATAAGTCCGGTGATAACATTCACAGACGGTCTCTGCGTGGCAATAACCAGATGAATTCCCGCTGCTCTGGCAAGCTGAGCCAGACGGCAGATAGCATCCTCCACTTCTCCCGGGGCGACCATCATAAGGTCTGCCAGCTCGTCCACAATAATCACAATCTGCGGAAGCTCCTCCGGGCGCTTCTCTCCTTCAGGAACCCGCATCCTGGAGACCTTGCGGTTATAATCTGCCAGCCCTCTCACATTGAATTCTGCAAAGGTATTGTAGCGGCTGGTCATCTCCTGCACAGCCCAGTTCAAAGCCCCTGCCGCCTTTTTGGGGTCTGTCACCACTGGGATGAACAGGTGCGGAATTCCGTTGTACACGCTCAGCTCCACCACCTTTGGGTCAATCATGATAAGCTTTACCTTGTCAGGCGAGGCCTTATACAGGATGCTCATAATCAGTGTATTAATGCACACGGATTTACCAGAGCCTGTGGCGCCGGCAATCAGAAGATGAGGCATCTTCGCAATGTCCGCAACTACCGGCTGTCCTCCGATATCCTTGCCGGCTGCAAAGGAGAGCATGGAGGCAGAATTCTGAAACTCATCAGACTGCAGAAGGTCTCTGAGCATGACAGGACTGTTTGTCTTGTTCGGCACCTCGATTCCCACAGCCGCCTTTCCGGGGATCGGCGCCTCTATGCGGATATCAGGAGCAGCCAGATTCAGCTTAATATCGTCTGTCAGGCTGACAATACGGCTCACCTTTACTCCCTGCTCAGGATGAAGCTCATAGCGGGTGACCGTAGGACCGCAGCTTACATCTGTCACCGTCACATTGACGCCAAAATTTTTCAGCGTATCCTGAAGCTTTGCAGCTGTTTTGCGCAGATGCTCTTCAGAATCTCCTGCTGTATTTCCTCCCTTTTTAAGAAGCGACAGGGGCGGAAATTCATAGACCTTTTTCTCTGGCTCTGGCTCCTGCATTTCCTTTTCTATGTTTTTGATTCCATCCTGAATTTCCTTTTGCGAGGATTTCTGGGGCTTTGATTTTGATGCAGGCTGGGAAGTCTCCTCCTCTGGCTCCTTTGGCACAAAATCCTTTTCAAATGGAAGCTCCTCTTCCTCCTCTTCTTCAGAAAGGTCTTGAGTGAGCTGCCTCATTCCCTGAATTTTAAGCTCAGGAACCTCCTTTTTCTTTTCCTCTCTCTTAGGAAAGTTCACAGTGGAAAGCGCCTTTTCTATGTCCTCTGTTTCCTCCTTTCTGTCTGGCTCTACGTCAGACAGCTCAGGAAGCGTGAGCTTGGTTCCTTCCAGGAAGCCCTTCTTTGGATTTAAAATATCCTGCCTGCGCCGATTCTGTTCTCTGCGTCTTTTGATTTCCCGAAGCTCCTCCTCCCTCTCCTCCTGCCATCTTTCCTGACGTCTTGCCTCTCTCAGGGAACGGCGCTCCATGGCTCTCTTCTCTCTCTCCGGAGCATCTGCCTGATACTGTTCTATTCCTGACTGGAAGGCATTTACTATAGATTCAAGCATTCTCCGCACAAAGCCCACAAAGGAACGCTGCGTCAAAATGACCAGACACACAATCAGCACTGCTGTCAGAATCACATAGGCTCCTGCTACCCCAAAGGCAGTTGCAAGAAAATAGCTTACTGCGCCTCCGACAAGTCCTCCTCCTGTGTGGTAGTTGGATGACTGTTCATAATAATCCGTAATATAAGGAGCTGCTTCATATCCTTCTGTGAGCAGGTGTGTAAAAGCACACAGACAAACAAACAAAAGAAAGGCTGCCCCGATCTTTTTATAGGCCAGCAGGTTTCCCTTGTTTGCTATCAAAAAAGCAGTTCCCAAAAATAATACAAATGGAAACACATAGGATAAATATCCCATCAGTCCAAAGGAAACAGAGCTGATGCTCTTTCCTATAAAGCCTCCAACTCCGAACTCACTGATAAGAAGGAGGATGGCTGCTGCCAGAAAGAAAAGAAGGACAATGTCTCCATAAACATAGGTTTCCTCCCGGGATGCCGCCTTTGGGACAGAACGGGAGGAGGATTTCTTCTTTGTGCTTTTCTTTGCATTTGTTTTTGTGCCTGTCTTTGTGTTTGCTTTTGTCTTTAAATCTGCCCTGGAGCTTGTCTTTGCGCCTGCTCCTGCCTTTGCTCCTGCATTTGTTTTTCTTTTCTGAGGCTGCTTTTCTTCAGCTGGCGGATTCTGTTTTGTTATTTTCTTAGTTGCTGCCATAATTGATTTTTATCCTCCTCAGTTGATTGCATATACGATACAGGGGCAAAATGCCCTTTGCCCCATTACAGCAGAAAGTTTGCGGCCGCAGCTATTGCGCCTGCGGCAAAGCAATAGTAGGAAAAGTATCTGAGCTTCTTTTTATGTACCAGCTTGAGCATCCCCCGTATACAGAAATATCCGGTGAGAGCTGCGGCTATGCCTCCGCACAGGTAAATGAACAGCGTTGTTCCTTGCACTTCTCCTCCCCAAATCTCAGGAAGCTCCAAAAGCATTGCTCCAAAAATAGCCGGAACTGACATGAGAAAGGAATACTTCACTGCAAGTCTCTTGTTCATTCCACACAGAAGACCAACGCAGATGGTAATGCCGGAACGGGAAAGCCCTGGAAAGACAGCAAGACCCTGGCAGATGCCAAGCCACATAGCGTCTGCAAAGCTTATCTCTCTGGGAATCTTCTCGCCATTTGGAATCTTGTCCACCACGATCAGAAGGATTCCGGTAAGCAGAAGGCCGATTCCTGGAAACAACAGAGTATTTCCCGCTTTTTCTACTAATCTTTTTGAGAAAAAGCCAAGAATTGCTGTGGGAACTGTGGACACGGCAATCAGAAGCATAAGCTTTCTTGTATTACTGGTAATCAGGCGACGATAGGGCCGCTCCTTTTTTGTCTGCTTATTTTGTAGATAAATGTACAGGTTTCTGAGTATATCTCCTGTCATTCCCGCAAATTCCAGAAGAATCAGCCGCACATCCTTTCGCAGTGCAAGAAGAATAGCTGCCGCGGTTCCAAGATGAAGCAGAACATCAAAAAGGATTCCTCCTGTTGTCTCAATTCCAAATAGATTTCTAAGTATCGCCAGGTGTCCGGAGCTGCTCACTGGCAGAAATTCTGTAATTCCCTGTACTATTCCCAGGAAAACCGAAAGTAAAAAACTCATATGCTCGTCCTCTTTGTCGGCCAAAAGACCATTAATAGCTACAGTATAGCATATTTAAAAAAAATACACAATATGCAGAAATCTCAGAAAAGCGCCGCAAGAATCAGAGGGCTACTGTTCAAGGGCGACTATTTGGCTCAAAAGCCGGAAAACGCCCCGCTGAGTCCAAAGCGAGGCGTTCTGTCATAATTTTTCTGCGCTGGCGAAAATATATTTATTTATTGCTCAGGAACTCGTGGATTCCCTTTGCAGCAGCCTTGCCTGCACCCATAGCCAGGATAACAGTAGCTGCGCCTGTCACGGCGTCTCCTCCTGCATATACGCCGTCCTTGGAGGTCTTGCCTGTCACATCATCTGCAACAATGCATTTTCTTCTGTTCACGTCCAGTCCCGCTGTTGTGGATGAGATAAGCGGATTCGGAGAGGTTCCAAGGGACATGATTACTGTATCCACATCCAGAACAAACTCAGAACCAGGAATTGCTACCGGGCGTCTTCTTCCGGAAGCATCCGGCTCTCCCAGCTCCATGCGGATGCACTTCATGCCTGCTACAGCATCGTTCTCGTCCACCAGGATTTCTGTAGGATTGGTCAGAAGATCAAAGATGATTCCCTCTTCCTTTGCGTGATGTACTTCCTCCACACGCGCCGGAAGCTCTGCCTCGCTTCTGCGGTATACAATATGTACCTCTGCGCCCAGACGAAGAGCTGTACGAGCAGCGTCCATGGCAACGTTTCCTCCGCCCACAACTGCAACCTTTTTGCCGTGTACAATCGGGGTGTCATAATCCTCGCGGAAGGCCTTCATCAGGTTGTTTCTGGTCAGATATTCGTTGGCAGAGAACACGCCCTTTGCTGTCTCTCCCGGAATTCCCATGAACATCGGAAGACCTGCGCCGGAGCCGATAAACACAGCCTCAAAGCCTTCTTCCTCCATCAGCTCATCAATCGTAATGGAGCGTCCGATAATAACGTTTGTCTCAATCTTTACGCCAAGGCTCTTTACATTCTCTACTTCCTTTGCAACAACGTCAAGCTTTGGAAGACGGAACTCTGGAATACCATACACAAGCACGCCGCCCGGTTCATGAAGAGCCTCAAAAATAGTCACATCATAGCCCAGCTTTGCAAGGTCTCCTGCACAGGTAAGACCAGACGGACCGGAACCAATAACTGCAACCTTCTTACCGTTCTTCTCTGCTGGAGGAGCCGGCTTGATTCCATTTTCTCTTGCCCAGTCAGCCACAAAGCGCTCGAGCTTTCCAATGGACACGGCCTCGCCCTTAATGCCGCGGATACATTTGCCCTCGCACTGGCTTTCCTGCGGACATACACGGCCGCAGATTGCGGGAAGGGCGCTGGACTCTGAGATTACCTCATAGGCCTTTGCAAAGTTTCCTTCCTTTACCTCATGAATAAATGCCGGAATATTGATAGACACCGGACATCCCTGTACACATTTCGCCTTCTTGCAGTTCAGGCAACGAGACGCCTCCTCTACTGCTTCCTGCGCATTATATCCCAGACACACTTCCTCAAAGTTAGCTGCTCTCACCTTTGGAGCCTGCTCTCTGACAGGAACCTTCTTTAATACATCACCCATTATTTGTCACCTCCGCAATTTCCGCATCCGCCGTGATGGGTATCTCCCTCACGGAGCTTGAGAAGGGCGCGCCCCTCTTCTGTCTTGTACATTGTCTGTCTCTTCATAGCTGCATTAAAATCTATCTTATGGCCGTCAAACTCCGGTCCGTCCACACACGCGAACTTTACCTCATCTCCAACCATTACACGACAGGCTCCGCACATACCTGTTCCATCCACCATGATAGGATTCATGCTGACAATGGTAGGAATTCCGAGCTTCTTTGTTGTAAGACAGCAGAATTTCATCATAATCATCGGTCCAATAGCAACCGCATGGTCATACACCTTGCCTTCCTGTGTTACCAGGTCCTCGATAACCTTAGTTACCATACCGCTTCGTCCATAGGAGCCGTCATCTGTAGTCACGTACAGGTTTTTGCATACAGCTTCCATTTCCTTTTCAAGAATAACCAGATCCTTTGTCTTTGCGCCGATAATAACATCTGCATCAATGCCGTTCTCATGAAGCCATTTTACCTGCGGATATACAGGAGCTGTTCCGACACCGCCGGCCACAAATAAGATTCTCTTCTTCTTTACCTCTTCCAGTGGTTCTGTACACAGGTCTGAGGGCTGTCCTAACGGTCCCACAAAATCACGGAAGGAGTCTCCTGTCTTCAGTGCTGTAAATTTCTCAGTAGAAGCGCCGACCGGCTGGAAAACAATGGTGATGGTGCCTGCTTCTCTGTCATAATCACAGATTGTCAGAGGAATACGCTCTCCCACCTCATCCATTTTTACAATTACAAACTGACCAGGAAGACAATGCTTGGCAACTCTGGGAGCTTCCACAACCATCTTATAGATATTGCCCGCAAGCTTACCTGCTTCTAAAATCTTATACATAGCTTACCTCCGCTTATTTTTTCGACATTTCCGACTCAGAGCGCCTGAAGAGACACTGCCTTCTGTTAAGAAGCAGTATCTGAAATCAAGCCCTTCTTCAAGCATGCAAAAAGGCTGCATGACCGGATTTTTCCATGTACAGACCGGATTTTTCCGTTTACGCAGCCCCTCCGGCATCTCTTTAGTCATTTATCGTTGTTTTTCAGTATAAGGCATTTTTTCACAAAATTCAATAGAATTTTCTCATTGCCCTGAAAAACTGTCAAAAGAATATGCGCGGCAAGCGCTCTTTTTTAATGTGTGCGAACCTTTTTCTTTTCTTCAATCATCTCATACAGCCGTCCAAGAGCCTCCCGAATTCCTCCTACCTCGTCGATAAGACCCTCGCGCACTGCCTCCTCTCCCTCCAGCATGGTTCCCACATCCTTGACCAGCTGCGTGGTATCCAGCATCAGCTCCTCCAGCCTTTCCTTTGTGACATTGGAATGCGTGGAAATAAAGGTTGTAATGCGATCCTGGATTTTCTCGATGTTTTTGTAGGTCTGAACCACGCCTATGAACATTCCATTGCTCCGGACAGGATGAATCACCATGGTAGCGCTCGGCACAACAAAGCTGTAGTCTGCAGACACGGCCATTGGTACGCCTATGGAATGACCTCCTCCGAGAACCAGAGACACGGTAGGGATACTCAGGGAAGCAATCATCTCTGCAATCGCAAGTCCTGCCTCTACATCCCCTCCCACTGTGTTCAGAAGAATCAAAAGTCCGTCCACCTGCTCGTCATCCTCAATCAGAGCAAGCTTTGGAAGCACATGCTCGTATTTTGTGGTTTTGCTGTGAGCAGGAGCTGATTCATGTCCCTCTACTTCTCCGATAATGGTCAGAAGCTCTACGCGGTGCTTTTGCCCGTTTCTCTCCAGAGTAACCTGCCCCATCTCCTTAATCTGCTCATTCTGCTTGTCCTGCCTGTCCAGACTTTCATTTTGAATGGCGTCCCTCTCTTCCCCCTGCTTTCTGTCTCTATTCTCATTCTCCTGCTCTTCTCTGAAATTCTCTCTGCTTTGTTCTGTCTCTCTTTGCATAAAAGACTGCCTCCTTTGCTTCAGAGAGAAAGCACTGCTTGCATAGCAGAGGCAATGCTTTCTCTTTGTCTGTGTTCTGAAGGTAGTATGCGCAGAAAAATGCAAAAAAATGCCTGCCTGGTGCAAAATCCATCAGGCAGGCAAGCACTTTATTCATCCCAGTTGTGCCATACATCTGTCACATCGTCGTCTTCATCCAGGAGATCCAGTGTCTTCTGAAGGTCTTTGATTGCTTTCTCATCGGTAAGCTCCACATAGGTCTGCGGAATCATAGCAATCTGCGCCTCAAGCATGGGAATTCCTTCCTTTTCCAGAGCCTCTCTGACTGCGCTGAAATCCTCAGGGGCGGTCAGCACCTCATAGGAATCCTCCTCTTCAGAGAAATCCTCTGCTCCTGCGTCCAGAGCCAGCATCATCAGCTCGTCTGCATCCATCTCGCATTCTTCTTTGTCTATTACAATCTGCCCCTTCTGGTCAAACATGTAAGATACACAGCCCTGGGTTCCAATGGAGCCATAGCCCTTTGTGAAGGCGTTTCTTACATTTCCGGCTGTACGATTCTTATTGTCTGTAAGGGTTTCTACAATAATAGCAACGCCGTTTGGACCATAGCCCTCATAGGTAGCGCGCTCATAGCTGTCTGCGGAATCTGCGCCGGCAGCCTTCTTGATTCCTCTGTCAATGGTATCGTTTGGCATGTTGTTTGCCTTTGCCTTTGCAATCACATCGCGCAGCTTGCTGTTATTAGCGGGGTCTGCGCCGCCGGCCTTGACAGCCATCACGATTTCTCGTCCAATGACAGTAAAGATTTTGCCCTTTTTGGCGTCGTTTTTCTCTTTCTTATGCTTTATGTTTGCGAATTTTGAATGTCCTGACATGTTCTCTTATCTCCTTTGGTTTCTTCTTTGTTTTCTTTTATTTTTTCAGCACGTACCCGCTCTATGGTTTTCCGGTCAATGGACAGAATCTGAAAGCTGTATCCCCTTGCCATAAGCTTCTCTCCGACGTCCCTGTCTGTTGGAATGTGTCCCAGAAGCGAAGTGAGGTAGCCGTTTAAGGTCTCAAAATCCAGGTCTGAAAAATCCACATCCAGCTCCTCTCCCACATCCTCCAGTCCGGCAAGACCCTCGATGAGAATACTGTCATCCATCTGTGCCTGGATGGAGGTCTCCTCCTCGTCATATTCGTCCAGAATATCGCCCACAATTTCCTCCAGAATATCCTCCATGGTGACAAGCCCCGCAGTCTGGCCATATTCATCAACCACAAGAGCCAGATGAATCTGCTTGGCCTGCATGGACTTAAAAATATCTCCGATTCCCCTGGTTTCAGGAATAAAGGAAGGGGTTCGGATAAGTTCTGGAAGCTCATCCAGAGTTTTTGTCTTCATCAGAGGATTTTTTGTGATAATATGCATCATATCCTTGAAATGCACCACGCCTATGATATCATCCAGATCCTCTCCATAGACTGGACACCTGGAAATTCCCTCATCCAGCATAAGGTTCACAGCCTCATTCATTGTCTGTGTGCGTTCAAGGGCTATAATGCTGCTTCTGTGGGTCATGATATCCTGCGCCTGGGTCTCATTAAAGGTAATGATATTCTGGATCATCTCAGCCTCGTTTTCCTCGATAACCCCCTGCTCATGCGCTTCGTCCACAACAGAGAGAATCTCCTCTTCTGTGACCTCTGCTCCGGACTTGTGCAGGGCAACGCCGAACACTGCTGCAGTCAGTTTGGCAATCCAGGTAATCACAAGGTTCAGAGGCACAAATACCCAGATCATCTTTGACACGACTGTGACAAAACGGTAGGCAGTGTCCTCCGGACGATAAGTACCCACCCGGCGAAAGGCAAGAATGCCAAAGCCTGTCAGCAGCATGGCTATGATCAAAATCAGCATCATTGTGGCAGCCCAGGAAAAAGGTATGTATTTCTGAAGCTCTGCTGTCAAAGCAGGAATAAAAAATGCACCGCAGCTGATTCCCGTCAGTACTGCAAGCATGGGAATGCAGTTAATATACCTGTTTGGATTTTCCATGATTTTCAGGAGCTTTTTTGCCTTTTCATTGCCCTCTTCCGCCTTTTTTTCTGTGTCCGTAAAGCTCAGATTCTGAACTGCTGCAGCAAATCCGTAGAAAATGCCGTTAAGTATCAGAAGGATTAAAAATACCAGACTTCCCCATAAGGGGATACTACTGCCGTCTTCCATTGTTCTTCTTTTTCACAACTCCTTTTTTATGTTTTTTTTATGATACCAGAGCCAAAATACGCTTTTGACCCTGGTATCATCTTTTTATTTGTTTCTGGTAAAATATATCATTTTCCCGGACATTCGTCAAGGAGGGGGAAAGGCAAGTTTACAGAGACAGCTCCAGGCTCACCTCCAGGGCATGGTCTACCTTGGAGAGAATGTCTCTGTCAAGATGACATACTTTATCTTTTAGGCGTTTCTTATCAATGGTCCGAAGCTGCTCCAGAAGGATTACAGAATCCTTCATAATGTCATATTCCGAAGAGTCCAGCTCAATATGTGTAGGCAGCTTTGCCTTGTTCATTTTCGATGTAATCGCAGCACAGATCACAGTGGGGCTGTGTCTGTTTCCCACATCATTCTGAATAATCAGCACCGGTCGGATTCCTCCCTGTTCACTTCCCACTACCGGTCTTAAATCTGCATAAAAAATATCCCCTCTTCTAATTACCACTCACTTCACACTCCGATTCTCAGCCTGAATTGGTAAGGCTTTGTGCAGCTGTCTTTCTTTTTCTTCAGCTGCTTTTCATTTACAGTATTTCCATAAATCTTTTGTGTATACATGTGAACAGCAATTTTCCGCTTGACTACTTTTGTTCCACAATTCTTCCGCCCTGAATATAAACTCTTGGAACTCTTTTTCCTACGTCGCATACCAGCTCATAGGAAAATCTTCCTGACAAATCTCCCAGCTCCTGCGCTGTGATGCTCTCCTTTCCATCTGTTCCCAGAAGAGTCACTGTGTCGCAGACCTTCACATCAAAAATATCTGTGACATCCACCATAAACTGATCCATACACACTCTGCCAAGAATCGGGGCTTTTTTTCCATGAATCAGAACCCATCCCTTGTTCGACAGGCTTCTTGGATATCCGTCTGCATAGCCGACTGGAATGGTAGCCACCCTTCTGGGCGCTTCTGCTGTGTAGGTGCCTCCATAGCTCACAGACGCCCCTGCTGGAATCGTCTTCACATAAGAGACCGCTGACTTCCAGGTCATAACAGGCTCAAGAGGAATACTCTTTTCCACCTCATCCGAAGGATAGATACCATAAATTGTGATTCCTGCCCGCACAAGACTCAGGTTTGCTTCTGGAATGCGCAGAATCCCCGCACTGTTGGAGCAATGAAGAATGGGAATCAAAAGCCCCGCCCTCTTAAGAAGCTCTGCAAACCGCTGATATCTGTCAAGCTGCACCAGCGCAGGAGAACGATCATACTCATCAGCTCTGGCAAAATGTGTAAACAATCCCTCGATTTCCACATAAGGAAGTCTGGAAATCTCCAGAATTTCTTCCACGCTTTCAGGTACATCTGCAAATCCAATACGGGACATTCCCGTATCCAGCGCCAGGTGAATATGTACGGCTTTCCCCAGTGTTCTTCCTGCCTCTGAAAGCTCTCTGGCCATGCGAAGCTCAGATACGCTCATGCGCACATCTTCCAGGATAAGCGCCTCATAATCTTCTGGAAAAACATGGCCCAATATCAAAATCGGCTTTACAATTCCTCCCCTTCTAAGCTCCAGAGCCTCCTCTGCCGTCGCTGCCGCAATCCCCCAGATATAAGGATAAGCCTGCGCCATCTCTGCCAGGGGAAGCGCCCCATGCCCATATGCATCTGCCTTCAGAACAGCAAGCATCTTTGTGCCTGGAGCAAGATTCCTTCTCATTGCCTCAAAATTATGCGCAGCCGCATCCAGGGAAATTTCAGCTCTCACTCTTGTATATTTTTTCATCGCAGCTCTCCTCTATTTCTACTAGTACTTCTCCCAAACCGTCTATGATGTCTCCTGCCAGAACGCCTCTCTTGCCAAGCCTTCTCGCCGCCCTCTCTCCTGCAAGCCCGTGCAGAAAGACTCCGGCAGGTATCAGCTCTTTTCTCTTCTTCTGTGCATGGCAGGAAGCCAGAAGCCCTGCCAGGACTCCGCTAAGTACATCGCCGCTTCCGGCCGTTGCCATGGCTGAACAGCCACTCTCATTCAGATAGGTGCTTCCGTTCGGACAGACCACAACTGTTCTGGCGTCCTTTAAAACCAGAGTCACAGGATGAATCATGACAAAGGCCTGCGCGCTCTGGATCAGATTGCTCTGAATCTTTGGAATCTCCCATCCTGTCAGCCTGGAAAATTCACCCAGATGAGGAGTCAAAATGGTCTCCTCTGGAAGATAAGCATACCACTTTGGGTTCTCTGCCAGAAGATTCAGGCCATCTGCATCTAAAACCAATGGTTTTTTGTATTTTTCTGCCATTTTGAGAAACCATTCTATCTTTTTTTCACAGATTTTTCCCTTTCCAAGACCAGGTCCCAGAACCAGAACATCACACCAGCGCAGATTTTCCTCCCACAGCTCCTCCTCCTCTGCCACAGAAATCATGGCTTCTGGAAGCAGTGTCTGGAGAATTGTCCGATTGCTTTCCTTTGTCTGGATTTTCACCATCCCGGCGCCGCTGGCAAGGCAGGCTCTGGCGCACAGATAGGCCGCGCCGCTCATTCCCCTGCTGCCTGCCACTGCAAGCACCTTTCCAAAGGTTCCTTTGTTTCCCCATTCCGGGCGTTCTCTCAAAAACAGAAGATCCTGCTTTTCAAGAAGAAGAACATCCTCTTCTTTTGCGCTGCCATAAATCCCTATATCTGCGACCTTTAGTCTTTTGCACAGCTCTCTTCCCGGAAACAGGTGCTGCCCTGTCTTGGAAAACGCAAAGGTAACCGTAAGGTCAGCCTTCACAGCCATGCCAAGAATCTCTCCGGTATCTCCAGAAAGCCCTGAAGGGATGTCCACTGCCACGCGAAACGCTTCTGAACGGTTCATTTCCTCAATCATGAGAGCGTAGATTCCCTGAACCGGACGGCTCAGCCCTATCCCAAACAGGGCATCTACTATAGTAGTATATTCCGACCAGACCGGGTTGTTGACAACTGGAACCTGGTAATTATCCGCAATTTTCTTCTGCTGCGTGGTTTCTTTTGTCATATGCTCTGGATTTCCGGCGAAATAAATAGATACCTGGTATCCGTCAAGATGAAGAAGACGGGCAATGGCAAAGCCGTCTCCTCCATTATTGCCGCTTCCGCATACCACCAGAATCCGCGCAAGGTATTCTGGGTACCTTTTCATCTCCTCTGTCACTGCCAGAGCCGCCCTCTCCATAAGAACCAAAGAAGGCACTCCCATCCTGGAAATCGTATACCTGTCCAATTCCTTCATTCTCTTACAGCTTACCGCTGTCTTCATTTGCTCACCTCTATTCTCTGCAAAATAAACGGACATAATTGTCCCTTGATCCGATCAGCGCCGTAAAGGAAGGCTGACCGCCGGATTTGTCTCGTACAAAACAGGCTGATCCCCTGCAAGGAGTCAGCCTGTTTTGCTCTGTGTCCTGCCTCCTACCAGCAGCACACTATTGCTGTGTGTGTTCCTTCTGATATTTGCTCAGGTTATAGGACAGCGTCATAAGGCTCTCTGACAGGTGAACATTTTCTACAATCACGTCCTCTGGCGTATTGAGATCAATGTGCGCAAAATTCCAAATCGCCTTGATTTTGTTCTGCACCAGAACCTCAGCCATCTCTGCTGCCTTGCTCTTTGGAAGGGTCAGGATTGCAATTTCCACCTTCCTTTCCTTCAAAAACTTCGGCAGGCAGCTTACCATCTGGATTTCAATTCCTCTCACGGAAATTCCCTCCAGAACCGGATTTACATCAAAAATTCCTACCAGCTTAAAACCTCTTTTTTCAAAATCTCCATAATTGGCAAGCGCCTGTCCCAGATTGCCGGCTCCGAGTATAATCATCGGATGAATCTCATCCAGCCCCAGTATCTTGCCAATCTCCTCATACAGATATTTTACATTATATCCATATCCCTGCTGTCCAAAACCTCCAAAATTATTTAAATCCTGACGTATCTGGGACGCTGTCACCCGCATTTTCTCGCTGAGCTCATTTGAAGAAATTCTTTCTACTCCTTCTTCCAGCAGTTCACCCAGGTACCGATAATATCGTGGGAGACGTTTTATCACTGCACGGGAAATCTCTTTAGTCTCCAAACTTTAGTTCCTCCTCTTCTCTTCTGGTACTATTATAAAGTCCTGTCAATTTCTTGTCAATTAAACTTCACAGAAATTTTAGGATTTTCCTGCCTTTGGCACAAAAATTCCAAAGCAGGTCTTTTTTGTATAACAGCCATAATTTTTCTTGAGTTTTCCTGATTTTTCATTCATAATGGTAAACGGGCGTGTCTGCCTGCGCAGACCTCGCCATACATGAAGCAAAGGAGAAAACCCTATGATTTTAGCATGTCAAAATATCAGCAAAGCTTTTGGGGAGAAAAATATACTAAAAAACGGCTCCTTCCATATTGAAGATAGAGAAAAGGCCGCCCTTATAGGCAGCAATGGGGCAGGCAAAACCACTCTGCTGCGGATGATTGTGGGAGAGCTTTCTCCTGACAGCGGAAGTGTTGTCCTTGCCAAGGACAAAAATCTCGGATATCTGGCGCAGTATCAGGATATTCAGGGGCATCACACGATCTATGAGGAGCTTCTGACTACCAAGCAGCATGTACTTGACCTGGAGAAGCGGATTCGCTCTCTGGAGCAGGAAATGAAACATGCCTCAAAGGAGCGTCTGGAAGCTCTGATGAATACCTATTCTCGATTAAATCACGAATTTGAACAGGAGAACGGCTATGCTTATCAGAGTGAGCTTGTGGGCGTACTCAAGGGATTAGGCTTTGAAGAGACAGATTTTCATAAACCGGTAGAAACGCTCTCCGGAGGTCAGAAAACACGGGTAGCCCTTGGTAAGCTCCTTCTCTCAAAGCCAGACATTCTGCTTCTGGACGAGCCGACCAACCACCTGGATATGGAATCCATCTCCTGGCTTGAGACCTATCTTCTGAATTATTCAGGCGCAGTTCTTATTGTGTCTCACGACCGGTATTTTCTGGATCGGGTTGTCACCAAGGTTATCGAGATTGAGCTTGGCACTGTGCGTTCCTTTACAGGCAATTATTCCGACTATGCGGCAAAAAAAGCGCAGCTTCGGGACGCTCAGTACAAGGCCTATCTGAATCAGCAGAGAGAAATTCATCACCAGGAGGCAGTGATTGCCAAGCTTCGCTCCTTTAACAGAGAGAAATCCATCAAGCGCGCGGAGAGCCGTGAAAAGCTTCTGGACAAAATCGAGGTACTGGAAAAGCCCGCCGAGGTCAATGACAGGATGCGCATCCAGCTGGAGCCCCGGCAAGTCAGCGGGAACGACGTTCTCTCTGTGGAAGAACTCTCCAAGGCTTTCCCAGGACAAACATTGTTCCAGAAGATTTCCTTTGAAGTCAAGCGCGGAGAGCGGATTGCTCTGATTGGAAATAATGGGACAGGCAAGACCACAATACTAAAGATTCTGAACGGACTTCTTGATGCAGACAGCGGCAGAATCCGTCTCGGCTCAAAGGTACAGATTGGCTACTATGACCAGGAGCATCATGTGCTTCACATGGAAAAGACTGTCTTTCAGGAGATTTCCGATACCTATCCCACGCTCACAGAAACCCAGATCCGCAACATGCTGGCTGCCTTTTTGTTCACAGGAGAGGATGTGTTCAAGCTTATCTCCTCGCTCTCAGGAGGGGAGAGAGGGCGCGTGTCCCTGGCAAAGCTTATGCTCTCTGAGGCCAATTTTCTGATTCTCGACGAGCCTACCAACCATCTGGATATTCCGTCAAAGGAAATCCTGGAGGAGGCGCTAAACAGCTATACAGGAACCGTTCTGTATGTGTCTCACGACCGTTACTTTATCAATCAGACAGCAACCAGAATTCTGGATCTCGCGAATCAGACGCTTGTCAATTATATCGGAGACTATGACTATTATCTGGAGAAAAGGGAAGAGCTTACCCAGAAATATGCTCCTGTGATAAAGGAGGAGGCGCGCGCAGCCCAGGTCTCTGATAGCAAGCTTACCTGGCAGCAGAAAAAAGAAGAGCAGGCCAGGGCAAGAAAGAAGGAAAACGAGCTGAAAAAGGTGGAAGCGCGTATTGAAGCGCTGGAAGAGAAAAACAGAGAGATTGACGATACTTTAATTCTTCCTGAGGTCTGCACCAATGTAGCCAGATGCGCACAGCTGAGCAAGGAAAAGGAAGCAGTTGAAAAAGAGCTGGAGGAATTGTATGAAAGGTGGGAGGAGCTGGCATAAAGCTGCGTCAAATTCAAGCGGGAGACTTGCTTGATATGTTAAAAAGGCTTCCCCTGAAGGGAAGCCTTAAAATCAGCTCATATACATTGTCTCTGCTGCCAGAGAGGCGCCTCCTTCCTGCGTCGCAGGTTTACAGAAGAGCTTCCAGTCTTTCTCTGACAGCAAGAATAAAGTCTCTGCTGTTTAATACTGTCGGGTTCTTGATTTCTGTAATCAGGGCCAGATCCTTTGTCATTTTTCCGCTCTCAATGGTCCCAACTGTGGCCTTTTCCAGCTTATCTGCAAAATCAGAAAGAGCCTGATTGCCATCCAGCTCTCCTCTCTTTCTCAGAGCGCCTGTCCAGGCAAAGATAGTAGCCACAGAGTTGGTGGAGGTCTCTTCTCCCTTCAGGTGCTTATAGTAGTGTCTCTGTACAGTTCCGTGCGCTGCCTCATATTCATAATAGCCCTGCGGAGACACCAGAACAGAGGTCATCATTGCAAGGGAGCCAAAGGCTGAGGATACCATATCGCTCATCACATCTCCGTCATAATTCTTGCAGGCCCAGATAAAGCCGCCCTCTGCCTTCATCACACGCGCAACAATATCGTCAATCAGACTGAAGAAATAGGTAAGGCCCGCTGCCTCGAATTTTTCCTTGTATTCTTTCTCAAAAATGTCCTCAAAAATCTTCTTAAAACGGCCGTCATAAGTCTTGGAAATGGTATCCTTTGCGCCGAACCACACATCCTGGTGCGTATCCAGAGCGTAATTAAAGCAGCTTCTGGCAAAGCTTGCAATGGAATCATCCATATTGTGCATACCCATTACAATGCCGCTTCCCTTCATATCCTGGATCAGCGCGCGGCTTTCCCTTCCGTTCTCGTCCGTGTACACAAGCTCCACCTTGCCCGGCTTGTCTATGTACATCTCTGTATTCTTATAAATATCGCCGTAAGCATGACGAGCCAGAGTAATCGGCTTCTTCCAGTTCTTCACGCACGGCTCAATTCCCTTTACTACAATCGGCGCCCTGAATACGGTTCCGTCCAGCATAGCACGGATGGTTCCATTCGGGCTCTTATACATTTTCTTGAGATTGTACTCCTTCACTCTGGCATAATTCGGAGTGATAGTGGCACATTTTACAGCGACTCCATATTTCTTTGTCGCATTTGCAGAATCGATTGTCACCTGGTCATCTGTCTCATCTCTGTGTGCAAGTCCAAGGTCATAATATTCCGTATTCAGCTCAATAAACGGAAGCAGCAGCTCGTCCTTAATCATCTGCCAGAGAATCCTGGTCATCTCGTCTCCATCCATTTCCACAAGAGGGGTTTTCATTTTAATTTTTTCCATAATATCCGTTCTCCTTCTGATGCTCTTTTTATGACTGTTTCTGTTGTCTGCAGCTTTCCGGCAGTCTGGCTGATGACGGCCGCGCTTATCTGCAATGACCGTCATACGGCCCGGTTGTTTTCAGCCCGAAAATCCTGCTGCCCACATTGTAGACCACTTTTTTGTGTTCGTCAACGTCTTTGTATGCACAGCAATTCCTCTTTGTGACAGTTGTTGGTATTTATTAGATGGTAAATACCATTTTTTGTAAATACTACCTATGGCGATTTTTCTTTTCAGCAATCCTCTGGAAAGCCTGCCGCGCGTTTCATCTTGGCCAGGTTAAAGCTGCCCCAGCCCTGCTGATTGTGAGGCAGTCCCAAGTCGTCGGTACTCTCTCTCAGGATCATCTTTACCTCCACATTGGTGAGATCTGGCCTGCCCTCCAGAAGAAGGGCCACAGCCCCTGCTATCACAGGAGTGGACATGGAGGTGCCGCTTTTTCTCACATACCATTCCATGCTGCCTGGATGCGGGGCATTGCAGGAGATAATGCGGTTTCCCGGAACCACAATATCTGGCTTGCACACACATTCAAAGGTGGGGCCTCGGCTTGAAATTCCCCTCTCTCCTGTAAGCATATCTGAGGAACCGACTGTAATGATTTTCTTGCAGCACCCCGGCGCTGTGATGCTGCCCTCTCTTGGTCCCTGGTTTCCGGCTGCCGCCACAACCACAAGTCCTTCATCCCATAATCTCTCTACGCTCTGAAGCAGCACATCCTGCTCAGAGCGCGTCTTATAGGTGGTTCCGACCGAAATATTAACAATACGAAGATTATATCTTCTTCTGTTCTCTAAAATCCAGGCTGCAGCCTTTAAAATATCCTCTTTTTTTCCGTTTCCAATGCGATCCAGAACCTTCAGAGCTGCCACATTACAGCCCGGTGCAATTCCTTTGTACCTGCCGCCTGACAATCTGCCGCTTCCCATAATCCGCCCTGCCACATGGGTTCCATGAGAATTGTCATCATAAGGCTGCCTGCGGCCATATATAAAATCCTGAAAGGCGATTATGCGATTGTCAAAGTCAGGATGCAGATAGATTCCAGTGTCAACAATTGCCACTCCTACATTTTTTCCTGTAAGCTTCATACCTTCACCTATCTCCAAAGCTTCCTCTCTATACCATATTCCAAAGGGAGTCCTTTGGAGAAAGAGAAAATGCAGCTTGCTCTCTTCTTGCAGTCCATTATGGGCTAAAAGTAAATAGCACGATTTGTTCTGAAATATACTGAAGATGACAGATGCGGTCCTTTACACGGCGCTTTTTGGAAGGCCGCGCTCAAATCAAATACTTCAGAAAGCGGGGTGACAACTGTGAAATATCAACGAATTCAGGATTTAAGAGAAGATGCAGATCTGACCCAAAAGCAGCTCAGCGAACACCTTCATATCAGCCAGAGAGCCTATTCGCACTATGAGACAGGCTCCAGAAATATCCCTGTTGAAATGCTCATCCGTCTGGCAAATTACTATAATACCAGCATTGATTATCTGGTCGGTCGCACAGATAAAAAAATCTTCCGTAAATAGTATGCGCTCTTCTATTTTGCTCAGACATAACCATCCTGCACCCAAAAAGAATCCTGCAAAGCAGGATTCTTTTTGGGTGCGCCTGATGGTCCCTGACCTGGGCAAGCCAAAACCAGGATTTTTCCATTTTGCGCAAGATTTTATGGTTAAACGCCCAAGGAAGCGCTATGCCTTCTGTTATCTTCTTGCCAGCTCCTTTGTGATATCCTCCCAGGTAACGCCCTTTGCAGCCATAAGAACCATCACATGATAGAGGAAATCAGAAATCTCATACTTGATTTCTTCTTTATCCGGGTTCTTGGCTGCAATCACGATTTCTGTGCATTCCTCTCCCACCTTTTTCAGGATTTTGTCAATTCCCTTATCAAACAAATAATTGGTATAGGAGCCCTCCTTTGGGTGAATCCTGCGGTCCTGTATCACATCAAAGACATTCTGGAATACGCGCAGAGGATTGGTATCGTCGTACTCCTTTTTCATGAGTTCCTTGAAAAAACAGGTTCTGTTTCCGGTATGGCAGGCAGCTCCCACCTGTGCAACCTTTGCCAGAATCGTATCATTATCACAGTCCAATGTCAGAGATTTTACATACTGAATATGGCCTGACGTCAGCCCCTTCATCCACAGCTCCCCCCGGCTCCTGCTCCAGTAGGTCATCTTCCCTGTGCAAAGGGTTGTCTCAAACGCCTCCTCATTCATATACGCCAGCATCAGCACCTCGTCTGTCTTATAATCCTGGACAATCACAGGAATCATGCCGTCGCTGTTCAGCTTAAAATCGCTCCATGCGATTTTGCTCTCAAAGGTGTTCACGGCAATTCCCTTTTTCTTGCATTCCTCCTTGAATTCCATCAGGTTCAGAGAAATGCTGCTGATAAACTGTCCGCTGATTCCTGCTATATTTTCAAGGCCGAGAATTTCCTCCAGCGCCTCTCTTTTATTCTCCTCTGTATGCAAAATCACCGGAATCTCTGAGAGCTTATGTATCTCGTCCTGAAGACTGTCCAGGGCAAGAACGCCTCCTGCATATTGCTCAATAAGGCTCTGATTGTCCGCAAATTCTGAAAAATCCGAAACGCAGCAGAGCATCTTTTCCTTTCCAAATCGCCTGGAAACCTCCTCAAGAAGAGCCACATTGCTTTCCTTTGAAAAGTTCAGCGCAACCTTTGCGCAGCCGGCATAGATAAGCTTTTTCACATCCTCCATTCTCTGGATATTGCCGGCTCCTATGACCGGACATTCACAGGTGCGGCAGATTTCCTTTATAGTGCCGATAGCCGCCTCATGCTCCTCATCCTTGTGCGAGGAAAGGTCAAAAATCAGTATCTCGTCGGCCCCGCTGTCGCTGTAGAATTTTGCCAGCTCCTCAATATTTCCTGATTCAAACTTGTTTCTCTGTCCAAAGCCTGTCACTGCTTTTCCGCGAAGCAGGTACAGGCAGGGAATCAGCCATTTTTTCATACGTATCTCCTCTCAGGCAAGGCTTCCCTTTGTGGAAAGCACATCTGTTATCCTCTCATCATACTGAAGGGCAGCGTCAAGAGCCTTTGCAAAGCTCTTGAACATGGCCTCTGCCATATGATGGCTGTTTCCAGGCGTGAGAACCTTGATATGAAGGTTCATTGCCGCACTGTAGGAAACAGCATAGAAAAATTCTTTTACCATCTCTGTGGACATATCTCCCATTTTTTCGGATCCAAACTGTGCGTCCCAGGATAAATAGGGTCTCCCGCACAAATCCACAGCGCATAGAACCAAAACCTCATCCATGGGCAAAATGCAGCTTCCATATCTCTTAATGCCCCTTTTGTCTCCTGCTGCCCTTCGGATGGCAGTTCCCAGGACAATTCCCGTATCCTCAATGGTATGATGGTCATCCACCTGTAAGTCTCCATGTACGCGCAGAGACAAATCAAAAAGCCCGTGGCGGGCAAAGCCGTCCAGCATATGGTCAAAAAATCCCACTCCTGAACAAATATCTGCCAAGCCGCTTCCGTCCAGATTCAGGTGCAGCTTGATCTCTGTTTCCTTTGTATAGCGTTCCTCTGATGCTTCCCTTTTCATGCTTTCCCCTTTCATGATGCACTTGCTGCGTCAATAATGGTAGATTTGGAAGTTCACTTCCAAACTGTTCCTCCTACTGTTCCTCCTCAAAGCGCACGGCAATGGAATTGGCATGTGCAGTCAGCTGTTCAGAGGCTGCAAACTGTTCGATATCCTTATGGATTTCCTGTAATGCCTCTCTGGAATAATACACAAGGCTGGACTTCTTCACAAAATCATCCACAGAAAGAGGAGAGAAAAACTTTGCGGTTCCATTTGTAGGAAGCACATGATTGGGTCCTGCAAAATAATCTCCCAGAGGCTCGCTCGAATATTCTCCTATGAAAATGGCTCCTGCGTTGCGCACCTTCATCATCACTTCAAAGGGATTTCTGGTTACAATCTCCATATGCTCAGACGCAATGGCATTGGCAGCCTCAATAGCCTCTTCAAGGTTCTCTGCAAGAAGAATATAGCCGAAATTGTCAAGGGATTTCTGGATAATCTCCCGTCTTGAGAGGCTCTGCGTGAACTTATCCACCTCTTCACTGACCTTATCTGCGAATCTCTCGTCTGTGGTAATCAGAATCGCAGAGGCCATCTCATCGTGTTCTGCCTGGGAGAGAAGGTCTGCCGCCACATAGCGTGGATTTGCCGTCTCGTCTGCCAGAACCAGAATCTCGCTCGGCCCTGCAATAGAGTCTATGCTGACATGTCCATAAACCGCCTTCTTGGCAAGCGCCACAAAAATATTTCCAGGACCTACGATTTTGTCAACCTTTGGAATGCTCCTGGTTCCATAGGCGAGCGCGCCAATGGCCTGAGCGCCTCCAACCTTGTAGATTTCATCTACCCCTGCTTCCTTTGCAGCTACCAGCGTGGTGGGATACACCCTTCCATCCCTTCCAGGAGGCGTTGTCATGATGATTCTGTCCACACCTGCCACCCTTGCAGGAAGAACGTTCATAAGCACAGAGGACGGATAGACCGCCTTTCCACCGGGAACATACACGCCGACCGTATGCAGAGGCGTAATTTTCTGCCCAAGAAGAGTTCCCTTTTCTGTAGAATGAAACCAGCTGTTCTGACGCTGCTTTTCGTGGAAGCTCCTGATATTTATCATAGCCTTGCGGATAACCTCCAGAAGAGCAGGCTCTACCCTTTCATAGGCCTCCTGAATTTCCTCCTCTGTCACCAGAAGGGTTTGTTCATTGATTTCCACCTTATCAAACTGACGGGTATAGGCAAAAACCGCGTCGTCGCCCTTTTCTTTTACATTTGCCAGAATATCCGCCACTGCTGCCTCATAGCCCCCATAGCTGTTCGGACTTCTCTTCAGAAGGCTTTCCAGCAAATCCTTGGTGCTTTCCTTTGTAAGCTTTACTTTGCGCATAATTTCTCCTCTTTTCCTATGTATACCCTTTGTTTTTTCTACAGCACAGACCGCAGGTTCTCTATGAGCCTTCGGATTCTCTCATCCTCCATCTTCATGCTCACCTGGTTCACCACCATGCGGGCTGACAGAGGACACACCTCCTCCAAAACCTGAAGACCATTCTCCCGAAGTGTGCTTCCTGTTTCCACGATGTCTACAATCACCTCGGCAAGCCCCACAATCGGAGCCAGCTCAATCGAGCCGTTGAGCTTGATGATTTCCACTGTCTGATGCTTTTTATTATAAAAATAATCCTTTGCTATGGCAGGATATTTGGTTGCCACACGAATCTGCCGGTTTCCTTCCAGAGCCTCCCGCGCCTCTGGCGGTCCGCACACGCACATCCGGCAGGCGCCAAAGCCCAGATCCAGAACCTCATAGAGCTTTCTGCCTTCCTCAAGAATCGTGTCCTTGCCAACGATGCCAATGTCTGCCGCCCCATATTCCACATAGGTAGGAACATCTGGTCCCTTTGCCAGAAAGAAGCGAAGACCTAGCTCCTCGTTCACAAAAATCAGCTTTCTGGAATTCTTATCCTTCATTTCCTCGCAAGTAATTCCGATTTTCTCAAATGTCTTCAGTGTCTTATCTGCAAGCCGTCCCTTTGTGAGAGCCACTGTTAAATACCGCATGATGCATCCTCCTTTTTCCTGTGAAGCACGACTCTTTTTCCTTCAGAGCGAAGGCGCACAGCCCTGGCGATCACTTCCTCCCTGGTACTTTCCTCATATTCCAGCACCAGAGGCTCCTCGTCTGTAGGAATCTCGATCTTCTGGCGGTTCAGAGCCAGGTGAAGCTGATCAATCACAATTCCAAAGCCAACGGCAGGAGAGGATTTTCCGAAATGCTGAAGCAGCGTGTCATATCTGCCTCCTTTTACAATCGGCTCCCCGGTTCCATAGGTATAGCCCTGAAAAATGATGCCTGTATAATACCGAAACTTGCTCAGCATGCCAAGGTCAAAGGAAATATATTTCTCAGCTCCATAGCACCTCAAAATCTCGTAAATCTCTCTCAAACGGGAGATTGCCTCCAGAGCTCTCGGATTGGAGGTCAGTCTCTGCGCCTCATCCAGAATCTCCACAGAACCAAAAAGCTGAGGGAGACGAAGAAATACCTCTGTAAGCTCTGCCTTCAAATCAAGTCCCCTGACAAGCTCCTCCACTCCAAAATAGTTTTTCTTGGAAATCAGGCCGCGCAGGCTCTCCTCTGTATCCTCGTCCATGCCAGCCTCCGTAAGAAGCGCACGGAAGAACTCTATCTCTCCCACACTGATCTGAAATTCAGAAAGTCCGCTCTGCTTCAGGCATTCCACTGCCATTGCCAGAACCTCTGCGTCTGCCTCAGCGCTTGCATCCCCCAGATACTCAACTCCCATCTGGGTGTTTTCCCGAAGCCGTCCCCGAAGTCCGGAATGATTGATAAAGGTATTGCCGCTGTAGCAGAGGCGAAGCGGCTCGCTCTTCCCAAGAAAGTAGGTGGCTGCCGCGCGGGCAATCGAGGGAGTAAAATCCGGCCTCAAAACCATTGTATTTCCTTCCTTGTCAAAAAACTTATAAAGCTCTCTGGACGGCGTGGTTCCCACCTCTCTGCTGAATACCTCAAAAAATTCAACAGCCGGCGTCTGGATCGCCTCATAGCCAAACTCTGCAAAAACCCTGTCCACCTTTGCTGTGAGACTTCTCTTTTCCCTATATTCCTTTTTGTAAATATCCCGGTATCCGTCCGGGGTATGAAAAATGCGCTGCATAATCGTCCTCCATTGATGTAGTTCTTTTTCACTTTAATCTGCTAATGTGGTAGCATATAGAATCAACAGTATTGAGATTATACCGTATGTAGATATTCTTGTCAATCCCGCAAATCCAAATCCTTCTGAATTCCCTCCAGATACGGAACCAGAACCCCGCTCCTGCCCTCCAGATAAAATTCCGGTGAAAGCTCCTCCCTGCGAAAGCTCTTTCTTCCACCCTCCTCCATCCTTTTCCAGAACGGAAGGAGTTCTCTTAATCTCAGATAATAAAACAGGTTGTCTCTGCTGAAGAAAATAAGAAAGAATGCCACACCGCCCTGCTTCTCAAAGGCCTTCATAAATTCCACCTGATGAGGGTGAATATTGGCCAGCGGGAAGGTATCTGCCTGACATTCCTTCGCATCAAAGCATACAGGGAGCCCCTGTACTGCCCCAATATAGTCCACAGTGCTTTGCTGTCCAAAATAGGCCAGCGTAATGTGGCGGTGTTCCTTGTCAATCTTCACAGGAGTAATGGGAGTGGGAATTTTCTGGAGAAGGGCCAGCCCCTTCTCCCTGTACTGTTCATTGGTGCGGTTTACCAGCTCTTCCAGTGTAGAGCCTCTCAAACCTCTGGAATTCCAGGTTCCCATAGCCTGCTCCTTTTCCTTTGTTTAATGAATCAATGAAATCTCTGTGAGCGGCCAGTAGCGGAACCACGCCTTGCCCACAATCTGATGAAACTCCACAAATGGGTCGTCCCAGTATCTGGAATCATGCGAATGCTCCCGGTTGTCTCCCATCATAAAATAGCAGTCCTCTGGAATTTCTATGGGTCCGAAATCTCCGGTAGGGGTCTCCGGCACAAAGCTATCGTCCAGAGGCTCCTCTGAGCCGTTAATATACACCTTGCCGTCCCGAACCTCCAAGGTTTCTCCTGGAAGACCGATAAGACGCTTGATAAAGAGCTGCTTCTCATCGTCTGGATAGCGGAAAATCACCACGTCAAACCTCTCCGGATCCTTCCATTTTGTGGAAAAAATATCCTTTCCAAAGATTCTCAGATTAAAACCATAGGCCAGTCTGTTCCCGAACAGCCTGTCGCCTTTCATAACAGTTGTCTCCATGGACTGTGATGGAATCTGGGCATTGATGAGAACAACATAGTCCACAACAAACACTACGACGATTACTATAAGAATCATCTTCACATACTCCCAGACCTCATGCCAAATTTTCATACCTTTTTCCTTCCTTTCTTTGTTTCTTCTGCCATCCTCTCATCTCTTAGATGCTCTCCTCTTAAAATTCTCTCAAACATAACAGGAAGAGGCGCCGCAAAGCGTCGCCCTGACAGATAAGACAGCTCCGGGCAATGCTCTGGAATTTCCAGCTCACCGGCATGAAGAAGCTGATATTTTAATCCATAAACCTGCCTGTAATAGAGGTTTGCCTCTGCATTCCCATATTTTCCGTCTCCTATAATTGGATGCCCTATGCTGGACAGATGCGCCCGAATCTGATGGGTGCGGCCTGTCAGAAGCTCCACCTTGAGAAACGTGATTTTCCCATTGTTTCCAAGCGGCAGATAACGGGTCTGTATGGGAGAGGAATCCTCCATTGGATGGGCATCTACTATTACTTTATTACATTTCTTGTCTTTATGCAAATATCCTTTTATATTTCTTTCTTTCTTCAGAATTCCGTCCACAATTGTATAATAATATTTGTGAAGCGCCCTGTCATGAAAAAGGGCGGAAAGCTGCTGAAGCCCTGCAAGGCTCTTTCCAGCCGTAACAATACCGCTGGTGTTTCGATCCAGGCGATTGCATATTGAGGGACGGAAGGTTGCAAGCTCTGTCTCAGAGAGCTGTCCGCTCTCCAGAAGATAGGTAATAAAATATTCCACCAAAGAAGGCACATCCTCCTCTCCCTTTTGTGACAGCATACCCACAGGCTTATTGATAACAGCAATGTGGCTGTCCTCGTACAGAATATCCAGGGTATGGGAAACTCTTGCAAAGCCCTTCCCCTCTCCGGCG
This sequence comes from Eubacteriales bacterium, assembly GCA_030537135.1. Taxonomy (GTDB): domain Bacteria; phylum Bacillota; class Clostridia; order Lachnospirales; family Lachnospiraceae; genus Blautia_A. Next base: position 153,974 of record JAUNOP010000001.1, on the reverse strand, counting down.
AACTTCAGAAAGGTCTCGTCGCTGAAGAAAATGCGCACAGCATCATTGACCGCAAGCTTTTCCTCACCAGACGCCTTTGCGCCGTTTAATGTAATGTTTTTCTTTCTGAGCATTTTATAGAGAAAGCTTCCCGGCGCCTCTGGAAGACGCTTTCTCAAGTATTTATCAAACCTTTGTCCCGCCTCATTGGCTCCTATCGTAAATTCCTTCATCTCTTCTGCTCCTACAGGCTGATTGCCAGAATCGTGTGCTTAATCAGCTCGTTTCTGGAAAGATCAGGATAGCGCTCGTCTGGCCTGAATTTAATATTTTCCTCCAAAGTCTCTCTATGCTCGTTCATGGAATCCAGCCGTTCCAGATACGGCCGCAGATCCTTTAGAATCTTCACATTGACCTTGTAGCCGTTCTTTCTCACGATTTTCTGGATGTTTTCCTCCATAAAGGCAGCATCCACGCTCGCATCTGAGGTATAGCCCACCACCTCGTTTCCGCACACGGCAAAGGCGTCGATATAGCCGTTCTTCTCATAGAAGGTGATATACATTTCATAGGACATCACAAGCTGCCCTGCATGCGCAAGGATTTGCTCATACAACGTCTTATCCATGGATTTTCTCATCCACATCATAATGAGTCCCACCGCAGACTTACAGGCAGGAAGACACCCCACGGTGGCAACCACTGTCAACACATTGTTCCTGGTGCCATGATAAATCCACCCAGAAGCAAATATCAGAAGAGGAACCGCCAGAAGGATTCCTGTGATAAGAAGCCTTTTCTTTTTTTCATACGCAAAATAGCCAAAGTCTCCCTTTTTTACCCGTTTCATCGCTTCCTCCTTTTATCTGTCTGTGCCTTGCCTGTAAGAGTCTTTTTTTTGTGTGAGCTTCGGATGATCTTCTTCTTTTTATCTGCTTGCAAAGGCGCCTGTCCCCTGTCCGGGCGAATCAGGCATTTTTTGTCAAACCCGATAAGATCCTCCCGTCCCGCAAGGCGAAGCCCTTCCAGCACAAGCTCTCTGTTTGCAGGATTTTTATACTGAATCAGGGCTCTCTGAATAGCCTTTTCATGCGGATTTCTCACAACATAGACCTTCTCCATTGTTACCGGATGAAGTCCTGTATAATACATGCAGGTCGAGAGAGTGGAGGGCGTGGGATAGAAGTCCTGCACTTGTTCGGGGGTAAATCCCATATCCCGGACATACTCCGCCAGCTTGACGGCGTCCTTCATGGTACAGCCCGGATGCGACGACATAAAATACGGCACAGCATACTGCTTTTTGCCGGTTTTCTCGTTCTCGCGGTTATATTCTCTCAGAAACTCCTCATATACTTTATGAGAAGGCTTGCCCATGTATCTGAGAACCGCCTCTGACACATGCTCAGGAGCAACGCGGAGCTGTCCGCTCACATGGTGCTTTACAAGCTCGCGAAGAAAGGTTTTGTCCTTGTCTGCCACCACATAATCAAAGCGGATTCCAGAACGGATGAAGACCTTTTTCACGCCCGGAAGCTCCCGAAGCCTGCGAAGAAGAATAAGATAGTCCTGGTGATCCACGATAAGATTCCTGCACGGCTGCGGGAAAAGGCACTGCCGGTTCGTACAGACACCTCTTGAGAGCTGCTTTTTGCAGGAGGGAACGCGAAAATCTGCGGTAGGACCTCCCACATCGTGGATATAGCCCTTAAAATCCGAAGCCTTTGTCATCCTCTGGGCCTCTCTCACAATCGAGTCATGACTTCTGGTCTGAAGAATCCGTCCCTGATGAAAGGTCAGAGCGCAGAAGCTGCAGCCGCCAAAGCAGCCACGGTTGCTTGTCAGGCTGAATTTCACTTCCTCAAGAGCCGGAATTCCTCCTGCCCCGTCATACATGGGATGGCAATTTTCCTGATAAGGAAGCTCATAGACGTCGTCCATCTCCTGCTCAGACAGAGGAAGCGCGGGAGGATTCTGCACTACATAGCCCTGCCCCTGATAGGGTTCTGCAAGGATTCTTGCAGAGAAGGGATCTGTATTCTGATACTGAATTCCAAAGCTTTTTGCATAGGTCTCTTTGCTCTCACAAATGCTCTCATAGGAAGGAAGGACAAGGGTATCCTCCGAATTTATCAGCGTCCTGGTCCTGTACACGGTTCCCTTGATATAGGTCAGACTCTGCACAGGAATTCCTGCGTCCAGAGCCTCTGCAATCTCCACAATCGAATGCTCTCCCATTCCATAAGAAATCAAATCTGCCCCTGAATCCAGAAGCACAGACCGCTTTATCTTGTTTTCCCAGTAATCATAGTGCGCCATACGGCGAAGACTTGCCTCAATCCCACCCAGGATAATCGGCGTTTTCTTATAGACCCGGCGTATGAGGTTGCTGTAGACCACTGCCGCCCGATCCGGCCGAAGCCCCATCCTGCCTCCGGGAGAATAGGCGTCCTTTTGCCGGTGCTTTTTGGAAACCGTATAATGATTTACCATGGAGTCCATATTTCCCGCGCTTACCAGAAAACCCAGCCGCGGCTCGCCAAACACCTGAATGCTCTGCTCTGTGCGCCAGTCGGGCTGCGCAATCATCCCCACCTTATAGCCCCGGCTCTCCAGAAGCCTTGTAATAATGGCAGCTCCAAAGGAGGGATGATCCACATAGGCGTCTCCGCACACGTAGACAAAATCCGGGCGCTCCCACCCTCTCTGCTCCATTTCTTTTCTTGTTACCGGTAAAAAATCCTGCATAGGATTCTGCTTCTCCTTTTAGTAAAATGTATTTGTCTCTTTTCCTCAGGCTTAATGTCCAGACACTGACTGGGCTCGGTAGCCCTCTGCAATAATGTCAAGCTGTCTGTGGAAGCGCTCCAGCTGCTGCAGATCCTTTGTCTTGAACACCCGGAGAAATTCATCCTGAATCTTCATAACCTCCCGTTTATTTGACAGCTTATACATGTTCTCAATGTTGTTGAGAATATCCTTCACAAGATTGGACTGAGTCTGCGAGGAATTCTGTGCGTCCATAATCTCGTTCCGCACAGAGGACATCTCTCTGTCCAGAGATTCTATGGCGTCTGCCGCCTTGCTCAGTCTCTGCGTTACATGCGGCGGCATATCCCCTTTGTACTTATACTGCAGGGAATGCTCAATAGTTGCCCAGAAATTCATAGCAAGGGTGCGGATCTGGATTTCCATCTGAATCCTCTTGGGACCTGTGATGGTCTGCACTGTGTAATAGATAATCAGATGATAGCTCCTGTAGCCGCTTTCCTTGATATGCTTCAAATAATTCTTCTCACTTTTGATTTCCATATCTGTTCTATGGGAAATCAAATCTACCACTGCTGCAATGTCTTCTTCAAACTGGCAAATAATCCGAATTCCTGCAATGTCCTCGATTTCCTCTTCCATCCGCTCAATGGGTATGTGCTTTCTCTGCAGCTTTTCCAGAATGCTGGAGATACTCTTTACTCTTCCCACCACCTGCTCTATAGGAGAGTATAAATCATTTTCTCTATGTTCTGCAATCAAATGCTGAAATTTTACCACAAGCTCCTGAACTGCCAGTTCATAAGGACATAAAATGCTCCTCCATAACTGTATTTCCATGAAAATCGCTCCTTTTTTTGTTCCATACAATTTTTTATTATAGCATATAATCCACAAAATATCTTCCTTATTTTTCTTTTTTTGTGAAAAAAGTATCATTAGTATTACTGTTCACTCGCTACTGTCCCGCGAGGTGTTTTGGCATGTATATGCCAAAATCCCTAGAATATCAGCTTTCTTCTCTCTGCTGCCCTGAGAATCCAGTAGGGGTTCACAGACAGCTCCTTAACCTTCTCTGTGCGGATATAGATTCCCATGTGCAGATGCACCGGAAATTTGCCCCTGGTTCCCTCTGTGCCATAGCCGGTGTCTCCCATAAACCCAAGAATCTCTCCTGCCTCCACCACATCCCCCTCCTGAAAATCTCTGTCATAGGAAGAGAGGTGTGCATAATAAAAATACCCTCCCATAGGAGCCCGAATGCCGATGCGGTAGCCGCCCAGGTTCAGCCAGCCTATCTGTTCCACCTCCCCGTCGGTCATACTGACAACCGGATAATAATCTGGCACATTGTCTGCTCCAAAGATGTCTGTCCCTTCATGGCTGCGCTCTCCTCCATAGGTTCGGGACGTCATCCAGGAGTCTATGTAGGAAATTCCCTCTCCTGCCACTGGAAAATATGTTATATCCTGCCACACAGCCTGATATGCCTGCAAAAGGCTCTCATATTCCTTTTCCTTGTATTTCTGAAAAAGCTCTACCTCTTCATTTACCCTTGCAGGGAAAAACCTTCCATGCAGCATGGTACTGGTCAGAAGCTCTATGCTCTCTTCTTTTCCCTTTGCTCTGGAAATAATCTCCTCAAACAGGCCTTCCGGCAAAAGCTGCGCCCGAAATTCCATAGATTCCACTGTCTCCTCTGTCAGAAAGGACACCTCTGACCTCTCTGCTATTACCTGCACAAGGCATACAGACAAAATGGAAGACACAAGCACACAAAGCCCCGTATAAACCACCCTCATTTTCCTGTCACCTCCCGTACCTATAAATTTTATGCGCAAAAGGGCAAAAAAAGAACCGCTCCAAGAACGGTTCTCTGTTTTTTCTTATTTCGCAGCTTCCAAAACCTTTAAAAGGTATTTCCACACCCTCTCTGTTGACGCAATATCCAGCTTTTCCTCTGAGGTATGAATGTCCCTTATATTCGGTCCCAGGGATACGCAGTCCAGATCCTCCATCTCTTCATAGAACAGTCCGCATTCCAGACCAGCATGAATGGCAACCACCTTTGGCTCCTGTCCATAAAATTCTCTGTATACTCGAATCATCAGGTCGCGCAGAGGAGATTCTTCTCTGTATTCCCAGGCAGGGTATGCGCCCTTTACTGTATAATCGCCTCCTAAAAATTCTGCAAGATATTCTATTTTCTGAGAAAGCGCGTCTCTGGCAGACTGGATGCTGCTTCTGACGCCGCAGCTCGCATACAGCTCCTTCTCTTCCAGGCGCAGAATTCCAAGGTTTGTGGAGGTTTCCACAAGTCCGGGAATGCTTCCGCTCATCTTCTGAATGCCGTCCGGGACATTTTGAAGGAAGAAAATCACCTTTGCCTGACTGGATGGATGAAGCACCTGCTCTCTAAAGGCGCCCTCCTGTTTTATTTCAACAGAAATTCCTTCGTCTGTTCTGGCATATTCCTTTTTCCAGGCCTTTCCCATCTCTTCCACGAATTTCACAATCTCAGGCACATCCTCTGGGGCTGCAAGGATGGAAGACGTGCATTCTCTTGGGATAGCATTGTCCTTGCTTCCTCCCTCCAGAGAAATGAGGGCATACCTTTTCTCACGGGCAAGCCCATAGAGAAGTCTTCCCATCATTTTGTCTGCATTTGCACGGATTTTGTCAATCTCTGAGCCAGAGTGTCCTCCCAAAAGCCCGTAGATTCTGATAGAAAGCTTCTCTCCCTCTCCCTCTGTACGGCTCACAGGAAGCTTTGTGTTGCCCCTAAGTCCTCCTGCGCAGCTAATCCAGAGACTTCCTTCTTCCTCAGAATCCAAATTAATAAATCTCTTTCCTGATAAAGCGCCACAGTCGATTCCCTGCGCGCCCAAAAGTCCGATTTCCTCGTCCACTGTAATCACAACCTCAAGCGGAGGATGCGCAATATCCCTGCTTTCCAGAAGCGCCAGAGCATAGGCAACCGCTATGCCGTCATCTCCTCCCAGGGTCGTTCCTGATGCATGGACAAAACCATCCTCCACTGCCAGCTGAAGTCCGTCCCTGGTAAAATCATGCACAACATCTGCTCTCTTCTCACAAACCATATCCATGTGTCCCTGGAGAATAACGGTCGGCGATGCTTCATAGCCCTCTGTTCCTGGCTTGTAGATAATCACATTGTTCATCTCATCCTGAATATAGCGAAGTCCCTGCGCTTTTGCAAAGCTTACCAGATAATCGCTGATTTGCTTTGTATTCCCTGAGCCATGAGGAATTTTACAGATTTCTTCAAAATAATAAAATACCCTCTTAGGCTCGCAATTCTCCAAAACTGCCATACCAATCCCTCCAAATGATTTCTTTTACTATAGTATTTATGACTTCTTGCAGCCCCATCTTTCACATATACTGATAAAAAGAGTCTCCATTGCTGCAAGGAGTTTTTGAAAATGAAGCGCATACCTTTATTCTGCCTCATTTTGTTTCTTTTATTTTTCCTTTTGTGTTTTCCCCAGGAATCCCTTCTGGCTTCCAGACAGGGACTGGGACTTTGGCTTAATACTCTGCTTCCTACGCTGCTTCCATTTATGATTGTCTCTAATCTTCTGATTTTCTCTGGAAGTCTGGATAAGCTCATTGCCATGCTTCCAGGATTAAACAGGGCCAGCAGGCTCTCTCCATATGGCATTTATGCCATTTTTCTCGGTTTTCTCTGCGGCTATCCGATGGGTGCAAAGCTGACCGCTGATCTGTACGGAAAGCAGAAGATTTCCAAAAAGGAAGCAGAATACCTTCTGACCTTTGTAAACAATCCAAGCCCTGCGTTTCTCTCTTCCTACGTTCTCCTTCAATGCCTTGGAATGGAAAAGAGGATTCTGCCGTCTTTTTTTATTCTGTACAGCGCTGACTTTGTATGCGCTGCCCTTTTTTACCACACCCTTCCTGTACCAGAGGCAGAGCTTTCCAGAAAAAAAAGCAAAAAGGAGAACCGAAAGGTTCCCTCTGAAAGTGAAAAAAAAGAGACATCTTCTGCCCACCCTCAGGGAGCATACATAGACCTCTCCATCATGAACGGCTTTGAAACAATCACCAGACTGGGAGGCTACATTCTTCTCTTCTCCCTTTTGGCCGCAGCCCTCCGGCATTTCTGGCCTGCCAATCTTCCAGGCTGTCTCTTTGTCCTGAGTATTACCGAGATTTCCACCGGACTGGCAGCACTCTCCTCCTCAGGGCTTCCTGCGCCTCTTCTCTATGCATGGGCTATGGGCTGCACCTCCTTTGGAGGCCTGTGCATCCTCGCACAGGCAAAGGGCGTACTAGGCGAGAGTCACCTCTCTGTACGCCTGCATGTACTGTCCAAATGCCTGTGCGCGGGGCTTACCTTTGTCTTTGCCTTACTGCTGTCGCTCTCATAGGCAGCAGGGCCGCCTATGTTCTATTCATCATCTTCATCCATACCGTCAAGCAGATCTTCGGAAATCTTGCTCTCCTGATGGGAGCTGTTCATTGCAGCCGCCTGTGCGGTCTGCGGCGCCAGCTCCTGACGATTCTGGTTTACAACATCCAGACAGCTCTGGAGCGCATCTATAAATGCCTTATACTTTCCGCCTGCATCCTGCAGTGTATTGGAAAGAACTGCGGCAATATTTGCCATCATATCATCTGTATAAGAGATAGCGCTCAGGCGAATGCTGTTGGCGTCCTGTGTGGCAGAATCCAGAATCTCCTGGGCCTGCCTGTTAGCAGCATTCACTGTGTCGTTTGCCTGGGCATAGGCTCTCTGCATAATCTCATGCTCAGTCACCATTTCCTGCGCCTTTGCCTGAGCATTGGAAATAATGCTGTCTGCCTTGTTCTGTGCATCCTCAAGAATCGCGTCCTTGTTGTTGATGATTTTCTGATAACGCTTGATTTCATCCGGCGTCTTCAGCTTGAGTTCCCGAAGAAGCTCCTCCAGCTCCTCCTTATTCACAACAATCTTTGTGGAGGACAGCGGCTGATACTTACAATTGTCTACAAATTCTTCAATGTCATCAATAATCTGCTCAATTCTGCTGCTCATAGTTCATTCTCCTTTTTATTACTTACATCCAATGTTTTCACTCACTCTTTTGTTACGACTCCTGCCAGACTTTTGCTAAGTCCTCTGCTTTATTTTCGCTTCGATTGCCTTCACTACCTCCGGCGGCGCGAATTTATGGATATCTCCTCCAAAATAAGCGACTTCTTTTAGAACAGTAGAACTTAAATAAGCATATTTCAAACTGGTAGTAAGAAAAATTGTGTCTACATCCGGCGCCAGTACCCGATTGGTCTGCGCCATCTGCAGCTCATATTCAAAGTCTGTGACTGCTCGAAGTCCTCTGACAATCACCTGCGCATGGTTCTCTCTTGCAAAATTCACAGAAAGCCCCTCAAACGCCTTGATCGTCACATTCGGAAGGTCTGCAGTCTCCCTCTGAAGTATATTAACACGTTCTTGCACAGAAAACAACGGACTTTTTGCAGAATTCTGTAAAACTCCCACAATCACCCCGTCAAAAAACTGGCTCGCACGCTTCATTACATCTAAATGTCCATATGTCACCGGGTCAAAGCTCCCAGGATACACTGCTATTGCCATCTTATGAAACTCTCTTTCTATAGAAATTAGCTGCCATTCACAGCGCCTGACCGTGAATGGCAATAGAAATTTTTTCTCTAAGTTTATTAGATCTGCTTTTTGCGCAGAAAAAAATGAGTATTTGTCTTATAGTCCTTGCGTCTCTCAATCTCAAAGCCCAAAGCCTCTGCATACGAAAGGTCTGTACTCAAAGACGCCTCCACAATGATTCTGGTATTCTCAGAAACCAGCGAAGAGGAAGAGAGGGCTGTCAGCACCTGCTTCTCCCATTCCATATTGTAGGGGGGATCCATAAAAATACAATCAAAGGGTTCTCCCCGCTCAAGGACAGCCAAGGCCTGAAGTACATCCATCTGAAGAAGTCTCGCTCCCTTTTCCAAGTGCGTAAATTTCAGATTCTCACGAATACACGCAGCCGCCTTTGGCGCCTTTTCCACAAAAACCGCGCTCTGTGCGCCTCTGCTGAGAGCTTCGATTCCTATTGCGCCGCTCCCTGCAAATAAATCCAAAAACCTGCATTCCAAAAGCTCAGGCTGCAGAATATTGAACAGGGTTTCCTTGATTCTGTCTGTGGTAGGCCTGGTATCCATACCAGGCACTGTCTTCAAATTCAATCTTCTTGCCGTTCCTGCGATGACTCTCATTTCAGATTCAGTCTCCAATCCAGGTCGCCTCTTGCAAGACCCAGAATCAGCAGCTCGGCTGTTGCAATATTTGTCGCCACAGGAATATTATACTGGTCACATCTCTTGACAATGGCCATAATATCTGGCTCCTTGGAATCAATCATAACCGGATTATAAAATAAAATTACCATGTCGAGATCCTGTCTCTCCACCATCTCCATAAACTGCTTATCGCCGCCTATACTTCCAGCCAGAAACTTGTGTACATGCAGGCTGGTTGCTTCTTCTATCCTTCTTCCGGTAGTACCCGTTGCATAGACCTCATGCTTTGCGAGGATATTCTTATAGGCGATGCAGAAATCTTCGATCAAAACCTTCTTGCTGTTATGCGCAATGACTCCTAAATTCATGATTACATCTCCTTCACCTGCTATTTGATTACAGTAACTTCGCTCTCTCTGTTCAAGTCAAAATTCCGTTGTAACGTATTATAACAAATCCACAAAAAAAAAGCAATTATTTTTTGCAGAATATACAAATTTTACAATGCGTTCATAATCTATTTAAAAACTTTCTATCTCGTGGTTACACTCAAACAAATGTCTTTGTCAAAAAGACAGTCAAGAGGCATATTCTTTTTTGCGTTCTTCATTTTATCATTAACTGATACAAAAATCCACACTTTTTTGTACTAAATCACAAAAATCATTGCTGTTCCCCCCATATTTACAATAGTGCGCTTTGCAATCATAGAAGTGCTTTTCTCACGCTGCATTCTGGGCAGCCTGTCTCATTTGTCTCTGTTTACGGGTGGTTCTGTTCCAAACCTATCGCAAAAACAGCCGTTTGAAACTATAATCCATTCGATGCTGGAAGCAAAGGGTATTTTGCCCCTGATATCATCATCAATTCTATTATTTACAAATATTTACCAGTGTATTCCTCAAAAAATTTCACATACTAGGATTGTAACAAAAAAACAAACAACCAAGGAGGAAATGAATCATGTCAAATAATTCTTCTAATTCTACAGCAGTACCTGAAGCTAAAAGCGCATTAAACCGTTTTAAATTTGAGGTAGCCAATGAGCTGGGTGTTCCGCTTACTGACGGATATAACGGTAATCTGACTTCCAAGCAGAACGGAAGCGTAGGCGGCTATATGGTTAAAAAGATGATCGAGGCACAGGAACGCCAGATGTCTCAGGGACAGGGCGGCCAGTTCTAAGAGCCTGATTCAGACAGGTCTTAAGCACTAAGCAACTTAAGCGTATGAAATGAAAGACAGCGTCACTAAGTAACTTTATTCAGGTTATTGAGTGGCGCTGTTTTAGCGTATCAAGCAAGTCTCCCGCTTCCATTTCGCAGAGAAATAAGCGGTGAGTAGGGGACTTGCTTTTCTGATACACCGATTCTTCCCCACGCCTGAAGTCATAGCCCTCCTGATACATTAAAAAGCCCAGGACACAGCTGTCATCTGGGCTTTTTGTTGAGTTTAAACCTCAATATGTCCGGTAATCTCACCATTGATTACATAGTGTGCAAGATCTTCCTCTGGCTTGATGTAAATCTTCAGATCCTTCAGCTCGGATTCCTTCTTTCCCATCTCGCCGGTCCATATTGCTTTTATTCTTTCAGCAACCTCTTTGGTGCTTACTTCTTTTCCCCACCACTGAACAAAGACCTCTGCCTCTTTCTTGGAAGCTCTGGTTGCACGCTTCTTTGGAGCCTCTGCTGTCTCCTCAGCAGTCTTCTTTGCCGCTGTCTTGCGGGTTCTGGTTTTCTTTACAGTTTCCACTGCTTCTACTGCTGCTGCTACAGCTCCCTCAACAACAGTTTCTGCTTTCTTTCTAGCCATATAGTAGCCTCCTTACAGGAATAAATCATCTGCAGCCATGCGGCTGCCCGTCATGTTGCAAGCAAGGCAGAGAGCAATTCATAAAGCGGATATTCGCATTCCGCTTCGCTGCGTACTCATGCACACGAACCGCTGCGCGGTTTGTCTTCCAATATCTTCTCTGCTGCTTTCTTAGGTAGAATACTACTTTTCCTTTGATTTTGCAAGCATTTCCGTTTTTGGAGACAAAAAAATTACCATCTGGCGCTGTTTTTTTCATTCGCATGAGCTATAAGTTTTCAAATCCCCCCTGCGTATGCAAAGACACCTTCTCCCTCAGAAGAGCATTCTGCGCAAGGGAAAGCTCTGCGTCCAGAGCAAGGATTTCTCCTGCCGCCTCGCTTGCCTCATGCAGGATTTTGGCGTCATTGTAGATATCTCCAATCCGAAATTCCAGCACACCGCTCTGGCGAATTCCAAACAAATCTCCTGGTCCGCGGAGCTTTAAGTCTTCTCCTGCAATATAAAAGCCATCATTGGACTTATTTAAAATCTCCAGTCTTCTGGAAATCTCCTTTTCGCCGCTTCCCTGCATAAAAATACAATAGGATTGATAAGAGCCCCTTCCGACTCTGCCTCTGAGCTGATGAAGCTGCGCAAGCCCAAATCTTTCTGCATTTTCTATCATCATCACAGTCGCGTTCGGCACATCCACGCCCACCTCAACCACTGTGGTAGACACCAGAATCTGTATCTCATTTGCAGCAAAGGCTTCCATAATCTGATTTTTCTGCTTTGGCTTCATTTTTCCATGCAAAGCCGCCACACGAATCTCTTCTGGAAAAATCTCTGACAGGCTTTTTGCATAATCCAGCACATTTTCTCCATCCATGCCCTCGCTCTCCTCAACCATGGGACAGATGACATAGACCTGCCTTCCCTCGCGAATCTGCCGTTCCATAAAGCGATAAGCCTTTGGTCTATAGGAGGTGTCAACCACACAATTTTTTATGGGAAGACGTCTGGCTGGAAGCTCATCCAGCACTGATATATCCAGATCTCCGTACAGAATCACTGCCAGGGTTCTGGGAATCGGAGTTGCACTCATGACAAGAACATTCGGAAGCTCTCCCTTTTTGGAAAGCGCCTCCCTTTGCTTAACGCCAAAGCGGTGCTGCTCGTCCGTAATAACCAGTGCAAGAGCTTTATACTGCACCCTTTCCTGAATGAGCGCATGTGTACCCACAATCAGATTGGTCTCTCCGGAAGCGATTTTCTGATAAATTTCCCTCTTTTCCTTTGCTGTGGAGGAGCCTGTGAGAAGCACTGGATGACATCCGAAAAGCTTTTGCTGCTCAAGGAGACTGACAAGCGCCTTAAAATGCTGCTCTGCCAGAACCTCTGTGGGGACCATAAGAGCAGCCTGATACCCGTTTTCTGCTGCCATAATCATAGCAAAAAACGCTAGAATTGTCTTGCCGCTTCCCACATCTCCTTGAATCAGGCGAGACATCAGAGCATTTCCTCCCAGATCGCTCTCAATATCATACCAGACCCTTTTCTGGGCATTTGTGAGCGTATAGGGAAGATTCTCTAGCACCTGCTCAGTTGTCCAGGTCTTTTTCATTGGAAAATGATTGATTTCCTTTTCTGTCCTTCCCTTCATCATCTGAATTCCCAGAATAAACAAAAGAAATTCATCAAAAACCAGGCGTCTCCTTGCTGTGAGAAGCTCGTCCATATTCCTTGGAAAATGAATCGCCTGCAAAGCATAGCTATAATCTGCGAGATGGTATTTCTCACGGGTTTCTTCTGGAAGATACTCTGGAAATACCTCCTGCCTGTCAAGAGCCTGCCTTACCAGCTTTGCAAGCCCCTTGCTGGTGACGCCGGCAGTGAGGGCATACACTGGCTGCAGGCTGTGCAGAACCTGTTCATAAGCAGCTGGCAGGAAAATCTCTGGCTGCTCCATCTGACGTCTGCCCTTTTTCTCGGTCACTTTGCCCCGGAAGACAAACACGCTGCCCCTCTTTAGTGTGTTGCGCAGAAACGCCATATTATACCAGATGAGGCTGATTCTTCCGCTCGCATCTGCCGCGCAGGCAGTCACAATCACCTTGCCGCGCGCCTGCGCCGTCTGTGCGCTCCCTGTCACTGTTCCAAGAATCGCAGCTGTCTTATCAATGTCCAGCTCCTTGATTTCCCTGCATTTATCATACTCTTCATAAGCTCTGGGATAATAGAGAAGGAGCTGCTCCACTGTAAGGATTCCAAGCTTTGCAAGAAGCTTCTCTGTCTTCTCTCCCACGCCCTTTAGTTCTCGAATTTTCTCGGTCATTCTACTCTACAGATACAATATAATAATAAATCGGCTGTCCTCCATAATTCATTTCCACATCACAGTCTGGATATTTCTCCTGAAGCTCGTCTATAAGAGCCTGCGCCTGCTCCTCGGATATGCTTTGTCCATAATACACGCTGATAACTTCGGCGTCTTCATCCATCATAAGATCGATCGCCGCCTTTGCCACAGTATCCACGCCTCTGCCCACGGAGAGCATTCCCTTATCCCCGATGGCCATAATGTCTCCTTCGTGAATTTCCTTTTCATCAATATGCGTATTTCTCACAGCATACGTAATCTGGGCTGTTTTCACCGTATCCATGGCCTCAAGCATGATTTCCTCGTTTTCCTCAGGTGTTTTCTCTGCCACATAATTGATCATGGATGTAATTCCCTGGGGAAGAGTCTTAGTCGGAATTACGATAATCTTCTTGTCCTCTGTCAGGTCTCTGGCCTGATTGGCAGCCAGAATAATGTTTTTATTATTCGGGAAAATAAAAATCGTATCTGCATTTACCTGATCTATGGCATTTAGTACATCCTCTGTACTTGGGTTCATGGTCTGGCCGCCTTCAATCAGATAATCCACTCCCAAGTCCTGGAAAATCTGCTTCATTCCCTCTCCCACAGATACCGAAATAAAGCCCGCCGGTTTTCTTGGCTTTTTGGCGGCTCTCATACGTATGTCTTCCTTTTCCTGCTCCTTTGCAAGCCGTTCTGCGTCCTTGATGAGCTTCTCCTGATGCTCTTCTCTCATGTTGTCAATCTTCATGTGTGAAAGCGCGCCATAGGTTAAGGCCTTCTCAATTGCCTGACCAGGATGATTTGTATGAACATGTACCTTTACAATCTCATCATCAGCCACAAGGACAATGGAATCGCCCAGAGACATCAGAAACTCCTTAAAACTGTATTCCTCATCCTCAGACATCGGCTGGTTGAGCAGAATAATGAATTCTGTGCAGTATCCAAATTTGATATCTGCCTCTGCCTGGGGTGTGATTTTTGTAACAGAAGAGGTTTTCACAGGCTGGAAAGAGTAATTTACCTCATTTCCCAGAAATCCGTCAATTGCGCCTCTGAATACCTCCAAGAGTCCCTGACCGCCTGAATCGACAACTCCGGCCTCTTTAAGAACAGGAAGAAGCTCTGGCGTCTTTTCCAGAGTTTTCTGTGCATGTATAAAAATGTCCTGAAAGAACACATTCAAATCTGAAGTAGATGGAGCAATTTCTGTGGCCTTTGCTGCCGCCTCTCTGGCAACTGTCAGAATGGTTCCTTCCTTTGGTTTCATAACCGCCTTGTAGGCAGTCTCAACGCCCTTTTCCATAGCCTCTGCGATTGCTTCAGAGTCCAGAAGCTCCTTTTTCTTCACAACCTTGGTAAAGCCTCTTAAAAGCTGTGATAAAATAACGCCGGAGTTTCCTCTGGCGCCTCTTAAGGAACCGGAAGAAATAGCCTTTGCCAAAGATTCCATAGTGGGCTCGCCAAGCTGGCTTACCTCTGAGGCAGCAGACATAATAGTAAGGGTCATATTCGTTCCTGTATCTCCGTCTGGTACCGGAAATACATTCAATTCATTAATCCACTCCTTCTTTGCCTCCAAATTCTTTGCACCGGCCAAAAACATTCTGGACAGCATTTTCGCATCTATCGTATTTACGCTCACTGCGGGTATCCTCCTCTTATTAATCTATAGGGCGCACGCCTTCCACATATATATTAATTTTCTCAATTTCCATGCCTGTAAAGGCCTCTACCTTATATTTTACATTGCTGACCAGATTGTCCGCAATTGCGCTGATATTATTGCCATAGGCAACAATCACATGAAAATCAAGCCGTATTTTATTATCCTCAATTCTCACACGGATTCCATGCTTCAGACTGTCTTTGCGAAGGATTTTTACCAGACCATCCTTCATGCTTACTGCAGCCATGCCTATGATACCAGAACATTCTACAGCCACGCTGCCTGCATAGGTTGCAATAACATCCGTATCAACAGTAATTATCCCCAAACCGGAATCTATCTGTCCATTCATACAGAAAACCTCCATTTTCATTTTAATTGCTTTTCTTCTCATATCACTCCAGAATCCAGGGATTCTGTCGCTAACTTATCAGGCGAAAGTGTGCAAGCACCCTCTCCTGCTGATAACGCCGCCTTCCGGAACTGCGTTCCTCCATTCGGCCAGCTCATAACCTACGGTTTTTCGCTAACTTATCAGGTGAGAGTGTGCAAGCACCCTCTCCTGCTGATAACGCCGCCTTCCGGAACTGCGTTCCTCCATTCGGCCAGCTCATAACCTACGGTTTTTCGCTAACTTATCAGGTGAGAGTGTGCAAGCACCCTCTCCTGCTGATAAGTTACATTATAACCCGAAAAGTGGAAAAAAGAAATAATTATTTGTGTTTTTTCATTTTTCGCTTGCAAAAAGCGGATTCATCTGTTAGAATTGTGTTTGTTGAAAAAAGCTCAAGGAGGTGCTATGATGGCTAGATGCGCAGTTTGTGATAAAGGTGCTCATTTTGGAAACAATGTGAGTCATTCTCATAGAAGATCCAATAAAATGTGGAAATCCAATATTAAATCCGTAAAAGTAAAAACTACAGGCGGAGCAAAGAAAATGTACGTATGTACCTCTTGCTTAAGATCCGGCAAAGTAGAAAGAGCTTAAGAATTCGGTGAACCCCCTTGCAGCTGCCTGTGAAGGGGTTTTTTTCTTGAAGCAGGAAGCGCAGACAATGGTTATTTTACTCTCCTGAACACAGAAAGGAACGGAAAGTGCAGTTGTTTTCCGTTCCTTTCTGTATGAAAGCCGCAGTCCTTGCAAAGTCCAATCCATCCGGGAGGCTCAGCAGCAAAACATATGATATCCTAGCAGCAGGCACAGAGCCGCCACCACAGCAGTAAACACACAATCCGGCACCAGCAGGCAGATGACCATACCTACGCCAATAAAGAAAAGAATTAATCCCAACAAACGATTCATGTCCTGTCCTCTGTTTCCGGGGCTTCTCCTTATCAGTATATGCCAGAACTAATTTTCTGAGTACTGCTCATCTTCGCTCTCCTGGGAGTCCGAAGCGCCTCCTGCGCTGAATCTGCTCATAAAATCCGGAACCAAATCCAAAATCTTTGTGAGACCGTCCTGGTTCTTGATATTTACCAGTCTTGTTGTCCCGTTTTGAATCACAAGCACGGCGCAGGGCGTCACCTTACCGGTCATCCCGCCTCCGCCATTGTTCTTATTATCGCTTGCAAAAGCACCGGCTCCCACGCCAAAGGATACGTCCGCAAGCGGAAGAACCAGAGTATCGCCCATCTGCACGGCGTCTCCTACCACTGTCTTGGCGGATACAAAGCTGTCCATTCCTTTAAAAAGTGAATTTACGGTTTCCTTAAAATTATTTTCCATAATGCTCCTATTCCTCCTTATTTCTCCAGTGTTTTCTTACATATGTGATATTTTTATCAAACCACAGTCTCAAAACCACCCATACCAGAACAAAGCCATACACTCTGCCCTTAAGGGCAACTTCTCCTTCCAGCATATTTCTGTCATAGACAGGCGTCACTGCAATGCAGTTTTTATGGAAAGGCATGGTCATTCCCAATACAGCCAGCACAGCTCCCATCTGAGACGGTTCTTCCAGTCCCAGTGTGACATGCCCGGACAATTCGGTTGGAAGCAGATGAAGAAATACTCTCTTTCCGTGCTTTTTTATCAATGCCAGAGCTTTTCTTGTGTGTTCCTCCTCCAGAAAATGCTTCCATCGGGCTATTCTGCGCCTAAGCTCCTGCACCTTTTCCTGCGTCTTTTGTGCGGAGGAGACCAATGTCCTGACAAATGCGCAAAGCTTTTGCCAAAGCTTCTTTATCCTATACAGAATTTTCCTGATATTTCCCACAAGCCTCTCATACCATGTCTGTCTCGGCTTTTCCCTGGCAGACTCTGAGGCCTTTTCGGCTTCTCCCCTGGTTTGTTTGAAGTCCTCTGCAGACTTTTTCTCAGCTTCATCCGCTCTTTGCCCAGGCAAAGCAGCCTGTTTCTTTTCTTCGTGGGTCCTCTTTGGCTCCGGATTTTTTGGGCTGTCTTCTGCGTGTACATCGCTCTTTTCCAGGTCAGAGTCCTCTGGCTCTGTGACTCTCTGCTTCTCCTGCTCTTCTCTTTGCACGAGTTCTTTGCTTTTGTTCCCATCTGGAGGAGCCAGCCTTTCCTCTTTCTTTTTTTCCTTTGGTTTTTGTTTTCTTCCTTCTCTTTTTTTCAGAAGGCTTCTCAGCTTATCCAGAGACACGCCAAAAATCTGAATTCCTATCTGAGGACTTCCTCCAATCTCATAGCCGACAGAAAGGCTTAAAGCCCCGAACAGCCAGCTCACTTTGGCATTTCCCTGAATCTGCTTGTCCCATTTTTTGACAAGAGCCTGATACCTCACAGGACAGAACAGAAGCAAAAGCAGAAAAAGGAGCAGGATTCCAAGCGTCAATCCCAGGACAACACCGATTATAACGAGTATGCATTTTAGTATAATCCATAGAATATGTAGCATTCCATCACCTGCTCTTCAAATATTCATTTACCCGACAGCTTCCAGTTGCGTGCCAGGACTCCTCTACAAGCTGCCGGACGAGAGCAATTGCCCCGTCCTTTCCCTTTGCCACTCCCACAATCTTTGGACAGCGTTCTCGAAAGACAGACTGGCTAAGATACACTGCCGAGAACATCTCCAGTATATTGTCGGGATTCTCTGACAGGGTAATGAGATAAATCCCTGTCACTTGCTTGCCTTTATTCAATTTGTCTGCAATCTCTCTCCAATCGCAGATGCCCTCGCCTGCACGGCAGTGCTCGTACCAGTCCAGTTCTTTTCTTTTCCTCTTCATAATAAGGATATCCATATCTCCATTATTTCTTTATTTCTTTGAATTTATACCCGATAATTTAACGTATCAAGCAAGCAGCCTGTTAATACCGGTTCCTCGGCCACAGACCTTCATTCTTAAGATCCATATATTCCTGATACGCCCTTTCCACAATCTGCTTTTCATTTGCAAATCGAAGAAGATGGTAGATTTCATGGAATTTGTAATACCCGGAATCAATAAAATACTCTTCTCTTTGAGGCTTACTATGATAATTTTCAGCAGTCATCAGATACCAATGAACTTCTTTGGTCACAAAATCTTCAGGCACTGTAAAATTATACTGGCTTCGGCCAATATATTTCACAATCGTTGCGCGAACTCCTGCCTCCTCTCTTACTTCACGGAGAGCTGTCTGCTCATAGGTCTCTCCGGCCTCCACTGTTCCCTTGGGAAGTACCCAGCCTTCATACCGGTTCTTGTATGATTTGAACAGGGCCAGTATCTTACCACGATGAATTACCACACCGCCACAGCTCGTTGCTTCAATCACTGCAATTCCTCCTGTAATGCGTGTGTTTTTATTACAGTAACGTTCAGTACGCAGGAATCTGAACAGCTACAAACTATATACAGTATACATCTTTTTCTGATAACTGGCAACAGGTCATTTTTTTTTCGGATTCCCTAACCATAGTAATAAGCGTCAAACAGGGCCGCAGCAATCGGAACAGCGCTCTGGCTTCCGGTTCCTCCGTACTCCACAATAATACTCACAGCCAAATCCGGATTCTCTGTCCCGGAAAATCCCACAAACCAGGAATGGCTGTTGCCCTCAGAATCGATTTCCGCTGAACCGGTTTTACCTGCCACAGCATAATCTCTTCCGCCCAGCGCATAAGCAGTACCAGAATCCACAACCTCTGTCATCAGCCCCTTAAGAGCCTCGGCCTCCTCTGCTGTCATGATTCTTCTGACCGATTCTGGTTTCTCTCTGGATACCTCTTCTCCCTGTGCATTATTTACACCGTCAATCAGGCTCGGCTTCATCATCACGCCGTCGTTTGCAATCGCAGAAGTAATAAGCGCCATGTGCATGGGCGAGACCAGGGTATCCCCCTGTCCTATGGAGGTCTGCATAATCAGCGGCACCTTTGACTCTCTGTCAAGGGAAAACTGACTTATCTGGTAATCCGTATCCAGGGGAAGCTTTTTATTAAACAGCAGGCTTTCTGCTGTGCTTCTCAGCGAGTCCACCCCCAGATCCATTCCTATCTGGGCAAAGGCACAGTTACAGGAATCTGCAAAAGCGCTGTGAAGATCCTCCTGACCATGCGCAGTTGCATCATAGCATTGAAGCGTATAGTCTTCCCTGGTAATGGTTCCCTCACAATTATAAGAAAAGCCTTCCATACTTCCTCTTTCCCGGAAATAATCCAGAGCTGTTACAATCTTAAAGGTAGAGCCCGGAGGATACTGACCCAGGGTTGCACGATTCAAAAGAGAACTGTTGCTTTCATCCTGTATCAGATAATCCCAATCCTGCGCCAGGGTATTTGGATTAAAATCCGATTTGCTCACCATGGCCAGAATCCTTCCTGTGGACGGCTCCATTGCCACTACTGCTCCTCTATTGTCTCCCAGAGCATAGTAGGCCGCTGACTGCAGACGAACATCCAGAGAGGTAAGAAGGGTATCTCCCATGTTTTTCTCACCCTGAAGCTGATTTTTCATCTGCTCCAGGAAAAATTCATGGGACGTCAGAAGCTGAAAATTCCCCTCTGATTCCAGCCCCATCTTGCCATGCGTATCATAGCCTACCACATGAGCGAACATATTTCCATAGGGATAATTGCGGTATTCCTCTCCCTCCCAGTCAAACTGCGTCTCTGCCAGAACCTCTCCGCCTGCTGCCACAATGGATCCACGCACCACGCGGTCTGCAAAGGTATCCTGTCTGGTATTGTATGGGCTATTGATAAAACTCTCGCTCTCCACAGCATCAAAGTAGATTAAATATCCTGCCAGACTGATAAATATGGCGGCAAAAAAATAGGAAACTCGTCTATACTCTCTGTTTCGGGCGCGCCGTCTCTTTTTTCGGAACTTTTCGATTTCTTTCTGCTCCTTGGCCAGCTTTTTTCGCTGCTTCTTGTCGATATCTTTCAATTTCTTCGTCCTCATCTTCTCTCAAAATGTATAGCCCCTGAATCACTGCCAGCATCAGAAGAGTACTCATAACAGAGCTTCCTCCATAGCTGACAAGAGGAAGAGTAACGCCTGTAAGCGGAATAAACTTGGTTCCTCCTCCTATGGTCAAAAATACCTGAAAGGCATATTCTGTTCCAAGACCCAGAGCAATCAGCTTGTAAAAGGGATTTTTAATCTGCAGAGCAATGTTTACAATCAGGAGGAAAAAGCTCATACATACCAAAATCAGGCATACTCCGAAAATTCCGCCAAGCTCCTCGCAGATTGCCGCAAAAATAAAATCATTTGTCACAACAGGGATTACCTCTGGATTTCCCTGACAAAGACCCATGCCAAACCATCCTCCGGTTCCTATGCCAAACAAAGACTGTGCAATCTGATAGCCTCCCTCATCATACGAAAGAATCGGATCCTGCCAGATAAGCACTCGCTGCTGCACATGATAAAAAAGATGATAGGCAATCACCGCTGCAACAGAGCCTCCGGCAACTCCCAGAAAAACGTATCTGAGCTTTTTTGAAGCCACATATACCATGACCACATAGGTGACAAAGAAAATAACCGCGCTTCCAAGGTCTGTAGACAGAACCAGAATTCCCACATGAAGCCCCGCCACAATGGTTGCCTTAACAATTGTCTTAAAATCTGCATTTTTCCACATAAGAGCAGCCAAAAAGAATACAAAGGTCAGCTTAATGGCCTCGCTTGGCTGAACTCCCATCAGAGAAAGCTTGGCTCCATAGGTTGTCCGCGCAAGAACCAGAACCGCTGCCAGAAGAACAACTCCCACCCCTGCATAGACCCAGGTAAGCTTCCTCAAAAACTTCATTTTCCGAATAAGGAACGGGACAACAAAGGACACGGCGCTCACTGCCGCCACTATCATAAGCTGACGCTGCGCCTTATCCATGTCCAGCCTTGCAAGCATAATAAAGCCCACACTCAGGAGCATGCACATGTTGTTAATCAGAAGAATGGAGGCTTCCTTGTAAACAAGCCGATACAGCACCTGAATCACTGTAAAAAGCAGAAGCACCTCCATGTAAAAGATGATAACCTCGAATTCCCTGGTTTTGAGATAAATCACTGCAAATGCCACGGAATCCATAAAAAAGGTAAGCATCATCTGGCTGAGCATAACCATCTTCTGATCCTCGATATTCTCAATGGTAAGTATATGAAAAAACTGAAACGTATACAAAAGCATCAGTGTTAAAATCAGATATTTGGACAGCTCTGCAATAACATTAACCATAGCTCCTCCTATTCCACGCCTCGTTTGAAATGACCCTTGGTAAATTCATATTCTCCGGCGTTTTTTCCATATTTGTAGACCTGCACGAATTCATTTGCAAGCTTTCTCACCTCCTCGCCATTTTCCAGCGTAAACATAAGACGCGCTCCCTCAGGCCCAAGCCTCTCCACCTGCTCTCTTTCCTTTAATAGTCCCAGGGGAAGGCTGTTCAGAAGCCGATTATAGCACAAAGCCCCTTTTGGCGTCTCAAGCCCCCACGGGCTGCAGCAGCACTGCACTGGAAAACGCTTTTTATATCTGTCTGAAAGCCACAGAACAGAAGAATCTCTGCGGCACCTGTCAAGGTTTTTCTGAACGCACTGGGCCGACACCATCAGAGGAAGATAGCCATAGACAATCATCTCACTTCTGGAATTGTCTCTGTGAGAGAGTTCCTTTTCATTCAGCTCCACAGGCACTGTATTTCTCAGGATTCCTTCCTTGCTCCAGAAATTCTGCGCCCTGTCATTCCAGGTATACATGGAAGAATCCAGCACGCATCTGTTCTGCCAGCCTCTGTGCCTGAGCATTGCATAGGCCTCCAGGCAGGAAGCAAGAAAGCCTCCCATTCCCGCGTCCAGGAGCGCTCCTGCCCTCTCCCAGAAGCCCTCCGGAGCCTTTCCTCTCACAATATGCGGCAGAGAGAGATAAAGCCTCTTCATATCCGTGGTTTTCTCTCTGTACGCCCTCTCCAAAACCGGAAGAGGCGCATAGATGCACTGGATTTCTGAAAGCTCTGCTAATATCTGAAACTGTTCCCAGTTTTCACAGGATGCATACAGAGGAAGAGCCTGCTTTGCCATATTTTTTCCTGAAAATTGCTCTGTACGCTCTGCTTTCAAGGCTTTTCTCTGGAAAGGAGCGAGAATCGTCTCTTCTATTCTGGCAAAGCCTTCTCTCCTTATCTCATTCAGAAGCTTCACCGGGACAAAGATTCCCTCTTCCATATCAATTTCAAGCTTCTCCCACTGAAACGGCGTATTGCCGCATTTCTCCATCTGCCTGCGGATTCGTTCCTCTGTCATGGGATGATTCTCTGCCTTTTGCACAAGCCCCTCCTGTACCTGTATTCGATTCCTTCCATGAGTGATTTCCAGTATAGCAGGATGCCCGGAAAACAGTATAAATTTTCCATAAATTTTTTCTTTTATTTTTGGGATTTCTACAGAAACTCCCGCCGTCTTCTTCTCATTGGAAAAAGCCATCATATCCGGGCCATTGTGCTGACGGAAGTATCCCTGGCACGAACCGCCTCTTGAAAAAATGTCAAGGAGAAATTTCCTGTCCTTCTCCCGAACAGACCATTTCTTCGGATTCTCAGCCAGCTCGTCCAGATACCTCCGATACACGGAAACCACGCCCGCAGTGTATTCCGGCTTTTTCATTCTTCCTTCTATTTTCAGGGAGGTTACGCCCGCCTGAAGAATCTCTGGAAGCAGTTCCAGGCCGCACATATCCTTTGGACTTAAAGGACACAAATTCCTGTCTGTCAGGAGGCGCTTTTTGTCTCTTGTCACCTGATAGGAAAGACGGCAGGGCTGCGCGCATCGCCCTCTGTTTCCGCTTCTGCCTCCCAGAAGACTGCTCAGCAGGCACTGCCCTGAATAAGAATAGCACAGAGCCCCATGCACAAAGGCCTCTATTTCCAGAGACGAAGCCCTGTGCATGTCTGAGAGTTCTGCAAGGGAGAGTTCTCTTGCAGCGACCACGCGCTTTACCCCCTTTTCCTCCAGAAAACGCATTCCCTCAGATCCAGTGACTGTCATCTGCGTGCTGGCATGAATGGGAAGCTTTGGAAAATAGGTCTTTAAAAATTCCATCACGCCAAAGTCCTGTACAATCGCAGCATCCAGACCTCTCTCATAATAAGGACGGAAATATTCATAAAAGGTTTCTTCCAACTCTTTGTTTTTTAAAAGAGTATTTACTGTCATATACAGCTTTTTCCCATGCAGATGAGCCGTATCAATTGCTAAGAGCAGCTCCTCCTCTGTAAAATTCTGCGCATAGGCTCGCGCGCCAAAGGCGCTTCCGCCTACATATACTGCATCTGCCCCTGCTCCCAGCGCCCCCTCAAAGCCCTCATAGGAACCGGCAGGAGCCAACAATTCTATCATAGCTTCTATTCCTTTCTGTCTTTTTTACCAAATCTGACTGTCTGCGCCATACGCTTTTGCTCGGGGATAGAAAGGGGGATTGCCTGTGCAATCCCCCCTTTATCTTTTTTCAGTCCTTCAGCATCTCATCAAGCTCTTTTTCTACCTCGTCCAGTCTGCCCTTTAGCCGCACCTTTTCCGCTTCAGCCTCTTCTGCGGCCTTTTTCGCCTGTTCCACCTGCACCTGAAGAGAAATCAGTTCGTGCTTGAGTTCATACATTTCCTGATCCTTCTGCTGCAAATCCTGTTCATAAATTTCCGCCTGTTTTTTCGCCTTAAAATAGTCGTCCGCAATGTTCAGGCTGAGCAAGGTGTGCTTTGTCTCCATAGGCTGTCTGGAATAACCCGGCATAGACCCTAATTCCGCAAGCTTATTGTTCATATAGGACGCCACCGTCTGGAAATACTCCGCGCTCTCATAGCCTCCCAGCGTGATAATCTTTCCACCGATGACCACTTGTGCCGTGTTCTTCGCCGCCATAATGCAAGCCTCCTGTATCTTTACGTATAAGTTTCACAGCAGCATCTGTATTGACCGGACATTTGCTGCTGAATTTTTTTACCTTCTCTTTTATTATAATCGAAAAAAGTAAAAAAACAACCTTTTTTTGGATTCTTGCAGGGAATTTTCCATTCCTCCTTGATTTGGCCTTATTTTCGCTTTTTTTCGACTAATCCATTTTTAATCCAAGATGCTCGTACGCAAGCGCAGACGCCATTCTGCCGCGCGGAGTTCTGCTTAAGAAGCCGTTCTGGAGAAGATAGGGCTCATAGACGTCCTCCAGAGTTCCCGCGTCCTCTCCAATGGCAGCGGCAAGGGTCTCAAGTCCTGCCGGACCTCCCTGAAAGTTGACAATCAGCGTCTTTAAAATCAGTCTGTCTATCTTATCCAGACCATACTGGTCAACCTCCAAAAGATCCAGGGCAAATACCGCCACATCATAGGTGATTTTTCCATCGTATTTTACCTGCGCAAAGTCCCTCACCCTCTTTAAAAGCCGGTTTGCAAGACGGGGAGTTCCCCTGGAACGCTTTGCAATCTCCTGGGCTCCCTTTGTATCAATTTCCACTCCCAATACCCCTGCTGAGCGGATAATAATTGTCTGGAGTTCCTTCTGCGTGTAAAATTCAAGATGCTGGACAACGCCGAATCTGTCCCTTAAGGGAGCTGAGAGAAGTCCGGCTCTTGTGGTTGCCCCTACCAGCGTAAAATGCGGCAGGTCAAGACGGATGGAACGGGCGGACGCTCCTTTTCCAATCATGATATCAATAACAAAGTCCTCCATGGCAGGATAAAGAACCTCCTCTACCTGCCGGTTCAGACGGTGAATCTCATCCACAAAGAGAACATCCCCCTCCTGGAGATTATTCAAAATCGCGGCCATCTCTCCTGGCTTTTCAATGGCAGGCCCGGACGTTACCTTCATATGAACGCCCATCTCGTTTGCAATGATTCCTGAAAGTGTGGTTTTTCCAAGACCAGGAGGGCCGTAAAAAAGTACATGGTCCAGAGAATCCTTTCGCTGTTTTGCTGCCTCTATGTAAATCTTCAGTGTTTTTTTTGTTTTTTCCTGACCAATGTATTCGTCAAGACTCTGCGGTCTTAGATTTCCCTCCAGAGGCAGATCCTCCTCTGTCACATCTGTCGTGATAATCCTTCTCTCCATATTCGTCTCCTGTCAAATTTTGTGATGCCGCACCGTATTTTGCGCGTAAGAAAATCCTGTAGCCGACAACCTTTTGCTTCGAATTCGTCCACTCTACAGGTTCCGAAGCGCTGCCTTCAGGATTGCCTCCACACTCATCTCTCCCTCTATTGCAACGCCGCGCACTGCGCGCAGGGCGTCTGTGCCGCTGTAGCCCAGAGCCTCCAGAGCTTCTATTGCCTCCTGCCGCGCCCGTCTCTGTCCGGCACTGTCCCTGCCGCTCTCTTTTGTCTCCTTATCCCCCCAAGTGCGCTCCAGACTCTGCTCAAAGGCCTCCTCCAGGCTGAATTTATCCTTAAGCTCCAGAATCAGCTTCTGGGCTGTCTTCCTTCCAACTCCCGGAGCCTTTGCCAATGTCTTCACATCACCAGAAAGCACGGCAAACTGAAGGGCATCTGAAGTCATGCCGGAAAGGATGCCAAGCGCTGCCTTTGGTCCGATTCCATTGACTCCCAAAAGTAGGCGAAAGATTCTCAGATCATTTTTTGACAAAAAGCCAAAGAGCTGCATGGCATCCTCCCGCACATGAAGGTAGGTGTATACCAGCACGTCCTCTCCCCTTTGGAGCCGCTTTACTGGCTCAGAGGAAGGCATAAAAATCTCATATCCAATATTTCCTGTTTCCAGAACGATTCCGTTCTCTGTGACGTCGGCTACTTCTCCGCGGATAAATGCAATCATTTCTTTTGCTCCTGTTTGTTTTTTTGCTGTTTTATTAGAGGGGTCAAAATACCCTCTGCCTTCAACATCATAGCATAAATCACGGCAAATAGCAAACGCATATTCGGAAATATAATAGAAATGTGAATTAGGAGTTACTGTTCACAGGCGACTATTCCGCGAGGTGTTTTCGTGCCTCTGGCACGAAAATCCCGAGATAATCGGCGCGAAATGCGGCAGAATACAGCATTTCTGTGCATCGCGAAGCGTGTTGCTGTGAACGCAGTGAACAGTAACAATTAGGAAAAATGACAAAATTTCCCCTGTATTTTTTGGATATATTTATGAATTTCAGAAAAATGATAAAAAATGCTTGAAGGTGACGTAACGTCATCTTTTATAGTCTTCTTATAGACGCAGAAGCCCGTGAAATCTTCCTTTGCTATCAGGAAGGCGCGCGCTGTCTGCAGGGAGGTGCAAACATGAAAGGTATTATTTTAGCAGGAGGCTCTGGCACGCGTCTTTATCCGCTCACCATGGTAACGTCCAAGCAGCTTCTGCCCATCTATGACAAGCCTATGATTTATTATCCAATGTCTGTTCTCATGAACGCAGGCATTCGGGAAATCCTGATTATTTCCACGCCTCAGGACACGCCACGCTTCAGGGAGCTTTTGGGCAATGGCCACCAGTTCGGACTGGAGCTTTCCTATGAGGTTCAGCCAAGTCCTGACGGACTGGCTCAGGCCTTTCTTATCGGCGAATCCTTTATTGGGAGCGATACTGTCGCCATGGTTCTCGGAGATAATATCTTCGCAGGACATGGGCTGAAAAAGCGCCTGAAGGCAGCTGTCCACAGCGCCAGCCAGGGAAAGGGAGCCACTGTCTTTGGTTATTATGTAGATGACCCTGAGCGCTTTGGAATCGTAGAATTCAATGCAGAGGGAAAGGCTGTCTCCATTGAAGAAAAGCCAAAATGCCCCAAGAGTAACTACTGCGTCACTGGATTGTATTTCTACGACAATCGGGTTGTGGAATATGCCAAGAGCTTAAGGCCCAGCGCCAGAGGAGAGCTTGAAATCACCGATTTGAACAGAATTTATCTGGAAAACGGCGAACTGAATGTAGAGCTTCTTGGGCAGGGCTTCACCTGGCTTGACACAGGAACGCACGAGAGTCTTGTAGACGCCACAAATTTTGTCAAAACCATGGAAACGCATCAGCACCGGAAAATCGGCTGTCTGGAGGAAATCGCCTACTTAAACGGCTGGATCAGCCGAGAGGAGCTTTTAAGAGTCTATGAGATTTTAAAGAAAAACCAGTATGGACAGTATTTAAAGGATATCCTGGACGGAAAATATCTCGATGTGCTTCATTAACCCAATCAATACAAAGTCAGAAAGGATGTTATGTAAATGAATATGATTGTCACCGGCGGCGCCGGATTTATCGGAAGCAACTTTATTTTTCATATGCTGGACAAGTACCCAGATTACCGGATTATCTGTCTGGACTGTCTGACCTATGCAGGAAATCTGTCCACACTGGCTCCTGTTATGGATAAGCCGAATTTTCGCTTTGTAAAGGAGAGCATCACAGACAGGGAAGCTGTTTACCGCCTGTTTGAGGAGGAGCATCCAGATATTGTGGTAAATTTTGCAGCAGAGAGCCACGTGGACCGTTCTATCGAAAACCCGGAGGTTTTCCTGGATACAAATATCAAGGGAACCGCCGTTCTCATGGACGCCTGCAGAAAGTACGGCATTACCCGCTATCATCAGGTATCCACAGACGAAGTGTACGGAGATCTGCCTCTTGACAGGCCTGACCTTTTCTTTACAGAAGAGACCCCTATTCACACCAGCAGCCCCTACAGCTCCTCAAAGGCAGGCGCTGACCTTCTGGTTCTGGCTTATCACCGCACCTATGGTCTTCCTGTCACCATCAGCCGCTGCTCCAACAACTATGGCCCCTACCATTTTCCTGAAAAGCTCATTCCTCTCATGATTGCCAATGCCTTAAATGACAAGCCTCTTCCTGTATACGGAAAAGGAGAAAATGTACGTGACTGGCTGTATGTGGAGGATCACTGCAAGGCCATTGATTTGATTATCCACAAGGGTCGTGTGGGAGAAGTTTACAATATCGGCGGACACAATGAAATGAAAAACATTGACATTGTAAAAATCATCTGCAGGGAGCTTGGAAAGCCAGAGAGTCTGATTACCTATGTCACAGACAGAAAAGGACACGACATGCGCTATGCCATTGACCCGACAAAGATTCACACAGAGCTTGGCTGGCTTCCTGAAACAAAGTTTGCAGACGGAATCAAAAAGACGATTCAGTGGTATCTGAATAATAAGGAGTGGTGGGAAACCATTATTTCCGGAGAATATCAGAATTATTATGAAAAAATGTATGGAAATCGCTGATTTGAGTTCCAGAAAGGAGAAAGCAGTACTATGAAGGTTTTAGTAACCGGAGTAAAAGGTCAGCTCGGCCACGATGTTGTAAATGAACTTACACGCAGAAATCATGAGGCAGTCGGTGTGGATATCGAAGAAATGGATATCACGGACATGGCCTCTGTAGACAGGGTAATCAAGGAGATCCAGCCAGAGGCTGTCATTCACTGCGCCGCCTGGACAGCCGTGGATTTGGCTGAAGACTACGTTGACAAGGTTCGCCTGGTGAATGCAGCCGGCACAGAAAACATTGCCCGTGTATGCAGGGAGCTTGATATCAAGATGATGTATATCAGCACGGATTATGTGTTTAACGGCCAGGGTACCCATTTCTGGGAGCCAGATGATTTGAACCGGGAGCCTCTCAACGTCTATGGTCAGACCAAATATGAGGGAGAGCTGGCTGTGGAAAATAACCTTGACAAATATTTTATTGTGCGCATTGCATGGGTATTTGGAGTAAATGGAAAAAACTTTATCAAGACCATGCTTAATCTGGGCAAAACCCACGACAAGCTCACGGTTGTATGCGATCAGATAGGAAGCCCGACCTATACCTATGACCTTGCCCGTCTGCTTGTGGACATGATTGAGACAGACAAATACGGACGTTATCATGCCACCAATGAGGGGCTTTGCTCCTGGTATGAATTTGCCTGCGAAATCTTCCGTCAGGCTGCTGCCATGGGACACACAGAATATGATGCAGAGCATCTTACCGTAGAGCCGGTGAGCGCTTCTGAGTATCCATCCAAGGCAAAGCGCCCCTCAAACAGTCGTATGAGCAAGGAAAAGCTGACGCAAAACGGCTTTGCCCTTCTTCCATCCTGGCAGGACGCTGTCAGGAGATATCTCACGCAAATTAGCTTCTGATAAAAATCCCCTCTGCCTGTTTCCATTTGTACAGGCAGAGGGGATTCTATTTTTTGGGGGTTGTTTTTTTATATTTTCTTCCAGTCTGCAGGAACCTCAAGAATATTGATGCAGTTCGGAGTTTCTACCTTCTGAGGCTTGCCCTTCATAGTGATAACATTCTTCTCATAGTCAATCGCAAAGGTAGTGATCGTATTGCTCTCATGATTCAGAACGGCCAGATGCTTATTGTCCGGGAAAATAGCCAAATCCTTGGGATATTCGCCGCTGATTGGAAGAACAAATTTCCGATCCAGAAGACCTGTCTGGGGATCTCTCTCATACATAACAACCGTATCCTCTCCTGCTGTTGTACAGAACAGGTGAATACCGTCCTTTGCCATTGTCATTCCAGAGGCAGCGCAATGACGCCTGTCCTCCTCTGTCTTGCTGGCAGTCGTAGAGATAGACTGAAGCAACTCAAATTCCGGATGCTTGCCTGTTCCGTCATAACTGTACACCTTTACCTCATTGCTCAGCTCAAAAAGAATATAAGCAAATTTACCATCGTCACTGAAGCGGATAATTCTCGGGCCGCTCTCTCTCGGACATCTTAAAATATCAACAAGCTCCAGCTTATCGCGCTTCTTGTTAATACGATAAATCTTCACCTGATCAATTCCATTGTCCACTGCACACAGGTACTTATTGTCTGGTGTAGGACGTACGCAGTTTACATGTGGGCGGAAATTTCTCTCGGCTACGCTGCCAAGCCCTCTGTGGAAAACACCATCCATCAGACTTCCCAGCCTTCCATCCTGGTGGGTATGTACCACGGTTACTTTTCCATCGTGATAACCGCCCACATAAAGATAACGGCCATCAATATCTGTAGCCAGCCAGCAGCCTCTCATACCGTCAATATCCACGCTGTTGATACGTTTCAGATTGCCGTTCTCAGGGTCTCTCTCAAATACAGCTACTCCTTCATCCTCAATGGAGTACAAAAACTTTCCGTTCTTTGACACAGAAAGATGAGAGGAATTGCTTACCTCCACCTCATTGCGATGGGTGAGAATCCCGTTTTCCACATCCACGTCATATACATGGATTCCCTTGCTGTTGCCGTGGGTATAGGTGCCTACATAGGCCACATATCTTTTTTCTCCCATAATGTCTAACCTCCAATGCTGTTCAAATGCTCTGCATTTTATTTTATCACAATTCTTATTTTCCCACAAGTTTCACAGAGAAATTAATAGAAATAATTTCACAACATATCTTACTCGCGGGAAAAATTATTTACTGCATAGCTTCCCACCAGCTCCAGCACCTTATCGAGTTCGTCCTTGGTATGAGCGGCGGAAAGGAACATGGCCTCAAACTGAGAGGGCGCCAGGTGAATTCCGTGATTCAGCATATATTTGAAATAATCGGCAAATGCCTTTGTGTCAGAGGTTTTCGCCGAGGTATAATCTCTTACCCTCTCTCTTGTAAAGAATATACTCGCCAGAGAACCAATATGATTTACCTGACAGGGCGCGCCTGCATCTGCAAGGATTTTTTCAATGTTCCGATAAAAAATCTCCCCTGTGGCATTAAGTCTCTCATAAATCGACGGATTTTCTCTTAAAATCTTAAGCTGCGTAAGTCCCGCCGCCATAGCGACCGGATTTCCGCTTAAGGTTCCTGCCTGATACACCTTTCCAACAGGAGCAACCATTTTCATGATATCCTCCCTTCCTCCATAGGCTCCCACAGGCATTCCGGCGCCTATAATCTTTCCATAGGTCACAAGATCCGGGGTCACGTGAAAGTACCCTGCTGCTCCTGCAAAAGAAAGGCGAAAGCCTGTGATTACCTCGTCAAAGATAAGAAGCGCCTGATGCGTGTCGCACAAATCCCGAAGTCCCTGAAGAAAGCCCTCTTCTGGCAGAACCACTCCCATGTTGGCTGCCACAGGCTCCACAATCACTGCTGCAACCTCGCCCGAAGCTGCCTCCATGAGTGCGCGCACGCTCTCTAAATCATTGTACACAGCTGTCATTGTATCTGAGGTACACCCTGCCGGCACGCCAGCGCTGTCCGGCACGCCGCTTGTCATCACGCCAGAGCCTGCGCTCACCAGCATAGAATCACTGTGTCCGTGATAGCAGCCCGCAAATTTAATAATTTTATTCTTTCCTGTAAATCCTCGTGCTGCCCGAATAGCGCTCATTACCGCCTCTGTTCCTGAGTTCACCATGCGAATCATGTCTACATGCGGAATATTTTCACAGATAAACTCTGCCATCTCCACTTCGATTTCTGTGGCACAGCCAAAGCTCAGTCCCTTCTCGCAGGCCTTTTTCACGCTCTCGCGGATGGCCGGATGATTATGTCCCAGAATCATAGGTCCCCATGAGCCAATAAAATCAATATATTCCCTGCCGTCCGCATCATAAATCCTGGAGCCGGCTGCGCGCTCAATAAATCGCGGAACCTCTCCCACTGAGCCAAAGGCTCTCACAGGGCTGTTCACCCCTCCGGGGATCCGCTTTACAGCTCTTGCATAAAGAGCTTCTGATTTTGTCATTATCCGATTCTCCCTTCTTCCATATACTGTGCCAGCTCCTTTGCAAAGTAGGTCAGATAAATCTGAGCGCCGGCCCGATAGGTTCCTGCTGCCATCTCGCAAATAATTCTCGCCTCATCAATCCAGCCCATTTTTGCGGCGGCCTTTACCATGGCATATTCTCCGCTCACACTATAGGCTGCCACAGGAACATGTACTGCCTGGGCAATCTTTGTCACCATATCCAGATAAGAAAGAGCCGGCTTTACCATAACAATGTCGGCTCCCTCCTCCACATCCAGAAGAGCCTCCTTGATTCCTTCGCGGCTGTTATGAAAATCCATTTGATAGCTTCTTCTGTCTCCAAAAGAGGGCGCTGAGCCTGCGGCGTCGCGGAAGGGTCCATAAAAAGCAGAGGCATATTTCACTGCATAGGACATAATAGGAACCTCTTTAAAGCCATTCTTGTCAAGGCATTTCCGAATGGCCATGACTCTTCCGTCCATCATATCAGAAGGCGCCACCATATCTGCTCCTGCCTGTACATGAGTGAGCGCAGTCTTTGCCAGAAGCTCCAGCGTAGCGTCATTTTCCACATCATGTCCGCACAGGACGCCGCAGTGTCCATGAGAGGTGTATTCGCACATGCACACATCTGTGATATAATACATATCAGGAAACAGGCGCTTTGCCTCTCTGAGCGCCTTCTGTACAATGCCGTTCTCATCATAGGCACCGCTTCCGACCTCATCCTTATGGTCGGGAATTCCAAAAAACATCACACTGGATACGCCCGCCTTCTGGAGGCGCTCCAGCTCATAGGGAAGGCGATCCACACTATAACGGAACTGTCCCTCCATAGATGGAATTTCTTCCTCAATGCCCTTTCCCTCTTTCACAAACATCGGATAAATCAGAGAGGATTTGTCCATTCTGGTCTCCCTTACCATTTTTCGCAGAACTTCGCTGCCCCTTAGCCTTCTCGGCCTCTGTATTAATTCCATTTAGAATCCCTTCCTTTCATATCTGCCACCAGCTCTACCAGACTGTCAATAGTGGCGGCCTTTGCCATTTCTGTCTGCATGCCATAGGCGTCTGCCGCTGCCTTTGTCTGTTTTCCAATGCAGGCGGCGCGTATTTTTGTGTAGTCTATGCCTCCTCTGTTCCCCAAAAGAGCTTCCTTTGGGTCCCCGGAATACTCTGCGCCAGAGAGCGCTGCCACAAAGCCCTTTACCGTGGAGGCACTGGTAAAGACCACGCAGTCAATCTCTCCATTTTCAATGGCCTTTTTCTCGTCTATCAGAGCAGAGGTCTCGTATACGGTCTCATAGGTAGCAATATCCGTAACCTGTACTCCCTGTTCCTCAAGAATACGAACCAGCTCCTTGTTTCCCTTTTCTGCTCTTGGGATAAGAACCCTCTCTCCTGGCCTGCATTTTTCCGCAAGCTCTCTTCCAAGATGTTCTCCGTCATATACCTTTGGCATGAGGTCTGCAAAGAGTCCTCTTTTTTCCAGCTCCCGTCTGCTCCCCTCTCCGATGACCGCCACCTTGCAGCCAAAAAGAGAGCGAATATCCCTTCCAAGCGTGTACATTTTTTCAAAAAAGATACGGACTCCTGTAGGACTGGTAAACACCAGCCAATCATACGCTTCCACATGCTCCAGAACGCTGTCAAGGAGAGCGTCCTCCTTTGGCTGCACGCGAATGGCAGGAAGCTCTACAACCTCTGCTCCCTGCTCCCGAAGCTTTGCAGCTGTGACAGACAGAAGCTCTCTTGGACGAGTAAGCAAAACTCTCCAGCCAGATAGCGGAAGCTGTTCATACCAGGCAAATTTTTCTGCGAGCGCACACACCCTTCCCACAACAATGATAGCCGGAGTCATAACGCCCTGCCTGCGCGTCTCCTCCTCAAGTGTGGAAACCGTAGCTACAATTCTCTTCTGCTGCGCGGTGGTTCCCCTCTGCAAAATGGCTGCCGGCATATCCGGATCCATTCCCGCCTTAAGAAGACCTTTGCAAATATCAGGAAGAGCTGTCACACCCATCAGAAAAACCAGGGTTCCCCCTGTCTTTACAAGCGCCTCAAAGGGAATCTCGCTCTCCATTCCCGCCTTTTTATGTCCTGTAATAATGTGAAGAGAGGAACAATAGTCCCTGTGTGTCACAGGAATTCCATTGTACGCTGGAACTGCCAGAGGAGAGGTAACGCCTGGCACCACCTCATAGGGAATTTTATTTTCACACAAAAGCTCCAGTTCCTCTCCCCCTCTTCCAAAAAGGAAGGGATCGCCGCCTTTGAGGCGAACCACCCGAAAGCCCTTTTGAGCCTCCTCAAGGAGTATCTCATTAATCCTATCCTGGGGCATGGTGTGATGACCTGCGCGCTTTCCCACATAAACAAGACGAGCGGTCTCTGGAACCTTGGAGAGTACTCCCTGGCCTACCAGATTATCATACACTACAACCTCTGCCTTCTGTAAAACCTCCATTCCTTTTAAAGTGAACAGTCCAATATCTCCGGGGCCTGCACCAAGCAGCCATACCTTTCCTGTACTCATGCCTTCTGCTCCTTCTTCGCACATTCTTCCTTCAGACGGGCAGCCAGACTCTTTCCGAGAGCCTCTGCCTCTTCTCTTTTTCCTGTGATACTGCCGGTTTGAAAGCGGCCGGTTTGCTCATCATAATACAAGCCTCTCACAAGGATTTCCTCTCCCTGGCACCTGGAAAACGCAGCCACAGGAGAAGAACAGCCGCCGTTTAAATATCTCACAAAGGCTCTCTCTGCCCTTGCTTCACACGCAGCATCCTCGTCTCCATAGCCCTCAAGGCATGGATATTCCATATCTGCTCTGCCCTGAACAGCCAAAATCCCCTGGCCAGCTGCCGGAATCACCTCCCATGGCTCAAACAGGCGGCTGATTCGCTCCTCCAGTCCAAGACGCTTAAGGCCGGCCGCTGCCAGAACAAGAGCCGAATACTCGCCTGTATCCAGCTTTGAGAGTCTGGTCAGCACATTTCCGCGCACACTCTTAAACTCCATATCTGGATACAGAGCCTTTAGCTGAAGAATTCTTCTCTGGCTTGAGCAGCCAATGGGCTTTGTCCTGTCAAGCTCTGCAGCTCCTTTTGGAAGAATCAGTGCGTCTCTTGGATCCTCTCTCTTTGAAAATGCCAGAAGAGGAAGGCTCTCTGGAAGCTCCATGGGCATATCCTTCAGAGAGTGAACGGACAAGTGGCTTCTGCCGTCAAGAAGCGCTCTGTCAAGCTCCTTGACAAATAGTCCCTTTCCTCCCACCTTGTCCAGCGTCCGATCCAGAATCATATCCCCTGTTGTCTTCATTGTCAGAATTTCGACTCTGTCCTGGGGGTGTCTTTCCAGAATGGCGTCTCTTATCATCTCGCTCTGTATCACAGCAAGACGGCTCTCCCTGCTTCCTATTATCCATGTTCTTCCTCTCATTTTCCAAAGCCTCCCTGCTTCTTCTCTGGATAATTTTTGTCAAAAAATTCCTCCAGCTCCATGCGCACCTGTCTGGCCTTTGCATGGTTCACGCCGCTTGCATTGATACCGATAACAAGCTCGTCTCTTTTTATAATTCCTGGAAAATAAAAATCACATTTGCTCTTGTCTGTGGAAACATTCACATAGATTCCCTCTTCCCTGCAGATTCTTGCAATGTCATCATTAAGCCTTCCATTGTCCGTGGCAGCAATCACCATAAATGCCATCTGAAAATCCCGGCGCATCACCGGGCGCTTTTCTATATGAATCAATCCCTTCACAGCCATCAAATCCAGATCCTCGGTGATTCTGGGCGCAATCACATAAATGTTATGCGTGAATTCAACCAGTGTGCGCACCCTCCTGGTAGCAATCGCCCCGCCTCCCACCACCACGACCTTCTTATCCTCCATATCAATAAACATGGGAAAATATCTCTTAGTTTTCATATAATTTCTCCAGTCCTGCCACACATTCCAGAAAAGCCTCCTCATTCAAAAAATCCTTGAGGCCAAACATCATCTTATTAATCACCTTGCCAGCGGCCTTGTCAATGGTTTTCTGAAGCTCTTCTCTGTCTGCGCTTTCCATAGGGGTATGTTTTATAATCTTCTCTATCCGCACATGAAAATCCCGGACTGCCTCTTCACGGATTTCCTGAATTCTCGGAATCACGGTCCTTCCCTCATACCAGATACGAAATTCCTCCATCTGCTCTCTGACGATTTTTCCTGCTGCCTCCAGATTTCTGGACAGCTTCTCTGAGGTCTCCTCCATCCGAAAACTGTCCATATCGTACAAAGTAATATTTTCTCTCTCTCCAAGAGAGGGTTCAATGTCTCTGGGAACAGCAAGGTCAATGAGAATCAGGGGCTTTGAGAGGGAAAGAGTTTCAAAAAGCTCCTCCCTGAGCGTATAGTTCGGGCTTGCTGTGGCGCTCACCACAAGGTCGCAGCAGGGCAGAAATTCCATTCTCTCTCCATAATTGATGCGTTCGCACCCAAGAGGAATGTTCACGATACCGCTTCTGTACTGGCGCACAGTAACCGTCACATTTGCTCCCGCTTCTCTCAGGGTCTGGGCCGCCACCTTGCCCATCTCACCGTTTCCAATGACCATACAGGTCTTGCCGGAGATCTCACAGCCATGCTCCCTGAGATATTGAATTGCCTGATGAATAACAGACGGATTTCCATGAGAAAGGGGAACCTCTGTCTTGATTTTTTTGCCCGCTGTCACGGCCATGCGAAAAAGCACTTCCAAAACTCCGTCAGCTGCATAGCATTCTCTGGCAAGAGAGAGGGCCTCCTTTACCTGGGTGAGAATCTGGTCTTCGCCGAGAATCTGTGATTTCAGACCGCTGGTAAGATAAAACAGATGCTCTACGGCTTCTTCTCCGCAGCGATGTACAAAATATTGCTTTTCATAGCTATGATCTGGGTCTTTGATTTCTTTGAGATCACAGAGAGCTTCATACAAAGCGGGAGGGATCTCCTCCTCATGGCTTGCCCAGATTTCCAGACGGTTGCAGGTAGACAGAATCACGCAGCCGCACATTCCATCCTGAGATTTCAGCCTTTCCATTGCTTGGCCTGCGTTTTTCTTTGTAAAGGAAAACATGGCGCGAATATCCACTGGTGCTTTATTATGGTCAATTCCAATCATGGAAATACTCATTATTATTTACTCCTTTGTTTGCATTCTTTTTAATCATACCTATTCCTACTTATAATGTCAATTCCGGGATTCGTTTTTTTTCTTCCTTTTACTCTGTAAGTCGAGTTAATGTTCACACAGCAACTTTCCCGCGAGGGATTTTGGCATATATATGCCAAAATCCCGAGACATACAAGCCAAAATTCCATTGCCGCAGGCAATCTGGAATGAATTTTGGCCTCGTTACTGAGAACAGAGTGAACAGTAATGAAGTCGATATTAGGCATGGAACCAAGAGGTCTTAATGCTTGACAGGTGAAGCGGGAAATAGCTATAATAGGGGGAAAACAGCGAGGAAGGAAAATTTTTCTTCCTGATATTATGAAATTTCGGAGGAATTCTCATGAACGCAAAGGAGAAAAAGGCGATTCTTGTGGTCAGCTTCGGCACCAGCTATAATCCCACCAGAGAGCTTACAATTGACGTAATTGAGCAGGATATTCAGAAGGCCTTTCCTGATTATCAGGTATACCGCGCCTGGACAAGCAAAATGATTATACGCAAAATCTGGAAACGCGACAGGGTGAAAATTCATACCGTAACAGAGGCAATGGAGCAGATGAAAGCAGACGGAATTACGCATGTCATTGTACAGCCCACTCATGTCATCAACGGCATAGAGAACGACATTATGAAGGAGGACGCCATGGCCTTTCAGGACAGCTTTTCCTCTATCTGTTTCGGCACACCGCTTCTCACCTCTTCTGATGATAATATGACGGTAATTCAGGCGGTTGCAGACGAATTTTCCAATCTGGAAGGAGATGAGGCTCTGGTTCTTATGGGGCATGGAACCACTCACTACGCAAACTCTGTCTATGCTGCTCTGGATTATACCTTCAAGGATAAGGGGCATCCGAACATCTTTCTGGGAACTGTGGAGGCATATCCCTCCTTTGAATCCCTGCTTCGTATGCTGCATTCCTTTGAGCCCTCAAGAGTGATTCTGGCGCCCTTTATGATTGTGGCAGGCGACCATGCCAGAAACGATATGGCAGGCGATGATCCTGCCTCTTGGATGTACCAGCTTCAAAGCGAAGGCTTTGAGGTAAAGCCTGTATTAAAGGGACTTGGAGAATATGAGGGCGTGCGCAGGCTCTTTCTCTCCCATGTAGAGCAGGCCATTGCCTGTGCAGGATGATAATTGCTGTGCGCCTTTTGCGCAGGGCAGCTGGCTTTTATTCCTATTAAGAAGGAGGCTTTACAGATGAATCTATCCTCTTCCAGGCCCTCTGCCAATCATTTGTATCTTCAGGTTTATGAGCATTACAAAGAAGAGATTCTGACGCAGAGGCTCTCTCCTGGAACTAAAATGCCCTCTCTGCGGCGCTGCTCTCAGGAGCTTGGCCTTAGCCGCACTACAGTAGAGTCCGCTTACCTTCAGCTTGCTGCGGACGGGTATCTGATTGCCCGTCCGCAAAGCGGGTATTATGTCACAGAGATTGCCAGAAATCATCCCATAACCGTCCCTGCCCCCACTCAAAGGAAGCCTGCTGTTCTCTATAATTTTGCCGGCTCAGGAGTGGACAGGGAAAGTTTTTCCTTTGACACATGGAGACGCTATATCAAAAGCGCTCTGGGCCAGAGTGAACGGCTCTTAACCTATGGAGAACCGCAGGGAGAGCCTGACCTTCGGCAGGCTCTGTGCGATTACATCAGAGAAAGACGAAACGTGATCTGCTCTCCTGACGACATTGTAGTCGGGGCAGGCGTGCAGAGCCTTCTGCATATTCTGTGTCCTCTTATCCGCAGAGAAAAAAGAACCGTGTCCTTTCCTACTTCTTCATTTTATCAGGGGATCCAGCTCTTCTCTGATTATGATTTTGACGTACATTTTCGGGATAAAAGCTGTGATGTCATTTATGTATCTCCTGCGCACATGACAAAATGGGGGGAGATTATGCCAGTATCGCGGCGTATGGAGCTTGTGCGCCATGCCGCAAGACAGGGCAGTCTGATTATTGAGGATGATTTTGAGAATGAATTCGTATATCTGCAAAGACCGACGCCTTCCCTGTACAGCCTGTCAGGAGAAAAAAACGTGATTTACATAGGCTCCTTCTCAAAGCTTCTGCTCCCCTCCATTCGTCTGAGCTTTATGGTGCTTCCTCCTTATCTTCAGGAAAAATACCAGAAAACAGGGAGATACTATAACCAGACAGCCTCCAAGGCAGAGCAGATCGCCCTTTGCCAGTATATCCGGGATGGTCATCTCTCCTCTCAGATTCGGCGCCTAAGAAGGCTGTACAGCGAAAAAATGAAGAGGCTGGTGGAGACAGTTTATCAGGTATTTGGCGCAGATGCTTCTGTGAAAGTGGGCGCATCTGGAACAAGTCTGCTTCTCCATCTGCCGTATACGCAGGGAAAAGAGCGTTTTTTAAGGGAGGCCGAAAGGCTTGGCATTAAGCTTGAAGTTTTGGATGGAAATGAGACACAGGTAAGCGTGATTTTATCCTGCTCTGCAATGCCCTCTCAGGCATTTCTTCCAGGGTGCGAGCTGCTCTCAAAGCTTTGTCAGAATGACTTCAGGGAAAGGATATGAACACGTAGGAAAGGCATCCCATGAACAGATTCTTTGTTTATGGAATGCCTTTTTGTATTACCACGCACACAGACAGCTTCTCTGGCGCTGTCTGCTTCGCCGCAATCACCTATTTTTCACAGAAAGCCTTCTGCTCTCTGATTCTCTTATCCTGAGAATTACACGGTCTGACGCTTTGCAATAAATACCGGGAAGGTATCTGTTCCCTTAAGCTTCTTGCCCTCTGTGACATGGACCTTCTTATCAGAAATCACATACTCAACGCTGGCATTATCCTCAATCACAGTGTCCTGCATAAGAACGCAGTTCTTCACCTTTGCGCCCTTGCCAATCTTTACGCCTCTGAAGAGAACGCTGTTCTCTACCTCGCCTTCAATGATGCAGCCGTCTGCTGCCATTACATTCTTGACCTTTGCGCCCTGAATATATCTGGTCGGGTTGTCGTCGCGAATCTTGGTGTAAACAGGGTTAGAGAAGAGAGCGTCCAGATTATCATTATTCAGAAGCTTCATGTTCTCATCAAAATATGCTTTCATGTCGCTGATACGCGCAACATAACCCTCCTGCTTATAAGCAGCGATTTTCAGCTTGTCCATCTGAGGAATCAGAACATCCAGGTCAAAATGAACATGTCCGCGCACAGTAGCCTTTGTAATCTCCTGAATCAGGAATTCTCTTTCCATCACATAAATATTCATGGAGAAATTCTGGATGCCTGTCTCCTTGGAGCATACATTGATTTCTTTTACAAAGCCGTCCTCAATGTCAAGCGTATAATACAGATTCTCACTGTAATTCTGGGACGCAATCGCTCCCTCAGGAAGAACCTCCTCTGTATAGGCGATGGTTACGTCTGCGCCGCTCTTGATATGCTTTTGAATCATATCGCCAAAATCAAAGTTCATGGCAATATTTGCATCAGACATTACTACATATTTTTCCTTCTGGCCTCTCAGGAAAGCCAGGATATTAGCCAGAGCCTCCACACGGCCATTATAAATCTTAACCACATTCTCAGCAAACGGAGGCACAATATTCAGACCGCCGTTCTTGCGGGTAAGATCCCATTCACGTCCTGAGCCAAGATGATCCAGGAGAGAGTGATAGTTTTTGCGTACAACAACGGAAATGTTGTCAATTCCGCAGTTTACCATACTGGACAAAACAAAATCAATCAAACGATAACGGCTTGCAAAAGGAATAGAACCCATCAAGCGCTCAGTGACCAGTTCCGGAACAAGTGTATCATAACTGTTTGGAAAGATGACGCCCAGTGCATCGATGTTGGAATTAATCATTGTTCTTCACCGCCTTTTACATTTTTATTTACCATTGCATTTGGTCCGATTTTGGCATTCTCACCGATATAAACGCCAGAGCCTATAGTTGCCACGCCCTTCTCATCCTCTGTAGGCATAGCTCCGACAACTGCGTTCTCACCGATGACCACATTCTCAGCAATAATGCAGTGCTTTACAACTGCGCCAGCCTTGATTACGGTTCCGCCCATAACTACAGCATCCTCTACCTCTGCGCCTGGTTCCACCTGTACGCCTGAGAAAAGAATGGAGTGCTTTACATTTCCCTCAATACGACAGCCGTCTGTAATCATAGAATTTTCTACAACTGCATTCTGGCCGATCTTGTGTCCGGTCATACCGCTGTTCCTGCTGTAGATTTTCCAGTCATTGTCAAACAGGTTAATGCCGCTGTGTTCCGGATCAAGAACCTCCATATTTGCTTCCCACAGGGAAGAAATAGTTCCTACATCCTTCCAGTATCCGTTAAAGTGATAAGCATACATTCTGCGCTCATCGCGAAGCAGATTTGGAATAATGTTGTTTCCAAAGTCATTTTCAGATTCCGGATTCTCCTCGTCCTCAATCAGATACTTCTTTAAGATATCCCAGTTGAAGATATAGATTCCCATGGAAGCCAGATTGGATTTCGGATTCTTCGGCTTCTCCTGGAACTCGGTAATCTTATCGTTCTCATCCGCTACCATCAGACCGAAGCGAGAAGCCTCGTCCCACGGAACTTCCATAACAGCCACGCTGAATTCTGCATTCTTTTCCTTATGGAATTTCAGGAAATCACTGTAATCCTGCTTGCAAATCTGGTCGCCGGAAAGAATGATAACATACTGAGGATTATATCTCTCAATAAAGGAAAGGTTCTGATAAATTGCATTTGCAGTTCCTTTATACCAATCAGACCCTGATGCTTTCTGATAAGGCGGCAGAACATGAACACCTCCATACAAGCGATCTAAATCCCAGGGCTGTCCGTTTCCTATGTATTCATTCAGCACCAGCGGCTGATACTGGGTAAGAATACCCACTGTATCAATTCCAGAATTTACACAGTTCGACAGTGGAAAATCGATAATACGGTATTTTCCGCCAAAAGGAACTGCCGGTTTTGCCAGTTTCTCGGTTAAGGCATACAGACGTGAGCCCTGACCGCCGGCAAGAAGCATTGCAATCATTTCTTTTGCCATGATGTTTCCCCCTAATTTATTAAAATACGCCTTTATTATAACTCATGTTTAAAAAAAATGGTAGTATTTTAACAAATATTTTTTATTTTTTTTACATTCCTTTGCCATTTTCACTAAAGAAGTTTTTCAATCCTGTCATTAATCCCGTCGATTATCAATCATGTACAAAAGTGCGTTCACAATACAGGCCGCAATATTGCTTCCGCCCTTTCTTCCCCTTGCCACGATATAAGGGACGTCTGTCTCCATAATCAGCTCCTTTGACTGAACCACATTGACAAAGCCCACAGGAACCCCGATAACAAGCTCCGGCTGGAGTCTTCCCTCCTCTATCAGCTCATACAGACGTACCAGAGCTGTAGGAGCGTTTCCAATGGCAAATATGAGCTTTTTATTCAGAGAAGCCGCCTTATCCATGCTTGCCGTTGCCCTTGTTGTCCCGTTTTGGCGCGCAAGGGAGGCTACATCCTCGTCAGACATAAAGCAGAAGACCTCTCCCCCATAGCGGGCAAGCGCCTTTTTATTAATCCCGGACTTTGCCATCTGAGTGTCCGTGACAATGCAGGCTCCCTCCTGTATGGCTCTTAGCGCCTTTTCTACTGCTCCCCTGGAAAAGCACAGATTCTCTGCATAGTCAAAATCTGCGCTTGTGTGAATACATCTCTTTACAATCAGCTCGGTTCCTGGTATGAGCGGGGTATCTCCCAGCTCCTCTGTGATCATTGCAAAGCTCCTCTTTTCAATATCCATGGGCTTTACATTTTCCAGTTCTACCTTCATTCTCTCTCCTCCTTGATTCCCTGCTCCAATATCTCATAAATTCGTTTCATATCCAGATGCTTTCTGAGCGTGTCTGCCAAAAGGTCATACTGTGTCTCCTTAAAGGCCTGAAAATCCACTCCTGTCATGGTCTCCACATCGATTCCCTTTTTTTTGCCGATTACCCGGATAAGAGCCTTTGCGCTCTCTTCTCTGTCAAAAACCCCATGTACATAAGTTCCATATACATTTTTATAGTGTGCTCCGTCTGCCTTTTTACTTTTATCCAGGGCGTTCGTAAGCTCTGCCCCTGCAAGCGCTCCCTGCCTTGACACGCTCTCTCCCATATGAATTTCATAGCCCTCAAAGGCGGTTCCTCCAAGCTCTCTCCATTCACCCTCCTGCTCTGAAAAGACGCCCTCTACTCTTGTCCTTGTCTTTTCTTTTGTAAATATCGTATCCATTGGCAAGAGTCCCATGCCTGCGATTTTTCCTCCAGCTTCCACGCCATAAGGGTCAGAAAGACTGTCTCCAAGCAT
This sequence comes from Eubacteriales bacterium, assembly GCA_030537135.1. Classification (GTDB taxonomy): domain Bacteria; phylum Bacillota; class Clostridia; order Lachnospirales; family Lachnospiraceae; genus Blautia_A. The sequence continues at coordinate 110,469 of JAUNOP010000001.1, read as the reverse complement.
CTGATAGCCGCCGCAGATTCCAAAAATCAAAACTCCCCTGGACGCTGCCTTCAGAATCGCTGCCTCCAGTCCGCTCTGGCGCATCCACAGCAAATCCTCCATCGTATTTTTGGTTCCTGGGAGAAGAATCAGGTCTGGATTTTTAAGCTCTCTTACACTCTTTACATAGCGCAGGGAAACCCCTGAAATGCTCTCCAGAGGATTAAAATCCGTAAAATTAGAAATTCTGGGAAGCCGTATCACTGCCAGATCGATTGCCTCCACAGAGCCGCTCCCCTCAAATCTCTCTGTCAGACTGTCCTCATCCTCTACCTGTATCTGCATATAGGGGGCGACTCCCACCACAGGAATGCCGCTTTTCTCCTCAAGCATGACAATTCCCGGATCCAGGATGGTCTTGTCTCCCCGGAATTTATTGATAACCAATCCCTTTATCATGCTCCTTTCCTCCTCCTCAAGGAGCATCACTGTGCCGATAAGCTGCGCAAATACGCCTCCCCTGTCAATATCCCCGACAAGAAGAACCGGCGCCTTTGCCAGCTTTGCCATGCCCATATTCACCACATCGTCTTTCTTAAGGTTAATCTCAGCAGGGCTTCCGGCTCCTTCAATCACAATGATATCATTTTCTGCTGCAAGAGTATCATAAGCCCTCTTGATATCAGGAAGCAGCTTTTTTTTGTATGCAAAATAGTCCCTGGCACTCATATTTCCAAGGACCTCCCCATTTACAATTACCTGACTTCCTGTGTCATTGGTGGGCTTTAACAATATTGGATTCATAAGAACCGACGGCTCGACGCCCGCTGCCTCTGCCTGCATCACCTGCGCCCTTCCCATCTCCAGGCCTTCCCTTGTGATAAAGGAATTTAAAGCCATGTTCTGGGATTTAAAGGGTGCCACCCGATACCCATCCTGCCTGAAGATGCGGCAAAGCCCTGCTGCCAGAAGGCTTTTTCCTGCATTTGACATGGTTCCCTGTACCATAATCGCCTTTGCCATATTACTTCTCCTTTTCTTTTCCTGTTCCGGCGTTTTCATCGTCTGTGAGGATTTGCGCAAGTGCCTGCACAAGCCTCTCATTTTCCTCCGGCATACGCACAGCCACTCTGTACCAGCCTTTATCAAGCCCTGTATAATTGCTGCAGTCGCGTATCAATATTCCATGCCTTCTGCACTCCTCCCACAGCTTCTCTGGTCCTGAGAAAAAGATATAATTGGCTCTGGAATCCTGCACGCCAAGCCCCAAATCCCTCATTTTCTGCTTCAGAAGCTCTCTCTGGCTCTGTACCAGCTCCACTCCCCTTCTGACATATTCTGTCTCCTTGAGAGCGGCAAGCCCTGCCGCCTCTGCCATAACAGAAATATTCCAGGGCTGCACGCAGCTCTCCATCCTCTGGAGCAGCTCCTGATTTCCCGAAAGCCCATAGCCCAGCCTTATGCCCGCCATGGCATATCGCTTGGTAAATGCCTTTAGAAGAAAAAGCTGCGGATAATCCCGCAAATATGGCTTCAGGGAATAGGTCTCTCCGTTTTCCACGAAATCCATAAAGCATTCATCCACTACAAGATATATGCTCTTCTGTGCGCAGGCTTTTAAAAGCCTCTTCAAAAGCTCCCCATCTACCAGCTTTCCGGTCGGATTATTTGGATTGCACAAAAATACAATGTCTATGTTCTCTGTCAGAAGCTCTGCAAAATCCTCCTGGATTTCAAAGCTCTCCCCCATCTGGTACCAGAAAATCTGGCAGTCCACACTGCAAAGAGCTGCCTCATATTCCGCAAAGGTGGGAGCTGTAAGCAATGCTCTCCCAGGCTTTACTGCCCGACACAGTGTATAAATCAGCTCTGCCGCCCCGTTTCCGCAGACCACCATGTCTGAAGAAAGACCCTCATACCCGGCAATCGCCTCCTTTAAGAGAGGACTTCCCACCTGTGGATAATTGGCAGCCTGATTAAGACTCTTTGCAGCCGCCTTCACGACTGCTTCTGGAATTCCCAGGGGATTGCAGTTTGCCGAGAAATCAAGACAGCTCTGATTTTGATAAATATCCCCTCCATGTATATGTCTTTTCATAAAGAACTCCTCCTGTATTTTGGTTACTGTTCACCTGCCATGCGACGCACAGAAATTCCTCATTTCCCACCGCTTTGAATCGTAACGTATTTTACCTTTCTTCTCTTTTTCACAAAATCATTCCATACAGTGCAAACCATAGCAGACTTCTCACAAGCAAAAAGATCCACAGAGCCACAAAAGAGGAAGCATACAAGAGCCTGTTCGCTCTTGGAATGTCCTCTGCTTCCACAGGTCTCAAGGGGTCTCCTATGGTAGGCTTCTCATATAATTTTCCAAAATAAAAAGCATTTCCGGCAAGCTGCACGCCAAGAGCACCCGCCATCACTGCCTCTGTCTGCGCTGAATTAGGACTTGCATGGTTTCTTCTGTCCCGAAGATAGATTTTCCTTGCGCGCTTTGCGTCCATTCCCAGAAAAAAGCAGGCAAAAATCATTATCCACGCCGCAATTCTGGAGGGAAGATAGTTCACTGCATCGTCAAGCTTTGCCGCGCATCTTCCAAAATACAGGTATTTTTCATTTTTGTAGCCAAGCATAGAATCCATGGTATTGATTCCCTTATAAAGGAACATAAGCGGCACTCCACCCAGAGTCATATAAAACATGGGTGCAAGAATCCCGTCCGAGGTATTCTCGGCAATGGTCTCTACCGCCGCTTTTGTCACTCCCTCTGCGCTAAGAGCCTGCGTGTCGCGGCCGACAATCATGGAGACTGCATATCTTGCTTCTTCCAGAGTCCCGTTTTTGAGCCTGTCATAGACCCTCATACTCTCTGTTTTCAGAGATCTTGTGGCAAGGAGCTGATAGCACCAGAAAATCTCCAGAAGCCAGGTCAGTGCCTGACAATGCGGTCTTATCAGATGCAGAATCCCCCACGGCACAAAGAAGCTCGCCGCGCAGACCAGCAAAGCCTCCAAGGCTCCTGCTGTCAGTTCCCCTCCCTTTGTCTTTGGAAACAGACGGCGAAGAAGCTTCTCCAGAGAGGAAATCAGCTTTCCTATGGCACAGACCGGATGATACAGCCATACAGGGTCTCCGAATGCCAAATCCAGGACATAGCCTGCTATCATTGTTACAATTCCATGTAATATCATTACTTTTGTCTCCTAAAGTACTTCTTCCTTACGATTCACGGGCGACTGCTTTGCAAAGCATGCTGCTGTGAACGCAGTGAACAATAACACTTATTCTGCTCCTGCCTGCAAAGCAATCGTCCTTTCTCCAAGACATGGATCTTCCCCTAAGTCAAGGCTCCCTTCTTTCATAGGCAGCGCATTTCTGCAGAAACGCCCTGGCAAAGGCCGGATTTCCATAATAATGTATATGGGGAAAGCCAGCGCACAGGCTCTCTGTCCCATGAATGCAGCGCCACCCTCTGCCACTCTCTGGCTTTTCTGCAAAAAAACTTTCCCCACAGTTTTCTGAGTCAAAGTAGTGAAACTCATGGGCAGGAATCTCCCCAAGCGTTTCCTCTCCCCAGACACTCGTCCTCTGGCGAAGCGTAATGTAGCCAAAGCGCTGCAGGCGCGGCGTGCGAAAGGCCTTGCCAGGAATCACGCCGACTCCCTGGCACAGCTCTTTGTCCATATCCTCCATAAACTCATGAAGATACATAAAGCCTCCGCACTCTGCAATGCAGGGAAGACCGTTTCTCAGGGCCTCTGAAAGCTCCCTCCTGAGCGCGGCATTGCGCTCAAGAGCCTTGCCGTAAAGCTCTGGATAACCTCCAAACAAAAGGACTCCCTGAATCTGCTCTGGCAGATGCGCATCCCGCACAGGAGAAAATGGAACCATCTGCGCTCCCATTTCTTCGAGAAGCCGAAGATTATCCTCATAGATAAAGCAAAAGGCGTCATCTCTGGCAACAGCGAGCCTGACAGGCCTGTCAAGGCGAAAGGAAAAGTCCGGGTGCTGCGCCAAAAGGTCTTCTTCCTCCAGCTCCTCTGCGCTCTGGGCAAGTGCAAGAATTCCCTCCATGTCCAGGGATTTTTCGAGAATCAGGGCAAGCCTGTCCAGCTTTTCCCGAAGCTTTGGAATCTCTCCTGGAAGCACAAGACCTAAATGGCGGCTCTCTATCACGCAGTCATCCACCCTGGGTACATAGCCCAAAACTCTGACGCCGCACTCTTTTTCAACGAGACCTTTCATTCTGGGATAGAGCATGGGCGACATCTGGTTAAAAATCACGCCTCTTATCTGGCTGTCTGTCCGATATTCCAGAAAGCCCTTCACATAAGCGCAAAGAGATACGCTCATTCCCTTGCTGTTTACAATGAGAATGGCAGGCGTTCTGGTAATGCAGGCAAGGTCATAGGCGCTTGCTCTGGTAGTAGTTCCTCCCACCCCGTCGTAATAGCCCATCACGCCCTCCATAACAGCGATGTCACAGTCCCTGCTGTTCTCTATGAGAAGATGACGGGTGACAGACTCGCCTGTAAAAAAGGTGTCCAGGTTTCTGGACTTGGTTCCTATCACCCGGCTATGAAACATGGGGTCTATATAATCAGGGCCGCACTTAAAGGACGCGCTCTTTTGGCCGCGGTTTGTCAGAGCCTTCAATATTCCGCAGGTTATCAGCGTTTTTCCACTGCCGCTGGCCCCTGCTGTAAGAAGAATTCTTGGTATTTTCATCTTTTCCTCCGATTCTGATCTTCCTCCCTATGCGCCGCTCCTGTGACAGGCAAAAATATAAATAGGATTTTCCCCCATCATCATATGGTATCTGCCCACGCTTTTTGCATGCGCCGCGCTTATCTGTACAATCTCTGTGTTTGTGAGCGAAAGCTCCTTTGCAGCCTGGAGCGCCTCTGAAACAGTTTCCAGGGTAATACAGTTCATCACTATGGAAACCTCTGCATTTTTCTCAAGAAGAAGCTCCATAATCTCTCTGAGATTTCCTGAAGAGCCGCCGATAAAGGCATGCGTAGGAGGCTCCAGCTCTCTCATGGCGTCAGGAGCGGTCCCGCTTATAATACACAGATTGTCAACAGCAAAGCGCTTTTTATTTTCATAAAGAAGCCTCACTGCCTCTTCCTTTTTTTCAATCGCATACACCCTTCCCTGGTGTGCGCGAAGGGCCATCTCAATCGCAACAGACCCGGTTCCTGCGCCTATATCATAGCACACCGAATCCTCCAAAAGCCTCAGCTTTGAAATGGAAATCGTGCGGATTTCCTCCTTTGTCATGGGCGCCTTTCCCCTGACAAAAGCCTCGTCCGGGAGTGCGAAGGCGCCTGGAAGAGGCCTTGCCGCTTCATTGACCGCGCATATCACACTGAGTGGATTTCCTTCATATTCTGTAAGCTCTGCAGCTCTTGCACAGAAGATTTTTTCCTCTGGATAAGAAAGACATTCCCCCACATAGAGAAGCACATCTCCCATCCCATACTCTGCAAGCTTTCCTGCCAGAGTACGAACGCCATGTCTGGTTCCCATAATGGAAAACACCTTCTTTTCCCGGCAAATCCAGGACACCAGATTGCAGTCTCTTCCATGGGCGCTTACAATCCTGGCGTCATCCCAGGAGAGGCCGATTCTGGACATAAAATATGCCACAGACGAAATTCCGCATACGATCTGCACCTCCTGTCCAAGAAGGGAGAGAAGCTTTCTGGCCCCGCTGTAAAAGCCCACGTCTCCTGACAGAACAATTGCAATTCTCTCATATTCCGGGTGTCTGGAAATAAAATCGCAGATAGCTTCTGCGCGATATTCTGCAAAGGTCTCCTGACCTTTCAAGGCAGCAGCCTCTATCATGCGGGAGGCTCCGATAATCACCTGGGCTCTGGAGAGAACCTCTCTTGCCTCAATTGTCATGCCCTTTTCTGAGCCCATGCCGATCCCAACCAGAGAAATTTTCTGCTTTTTGGGAAGGTCAAGCTCCTCTTGGAGAAAGCTCCTGCACTCCTCCAGGGACAAGCCTTCCTCACAGAGAGGGCGGCCAATAATCACAGGAATTGCCCCACAGGCAAAGGCTGCCTCTATCTTTTCCTGAAAGCCTCCTGCCTTGCCAGTGTCCTTTGTGACCAGGTAGCGGCAGTCGTACTGGCGCAGCATTGCCTCGTTCATTTCCCTGGTAAAGGGTCCCTGCATACAGATAAGATGCTTTCCCTCAAAGCCAAGCTCACTGCAGGAGGCTGCCACCTTTGGAAGGGAGAGAACCCTTGCAAACACTCTTTCCTTATAGTCTGGAATCACGGTAAAGGCGGCAAGCTCCTTGCTTCCTGTTGTCACCAGAACGGCTCCCTCTGTATGGCACAGGTAAGCGGCCGCAGCCTCTGTGGAGTCCACATACACAGCGTTCTCCTGATGCTCCCCCTGCTCTCTGAGCAATCGCACATAAGGAACCTGCGTTTTCTCGCAGGCTCTGCGAATATTTTCCGTCACAACAGCAGCATAAGGATGCGTGGCGTCCACTGTTATGCGCGGCTTTTCTTTTGTAAGGCGCTCTTCCATTTCCTCCTGGGTAAGCCTGCCTGCAAAGACCTTCAGATACCTGGATTCCTTCAGGGAATGAGCGCCATATTCTGTTGCCACAAACGCCTGCACAAAAATCTCATGTTCAGCCAGAAAGCGGCTGATTTCATAGCCCTCTGTAGTACCCGCAAAAACAAAAACACTACACATTCCGATATCCTCTGGGCGTCACCATTTTTCCGCCAATGCTCTTTGTCTGCGAATTTCCTATAAACACTGTGGTGAACATATCTACCTGTGTGTCTCTAAGCTCCTGAAGCGTCATCACTCTGGAAATTTCACCCTCTCTGGCAATATTTCCGACAATGCCGCACACGGTCTCAGGAGACTTATAGGTCATCATCAAATCACACGCTTTCTTAAGATAGTCATGACGCTTTTTGCTGGATGGATTATAGAGGCAGATTACAAAATCCGCCTTGGAAGCACCGAGAAGACGCGCCTCAATCTTTTCCCAGGGAGTCAGAAGGTCGCTGAGACTGATAAGGCAGAAATCGTGAATAAGAGGAGCGCCAAGAACCGCAGCGCCTCCTGTTGCCGCCGTTACTCCTGGGATGATTTCCAGCTCTATATCCGGGTAATTCACTCCCACCTCATACATAAGGCCTGACATTCCATAAACGCCTGCATCCCCGCTGCAAATCATGGAAACGTTCTTTCCCTTTCTCGCCTCCTCAAAGGCCAGTGTGCAGCGCTCCACCTCCTTTTTCATCCCTGTTGTCAGAAATTCCTTTCCAGGAAAATGCTCCTTTACAAGATCCACATACACTGTGTATCCGATAATGGCGTCACTGCACTGAAGAGCCTGCACAGCTCTTCCTGTCATCTGTTCATAGGAACCCGGACCGATTCCCACTACATAAATCTTGCTCAAAATCAACCCTCCAATCTTTGACTGCCAGAGCTGCTGTCACTCCGTCAGCCGCTGTTTTCTTCTGTATCAGGGTTCCATGGCCGCTGCCAAGAACCGCGCTCCGCTCACACACGTTGTCAACTCCTGTCACAGAGCTTACAAAGGCAGACGGTGTGAAAGCGCCGGGTACTTGCGAGAGCTTTTGCCCGGAAAAGGTTCTAAAGGGAATTCCCAAAAGAGCTGCGCTCTCCAAAATTCCCTTCTCATCTGCCTTCAGATCAATACTTGCCGCCAATGCAAGGGCCTCTGTATATATCCCGGCCCTGCCAAGCGTCTCCTGTATGTGCTTATATATAGAAGAGGCTTCCTTTCCTCTCCTGCAGCCAATGCCGACTGTCACGCAGGAAGGCACCACCACAGCAGTAGAGGAAAAGGGCTGCACAGCCGTATGTATAGTGACAGCCACGCCTACCCTGGGCGTCTCCTGTCTGTGCTTTTGAGGATCCACAGGTCTTCCATCCGAAAGGCACAAAATCAGCCCCTCTGGAAGAACTCCTCTTATTGGAAATTCGCTGTAAAAGCCCACGGCCTCTCCTGCCAGAATGGCTGCTGAAACCTCTTTTGCAGCTGCCATATGCAAAATGGCGCATTTTCTCTCCTTTGCGAAAATATCCACTGCAAACCTCCCATGAAGGTCTGTTGCCGTGGTAATTACAGGCATTGCCCCGATTTTCTCAGCGAGATATCCTGTCAGCTCATTGGCTCCTCCCAGATGCCCGGAAAGAAGAGATATCACAAACCTTCCGCATTCATCCATCACAAGAACAGCAGGGTCGCTTTTCTTTCCCTGCACAAAGGGGGCGATCGCTCTCACAGCGATTCCGCAGGCTCCTATAAAGATCAGCGCATCCTGGGCGGAAAATTTCTCCCCTGTCCACTCCCTGAGATTCTTTGGCGTAGAGACAGACAAATACCTGCTCTTTACATCCAGCGATACCTCCATATTTCTCTCCTCAAGCAGCTCCCTTATCCGCTCTCCAAGCGTACAGCCTGTCAGGCTAAAGGAGAGTATTGCTATTCGTTTCAATGTCCGCTCTTCCTCTCTGCTTTCCGAAATTCCGTGGAAAATCCGGGGTCATAAAGCCTGGAGCGCTCGTAGCCTGTACATTTCACCACATCCCCGATAATCATAAGCGCGGTCTTTGTAATCTGGTTTTCTCTGGCTGTCTGCGCAAGGGTTCCGACCGTACAGATGAACTTTTTCTCATCCTCCCAGGTTGCCTTGTAGACAATGGCAGCGGGCGTGTCCTCACAGTAGCCTCCTGCAATCAGCCTCTGCGATAATTCCTCCAGCATTCCTGTACTTAGAAAAATCACCATTGTGGCATGATGAGCAGCAAAGGATTCTATGCTTTCCCTCTCAGGAACCGGCGTTCTTCCTGCCATCCTGGTGATAATCACGCTCTGGGAAATCTCTGGGAGGGTGTATTCCAGGTTCAGGGCGCTGGCTGCCCCGCAAAAAGAGCTGACTCCCGGACAATAATCATAGGAAATCCCCTTCTCGTCCAGAACATCCATCTGCTCGCGGATGGCTCCGTACAGCGAAGGGTCTCCTGTGTGAAGGCGCACCGTGGTTTTGCCGGATTTCTCTCCTTCTGTCATAACCTCCAGAACCTGCTCCAAGGTCATTTTTGCACTATTATAAATCTCACAGCTCTCTCCTGCATAATCCAAAAGCCTGGGGTTTACCAGAGAGCCTGCATAGATGATAATATCTGCCTTCTCCAGAAGGCGCATGCCTCTCACTGTAATCAAATCAGCAGCCCCGCTTCCTGCTCCTACAAAATGTATCATTGAACTTTCCTCCTCCAAACGGACATATCTGCCTGCGCGGACAGCGCCATAGGTGAAAATAAAAGCCGCTGTTCCCTGCGTTCACAGGCAGCTTTTACTTTACAATAATGAGTGAATAGTAGCTTGCTGTATCCGGGATTTCCTCCAGAGATTTATAGATTCTCTCATCTGGCATACCGCAGTTTTCAATCATCATTCCTGTTTCTCCAAGAGCCTGCATCTGCGCCTTTACAGCAGACAGCTTTTTTCCTGCCTTCATAAGAACCTTTGTTCCGGGAAGCTTTAATCCTTCCTCTATCTGATAGGACGCCGGAAGCACATGCAAAGGCTGCGCCTTTTCCACAAGCCCCTGATTCAGTCTTGCCGCCACAGCGCAAAAGGAGGTAATTCCGCTCACGATCTCTGTGTCATATCCCATGTCCGTAATTCTCTTATGAACATACAGATAAGTCGAATACACAGTCGGATCTCCCAAAGTGAGAAAAACTACCTGCTTGCCCTCATCCAGACATGCTCTTATCCTTTCTGCTGCCTCTGCATGATATTTTTCCAGAAGCTCTGCATTCTTTGTCATAGGCATGGGAATGGCAAGAAGCTCCTTTTTGTCAAGAGCCTCATAGGCTCCCTTTACAATCTTATAGGCCACGCTGTCTTCTGCTTTTTCTCCCGGCACAACAATGATCTGCGCCTCCTTCACCAGCCGCAGCGCCTTGAGCGTAAGAAGCTCCGGATCTCCGGGGCCTACTCCTACGCCATATAATTTTCCCTTCATCTTAAAGTTCCTCCGCTTACTTTTATGTTTTTGACAGAGTCCAAGATCAAAGCTCCTCCTGCCAGCAGGCTTTCGCCAGCCTTTTGACCCCTTGGCCCTGGTATCTCAGCAATCCGTCTGCATTTTATTTACGCTCTGGAGCCGTTCTATAAGTTCTCCTGCACGGGGCGTCATACCGAGAAAGCCCCTTTCATTGGAGAAAATTACTGCCCCCAAAAGAATCTGTTCATAAGAACGATGATCCAGATAAAATTGTATTTTTTTAAGAAGGATTTCCATGGATTTTTCCAGAATTCCTCCCTCTGCGAGGCAGTCAAGAGCTTCGTCTGTTGTGCTGCATTCCAGAACCCTTCTTGCCGTGGAGAGATCTCCTCCAGCACGCACGGCGCAGGCGGACAGCACCTCCAGCCTTGCGTCCGCACTATGGGAATGGGTATTCATAATCCCGGCTCCCACCTTCACAAATTTTCCTATGTGGGAGACAAAAAGAATTCCCTTAATCCCCATATTCACAGCCATGTCTATGGCCTCTCCTACGTAATTGCTGCACTTCATATTTTTTTCAAATGGAAGACTCATATGCTCTCTGAGGTAGTCTGCGCCATAATTTCCCGGAGTCACCAGAAGATACTCCTCTCCCTGCGACTTCTTCTGCGCCATTTCCACCCGAATACTCTCAATCAAAGCGCTCTCGCTCATGGGTTCTACAATTCCGCTACTTCCAAGAATGGAAATTCCGCCTTCAATTCCAAGCCTTGGATTAAAGGTTTTCTTTGCCCTCTTGGCCCCTTCCGGAACTGAAATAAGAACCGTAAGGCCTCCCTCATAGTCTGCTGCCTCGCAGGCCTCCTCGCAGGCTCTTTGAATCATTGCCATTGGAACCCGGTTGATAGCGGCCTCTCCTATCTTCTGCCAGAGTCCGGGCTTTGTGACTCTTCCCACGCCCTCGCCGCCGTCAATGCATATTTTTCCGTCTGTGCGCCTCTTCACGCAGGCATATACAAGAATCCCGTCTGTTGTATCCGGGTCGTCTCCAGCGTCCTTTCTCACAGCGCAGCTCACAGAATTCTCCCCTCTTGTAATGTCCAAAAGCTCCAGATTCAGAAGAATCCCCTTTGGAGTGAGAAGCTCAATTTCTGAAAGCTCCCCTCCAAGAAGGAGCATTCTGGCAGCTCCCCCTGCTGCTGCAGCAGCGCAGGAGCCAGTGGTATAGCCTAGCCTCATTTTCCTGTTGTTTTTTATTACATACCTGTCTTCCAGTCCTGTCTGATGCGCCATATGGATCCTCCCTGCTTCAAACAATCGGATAGGGAAAGCCAGTTCCCTTATCCACCGCGATACTGCGGGCAGCTCACAGTCGCCGCTGTTCGCTGTCCGCTGCCCGGCAAATGTCTGCTCATGCAAGCATGGCAGCCGCCTGCCGGGCTTATCGCGCATAAAAAAGAGAGGCTGCCATGCATGACAACCCCTTGCTGTTTCTCCTGGAGCGTCCCGGTTGCCGCAGGAACCCCCCGTTTCCAGAAAGAACGGATGTATCTGACTATGACAGTAACGGACTTGTGCAGGATTTCCACCTGCTTCCAGAGCCATTCCTTCTTTAACTTTTTCCTTCCATAAGAGATTATATAATCTCTTATGGAAAAAGTCAACGAATTGTGGTATAGTAGGCTGCAAAGCTCTTTCAGTGCTGTCGTAAGCGCAGATGAGCAGAAGCTTTTCAGTAAAAAACAAGGGCAGCCAGAAGGGAGGGGGTTCTTATGGAGCGCATATTTATCTATCAGATTCAGGAAGCAGAGGCAGGGCAGACTCTCCTTGATTTTCTGCGTGCTAAGGGGTATTCCAGGCACATGCTTACAGGCTTCAAGACTTCTCCCGGCAGTCTGCTTCTGAACAATGGAATAGCCAGAGGACACGCTCTTCTTGGCGTTGGCGATTGTATCCGTGTGCGCCTTGCGGATGAAAAGGCGTCTGAGAAAATCCCGCCGGTTTTCATGCCTCTCCATATTCTCTATGAGGACGAGGACATTCTGGTTCTCAACAAGGCTGCCGATACTCCCATCCATCCCTCTGTGGGCAATTATGAAAATACTCTTGCAAACGGAGTGGCATGGTATTATGCCCAGAAGGGCGAAGCCTATGTTTTCCGCTGCATCAACCGTCTGGACAGAGATACCACCGGAGCCCTCATCCTTGCAAAAAATGCTCTGAGCGCTGCCGTTTTGTCTGCGCAGATGAAGGCCAGAGAGATTCACAGAACCTATCTGGCTCTTGCTGAAGGAAAGACGCCTCTGTCCGGCACCATCCAGGCTCCCATTGCGCGTGTGGACAGCTCTGCGATTCTCAGAGAAGTCAATTACAAGACAGGAGAATCTGCCTGTACACATTTTCAAAGGCTCGATTTCCATAACGGTCTCTCCCTCCTGGAGCTTCATCTGGAAAGCGGACGCACACACCAGATTCGCGTTCACATGAAGCATCTCGGCTTTCCTCTGACAGGAGATTTCCTATATAACCCGAATTTTTCCCATATTCATAGGCAGGCGCTGCACTCCTATCAGCTTGTATTCAGACATCCGATTACAGGAAAGGCTCTTATTTTTCAGGCGCCTGTTCCAGAGGATATGAGAAGGGCTTTTCTGTCTGAGGACTAAGCTGCCTGCATAGCCAGAAAGCTCTGCCAAAGGCTCACTTTGAGAGTCTTTCACGCTTTCTTTATGTTTTTCTCATAGATGGTCAGCATACCCTTCAGAAGCAAATCCTCGTCCAGAATAATCTTCTCTTTGCACAGAGGCACCACCTTTTTTGCCAGCCCTCCGGTGGCAATGACCGTGGCCTTTTCTCCAAGCTCCTCCTGGATTCTCTGGATAATTCCATCTATGGCAGAGGCATTGCTGTAGAGAATGCCGCTCTTCATGCAGTCAATCGTATTCTTTCCCACGATTCTCTTCGGGAAATCCAGTCCCACTCCCTGAAGCTGCGCTGCTCTGGCTGTGAGCGCATCCAGAGAAACCCGAAGCCCCGGATAAATCATTCCTCCTATATAATTCTTTTTGCTGTCAATCACGCAGACCGTTGTGGCCGTACCCATATCAAAAATAATCTGCGGACAGGGATATTCTGCAACGCCTGCCACAGAATCTGCCACCAAATCGCTTCCCAGCTGTCCTGGAAAATCAATAAGAATATTAAGACCTGTTTTCAGTCCCGGACCCACTACCAAAATTTCCTTTTTTAAAATTTTCTCAGCAGCTATGCGAAGACTGTTCGTAATCTGCGGAACCACAGAACATACAATGCCCCCCTCGATCATTTCCGGAGAAATCTCATTAATATCCAGGATATTCTTAATATCTATCGCATACTCCAGCTCTGTTTTTGTGTGTACAGTGGAAACCCTCTCAATAAAAAAGGTTTTATTTTTCTCCACTCCTCCGATTACAATGTTTGTGTTTCCTATATCAATCGCTAAAATCATATTTCCTCCCAAATCACACCCGAAAATAAGTTTCCGGGTGCAAATCCTGTTTTTTTACAAGTATTATAATCGCATTTCCATGACAAATGCAACGTATTGTCCTATATTTTTCAAAAATATATATCTGCTGCTTTCCATGACAATCCTTTGAACACAGATAAACATCCTCTCGCCCCAAGTATGCGGACAAACAACAGCGCCTATTGATTTACTGCTGAAAATCCGCTATGATATAAGCAATGATTTTCCTTTGAAAATATATCAATTTCACAGAACTTTTCTTTTATTTATGCAAAAGGGGACAAGCCTGTTTCATGCTACACAAAAAAAGGAAGGTTTTGCGTACCACAGCGAAAGGATTCTATTTATGAAAAATATTCCGATTACAGAATGGTGCCGCGGCTTTATAAAGGAACAGGTAAAGCCCGGAGACGTCTGCATAGACGCTACCATGGGAAATGGACACGACACACTGCTGCTCTCCTTTCTGGCAGGAGAAGAGGGTCTTGTCTATGCCTTTGACATCCAAAAGGAGGCCCTGCTTCACACGCAGACCCTCCTTGAACAGGAAAAAGCTCCGCGCAATTACCGTCTGCTTTTGTGTTCGCACACACAGATGGCCGATTATGCCCTTGTGGGAACCGTCTCCTGCATTGTATTTAATTTCGGCTATCTCCCAGGAGGAGATCACAGCAAATCCACCCACGCTTCCACCAGTCTTCAGGCTCTGGAACTCTCCCTGAAGCTTCTGAAGAAGGGAGGTCTCCTTTCCCTGTGCATCTACCGCGGAGGCGATACTGGCTTTGAAGAGCAGGACGCTGTGCTGAAATGGCTGAAGGAGCTTGATCCAAAGGATTATCTGGTTATCCTCTCCAGCTATTACAACCGTCCCAACTATCCTCCGATTCCAGCGCTAGTCATAAAGCTTTGCTAAAGCGCCTTAATGACAGCCCCTCTGCAAAGTCACTGCTGTGTCAAAAATAGCTGTCAGTTTTCCTCCACAATAATGCTCTCAATCACCGGCTGCTTATCCTTTGCAATGTTTCCGTTGTTATCCACTGGCTCTGCGTCCGCGCAGATAGCGTCTACAACCTCCATGCCCTCTGTCACATGTCCAAAGCCCGCATATTCTCCGTCCAGATAGTCTGCATCCTCATGCATGATAAAGAACTGAGAGCTTGCGCTGTCCGGGTCTGTGCTTCTGGCCATGGAGATTGTTCCTCTCTTGTGTGAAATACTGTTTTCCACGCCATTAGAGGCAAACTCTCCCTTAATCGTCTCATCAGAGCCTCCGGTTCCGTCTCCAAGAGGATCTCCACCCTGAATCATAAAGCCGTCTATAATCCGATGAAAGGTCAGGCCATCATAAAACCCTTCCTTTGCAAGCTTTACAAAGTTTTCTACTGTCAGAGGGGCGGCATTGGCGTCCAGCTCCACTGAAATCACTCCATAGTCCTTAATCGTTATCTGCGCATGGTAAAGACCGTCCTCTGCCTCTGTTCCCTTCTCAGAAGAATCGCCAGCCTCATCCTGTGAAGCCTGGTTCTGACTGTCCGATGCTTCTTCCTGTGCAGGATCCACCTCCTCGTCTGAGACCTCCAGCTCCTCCTCAGAAGCGTCTCCATTCTCCTCAGAAGTCTGTACAGCCTCCATATCCTCGTCTGTCAATGACTCCGTGTCGTCTGCAAAGGGAGATTCCTCCTCTGCGTCCGCGGTCTCACTGGCTGTCTGTGTACCTTGCTTTTCTTTTGTATCTGCACATCCTGCCAGCATTGCAGCGCACAGAGCTACCGTACAGAAGGCAGGCAAAAATTTTCGTTTCATGGCTTTCTTCCTCCCATTTCTTACTGAATCTTAATTATAGGACATCCCTACAAGATAGACAAGAAAAATTTCCATTTGTGTCCAAACTTTCACAGTTGTATGCTTACGGCGCGAAAACGCCTCGCACAATAGCAACCGCGTGAACAGTAACACAGAAATACCGCAAAATCCCGGAAATTTGTTTGACTTTGCTTTACTGCAATGATACACTGAACATTGAAACCAGATGCCCCTGCTCACAGACTGCGCTTTTTTATAGCTTTTCTGCGCAGAGCAGGAGTGCAGAAGGCTTCATAGAATTTTTCGGACACGCCTTTTGCGTGTCTCTGATAAGGACGGAGGAATAGGACTATGATAGATGGAAAAAAAGTATTGTTCAGCGGTATGCAGGCCACAGGAAATCTGACTCTTGGCAATTACCTGGGGGCGTTAAAAAACTGGCTGACATTAAGCGATGAGTATGAATGCTTCTACAGCGTGGTGGACGAACACTCCATCACCGTGCGCCAGGATCCTGCCGAGCTTCGCAGAAGGGCAAGAAATCTTCTGACTCTGTATATCGCAGCAGGACTTGACCCAAAGAAAAACTGTATTTACTACCAATCCCATGTATCTGCACACGCAGAGCTGGCATGGATTTTAAACTGCTACACCTACATGGGCGAGCTGAACCGCATGACCCAGTTCAAGGACAAGGCAGCCAAGCATGCAGACAATATTAATGCCGGACTTTTTACCTATCCTGTCCTTATGGCCGCTGATATTCTGCTGTATCAGGCAGACGTTGTTCCTGTAGGAATTGACCAAATGCAGCACCTGGAGCTTACCCGGAATCTTGCCGAGCGCTTTAATAATATTTATGGAAACGTATTCACTGTTCCAGAGGCCTATATCGGCAAGGTCGGCGCAAAAATTGCAAGCCTTCAGGACCCTTCCAAGAAGATGTCCAAGTCTGATGAAAATGTAAACGGCAGCATTTACCTCATGGACGACCCAGACACCATTATGCGCAAATGCAAGCGCGCTGTCACAGACTGCGAAGCTCATATCTGCTACAGAGACGAGCAGCCCGGACTTAAAAACCTGATTAATATTTACAGCGCCTGCACAGGCAAAACTCCTGAGGAAACGGTTCTTGAATTTGAAGGCAGGGGCTATGGAGAATTTAAAATAGCCGTCGGGGAAGCTGTTATCAGTGTGCTTAAACCCCTTCAGGATGAGTTTGCACGCCTGTCAAAGGACAAGGCTTATATTGATTCCATTATCAAGGAAAATGCCGAGAAGGCGAACTACTATGCAAACAAGACCCTTCGCAAGGTTCAGAAAAAGGTAGGCTTTCCTGAACGTATCCGGTGATGTGGGCAGGGCTTTCAATGAAAGCATAATATAACCGGGACTGCTTCCTATTTATGCCTAAGCAGTCGGGGACATTTCAGAAAGGATTTTATTTATGAAAAAAATTCCAAGCTTTACCATTGACCATATTCGTCTTCAGCCCGGAATCTATGTGTCCAGAAAGGATTCTGTCGGAGACGAGGTGATTACTACCTTTGATATTCGCATGACCTCCCCAAATGAGGAGCCTGTCATGAATACAGCAGAGCTTCACACCATTGAGCATCTGGCTGCAACCTTTCTCCGCTCGCATCCGCAGTGGGGAGAGCGCCTGATTTACTGGGGACCCATGGGCTGCCGCACAGGAAATTATATGCTTGTAAAGGGGGATCTCTCCTCCAGAGACATTCTTCCTGTTGTCATTGAAACCTTTGAATTCATCCGCGATTTCCGCGGCGAGGTTCCGGGAGCAGCTCCGAGGGACTGTGGGAATTACCTGGATATGAACCTTCCCATGGCAAACTTCCTGGCGCGCAAATATCTGGAGGTTCTGTATCATATTACAGAGGACAGACTGGTGTATCCTCAATAAGGGATATTTGATTAAAAAACAGGAGAAGGGCCTTCTTTTTGAAAGCTCTTCTCCTGCCAAATCTCTAACTTTCCACAAGAAATCCCTTTTTTCTGAGCATTTCCTCTATCATATCCAGGGTATGCTCAGAATCCGCCTCTATGATATGATAATGATAATTAGAGGTGATATTTTTCAGAGGACTCGATTTTCCTGTGCGCAGACCTGTCATGAATTCTTCCACCTTTCTTCTGGAATTAATCTGAAGACCTGCCTCGATTTTTCCATAAATCTTGTGGTTAATCATCACATTTACCACTGTGCCTCCCAAGTCCACAATAGAAGTAAGCTCGTCTTCCACCTGCTCATCTGTGTGGCTTACCTTAAAGGTTCGGCTGACTGTGGGTGGTGCATTCAGGATATAGCCCCTGTTTGTAGAGAGAATGTCATGGCCCGACGCTCGAATCAGTGCAATATCCTGCACAATCACCTGTCTGCTCACCTCGTACCTCCTGGCCAGTTCCTTTCCTGGAACTGGAACCTCTGAGCCTTTTATCTGATTCACGATCTCCTGCCTGCGCTGCGTACCTGTCAACACAATATTCCCTCTCTTTCCTGTTTTGCTTTCTCTCAGATTGCATGAAGATTTTTCATGGAGATATCAAGAATCGGCGCTGAGTGAGTCAGGGCTCCGCTGGAGATAAAGTCCACGCCAAGGGCAGTCAGTCTGGAGATATTTTCCTTAGTGACATTTCCAGAACACTCTGTCTGCGCTCTTCCATCTATGATACGAATAGCCTCCTTCATTTCCTCTGGAGTCATATTGTCAAGCATAATAATATCTGCCCCTGCTTCCACTGCCTCTCTCACCATGTCCAGGTTCTCTACCTCTACCTCTATCTTGCGCACAAAGGGAGCATAATCCTTTGCCATCTGTACTGCTTTTGTGACGCTTCCTGCTGCTCCGATGTGGTTGTCTTTGAGCAGGACGCCGTCTGACAGATTATAGCGGTGATTGTAGCCCCCTCCCACGCGAACCGCGTACTTCTCAAAAATCCGCATATTCGGAGTGGTCTTTCTGGTGTCAAGAAGTCTGGTATTGCTTTCCTCCAAAAGCTTTGCAACAGAATGTGTGTAGGTGGCAATTCCGCTCATTCTCTGGAGGTAATTCAGAGCAACTCTCTCTCCTGAGAGAAGGACGCGGATGTCTCCTTTTATAACACCCATAAGCTGACCCTTCTTGACCTCGTCGCCGTCCTTGCAGAAAAGCTCTGCCTGCACATCTGCATCAAGAAGCTCAAATACCCTGCAAAATACCTGAAGCCCTGCTATAATTCCATCCTGCTTGCAGATAAGTTCTACCTGACCGGGTACTGCCTCCTTCATCACAGCATTGGTGGTTACATCTTCGCTGGAGATATCCTCCCTTAGCGCCTCTAAAATAAGATGATCTGCCTGTAATGTCATTGTAATCTGATTCATATTCTCATTCTACTCCTTTTTCTATGATATGGCCAGTGCTTTTTCCATAAAGTTACTGTTCCGTTAGTGTTCACACGACTACTGTCCCGCGAGGTGTTTTGGCATGTATATGCCAAAATCCCGAGACATACAAGCCAAAATTCCATTGCCGCAGGCAATCTGGAATGAATGGACATTATTTCACGCCTGCTGCAATCCTTTTGGCTGCCCGCTTGGCAAATACAATGCTCTCAAGCAGGGAATTGCTCGCAAGGCGGTTGGCTCCGTGTACACCATTGCAGCTTGTCTCTCCTACTGCATACAAGCCGTCCATAGAGGTATGGCTGTCCTTGTCCACCCAGATTCCTCCCATAAAATA
The DNA here is from genome assembly GCA_030537135.1 of Eubacteriales bacterium. Classification (GTDB taxonomy): domain Bacteria; phylum Bacillota; class Clostridia; order Lachnospirales; family Lachnospiraceae; genus Blautia_A. The sequence goes on along the minus strand of JAUNOP010000001.1, from coordinate 91,390 downwards.
ATGCTGCGCAGGAACTACCGGAATCCACTCCTTTGTCGCATCATAGCCCTCTTCCAGACACCTCTGATAAATATTAGGAAAATGCTTTAAAATGGTCTCTCTGTCAATTCTTTCCAGAGACAGCCATACATGCTTTGTTCCCTCCTTTTTCATCTGCTCTTCAATGGCATGAGTAACCACATCTCTGGGCTTTAGTTCATCCACAAACCGTTCTCCCTTTGCATTATAGAGAACTGCGCCCTCGCCACGCACAGACTCAGAAATCAGAAATCTTCTGCCAGGCTTTTCAGAGTACAAGGTAGTGGGATGAATCTGCACATAATCCAGATGCTCCAGACGAATTCCATGCTCCTTTGCAATCCGAATGGCGTCTCCTGTCAGATGCGGAAAATTCGTGGAATTCGTGTACAGCCCTCCGATTCCTCCTGTGGCAAGGATCACATTTTCAGCATAGACGGGAAATTGACCATTTTTATCTTTTGCAATGATTCCACGGCAGCATCCGTCTTTTTCTACGATATCTGTCATCTCTGTGTATTCCATCAGACGTACATTGGAAAGCTCACGGACTCTGGCAAGAAGCTTGCTTGTGATTTCCTTTCCTGTAATATCTTCGTGATAAAGAATTCTCGGATTACTGTGCGCTCCCTCTCTTGTATAGGCAAAGTCATCCCCATTTTTCTCAAACTCCACGCCATAGGAAACCAGATCTTCAATAACCTCCCTTGAGCCGCGAAGCATAATGTCTACAGACTCCTTTCGGTTCTCATAGTGTCCGGCGCGCATGGTATCCTCAAAATAGGAAACATAGTCTGCTTCGTCTCTAAGCACACAGATTCCGCCCTGTGCCAGAAAGGAATCGCTGCTCTCTGCGTCAGATTTTGTAATCATGACAATATCCCTATCGCGTGGAAGATTAAGAGCCGCAAACAGGCCTGACACGCCGCATCCCACAATTACCACATCTGCTTTCATTTCCATTTCCTTTTCCTCCGTCAGACTGTTCCTGCGCTTTAGACATAAAACAGTCTTTTTGTTCTTGCTTTGTATCTGTTTGTATCTTGCTTTCATTTATGTATGACAGCGATTCGCTCTTTGGGCGAATTCTGTCCGTTTATTTTGCAGCCAGATCGAGCATTCGCTCCAGAGGCTTTTTAGAACCAATTCTCAGGCGCTCCTCCACCTCAACCTCATTCTCTCCTGTTTTCAGCACATGAAGCACCTTTTCAAGAGTTATCTTTTTCATATTCGGGCATACTGGCACAGGCTCTGGAAAATAAAATTTCTTTCCAGGATTATTTTTCTCAAGCTTATATCGCACGCCCTTTTCTGTGCAAATGATAAATTCCTCATTTGGACTCTCTGCTGCATACTGAATAATTCCGGAGGTACTTCCTATATAGTCAGAGAGCTTTAAGACCTCTTCTTCGCATTCTGGATGAGAGAGAACCAGAGCCTTTGGATGCTGCTGCTTTGCCTGACATATTCTTTTTGCTTCTATTCTCTCGTGAGTGGGGCAAAAGCCTTTGTTAAAAATAAATTCCTTCTCAGGTACCTGAGATGCTATATAATGGGCCAGATTTTTGTCCGGAATAAAATAGATCTGCTTGTTTGGAAGAGCCTTCACAATTTTCACAGCATTTGCGGAGGTCACGCACACATCGGACAGCTCCTTAAGACTTGCTGTGGAGTTAATATAACAGACAACTGCTGCATCGGGATATTCCTTTCGAACCTTTTGAATCGCTTCCTCGTCTGCCATATGTGCCATGGGACAATCTGCCTCCATATCCGGCAGGAGAACTGTCTTCTCAGGGTTGAGTACCTTTGCGCTCTCTCCCATAAATCTTACACCGCAGAAAACAATGGTCTGCTGCTTCAGCCCTACTGCTATCTTACTCAGATAAAAGGAATCTCCTATATAGTCTGCAATCTCCTGCACTTCTGGCTCTACATAATAATGCGCCAGAATCACTGCATTTTTTTCTTTTTTCAGCACCTGGATTTCCTCTGCAATATCCATGTCTTTATTTCCTCTTTTCTTCAGGGTTTTCATAAAAGCGTCCCCATTATAACACATGTATTGTCATGTGACAAGACACTTGTAAAAAATTATTGTAAAGGAGATGGTTAGTAGTTACTGTTTACGGGGACTATTTCGCGGTATTTCTGTGCATCGCGAAGCGTATTGCTGTGAACGCAGGGAACAGTAACGGTTAGTATGAACGCAGTAAACAGCAGCAGATTCACAAAAATTGTATTTTGGAGGAAAATACATGTTCCCTATTCCAGAGGATAATGGTATAATAAAAAGCAACGGCAGCGCAAAGATCGAATATATTTCTGGTCTTTTGGCTCTGGTACCATACAATATAATTTATTCGGAGGATAACATGCACATTATTATTGTCGGCTGCGGAAAGGTAGGCCGCACTCTAGCCGAAAGACTGAGTGAAGAGAATACGGATTTAACCCTGATTGACACAGATGAGGAGAAAATCAACTCTGCTATCGGTGAGATGGATGTCATGGGAATCGTAGGGAACGGTTCCAGTATCAATACTCTGGAGGAGGCAGGCATTGACTCTGCAGATATTTTAATTGCTGTCACTGCCTCTGACGAGGTCAATCTTCTGTGCTGTCTGATTGCGCAAAAGACAGGCAGATGCCACACCATTGCTCGTGTCAGAAACCCTGTTTACAGCAAGGAAATACCCTTTATCAAGGAAAGGCTTGGTATTTCAATGATTATTAATCCAGAATATGCGGCAGCGCAGGAAATTTCCCGTCTGCTTCGCTTTCCCTCTGCGATTACCATTGATACCTTTGCAAAAGGAAGAATAGAACTCCTGAAATTCCGCGTAAAGCCGGAATTCGGTCTGGACGGTCTTTCTATTATCCAGATGACAGACAAGCTTCACTGTGATATTCTGGTGTGCGTTGTTGAGAGAAACGACTCTGTCTTCATACCAGGAGGCTCCTTTATTCTGAGAGACAATGACCTTCTGTCCATTATTGCTTCTCCCAAAATGGCCAGCCAGTTTTTCCGAAAAATCGGTCTCAAGACCAATCAGGTAAAAAACACCATGATCGTGGGTGGGGGCAAAACCGCTTATTATCTGGCGTCTCAGCTCCTCGCCATGAACATCTCAGTCAAAATCATCGAGGAAAATAAGGAGCGCTGCGAACAGCTCAGCGAACTTCTTCCCAAGGCGACCATCATCCAGGGAGACGGCACTGACAGGCGCCTTCTGACTGAGGAGGCATTGGCTCATGCAGAGTCCTTTGTCACCCTTACAGACCTGGACGAGGAAAATATTTTCCTGGGACTTTTTGTAAAAACACATACCAATGCCAAGGTGATTGCCAAGGTAAACCGCCTGTCCTATGACGAGATTATCGACTCTCTGGACATTGGAAGCGTCATTTATCCCAAATACATAACCTCTGACTCGATTCTTCAATATGTGAGAGCCATGAAGAATTCCATTGGAAGCAATGTAGAGACTCTGTATCATATCCTTGATAACAGGGCAGAGGCTCTGGAATTTGCCATTCACGACTCTCCTGTGGTGGGAATTCCTCTGTCAGAGCTTCCGCTCAAGAAGAATCTTCTTCTGTGCTGTATTAACAGGCGAGGGAAAATTTGGATTCCCAGAGGACACGATACAATCGAAATCGGAGATACAGTAGTTGTGGTTACTACTGAGAAAGGATTGAACGATATTCGGGATATCCTGAAATAATCGGAGAAAACAAATGCTATGAATGGTTCCATTATGATTTATCTTTTTGGATGGATTCTGAGCTTTGAGGCGGTTTTTATGCTGATTCCTGCCGTGACTGCGCTCTTTTTTCAGGAGAGCGAGGGATGGTGGTTTGTTTTCACTATGGTCATCTGTCTTGCAGTGGGGCTTCCCTTAATCCTCAGAAAGCCTACAAATAAGGTTTTCTATATAAGAGAGGGCTGTGTAACCGTTGGACTTAGCTGGATTGTCCTGAGCGCTATGGGATCGCTTCCCTTTATTCTGAGCGGCTGTATTCCGCATCCAATTGATGCGCTGTTTGAGACGGTTTCTGGTTTTACCACCACAGGAGCGAGTATTCTCTCAGACGTGGAGGCTCTTCCAAAATGTATGCTGATGTGGAGAAGCTTTACACACTGGATTGGAGGCATGGGAGTTCTGGTATTTCTCCTTACTCTTCTTCCTCTTACCTCCGGACACACCATGAACCTCATGAAAGCAGAAAGCCCAGGTCCTTCTGTTGGCAAGCTGGTTCCCAAGGTACAGGCCACTGCCAAGATCCTGTATTTTATTTATTTTGTGCTTACCTGTGTGCAGATTGTTCTTCTTCTCATCGGAGGAATGCCCCTCTTTGATACTCTGACAACTGCCTTTGGTACAGCGGGAACAGGAGGCTTTGGTATCAAAAACGACAGCATGGCAGGCTATTCTGTGTACCTCCAGAATGTTATCACTGTGTTTATGATTCTTTTTGGCGTTAATTTTAACTTTTATTTCTTTATTTTAAAAAAGAAATTGCATCAGGCAGCAGAAATGGAGGAGGTAAGATGGTACCTGCTCATCATTCTGGCAGCGATTTTGCTGATTACCTGGAATATACGTCCCATATTCGGCAGCATCCTTACCGCCTTCCAGCAGGCAGCCTTTCAGGTTGGCTCCATCATCACCACAACAGGCTTTGCAACCACAGACTTTAATCTATGGCCTCAGGCTTCCCGAACAATTCTGGTTATGTTGATGTTTGTGGGCGCCTGTGCGGGAAGCACAGGAGGCGGAATGAAGGTTTCCCGCCTTGTCATTCTGGCAAAGACTGTCAGCAAGGAGGTGCATCTGTACCTTCATCCCAATGCAGTAAAGAAGGTCAAAATGGACAAAAAGGCAGTAGGACACGACGTTGTGCGTTCTACGAACATCTTTTTTGTGCTTTATTTTCTTCTGTTCGCCTTTTCTGTGCTGGTGATTGCTTTTGATGATTTTGACCTGGTTACGAATTTTACGGCAGTAGCTGCCACCCTGAATAATATCGGTCCTGGTCTTGAGCTGGTAGGCCCTACCAGCAACTTTGGAATGTTTTCTCCGCTTTCCAAGTGTGTGCTGATTTTTGACATGCTTGCAGGGCGTCTGGAGATCTTTCCGCTGTTTATCCTCTTCTTCCCAGACACCTGGAAGAAGTTCTGAAAACCTGATCAGACAAGACGCTTCTTTCTCTGCAAAATTGAAATGGGGGACTTGCTTGATACGTTAAATGCTGCCGCACAGAGGCCTTTCCTCATGTACGGCAGCATTTTCTACATCAGCCTTTTTCATTTTTTCCTCTGCATGGCAGATGCTGAACCTGCCATGCAGGCAGATACGAAAGCTTGCCTTCATACTTAATAGGTACTCTGCACTGTCTGAAGAATCAGATCCTCCTCAAGGCTCTTCTTGGGATTTTCGGGTTCTCTGAGGCTTTTGATTGTCACCACATATTTCTCTGGAGCTGTGACAGAGAAGAAATTATCAGAGAGAATGGCGTCCCTCTCCCCGAAATCAATATTCACAAACGGGGTAAAAGTATCGGAAGTCAGTGTAATCCTGTACTCTCCATCTTCCCTGGCAAGCTCTGCTTTGAGATCTGGCTTTCTGAGCTTCAGATATTTAAACGGAACAAACAGCTCTGTCTCTGTGCTTCTTTTCTTCTCTCCCTTCTGGTCAAACACAAACACGCATTGTACAAATACCTGATTTTCTCTTCCTGAAATCAGTTCTGCAAAGTCTCTGTCCATAACTCTCACAGAGCTTAACGCAGGCACGTCCACCTCGTTTGCCTCTGAATAGAGGACTGTAAAATTCAAGGTCTGCAGCAGCATCTGAACCTGGCAGGTACAGTTCTCCTGTGTCTCATTCTCTGCCCATGCCTCTATACAGGAGCCGTCTCTTTTGATGCTTCCTGCAAGAGGAGCATAGAACCTGGCTGCCATATAGTGAAGAGCCTTGTAGCGTCCATAATAATCCACGCTTGACCAGCTTGCCACCGGCCAGTTATCATTGAATTGCCAGTACAAGCTTCCCATACACCTCCCACGGTTTCTCCTCCAGTGGTCGATTCCTGTCTTCATAGCCATTCCCTGCATGAGCTGACTGATATACACCAATGAGGGAAGATCCTTTGGGTAACGGAAGTTTTCAGAAAGATAATACAGAATCTTGCCGTTTGCCGCAGGATTTTTCTGATGGCTTTCCATGACCTCTGAGAAAATATTCCTCTCTTCCTCCTCTGCAAAAGAGCAGATGGTCTTCATAGATGGGAACGACTGGAAACCAAATTCTGAACAAAAGCGGAAATAATGCTTCCGGTAATCACTAAATGGCTTCTGCCCATGCCATATCTCCCAATAATGGGCATCTCCCCGGTTCTCACTGTCAGGGTCGTCAAAGCTTCCGCCGCTGCTTGGAGAGGAAGGCCAGTAAAAGGTCTGCTTATCGCACTCCCCGACAATTTTCGGGAGGATGTATTCAAATTGAAGAAGATAATCTCTCTTAAGACTCAAGGGATGATTTTTTGTCTCTGCCCAGTGCAGCCATGCTGTCTCCATCTCATTGTTCCCACACCACAGGGCAAGACAGGCATGGTGACGGAGACGTTTCACATTGTCTCTTGTCTCCTCCTCTATATTTTGAATAAACTCTGGATTCAGGTCATAAATATTGCAGGCATACATAAGATCCTGCCAGAGCAGAATTCCCTTTCTGTCGCACAGGTCATAAAAGTCATCCCCAGGATAATAGCCCCCGCCCCAGATACGCAGACAGTTAAAGTTTGCAAAAAGCGCAGCATCCACAAGCTCCTCAAGGCGCTTCTTTGTAATCCATGGATATATGCAGTCCTCTGGAATGTAGTTGGCTCCTTTTGTAAAAATCTTGACGCCGTTTACTGTGAGGGCAAACTCGCTTCCCCATTCGTCCCTGTCCTGACTGACTGTGATGGTTCTAAGGCCTATGGTATAATCTCTGGATTCTATGCACTCTCCCTGCTGTTCCAGAAGCACCTGAACCTGGTACAGTGGCTGCTCTCCATATCCCACAGGCCACCAAAGCTGTGGATGTTCAACTGTAAAGTCTACGTTTCCGTCCTTATCTGCCTTTGCAGCAGTTATTTGTCCGTCAGGGGATGTAAGCTGCACCTTTATCTGGTATGCTTCTTCTGAGAAAAGCTCCAGAATCGTGCGAACCGTTACTTTCACTTTGCCCTTTTCATGTCTCTGTAATATCTCTGTCTCTGCGATACGCGCCCCTGAATAAGCCTGGAGTTCCACTGGTCGCAGAATTCCAATATCTGGAAGCTGCGCGCCCCAATCCCATCCAAACATGGAGTGCGCTTTGCGCAGATACTGGCTTCCATACATGGTTCCCGTATTCACCATGGTGATTTTTCTGTTTTCCTCTGGGACATAGCTTTCTACAAACTGAATCGGGGAACAGAAAAAAATCTCCATAACGTTCTCTCCGGAATGAATCAGCTCCTTAATCGAAAATCTCCAGGTTCGATGCATATTACAGGCCTGTCCTGCCTTTTTTCCATTTACAAAGATTTCTGCAAGAGTGTCCAGACAGTAAAACACCAAATCTATCTGTTCTTCCCTTGCATAGTCCTCGGATATTGTGAACACGCAGCGGTATTGGTAGTCCTTCCTGAATTCCTCCCTTACCTTGTATTCATTTTTTCCATAATAAGGATTCTCGACCCGATGATGAGAAAGCAGTGTTTCTAAGACAGAGCCTGGAACTCTGGCATCCATCCAGTCTCCTGTCCCAATCTGGCAGAGCTGCCACTTTGCCCGTAATAGTTGTTTTTTCATATAATTTCCTCCAGCAATAAAAGTTCCTCTCCCCTATTATACACAGCCTCTCTTCCCTGTGCAAACTATCTGAAAAAAGTTTCCGCCTGTATGGATAGGTGGAATTTTGGCCTCGTTACTGAGAACGTAGTGAACAATAACGAAGTTTTCATTTTGCACAATAATCGGGTGTAAAGTAAAAGGCTCATACCTTCCTTTGCATGACAGGTCCTGCACCTGCCATAAAGGTAGATATGAAAGCTTACTTCCATACTATTGCTTTTCCAGGCAAAGTATTGTAGTATATATATTAATGATGTTGAGGTCAAAAGGTCTTTTGACTACTCCCACCACTCAAGGGCAGTAGATTTCTGCCTACGACAAACGAAAGGATTTTATTTATGAAAAAAATCGTGACAATCAGCCGTGAATTCGGCGCAGGAGGCGGAAGCATCGGATCCGAGCTTGCCGCTGAGACAGGATTTGAATATTTTGACAAGGAACTCATTCTCATGATGGCCGGAAAAGGCGACGTGGACATTTACAGTATTCTGAAATGGGATGAGCATGTTCCGATTCACTTTGGCTTTACCCAGAGCCTGTTTGATTTCTACAGCCGTCCTTTAAGTGAGCGTGTCTTTGAGGCTCAAAGAGACATCATCAAGAAAATCGGGGAAAAGGGAAGCTGCGTAATCGTAGGACGCAATGCTAATACCATTCTCCGCGAATATGATCATAGTCTGCATGTGTTCGTTCATGCTGACTTTGATTGGCGGCTGGAAAATATGAAGAAAAGAATGCCTGGACGTACAGAGCAGGAAATTGCCGATGAAATCCGCAAGGTTGACAAAAAACGAACCAAATACTGCTCTTACCATACATCTACCAAATTCGGAGATTCCAGATATTATGACCTGTGCCTTGATTCCTCCAGATTAGAGATTCAGACATGCGTAAAGCTTATACGCGAGGCTATGGAGGATTAAAGCGGAATTTCGCAATCCGCTTCGCTACTTGCTTGATACTTGATACGTTAAAGTTTTCTTTTGATATTTTGTGCGCTTGCCGCCTGATATGCAGCAAGCGCACCTATTTTTTTATTCCTTAATGATCTCCAGATCCTCCTTGGAAATCACTCTCATCTTTCCGCGATTCATGATATCATAAAGAGCTGGCACCACGAACAGTGTAAGAAGAGTAGCATACACAAGACCTCCAATACATACAAGAGCCAGCGGACGCATCATCTCTGCACCGCTGTTCGTGCCTCCGATTCCGATTACCATTACAGACAATCCCAGAATCGTAGTGATGGAGGTCATGAGAATCGGACGCATACGGGTCACACCGGCCTCAATAATTGCTTCCTTTTTCTCCCATCCCTCCATTCGGAGCTGGTTAATGTAGTCCACAAGCACAATACCATTGTTTACAATGATTCCGCTCAGCATGACAAAGCCCAGCATGGCAATGACGCTGATTTCCATATCTGCAAAAAGCAGAGCCAGAAGACCTCCTGTAAAGGCCAGAGGAATGGTAAACATAATGATAAACGGAGACTTAAGAGACTGGAACTGCGCTACCATAATCATATACACGAACACAATGCCAAGGAGAAGCATAAGTACCAGCTGCTCCATGGATTCCATAATCGTCTCATTTTCACCAGAAAATTCAAGGTATACTCCCTTTGGCAAAGACACCTCATCCAGAGCCTCCTTTGCCGCGTCTGTCACAAGCGTGACATTATAGCCATCTGCTATACCAGCTGTCACATTCAGGTATCTGGACTGATTGCTTCTGTTTATGGAAGCCAGAGTTTCCTTTTCCTCAATCTGTGCAATGTCCCCGATTTTTATCGTTCTTTCCTGACCTTCCCTGTCAGTGACCGTAAGCTCCATTTCCTTGATTTCGTCGAGGTTTGGCTCTTTCACTGCATCCTGGCGCACAACAACATCATACTCATCCCCGTCAAAGGTCAGAGAAGCTGCGTCTGTCTCTGCGCTCATCTGCTTTGTGATTTCTGCATATACCTGAGCAACCGTAAGTCCCTGCTTCATGGCCTCATCCTTTTTCACAGAAAAATGAAGCTCAGGGCTGCTTTCCTCTATTCCGTCAGAAACCTCCTCAGTTCCCTCTACCTCCTCTAAAACCTCTGCAACGCTTCTTGCTGTCTGAGAAAGCTCTTCCAAATCGTCTCCATGCACCTGGATACTGATTCCATTTCCAAGAATGCTGGAAGAGCCTGACATTGCTGAGCTTGATGCTGTGACAGTACAATCAAGATCCTCACAAAGTGCAAGAATGTCCTCTTCAATCTCCTTGCCCGTACGTTCTGCCTCCTCATCCAGCATTGCGTACATTGTGACCGTATGCGTACTGGAGCCTCCTCCCATCAAACTCATGGTATCAGAGCCTCCTGCCATAGCCCCTACTGTCTCTACCTCCTCTACAGAGAGAATTCTTTCCATCACCTGGTCAGCCATTTCCCCTGTCTCCTCAAAGGTAGCGTTCTCCGGCATTTCCATGGAAATGCTCAGCTGCGGCATACTCATATCCGGCATAAAGGAAAAGCCCTTGCGCACGGTAGCATATATGCTGAATATGAGAAGTCCCAATGCCAGGAGCAGAACCACTGGCTTTGCCCTGAGCGTCAGAGTAAGAAGCTTCTTATAGCCTGCAAGAAAGCTGTCAAAAAGTCTGTGCTTTTTCTCTTTAGCATTCTTCAGAATCCCCGAAGCCATGGCAGGAACCAGCGTCAAAGCTATAATGAGGCTGGCGATTAAGGTATAGCCCATGGTCAGCGCCAAATCTACAAAGAGCTGTCTGGTAATTCCCTCCACAAAAACAATCGGCACAAACACACAGATCGTCGTAAGTGTGGAGGCTGTGATTGCTCCTGCCACCTGAGACGCGCCGGAAACTGCCGCTCTTACAGAGGATACGCCTTTTCCTTTGAGACGATAAATGTTTTCAATAACAACAACAGAATTATCCACAAGCATACCTACCGATATGGCAAGTCCTGACATGGAAATAATGTTCAGAGAAATACCGGAAAAATACATAAGCACAAACGCAAATATCACACTGATGGGGATGCTGCACAGAGTAATAAAGGTCGGGCGAATATCCTTCAGGAACAGGAACAGAATAATAATAGCAAACAACGCTCCAAGCAAAAGGTTCTGCATGATAGAGTCAATAACCAGATAAATATATTCTCCCTGGTCCATAAGGGAAGTAAAGTGTAGTCCCTCATATTCTCCCTCCAGCTCCTCGAAACGCTCCAGAATGTTTGTGGAGGTTTCTGCTGTAGCATAGTCAGACTGCTTGGAAAAGGACAATATAATTCCATCCTCTCCATTGATTTTTGCGTAGGTGTCTGCAGAGTTATCTGTCATAAATATGTCTGCAACATCCTTGAGGTAAACAGGGTCTGCTCCTTCGATCCCAGTGTCTGCAAGAAGAAGATTTCCCATTTCCTCTTCACTGGCAATCTCATCTCCTACACTCACCAGATAGGAAACACCGTCCTGTTCTACATAGCCTGCTGGCATGGAGAAATTCTGAGCCTTGAGAATATTGGAAATCATGTCCATTGTTACAAAGCTTCCTATGTCTGCCGCCTGATAAGCCGCCTCTTTGGCCTCCTCTGCCTGAGAGAGTGCGTCCGCAATCGCTGTCAGCCCTTTTTCCCTGGCCTCCTCAAGGGTAATGTCAAGGACATTGATTCCGCTTGAGAGAGCCTCATCCATTGTCATGCTGCTCACATCCATGCCCATGGCAATCGCCTGATCCACAGTCATCATCTGAGAGAGTACAGCAGGATCTATTTCAGGCATGGCAGCTTCCTGCGCAGCCTCCATCTGCCTGTCAATACTGTCTCTAAGCTTCTGGTTTACAGCGTCGATTTTATCCTGACGAATCACCACATTCAGCTTCTCCTCCAGAAGTCCTGTTGTGCTGATGCTGGCCACGCCTTTGGTTCCCTCCAGCTTATTCATCAGGGTGTCCTCCACAAACGCAGAAAGCTCCGCCTGTTCCATTCCTTCTCTGCTCACTGCTGCCACTGCCACAGGAAGCATAGACGGATTAAGCTTCAGAATAACAGGGGTGCCCACTGTGTCGTCCCAGTAACCTTGAATCATGTTGACGCTCTGCAAAATGTCTACAGTTATTGTGTCCATGTTCACATCCTCATTGAATTCCAGAATCAATGTAGATGCATTTGCACTTGATATGGACTGCACCTCCTTCACATTTTCCAAAGCTGCCATGGACTGCTCCATGGGCTTTGTGATTACAGTTTCCACCTTCTCCGGCGTTGCGCCAGGATAGGACGTCATGACCATGACATAGGGCAGGTCAATATTTGGAAGCAAATCCGGGGTCATTCTGGTATACGCCACTATACCCAGAATCATCACAATAATTGCCGCCATAAACACAGTCAATGGTTTTTTTACGCTGAATTTTGGCATTTTAAGTCTTGCATCCTCCTTTTTCTTTATTTATGGTGATCATTCGCCGTCAGGCGAACCATGTCCGTTAGGGTCAAAAGGTATTTTGACCCTGATATCATATTTATGGAAATAAAAACAGAGGGATTCCAGGCTAACCCCAAAATCCCCCTCATTTTATCACATACTGCGGCTCTCATGCCTCTTCCTTTCAACTCACGCTCAATCACTTACCAGAGTATGATATACAGAAGCATTCGCATGAGCTGATTTCTCAGCCTGTTTAAGCCTCTTCCATTGCGATGATCTCTTTCTTATTGTAGCTTCCGCAAGCCTTGCATACTCTGTGAGGCATCATCAGAGCGCCGCACTTATTGCACTTTACCAAGTTCGGAGCGCTCATTTTCCAGTTTGCTCTTCTCTTGTCTCTTCTTGCTTTGGAAGTTTTATTCTTTGGACAGATGGACATACGTTACACCTCCTTAAATTTGCTGAATATATCACTGATAGCTGCCATACGGGGATCCCTTGGCTCATCCTTGCAATCGCAGGGACCGTCGTTTAGGTTCTTCCCGCACTGGCTGCAGATTCCCTTACAGTCAGGACTGCACAAAACCTTCAAAGGCCAGCTCATCAGTACCTCAAGGCAGACCAGCTGGTCTACATCCAGGTCTGTACCTGTGATAAAGCTGCTTTCATCCAAATCATTTATCCGTTCTTCGTCTGTCAGCTTCATATCCACTTTTCTCACAAAAGAAAGGGGGAAATCCACGATGACCTCTTCCAGACACCGATCACAGGGAATAGCTATCTTCAAATCTGTATGGCACTGAATCTCCAGTGTCTTGTTTCCTGTGTTGGCAATGGTAAGCTCTATCGGTTTCTTGTCAGTTACTCTAAAGGTTCCCAGCTGAAAAGCAATAGCATCCATGGTAAACTCTGCAGTTTTCTGGATTCTCCGCCCTTCATTGGTAATCACATCCAATAAATGAATCAGCATAGCATCTCCTATTCACACTTTTTTCATTATACATAGGGAAACGAATTTTGTCAACGAATATTTTTTATATTATTGTAAAAGCACAGGAAAAGGGTGCTGAGAGCACCCTTTTCTCCCTATGTAATTTGCTTCATTTTATTACGCGTCTATACCAGAGCCACTGTCTCGCGGCAGATTGCCAGCTCTTCGTTTGTAGGAACAACGGCAACCTTAACCTTGGAATCAGGAGTAGAAATTACCATATCCTCTCCGCGCTTTGCATTTGCCTCTGCATCCAGTTCAATTCCCAGGTATCCCAGATAGGAGGCTACCTTGGAGCGAACTGTACCAGAGTTTTCACCAATGCCTGCTGTGAACACGATAGCATCCACACCGTTCATAGCTGCCACATAGCCGCCTACAAACTTGGCGATTCCATAGCAGAGAACTTCCATTGCATTGGCTGCATCCTCGTTTCCATTGTCTGCTGCGCTCTCCAAATCACGCATATCGCTGGATACGCCGGACAGTCCCTGAAGACCGGATTTCTTATTCAGCACATTCATGATACCTGCAATGTCCAGATTTTCTTTCTTTGCAATGTATTCCATGATGGCAGGGTCAATATTTCCAGACCGTGTTCCCATTACAACGCCCTCAAGAGGAGTAAGGCCCATGGTGGTGTCCACGCACTTGCCGTTCACTACCGCGCTGATGGAGGAACCGTTTCCAAGGTGGCATACAATGATTTTGGAATTGTCAAGGTCAAGACCCAAAAACTCTGCTGCATGCTTGGACACAAAGCTGTGTGAGGTTCCGTGGAAGCCATATCTTCTTACCTTGTAGTTCTTATAATATTCAATCGGAAGGCCGTACAGATATGCTTTTGCAGGCATGGTCTGATGGAAAGCAGTGTCAAATACTGCAACCTGCGGAACCGTCGGCATCAGCTCAGAGCATACACGAATACCAATCAGGTTTGCCGGATTGTGGAGAGGAGCCAGGTCAGAGCATTCTTCAATGGCTGCAATGACCTCTTCATTGATCACTACAGAGGAGGCAAATTTCTCTCCGCCATGTACCACGCGATGACCTACAGCATTTACCTGATCCAGGCTCTTGATTGCGCCTGTCTTGGCATTTGTCAGAGCGTCCAGAACCATCTGGATAGCTTCCTTATGAGTAGGCATTGCAGCCTCGGTTACTTCCTTATCATTTCCTGTCTTCTGGTAAACCAGTCTTCCATCAATACCAATACGCTCGCAGAGACCCTTTGCCAGAACTGCCTCTGTATCAGAATTGATCAGCTGATACTTCAGGGAAGAGCTTCCGCAGTTAATAACTAATACATTCATGATATATTCTCCTGTTTTTCTATTATTACGCCTTTTCTTGCTTTATTTCTGGCACTGTACAGATGTGATGGCTACTACGCCTACAATATCATCCGCAGAGCAGCCGCGGGACAGATCGTTCACCGGAGCTGCGATACCCTGGGTAATAGGTCCATAGGCCTCTGCCTTTGCAAGTCTCTGTACCAGCTTGTAGCCGATATTTCCTGCATCCAGATCCGGGAAAATCAATACGTTTGCCTTACCTGCAACAGGGCTTCCCGGAGCCTTGGAAGCGCCAACGCTCGGAACAATCGCTGCATCCAGCTGAAATTCTCCGTCAAGCTTCAGCTCTGGGCTCTGCTCCTTGGCAATCTTCACTGCTTCTACTACCTTGTCAACATCTGCATGCTTTGCGCTTCCCTTTGTGGAATGAGACAGGAACGCAACTACAGGCTCCTGGCCTACCAGCTGCTGGAAGGACTCTGCTGAGGAAGCTGCGATAGCTGCCAGTTCTTCTGGATTCGGATTCTGGTTAAGACCGGAATCAGCAAACACAAAAGCACCGTCTGCACCGTACTCGCAATTTGGAACAACCATCAGGAAGAACGCAGATACCAGCTTTGTTCCTGGCTTTGTCTTAAGGATCTGCAGGCATGGTCTTAAGGTATCGGCTGTGGAGTGGCAGGCACCGGAAACCATTCCGTCTGCGTCTCCCATCTTTACCATCATAACGCCATAGTACAGATACTGATTCAGAAGAATATCCTTTGCCTTCTCAGGAGTCATCCCCTTCTTCTGTCTTAATTCTACCAGCTTGTCAATATAGCCCTGTGTCTTCTCAGAGGTTGCCGGGTCAACAATAGCTGCGCCGGAGATATCAAAGCCTCCTTCTTCTGCACTCTTCTTTACAGTCTCCTCATTGCCCACCAGGACAACCTTGGCGATTCCTTCCTTTAATACCTTTTCCGCTGCCTCCAGAGTTCTCATATCCTCTGTCTCCGGCAGTACAATTGTTTTCACATTCGCTCTGGCTCTGTCTTTGATGACATCAATAAATCCCATGATTAAATGGCTCCTTTCGTAATTGTTTGTTTCGATACAAGCTTCTTAAGCCGCACATCAAAAGCTGCAAGGATTTCTTTATTTCCTGTCAAGCGGAAATTCGCAATCCGCTTCGCTGCTTGCTCACAACCGTATAGCTGCTATCGCAGCTTCTCAGAAGGGGTCCTCGCCCCTTCCAAGACAAGCAAATCCCCCACTCACCGCTTATTTCTCTATGAAATTGAAGCAGGAGACTTGCTTGATACGTTAAAGCTATAGTTTATTATACCTCCATGACGGTTGTATTTCAAGCGTTTCCATGGTAGAATATGCCTGTAAAATCGTATTTTTTGAGGTACATTCATGAAAATTGCCGGAATTATTGCAGAATATAATCCCCTTCACAGGGGACATGCCTTTCACATACAGAAGACGAGGCAGCTCACAGGAGCAGATTATGTGATTGTCGTGATGAGCGGAAGCTTTGTGCAGAGAGGTGCTCCTGCCCTTCTCTCAAAGCAGCTTCGGGCAGAAATGGCGCTTCGATGCGGAGCAGATGCTGTCGCAGAGCTTCCTGTGGAATATTCCTGTGCCAGCGCAGAGGGATTCGCCTATGGAGCGATAACTCTTCTCACACAGCTTGGAGCAGATTATGTGAGCTTTGGAAGTGAAGACGGCAGAATTTTCCCCTTTACAGTGATTTCCAGCATTCTGGAGGAAGAACCCTGTATGTACAAAAGTCTCCTCAGGCAAAACCTTCGGCTTGGATATTCCTTTCCAAAGGCAAGAAGCATGGCTCTGACAGAATACCTCTCTGCTGCTTTGCATTCTGAGAATGGAGCCTTGCAGGAAAAGCCGTTTTCTTCTGACAGGGAGCTTAGGGCTTTTCTTTCGTCTCCCAACAATATTCTTGGACTAGAATACTGTAAGGCCATTTGCAGGCTTAAAAGCCCTCTCATTCCTGTCACTGTAAAAAGGGAAGGAGGGGGATACCATGACAAAAATCTTTGTGATGGTTTTTCTTCTGCTTCTGCCATAAGAGAGCATCTGAAAAGCGGCAGGCGCACCTCAGAGCTTAAATCTCAGCTTCCCAAGGAAGCATTTGAATTGTTTGCAGAGGCTGTGCGAGAGAGGGAATGTGTGTATACGGACGACCTGTCATTGCTTTTGAAATATGCTTTGCTGCGTGAAAATCGGCAGAGCATACTCAAATACCAGGATATGAACCCAGAGCTGGCAAATCGAATCTATCGCCAGCTAGGTGAATTTGAATCCTTTTCGCAGTTTGCCCTGCTTTTGAAGACAAAGGAGCTTACCTATTCCAGAATTCAGCGAAGCCTTCTTCATGTGCTGCTTGGCATGGAATGGAGAAAAAATTCTGATTTCGGAAAAGAATGGGAAGGGAATGCAGAAGACGCTTTTGTGCATAGGAAGAATCGGTTTTCCAGGCCAGAATATATAAGGATTCTGGGGATGAGGCGCAGTTCAGGAGAGGTATTGTCTTATGCTAAGAGCCATTCTCCGCTTCCTGTGATTATCAAGCCTGCACGTGCAGAGAAGATATTGTCAGGGGAAGCTGCACGCATGTTTCAGCGTGATATTTTTGCTTCGCAGCTGTGGGAAAGCGTTGCAGCTGATAAGACAGGAAGAAAAGGAGTGCATGAATATCAGAAGAAATTTATCATTGTGTAAGCCTCCCCTTCAGGGGGAAGGCTTTTCCTGGAAGGAGTCAAGCGGATATTCGCAATCCGCTTCGCTACTTGCTCATAACCGTATAGCTGCTGTCGCAGCTTCTCAGAAGGGGTTCTCATCCCTTCCTTGATACGTTAATTACCGCATTCAATGCTGATTTCATTGAATTTTGCGAGGATATCATCTACCTTCATATCCTGCTTTTCCTCTCTCTTTAAATCCAGAACAGCCTGTCCCTGGTGCATCATAAGAAGACGATTTCCATACTCCACAGCATAGCGGAGATTGTGCGTTACCATGATGGTTGTGAGCTTTTTTTCCTTTACAAGCTTGTCTGTAAGCTGCATAATCAGCTCTGCTGTCTTTGGGTCAAGGGCAGCTGTATGTTCGTCAAGAATCAGAAATTCTATCGGCGTCATGGTAGACATGAGAAGCGCCATAGCCTGTCTCTGGCCTCCTGAGAGAGAGCCTACCTTTACATCCATTTTATCCTCAAGTCCAAGGCCGAGCTGCCCTAGAAGCTCCCGATAATATTCAGTTCTTGCCTTATTCGTGCCTCTTCTCAGGCCATAGACACTTCCCTTATTATCAGCCAGAGACATGTTCTCCAGAATCGTCATGGCAGGACAGGTTCCAAGAGCAGGATTCTGATACACACGTCCGATTCGGCGGTTTCTCCTGAACTCCTTTTCCTTTGTAATGTCCTTTCCATCCAGGAGAATCTGTCCCCTGTCAATGGGAATACTTCCGCAAATGATGTTCAGCATGGAGGTTTTTCCAGAGCCATTGCTTCCCACCACAGACACAAATTCTCCCTTCTCCACTTTAAGGTTAAAGCCGTGAAACAGGCACATTTCATTGACTGTACCCGGATTATAATATTTTTCAATATTTCTTAACTCAAGCATTGCCCTTTACCTTCCTTTTCCGCTCGATGCTGATAATCAGAACTGCCAGAAATAATACGGCTGTAATCAGCTTCATATCTCTTGGCTCAAAGTTCCGGATAGCCACTGCCACGCAGGCCTTGTAAATAATAGAACCAATGATAACTGCTGTGGTTGTTTTAAGAAAGGAAAGGTTTCTAAAAAGACTGGTTCCGATAATCACACTTGCCAGTCCGATAACCATGGCGCCCGTTCCCATGGAAATCTCAAACACTCTCTCCTCCTGGCAGAAAATACAGCCGGCCAGAGAAACCAGTCCGTTTGCAATGGCAAGTCCCAGAATTTTCACGATTCCCTGATCCTTTGCAAGAGAGGTCACGAGCACCGGGTTATCTCCTGCTGCGCAAAGAAGGTAGCCTGACTGTGTACCCAGATACCAGTCCAGAAGGCACTTTGCAATGACCGTCAAAAGCAGCGTCACAAGAAGAGTGATATAGGGTGAAAGGCTTTGGGGGACATGTGTGCTTAAAAATTCATTTTTAAAAATTGTTTCCTTTGAGAAAAGAGGGACATTGGAGGTTCCCGCAATTCTCAGGTTCAGCGTCCACAGAGCAGTCATCATGATAATTCCTGATAAAAGATCGCGAACCTTGCCTTTTACATGAATCAGTCCTGTACAGATTCCGGCAAGCACTCCTGCTCCAAAAGACGCCAGAAGCGTAAGATAAGGATTGATTCCCCTGGTGATCAACGCTGCACTGACCGCAGCTCCCAGGGGAAAGCTTCCGTCCACAGTCAAATCCGGGAAATCCAATATTTTATAGGTGATTAAAAGCCCCAGCGCCAAAATACCGTAAATCAGACCCTGCTCCAGAATCGTGACAATAAAGTCCATGATAGTTTCCTGCCCCTCTAATATTATTTCAAAATCCCCAGTGGGGAGCCAGAGCCAAAGCCCTGGCGTCTTTTCGATTATTCTGCTGTGTATTCTGTAATCTCGTTGTAAACCTCTGCCGCCTTATCTGTGAGTTCCTCAGAAACCTCTATTCCAAGGTTTTCTGCTGCTTTTGCGTTGATATAGAGAGCTGCCTCCTCAATGGTCTCATAGGGAATCTCAGAAGCCTTTGCCTCTCCCTTGAGAACCTTTGCCGCCATCTTGCCTGTCTGTACGCCTAATGCCACATAATCCAGCCCCTCTGCTGCCAGACAGCCTATCTTCACCTGTTCAATCTCACTTCCAAATACCGGGATGTTTTTCTCGCCCGCCATCTCAAGAATGGTCGGAAGGGAGCTTACTACGGTATTGTCTGTCAGATTTGTGAGACAGTCTACCTTTGAGAGGAGCCCTTCTGCTGCCAGAGGAATGTCTGCGGTTGCTGTGATTCCTGCTGTCTCCAGTTCAAAGCCATACTCTCCTACCAGAGCCTCATATTCCTTGATTGCAGATTCTGAATTTGCCTCGCTGGTTGTATATAAGATACCGATGGTCTTTGCCTCTGGAAGCATTTCACGAATCATCTCAAGCTGAAGCTCAACCGGAAGCTTATCACTGGTTCCTGTTACCTCTCCCGGTGCATTGCCCTCCTCGTCTGCCAATTCTGCTGCCACAGGGTCTGTCACTGCTGTATAGATGACAGGAATTTCCTTATCCATTGCCGCATTAAAGGCGCTCTGTGCGCTCGGAGTTGCAATTCCGCAGATTAAGTCCACGCCTGCAGAGGCAAAGTTATCAGAAATCTGCCCTGCTGCCGCCATATCTGCTGCTGCGTTTTTATAGTCAATCGTCAGATTCTCTCCCTCTACAAGGCCTTCCTCTGCCAGTCCCTGAATAAAGCCTTCCCGGCAGTTGTCAAGAGAGCCATGCTCGGCAAACTGCTCGATTCCAATGGTGTAGGTTTCTTCCTCTGCCATGACGGTCATAGGGGAAAGCGTCATCATACCTGCAAGTACCAGTGCTGCTGTCATTTTTACTTTTCTGTTTTTCATTGCTTTAATCTCCTTTTCATCCATAGACTTTTTGCGCTGCCTGTCTGCACCTGGCAGGCAGGGGCTTTCTGCTGTCATGGAAAAAAGATGCCCGTTTCTTGTGGCAGCACGGCAGCCCTTTTCCGGGCCTATCGCACAAAAAAACCGCCCCAAACACATTGTTTGAGACGGTAATAAGCTGCAAATCTTATTATCGCGGTACCACTCAAATTGACGAAGCGTCCACTTTCTCATGTACAAGCATATTGTTATTCCAATAAGTATACATTCCTGATTGATAACGGGTTCGGTTCCCGACAACGCCTACTCTCCTGTCAAAGCCTCTCTGACTGATTTCAGGCTGCCCTCAGAAGTCCATTCAGCAGACTGCTCGGCACGGGCTTCCACCTCTCCCCGCTCTCTGTGGCTTTGCGCGAATGCTTACTTCTCTTCCTCACTGGTTTACTGTTGTCATTTTAGCTCAGTGAAGTGCTTTTGTCAATATTTTTTTTCGGTAAACAGCAAATATATTTACTGTTCACTGTATCCTCTGAGGGGATGCACACGATTTTTGTTTTCTGCGCAAGGCCTGCTTAGTTCTTAAAGCTGTGAATTGGCGCTGGAATTCTTCCTCCTCTGTCCACAAAGGACTGACAGGAAAAGCTATTTACAGGCATAATCGGCGCATAGCCCAGAAGTCCGCCAAACTCCACTGTTTCACCGACATTCTTTCCAATAACAGGTATCACTCTCACAGCTGTAGTCTTCTGATTTACCATTCCAATGGCTGCCTCGTCTGCAATGATACCGGCGATTGTGGCAGCGCTGGTATCTCCTGGAATGGCAATCATGTCAAGACCTACCGAGCAGACACAGGTCATGGCCTCCAGCTTCTCAATGGAGAGCGCGCCCGCATTTACCGCATCAATCATTCCCTGATCCTCGCTCACAGGAATAAAAGCGCCGCTTAAGCCGCCCACTGCTGTGGAGGCCATAACACCGCCCTTTTTCACCTGGTCGTTCAAGAGCGCAAGAGCAGCTGTTGTTCCGGGGGCGCCGACTCTCTCAAGACCGATCTCCTCAAGAATTTCTGCCACACTGTCTCCCACTGCCGGCGTAGGCGCCAGAGAAAGGTCAATGATTCCAAACGGGACATTCAGCCTCTTAGATGCCTCACGGGCCACAAGCTGTCCCACACGTGTCACCTTAAAGGCTGTCCTTTTAATCATCTCACACAGAGTCTCAAAATCCTTGCCGCGAACCTTCTCCAGGGCTGTCTTCACAACTCCGGGGCCGCTGACTCCCACATTGATAATGCAGTCTCCCTCTGTGACTCCATGAAAAGCGCCTGCCATGAACGGGTTGTCGTCCGGTGCATTGCAGAACACCACAAGCTTTGCACAGCCCAGAGAATCCTGCTCCTTTGTCTCCTTTGCTGTCTCCAGGACCATCTCCCCCATAAGCTTCACAGCATCCATGTCGATTCCTGTTTTTGTGGAACCCACATTCACAGAGCTGCACACTCGCTCTGTCGCTGCCAGAGCCTTTGGAATCGAACGGATGAGAAGCTCGTCTGCCGGGGTCATTCCCTTGCTCACCAGAGCAGAATATCCTCCGAGAAAGTTTACTCCAACCTCCTTGGCAGCCCTGTCCAGGGTTTTTGCGATTTTAACAAAATCCTCTGACGTCTTGCAGGCAGCTCCTCCAATCAGAGCAATCGGAGTGACAGAAATTCTCTTATTTACAATCGGAATTCCATACTCCATCTCAATCGCGCTTCCTGTACTTACCAGGTTCTTTGCCTTTTCTGTGATTTTTGTGTAAATATTACTGCACAGCTTTTCCAGGTCAGAATCGATGCAGTCCAGAAGGCTGATTCCCATTGTGATGGTACGCACATCCAGATTTTCCTGCTCAATCATTTTATTTGTCTCGTTTACCTCAAAAATATTTATCATACTCTTTGCCTTCTCCTGACTATAGAATATCTGTTTAGATACGATGCATCTTATTGAAAATATCTTCATGCTGGCAGCGGATAACAACTCCGATTTCATCGCCGAGAACCTTCAGCTCCTGAGACAGAGTTCCCACATCCTTGGAAGATTTGCTGGTGTCTGTGACCATCATCATATTAAAATAGCCTTGAATGATGGTTTGAGAAATATCCTCAATATTTACCTGGTTCTCTGCCAGATAAGTACACACCCTTGCAATGATTCCTACAGTATCGTTTCCTACCACAGTAATGATGGTTTTCTTCATCTTTTTTTCCTCCTACACGGTAATCAATTCTGACGGGCAGTCTCTGTGGGCTACCTGTATTTTAAAATCCTTTGATTGATAAGGATTGTCTCCCAGAGTCACCTCTGAACAAACCGTCTCATAAGCAAGCTGCTCATAATTATTCTCCTTGCTCAGGTGTCCCAGAAAGATTGCCTTCATCTGGTCATGAAGCAGTCGGCACAGAAGTCTTCCGCAGTTTTCATTGGAAAGGTGTCCCCTGTCCCCCAGAATTCTCTGCTTTAAATAATAGGGATAGCTTCCCACCTCAAGCATACGGATATCATGATTGGCCTCAACAAGAACAGCATCCAGATTTTGCAGATGTTCCACAATGGCATCATCATATTTTCCCAGGTCTGTGGCAATCCCTACTGATTTTTCCCTGCATTCCAGTCTATAGCCCACAGGCTGAGCTGCATCATGAGAAATGGCAAAGGGCAGTACCTTAATGTCCTTGATATAAAAGGATTCCTCCTCATGAATTTCATGAAACAATCCCTCTGGGATTTTCCCTACACAAGACATTTCAGAAATAGCATGCAAGGTGCCAAAGGTTCCATATACTGGAACCGGATACTTTCTTAAGAATACTCCCAGTCCTTTCATATGATCCGAATGCTCGTGCGTAATGAGAATACCATCCACATCCCTTCCTGTCAAATCTGCTGTCCGAAGACCTTCCTCAATTTTCTTTCTGCTGATTCCCACATCCACCAAAATATGGCAGTCATCAGAGCCTGCATAGATACAGTTTCCGCTGCTTCCGCTGGCAATGCTGCAAAGTCTCATAGCTGCTTTATCCTTTCGTCAATCTGTCTGCAGGTCTCTTCCCAGTCTCCGTTATTCTCCACTGTATAGCTGCACCTGCTTCTGAAAAATTCCTCTGTAGCCTGATTTGCAAGGATTCCCCTTATTCGTTCTTCAGAATATCCTCTTTCCTTTCGAATTCTTTCTATGCGCACAGGCTCATCTGCATAAATATACCATACTTCATCGCAAATTGCATCATAATCTGTATCAAAAAGAATAGCAGATTCCAAAATAAGCAAGGGGCAGCGATCCTGTTCTGCCTGACTTATCGCCTTTGTGACATATTTTTTCACGGCTGGATGCACCAGACTGTTCAAAATCTCGAGCTTTTTCTGATTTCTGAAGACGATTTCTCCCAAAGCCTGTCTGTCAATTCTTCCCTCTGGAAGCAAAACTTCCTCTCCGAATTGCTCCAGAATTTCACAATAGCAGTCCTCTCCAGGTTCTATCACCTTATGTCCTGCCTCGTCAAGCTGCAGTACCCTTGCCTTAAACTGCTCCCTTATGTATCGGAGTACTGTGCTTTTCCCTGCACCTACTCCTCCTGTAATTCCAATAACCTTCATCTTTGCCTCCGAGAAGAATTTGTCATACTCTTGATAATTTATTTTGCCTCATACCAGGTTTCACCTGCATGCATATCCACCTCCAGAGCAACAGACAGCTCTGCAGCAGAGCGCATTTCCTCTGTAAGAATTTTTCCTACCTCTTCTATTTCATCCTTTGCAGTTTCAATCAGGAGTTCATCGTGAACCTGAAGAATCAATCTGGATTTTAGATTTTTTTCCTTCAGGCGCGCGTAAACGCGATTCATGGCAATCTTGATAATATCAGCAGCAGTTCCCTGTATTGGTGAATTCATAGCAACCCTCTCCCCAAAAGACCGCTGCATAAAATTGCTGGAGGACAGCTCCGGAATGGGGCGTCTTCTCCCAAATATAGTACTCACATAACCCTTTTCTTTTCCTTCAGCCACCAGGCTTTCAAGAAAGGCCTTTATCTTTGGGTAGGTTTCAAAGTATTTCTGAATATAGTCCTGGGCTTCCTTCCTGGTAATACTCAAATCCTGCGAAAGCCCAAAGGAACTGATTCCATACACAATTCCAAAATTCACAGCCTTTGCATTGCGTCTTTGAAGAGAAGTAACCTCCTCAAAGGGAACATGGAAAACCTGTGAAGCTGTCAGCCTGTGGATATCCTGTGCTTCTTTGTAAGCCCCAATCAGCTTCTCATCCTCTGACATATGAGCCAGTACGCGAAGCTCAATCTGAGAATAATCGGCGTCCAGGAACACATAACCCTCGGCAGGGATAAATACCTTGCGAAGAAGGCGTCCAAGCTCTGTGCGCACCGGAATATTCTGCAGATTCGGGTCTGTGCTGCTGATTCTTCCTGTTGCTGTAATGGTCTGATGAAAAGTGGAATGAATCCGCCCGTCCCTTGCAATCATCAGAACCAATCCGTCCACATAAGTGGATTTGAGCTTTGTAAGCTGTCTGTATTCCAGGATATCTCTCACAATCGGATATTCAGAAGACAGCTTTTCCAGAATATCCGCTGCTGTGGAGTAGCCTGTCTTGGTTTTCTTTCCTCCTGGAAGCCCCATTTTTTCAAAGAGGATGACTCCAAGCTGCTTGGGAGAATTAATGTTAAAATTCTCACCCGCCTGCTCATGAATGGAATCCTCCAGCTCTCTGATGCGCACCTGCAGCTTTTCTCCATAATCCCTCAGTTCCTGAGATTTCACCCGTATTCCATACATCTCCATGGAATTTAGAGTAAATATAAGAGGCATTTCCATCTCTCTGAATATAGAAAGCATTCCCTGCTCCTCAAGAGCCTTTTCCAGAGGCTCTCTGGAAGAAAGCGCGGTAAACGCCATATAGCAGGAGAGCTTTCCCAGCTCTTCTTCATCAAACCCCATATCAGAAGGATTCCTCCCGACAAGCTCTTCTCTGGAAGGAAAAAGCCGCCCCAGATATTCCTTTGCTATGGCGTCATACGGATAAGAGGCTTTCAGAGGATTCAAAAGATAGGCAGCTACCTGTACATCAAACACCTTTTTATCACTGTCCACTGGGATGCCTTTGAGCATAGTCTTCACATCCATGGAACACAAAACAGCATGACCCGACAACTCAAGAAGCCTTGCTCCCAGCTCGTCCCCTGTGAGATCCCCATTTATCCGTGTAGGCATATAATAAATCTCTGTCTCGTCCAAAGCCACAGCCACACTATCAATATATCCTTTTTCTATCCATGCCTGAACGCCCACATATTTTTTCTCTTTTGCCTTCTGAAAAATGGCGTTTGCTCCTTCTAAGCTGTCGCAGGTGAAAAAGTTTGCTGAAATTTCGTCCTCTTCTCTCTCCTCCTTTGCGGAGCCTCGCTCAAAGCGTGAGAGCAGGTTCTTAAAATCCAGACGCTTAAAGAGCCTGTAAGCCTCAGGCGTATACAAAGAGCCAAGACGCGCATTGTCATAGCTGTACTCCAGAGGGCTTTCTGTGTCAATGGCCGCCAGATTTCTGCTCAGCACAGCAAGGTCAAAATGCTCGCGCATTGCCTCTCTCGCACGATTCGGCTTAATCTCCTCCAGATGCTCCATAGCATTGTCAATGGAGCCAAACTGTCCAATAATCTTGGAAGCCGTCTTCTCCCCTATGCCCGGAATTCCCGGAATATTGTCAGAGGAATCTCCCATCAAAGCCTTCCAGTCTACTACCTGGGACGGAGTAATTCCATATTTTTCAAAAACCTCGGCCGGATGATAATCCTCAATAACCGTTTTCCCCCGAACAGTCTTTGGAATACGGACAAGTACCTGGTCTGTG
The DNA here is from genome assembly GCA_030537135.1 of Eubacteriales bacterium. Lineage (GTDB taxonomy): Bacteria > Bacillota > Clostridia > Lachnospirales > Lachnospiraceae > Blautia_A. The sequence goes on along the minus strand of JAUNOP010000001.1, from coordinate 65,259 downwards.
CAAAGCTGCAGAAGGTCTCTGTCTCCGGACAAAATAGTGACAGAAAGTCCTCTCTCCTCGCTGCGCTTTGCCAGGGTTCCCAGAAGATCATCCGCCTCATAGCCCTTAAGAGAGACCAGAGAGATTCCCATAGCGCACAGAACCTCTTTTATCAGAGGCACCTGCTCCCTCAGTTCCTCTGGCATTCCCTTTCTGGTGCCTTTATAGTCTGGATACATCTCATGCCGGAAGGTCGGCGCGTGGAGATCAAACACTACTGTCAGATAATCCGGCTTCTCCTCCTCCAGAATCCGAAAAAGGATTGTCAGAAAGCCATACACAGCTCCCGTGTGCTTTCCCTCTGAATTCGTTAAATCCGGCAAACCATAAAAGGCTCTGTTTAATATACTGTGACCGTCAATCAGTAAAATTTTTTCATTCATGATACTAATTTTCTCCTATTTTCTTCCTCTTCACCTTATTTTCCCCTTGTTGTCTATAAAGCGTTTTGCTTTTGCTGTTCTTATAGTAAAAGAATATTTTTAATCTCTGCTCCCAGTGTAAGCAGAAATACCAGAACCAGCAGAAGCAAAAGCAGTAAAAAAATCCCAGCAATCAAACGGCCGATTTTTCTTCTGTTAATGGCTGCTTCTTTTTTTCTGATATCCATCTCCAGAAGCTGCTTTATATCCAGAGTAGAATCATCGTCCTCATTCTCCAGCTGCTCGACCGCTTTCTGGACAATAAAGCTTGTTTCCAGTTCCTCCATGCACCTCGGACATTCCCGGATATGCTCCAAAAACAATTCCATCTCCTCTGCTGTCAGCGTATTATTCACATACCTTCCGACCATTCCATCTGCTTCCTGACAATTAATCATTTGTTTCCCTGCCTTCCCGAATCATGTAGTGTTGGGGCAAACGGTATTTTAGCGTATCAAGCAAGTCTCCCACTTCCATTTCGCAGAGAAATAAGGGGTGAGTGGGGGACTTGCTGACTCCCCTATTGATACACAGAATCTATGCTTAGTATAACCCAATCCCACCAAAAAGGCAAGTTGTGCTATAATCACAAAGAGGCACAAAAAACGTCTCGCAAAATACTTTCCAGGGACAGCCCCAAGTCCCTGCCAACAATCGTTGAAAGGAGAAAACATTTATGAAACCTGTGATTTATTCTCATAAGGCCCAGTATTATGAAACCGACCGCATGGGCATTATCCACCACTCCAATTATATCCGTTGGTTTGAGGAGTGCCGCTGCTTTCTGATGGAGCAGATGGGGTATTCCTATGAGAGGCTTGAAGAGGAGGGTATTATCAGTCCTGTTCTGGAAATAGAGTGCCAGTACCGCTCCATGGTTCGCTTCGGGGATACTGTGGATATCTCGGCTGTTATCAAAGAATTCAACGGAATTCGCCTTACCCTCGCATATGAGGTGCGAAACCATAAGGACGGTGCCTTATGTACTACCGGAATTTCCAGACACTGCTTCTTAGGTCCAAATGGACGGCCTGTTTTTATGAAAAAGGCAAAGCCAGAATTCTATCAGAGGGTTCTTGCTTTTATGGAGGACGAATAAGGCACGCTAAGTCCTTTTCCAGGCTTAGTACGCAAAAAACGACAGAAAAAACATGTTTTCTCTGTCGTTTTTTTTGCGAAGCTATGCTCCATAAGAAGCGGCAGCCTCAAGCTTTGGCCGATTCAGAATTGCCATGAATTCTTCCCCGGTAATTGTCTCATTGTCATATAAATATTTGGCCAGCTCATGGAGCTTTTCTATATTTTCCTCAAGGATTTTATATGCCTTGTCATACTGGCGGCTTATGAGGTTTACTACCTTTTTGTCCAGAAGCGTCTGTGTCTCAAAGGAGCAGGTCAGAGAAGCGTCGCCTCCGAGATACTGGTTGGAAACCGTCTCCATGGCAACCATTCCAAATTCATCGCTCATTCCATATCTGGAAATCATAGCTCTTGCAAGCTTGGTCGCCTGTTCAATATCATTGGCAGCTCCTGTGGTAATAGAGTGGAAAATCAGCTCCTCAGCAGCCCGACCTCCGGTAAACGTTGCAATCTTGTTCTCCAGCTCCTCCTTTGTCATAAGGAAATGCTCCTGCTCATCCACCTGCATGGTATAGCCCAGGGCTCCAGAGGTACGGGGAATAATCGTAATCTTGTGTACAGGCGCTGATTCTGTCTGCTTGGCAGCTACAAGCGCATGACCGATTTCATGGTAGGAGACAATAAGCTTCTCCTTGCTTGAAAGAACCCTGTTCTTCTTCTGGTAGCCTGCAATAACTACCTCAATACTCTCCTCAAAATCCGCCTGCGTAGCAAAGCGTCTGCCGTCCCGAACCGCACGCAGGGCAGCCTCGTTTACAATGTTCGCAAGCTCTGCTCCAGAAGCTCCGGAAGCCGCCTTTGCGATCTCGTCAAAGCGAACATTATCTGCAACCTTAATCTTCTTGGCATGCACCTTCAGGATTTCCTCTCTTCCCAGAAGATCTGGAAGCTCTACAGGAATTCTCCTGTCAAACCGTCCCGGACGCAGAAGAGCCGGATCCAGAGAGTCCGGACGGTTGGTAGCCGCCAGAATTACCACTCCCTTTGAGCCGTCAAAGCCATCCATCTCTGTGAGAAGCTGATTCAAGGTCTGCTCTCTCTCATCATTTCCTCCGGGCATGGCTCCGTCACGTTTCTTTCCTATGGTATCAATCTCATCAATAAAAACAATACAGGGAGCCTTCTCGTTGGCCTGCTTAAAAAGGTCGCGCACCTTGGCAGCTCCCATACCCACAAACATTTCCACAAACTCAGAACCTGAAATCGAGAAAAAGGGAACCTCTGCCTCCCCTGCCACTGCCTTGGCAAGAAGAGTCTTTCCTGTTCCTGGAGGGCCTACCAGAAGCGCTCCCTTTGGCATGGATGCACCGATTTCCCGGTACTTGTCAGGATTATGAAGATAGTCTACAATCTCTGTGAGAAGGTCTTTTGCCTCGTCCTCTCCTGCCACGTCTGAGAATTTGATTCCTGTGGAGGATTTTACATAAACCTTTGCATTGCTTTTTCCAAAGGACATCATGCCTCCCGGTCCTCCGCCCATGGACTTCATCATTCTCTTGCTGAGCCAGTTTCCCAGCAGCACCATAGCCGCGATAGGAAGCACATACCCGATTATCAGAGCAATCCACGGAGATTCCTTTGCCGGAATCACAGAAGCCTGCCTCACGCCCGCCGCGTATAGCCGATTCACCAAATCCGGATCATCCATGCGTCCGGTCTTGCAGATAATCTGCTTGCCTCCTTCAACAACTTCATAATAAATCACATCATCGCTCTTATCTACCTGAGCCTTTGAAACTTTTCCCTGCGCAATCTTCTCAAGGAATGTGGTATAGTCTGTATCCACAATGCTTCTCTCTCGAATAGACGGAACCAGAAGAGAATTTATCAGAATCACAATAAGAAGGCCTATTAAATAATAAATGATAATCGGTCTCTTATGCGGACCTGAATCGGTACTTCTATTACCCATATTTTTCAAATCCAAAATTGTTTCCTCCCTTCTTAGCATATAACTCAGCATTGCCAGCTGCCGCGCGCCTGATCACAGATTTGCGGGACAATGCTGTGTGAGCAGCTGCAGGCTGATACTGCGTTTTTTCTGTTATAGCATAAATAGCATTTACTATTGATAGTACTATACCTCTGTTTTTCTCTGTTGTCAAAAGGTATCTTCTATATTTAATAAACATTTAAGATTGTTCATTCATATTTTTTGTTTTTTTTCAAAAAAAATACTTGTCATTTTCAAAACAGTATGATAATATAAACAAGTGGACAGGAATTCTCCTGTTTTGCCGATGTGGCGGAATTGGCAGACGCACTTGACTCAAAATCAAGCGGGTAACACCGTGCCGGTTCGAGTCCGGCCATCGGCACGAAAGAAGGAAGCGTTTTCATAGAAAACACTTCCTTCTTTTATTTTATCTCTATAAGTTGCCTGACAGGTACAGACATTGGCATTCTGGCTGATACATTATAAAATGAAACATCCGAAATTTTCTCCGAGCATCCAGCTCTGGCAAAACAGACTGCTCTTTCTCGGAAAAAAATCGGATGTTTCTTCAGTTTTTCCCTGTTTCTTTTGTTCAGGGCTCATAAGGCAGGCCTCTTTATTCTTGAGCCTTTTACATTTCTCTTTCTATACTGATCCTTCATGTCCGCCTTATACTGCCCAGCCTCGTGTCTTCTTTTCAACAACTTACCCTCGATTTCCCCAAGCCAGGGTCATTTGTTCTATTCTCTGTGGACAAGGTCTTCCAAAAGAACTTTCAGAAAATACTGATATTTTTACAATATAACATATCATCCAGTTTTTTTCAATAAGTGGCATAACTTGTGGGCAAATTATTTTTTCATTATTTACTCAAAAAATCTCACGCGGCGGTTCCTATATTCCTGTTTTTTTCAAATACTTATCTTTTTGCCCTCTCTGATACCGGATTGTTCCGTGCTTTGCATTCTCTCAATCTTCAAAAACATAAGTAATCCGCCCATGTTTCTCCGAAAAATGACTGCTTCCTCATGTTTTTGGCGAGTTCCAAGGTCAAAAATCCTCTTGCAAGCAAGCTTGCATCGGCTTCCTGACCTTGGAACCCCAACATCATGCTGTAAATAACAGCACAGAAATTATTGTAGTATTCTCCGAACATATTTTTATTCTGGACTTCAATAGAATAATTTGATAGAATAAATAAAATTCCCCCAAATTTAAGCATACATAAGGTAACTATCATGATTCCATTTGACCAACTATTAAAAGAATTCATTCAAACCAAACATATTTCTATTGCCGCCATGATTAACCACACAAAAATTGACCGCTCTACTGTTTATAAATATATCGGCGGCAAGAGAATTCCTTCCTCTGAGCATGTAAAACTGCTTGCCTCTTTTATGAATCTTACTCCAAAGGAAGAAGAGGATTTTTTTGAGGCCTACCATATTCTCAAAATCGGAGAGGATGTATTCTATCAGAGAAAAAACGTAGAGGACTTTATTTTAAATTTTCCCCAGCCTGCAAAAGATAGACAAGAATATCAAGGGCTGTTTGCCAGAGAAACAGCAAGCGCCATGTCTCCCTGTTCCTCTGAGAAAATTTTCAAGGCCCTGCACACCTCCATGGAAATCAATAACTGCGTCTGTCATTTGCTGCTTCGTGAGACACACAAACAGCAGGGAAAAATTGCGCTCTTTTTACAGCCAGATTATGATTTTTTGTTCTGTCTGCTCTCTGCTGCTCTTTCTCCCAAAAGCGCAGTGGAAATTTCACACATTTTCTGTCTGAGCAATGCCTTACAGTTCACCTCAGACCATAAGCTTTATAATCTCCTGTATCTTGAAGAAATCCTTCCTGTGTTTATGAATGCTCTGGATTACCATGTTTTTTATTATTATGATAACCTGGACTCCCATTTCCACAATTTCAATGGATTTCCCTGCTTTATTCTGACGGAAGACGAGGCGATTCTCTGTACTGCTGATTACCAGTCTGGCATCTTTATTCGTGAAAAGGATACGGTATCTATGCTATGGAAGATTTTTGAGGATTACAAGGAAAAGTGCCGTCCTCTTTTCCAGACCATTGACTCTGTGGCAGAGGAATGCGAAATTCTGGGAAATCTGGACTGGTACGCAAGTCAGACCTATGTTCTTCAGTCAGAGGCCTGCCTGATTCCCTTTATCACAGATGAAATGCTAAGCAAATATATCATTCTGAATAAAGAGGAAAAGCAGAAGCTTCTTCCTTTTATTAAAAGTTTCATTGCTTCGAGAAAAAGCACGCTCTCCAATGAGAACATGCGTATTTATCATACCCAAAAGGGGGTTTTGGACTTTCTTGCTTCTGGAAGGCTCCTGGAAATCGGCGATGATTTTTATCATCCCTTTTCTCTTTCAGATCGCTTTGGGCTGCTTCATTCCTTATACAGCCATCTTTCACTGGGGTATTCCTTTCTGCTTCAAGGCAATTTAAAAGAGCTTCCTCACAATTTTCATCTGTGCGTCAATGCCAGCGTTGGCTATCTGCTCTTTTTGGATTGTTATGGGAAGCAAAATTATCTTTTATTCCGAGAACCAGTGTTTCTGAGCATTTTTCTGGATTATCTGGCCTCTCTGGATGAAAAACATCTATGCTCCAGAGAAGAATATCAGAGCTACCTGGAAAAGGTTCTGGCAGATTCTCCTGTCAAAACAGCCCTCATGCACAAAAGCCAGAAATAGACTCATTTGCCGCAGCACAGAGGGACATGATACCATATCCATGATATCATGTCCCTCTGTATTTATGCTCTGTTTTTTACATGGCCAAATTTAAGCGTCCTCCAAAAGCTTCTCATACACAGGGAAGCAGTCAAAGGTAGCAAAGTAATCCTTCGGAGTCTCTGCGCGCCGTATCAGCTGGAAGCTTCCATCCTCTTTCAGCAGAAGCTCGGCAGATTTGAGCTTGCCATTATAATTGTAGCCCATGGCAAAGCCATGTGCGCCTGTATCATGGATAACCAGCAAATCGCCTATCTCAATTTCAGGAAGCTCACGGTCAATGGCAAATTTATCATTGTTCTCACACAGGGAGCCAGTCACATCATATACGTGGTCACAGGGCGCATTCTCCTTGCCCATAACCGTGATATGATGATAAGCGCCGTACATGGCAGGGCGCATCAGATTGACTGCGCAGGCATCCACGCCAATATACTCCTTGTGGATGTGTTTCTCATGAATAGCTTTTGTCACCAGACACCCGTAGGGTCCCATCATAAAGCGTCCAAGCTCTGTGTAAATGGCAACGTCGCCCATTCCCGCCGGAATCAGAACCTCTTCATAAACTCTGCGCACGCCCTCTCCGATAAGGCGGATGTCGTTTGGCTCCTGATCCGGCCTGTAAGGGATTCCAATACCGCCTGAAAGATTGATAAAGGTAATGTGCGCGCCCGTTTCCTTCTGAAGCCTCACTGCAACCTCAAAAAGAACCTTTGCCAGCAGAGGATAATATTCATTTGTAACCGTATTGCTGGCAAGGAAAGCATGAATACCAAAGTTCTCGGCGCCCTTATCCTTGAGAATGCGGAAGGCTTCAAAAATCTGCTCGGTCGTCATACCATACTTGGCGTCTCCTGGATTGTCCATGATGCCGTTGCTCATCTGGAAGAGTCCTCCCGGATTATAGCGGCAGCTTATGGTTTTCGGAATCGCTCCCACTGCCTTTTCCACATGCTCAATGTGCGTGATGTCGTCCAGGTTGATGATTCCTCCGATTTCATGGCAGTACTTAAATTCCTCATCCGGCGTGTCATTGGAGGAAAACATGATTTCCCCCTCTTTGCAGCCAATGGCCTTTGCCAGCATCAGCTCTGTCATGGACGAGCAGTCACAGCCGCAGCCATATTCCTGAAGAATCTGAATCAGGTAGGGATTTGGCGTTGCCTTCACGGCAAAGAATTCACGGAATCCTCTGTTCCATGCAAATGCCTCCTGCAAGGCTCTGGCATTTTCACGGATTCCCTTCTCATCATAAAGATGAAAGGGCGTAGGGTATTCTTTTGTGATTTCCTGGAGCTTTTCCAGGGTGACAAATGGTTGTTTTTTCATAATAATATCTCCTCTATGTGTGTCTTCTCTTTCTTGTCAGGGAAACGCCGAATTCATTGCTGCAAGGGCGCCTTAGCATGGCTATTTTGCTTCCACAATATGCAGCATATTGGTCACTGCGCCCTCTCCAGAGCGAATATTGGTTGCCGGGTCTCCGGCTGTAAAAACAACCAGGTCGCCCTTGTTAACCAGTTTATGCTTTCTTACCGTATTCATTGCATGGGCAATGATAAGCTCTGTGGAGGTCTTCTCATAACCCTTTAGCGGAGTTACTCCCCAGAGAAGCTGAAGCCTGCGTTGCACCACCTCGTTCGGGGTGATGGCATAAATCGGAACCTCTGGGCGATAATTGGAAATCAGAAGAGCCGTTTTTCCGGAAATCGTAGGAGTAACAATGGCCTGAGCCTTAAGTCCCTGAGCAGTTGTCACAGCTGAAAGGCCGACAGCGCTGGAAACAGCACTCTGACGGTACATATTTCTGTTTTTGCGGTGGCTCTGATAGTCCACATATTTTTCCGTTGTCTCTGCGATCTCCACCATCATACGGACAGCCTTTATCGGATATTTTCCTGCTGCCGTCTCACCGGAGAGCATGATGGCGTCTGTACCATCGTAGATGGCATTGGCAACGTCTGTCACCTCGGCTCTGGTCGGACGAGGATTTCTCATCATAGAATCCAGCATCTGTGTCGCAGTGATAACAGGAACATAATTTTCATTGCATTTCTGAATAATCTGTTTCTGGATGTGCGGAACCTGACTTGCAGGAATCTCTACGCCCAAGTCGCCTCTGGCTACCATGATGCCGTCTGCGACCTCGATAATCTCATCAATATTCTCCACGCCCTCTGCATTCTCGATCTTTGCAATAATGCCGATTTCCTTTCCTCCGTTCTCATCCAGAAGCTCTCTCATCTCCCACAGAACCTCTGCATTTCTTACAAAGGAGGCTGCAATATAATCAAAGCCCTGTCCAATGCCAAACAGAATGTCCTTCTTGTCCTGTTCTGTCATTCCAGGAAGCTTTACCTTTACATTCGGTACATTAATGCCCTTACGCTGTCCAAGCTCACCGCCGTTTACTACCTGACATACAATATCAGTACCCTTGATTTCCTTTACTGTCATTCCAATTAAGCCGTCGTCAATCAGAATCGTGTTTCCAGGAACAACATCCTTGTACAGCGTCTTGTAGGTAATGGAAACTCTGGTGTTGTCTCCCTCGCAGTCCTCTGTGGTAAGAGTAAACATCTGATTTGCCTCAAGACTTACCTTTGCTCCTCCCTTAAGCACTCCTGTACGAATCTCCGGTCCCTTGGTGTCCAGAACAAGGGCAACAGGAATCTGAAGCTCCTCTCTTGCTTCCTTCACCATTTCCACTCTCTTTGCATGCTCCTCATGAGTGCCATGGGAAAAATTCAATCTTGCCAGATCCATACCATTGAGCATCAGGGACTTCAGAATTTCCTTGTTGGCAATCGCAGGGCCTAAGGTACAGATGATTTTGGTTCTTTTTTTCATGGGGTTACCTCCTATTTGATATGTTGGTGAGTAAATAAATGATTCTGGCAATATTCATAATTGCCATTGCATTTCGAGCAAAAACGGAATTCCAAGTCTGGATTATCCAGCTCTGTCTGGCCGCACACTGCGCATTTGTGCTTTGTAATCGCTCCTCCCTGGCTCTTCATTCGTCCAGAGGGCTGCATAGCCTTTCGGAATTCCCTCCGCCTCTTCACTTCCTTTGGATTATATCTGCTTAAGTTTCTGGTTGAGAAAAAGTAAATAATAAAGTTAAGAAGAGACGCTATCATCGGGATTGCCATAAACCACACTCCCCTACGTATATAAGTCACCAAATCATACAAAATCACAGCCCCATAGATAAAGCCCATCCACTTTACCTTAAGGGGAAGTATTCCATACAAAAACACCTGCATTTCCGGATAGGTTGCCGCAAAAGCAAGAAATATGGACATTGTTACATAATAGGTAGAAAATATGCTTCCAACAGAGCAGCGCTCGCCGGTAGTCAGAAGTATAATAAAAAACAGGAAAAAAGCTCCTATAATGGTAAAAATCAATCCAGAAATAATATAAAGGCTGTAGCGAAATTCTCCCCAGGTGCGCTCCATGGATACGCCAATGGAGTAATAGAAAAACAGGGTGATAATCGTGAAAAAGCTAAAGGATCCCGGAGGCACCAGAACCCAGGTGACAAGCCTCCATACCTGCCCCTTTAAAATATACACAGGGTCAAGATAGAGAAACTGAAAAATAGACGGGTTTACAATCTGCAAAACATAGCCGATAATATAGCATGCAATGATCCATATCGTCAGGTTCGGAATTCCTCTTCCATGGAATTTTCGTTCCAGCTTTGTGATAATGTTCATAAATAATTCTGCTCCATTTCTTTAAAATAGGGTGCAAAGCGAACATATCCGGCAGATATTTCCAATATCCAAGGAACACAATATCCACTTTGCTGCTTTCTCGTTCCACATCAGCTGTCAAAAGAAGCGCTTTTTGACCAGTACAATCGCCACAATCAGACACAACGCCAAAGAACACAGGTTAATAATCAAAAATCCCCACGGACTGTCTGAAAGGGGCATTCCCGTCAGATTTACATTCATTCCATAAGCGCTGGAAATGATGGTGGGAATGGACATCACAATCGTAATAGCAGCCAGAGCCTTCATGACAATATTCAGGTTGTTGGAAATAACCGATGCAAAGGTCCCTGTCATACTGCTGAGAATTCCGCTGTAAATATTTGCCATCTCAATAGCCTGCTTATTTTCAATGATGACGTCCTCCAAAAGGTCTGTATCCTCTGGATATTTCTTAATGCTGTCCATTTTCATCAGCTTTTCCAGAACCACCTCATTAGAGCGCAGAGACGTTGTAAAGTAAACCAGAGTTTTCTCCAGCTCCAAAAGCTCCAAAAGCTCCTGATTTCTGGTAGATACATGCAGCTTTTCTTCGATTTGCTCGCTCTTCTTATCTATAATACGCAGGTATCTTAGATAAACGCTGGCGTTTCTATACAGGATTTGAAGAATAAAGCGGGTTTTCATATAGGTATGAAAGTTTCGGACTCTTCCCTCCATAAACCGGCTGATAACCTGGTTTTTTTCCAGACAGATGGTAAAAATCATTTTGTCTGTCACAATAATGCCCAAAGGAATGGTACCATACCAGTCCTTGTCATTGCGTTCCTCAATAATCGGCACGTCCACCAGAATCAGCGTATAATTATCCTCTGCCTCAATACGAGAACGCTCTTCCTCATCCAGAGGCGCCCGCAGATCATCTACCTCTATATGAAATTTCTCTGACATCTCGTAAATCTCAGTGGCAGTGGGGTTTGTCATGGCTATCCAGCAGCCTTCCTGCGGTTGTGAGATTTCCTGAAGCTGTCCGTCTATTGTTTTATAGATATTTACCATGATTTCACTTCCCTTCATCATCCTTTGTATTTCTGCGTCAGGCGAACATTCGTAATCCCCGTCGGGCAGAACATCCGCCTTATCGAATTTCAAAAATACACCTAACATTATAAAATCTGGTAATCTCTTTGTCAAGTCAACGAGCAGGGTTTACAGGTAATTTCGTTACTATTTATGTTACTGTTCGCGGAATAGTCGCCCGTGAACAGTAACCTATTTATCTCTTTCTATCCATTTACTTTTTCTTGCTGTTCCTTTATAATAAATTCGTTATGATATCAAGAGCAAAAGGCCGCAAAGCCTCCTGCCTGCATTCTTGCAGGAGGCTTTGCGAGCCTTAATCCCACTAAAAACATATGCAAGAAGCCATTTTCTGCTGAAAAATAGGCGGATTGCAAAAGAAAGGATGATTGTTATGAACGGCTCTACATTTGGAACACGATTCCGTGTTACTACCTGGGGAGAATCGCACGGCAAGGCGCTCGGTGCTGTCATCGACGGTTGTCCGGCAGGTCTTCCCCTGGGCGAGGAAGATATACAGAAGTATCTTAATAGAAGAAAGCCCGGCCAAAGCCGGTATGCAACTGCCAGACAGGAAGGGGACTGCGTGGAAATTCTGTCAGGAGTCTTTGAGGGAAAAACCACCGGTACCCCTATCTCTCTGCTTGTCCGAAACACGGACCAGCGCTCCAGGGATTATGGAAACATTGCCCAGAGCTATCGTCCGGGACACGCAGATTATACGTTTGACCAAAAATATGGTTTCCGGGACTACAGAGGAGGCGGAAGAAGCTCAGGAAGAGAAACCATAGGCAGGGTAGCAGCAGGCGCCATTGCCGCTAAAATTCTGGAGCAGCTCGGCATTTCCTTTACTGCCTACACTCGCTCCATAGGTTCTGTAGAAATCAACAATTTTGACTTTGCGGAAATTTCCCAGAACCCCTTCTGTATGCCAGATGCAGCGGCAGCCAAGAGAGCCTCTGAATATCTGGAGACCTGCATAAAAAACCTGGATTCTGCTGGCGGCAGCATTGAATGCCGTATAGACGGGGTTCCCGCAGGTCTTGGAGAACCTGTTTTTGAGAAGCTGGACGCCCTGCTCGCCTCTGCAGTCATGTCCATAGGCGCTGTAAAAGCAGTAGAAATCGGAGAGGGAATCCGCGCGGCTTCTCTAAAAGGCTCTGAAGACAACGACGGTTTCTGTCTGAAAGACGGCCATGTCATAAAGACCAGCAATCACGCGGGCGGAATCATGGGCGGAATCAGCGACGGAAGCCAGATTCTTGTTCGCGCATCCATCAAACCAACGCCATCCATTGCAAGACCGCAGACAACTGTAAACCAGGATAAGGAAGAAATCTCTCTGGAAATCAAGGGAAGGCACGACCCTGTTATTGTTCCGAGGGCTGTGGTGGTTGTGGAAGCCATGTGCGCCCTGGCGCTGGTGGACCTCCTTTTTGCCAATATGTCCTCGCAGCTGGATTCTGTGATACGTTTTTACAAAAATTCCTAACCCGGGCAAGCCAGAACCAAAATTTCCTATTTTGCGCAAAATTTTATTGTTAAGCGCTTAAGCTCTTCTATGCAAAAAACAGCCATTGATGCTCTGTCAAGCTATCAATAGCTGTTCTTTTGTATTCTGTCTTCTACAGGTCCAGATGAATACTTTCTCCGTTTTCCACCTGCTCTATCAGCTGCTTAGCCTTGTCAACTGTTGTCTGGTCAGGAATCATGACATAGGCTGGAACACTCATGGAAAAGGGCTTCTGGGAATCTCCGGTGCCGTCCACACTATAGGTCACCACATTCCAAGCTCCTCCGCTCTCAAGCTGTTCCTTTACAAGCTTTGCAATTCTATTATAAGAAATATTGGTTTCAAAGCTTCCCTTCACAGCCTCCAGAACAGACGTATAACCAGTGAGAATACTCGGCGTAAGCGCCTTATTGATAACGCCCGACACCACGGCCATCTGATTTTTTCCTCTCTGGCGGTCTCCCTCCTCAAAGGAATACCGCTCTCTGCAAAACACCAGAGCAGTCTCCCCGTCCATATGATTCAAGCCCTGCTGAAAATAATACCCTGGCGAATTCTGAGAATTGAATTCATAATCTGAATACACGTCAATTCCTCCCAGGGCATCAATAATATCCACAAAGCCGCTGAAGTTTACGCGAAAATAACAGTCAAATGATATATCATAGAGCATCTCCAGAGTCTCCATACTCACGTCCACGCCATAGATTCCAGCATGTGTCAGCTTGTCAGGAATTCCCCCTGATATAGAGAGCGGAACATAGTAATCGCGCGGCGTGTTGATAAGAAGCACCTGTCTGGTTTTGGTATTAATCGCAGCCACAATGTTCACATCACTTCTGCTTCTGGCAACCATTGATTTATCTCTGGTATCAATTCCGCTTATGTAGACAAGCAGCGTATCACTGTCAGCACCTGACTGGAGCGTAGAAACCCGGCGCACCGATTCCTTCTGCTCTGTTCCATCCCCACTCTTCTCAGACTCTGTCACACTGTTTACCATCTCTGTTGCCACAGAGCGCATCTCCTCTTGCACATGCTCATAGCCTTCTACCTCTTCAAAAAGCTCTATATAGGCCTGATTCATCAGCACAGCATCTGTCTCACCCGAGCGCAGCCCGTCTACCAGCTCAGTAAGCCCCTCATATTCTGTAATCTCAATATCTTTCCCGAATTCCTCCTCAAGCTGCTGCACAACAGCGTTTGTGTTTGCTCTGTCAAGGTCTTTGAGAACTCCAAAGGTTCCGTCCCTCAAATCTCCCACAGAGACTGCATCATTATCTGCGTCAACATACACCTCAATCTGAGCGGCGTCCATACCTACCTCTGAAATATCTGACAGAGTATTTCTTGTCTGGAAAATATAAAAGCCCCCAACAATCAAAACAAGTGCCAAAAGCACATGAAGCACAGCTCCAATCCAAAAACGGATATGACGTCTGGCGTCCCACACAAGGAAGGCCCCTCCCAACAGCAGCACCAACAGCACGGCTCCTGCCAAAATCATATATTTTGTGGGAATCATCTCCGTGTAAATCAGTACTCCAAGAAAACAGGCTGCAATCAGAATTCCTGCTATGCTTATCAAAATTCCCAGTAATCTTCTTTTTCTCCTTCTCATATTCTTTTCTCCTGTAAAATGATACAGTCCTGTGCAGTGGCTGTTCTTTTTTATTTTATGTCATTGTGTCTCTTCTGTCAATGGACGGGTTTTGTTTTCTGCCTCCAGATTTCCTGTCTGTGAAGCAGTTCTCTCTGAAAAGCAAGAAGCGCCTGTAATTTGTGATACCTTTGTCTTTCCTCTTTCACTGACTCTTGAATCAGGCTCTGGTAGGCCTGTTCAAGACATAAATATTCACTGTCAAGACATTGCAGCAATACGTCCCTGCGCGCACTGAGCTCTGCTAAGGAAAGAGCCGCATCCAGGAAAACAGGGGTTTCACTGGAGAGCGCCTTAAGCTCTTCAAAGGAGCTGGCAGTAAACAGTCTGGCAAAGCCGCTTCTGCTCAAAGAATCCGTGTTCTCTGTAAGCGCCAGTGTCTCAAGAGCCATTCTCTGAAACTGCGTACATTCATAACCGCGCCTTTTTTCTCCCTTCTCCTGTCTTGTCCTTAAAACTGCGCACAAAACCGTCTCACTTCCTGGTGATTGCACCTGAAGAGCAATCCTCACCCTTCCTTCCCAAAAGCCGGGAATACGAACTGCAAGCAGGAGATTTCTTTCCTTCTCAAAGGAAGGAAGTCCCAGTGCCAGAGGATTGAGAACAGTACACGATATGGGAGTTCCTCTCGGGGCCTCCAAAAGCATGCGGACAAATTCTTTCAGAACTCTGGGCTTTTGCTGCATTACTGCCCGAAACAAATAGGAATTCGTAAGACCGCAGACAAGCTTTCCCTCCTTCTTCTCCAGGCTCTTTACCGCGTTTTCTCTGAAAACTGTCATTTTCTCGAAAAACTCTTCCTCCATAAAGGCTCCATCATCATAAAATGTACGGTTTTTCAACATTTTAGTCCCTCCATTTTCTCTTCGCACAATATTCTCTTGTCTTTTGTAAGGAAATTGCGGCAGATTTTGCCATTTTATCAGATGCAGCTTTGTGCTTTTATCGGTATATACCTTAGAATATACGTCATGGAAGCACCCATCTTCAGACATATCAAGGTATTTTGTAGAAAATTATCACTTTTTTAGTATAGCAGATTTTTCCCTATAAGTCCAGAACATTTATTTGTATAAAAAAATATTATAATATAATGCAGCTGCCCGTGAGTTCCAGTCTCTTCTGACCAGCAGTCATACTGCTCTTCTCATGGGCAGCTGCGCATATTTTGCAGCTCTGTCTGCTTTTTCCGGCAAATCCTATTTATGCTTTTTTCTCCTGAGAATCAGCGCGAGGATTCCCACTCCCAAAAGCACTGCCGGTATAAAGAGCAGAAATCTTTTATTAAATTCCGGAAAGGTTTTCGGACTTTCGTCTTTGACTTCTTCTGACTCAGAATCCATTTCCAAAAGCTCGTTCTCTGAAAAGTCTATGTTCTCAGGCTCTTCGTCCATAAATTCCTCTCCTTGGAATTCATCCTCTATAACCGGTATGTCGCTTATTCCTTCTGTAGGGAAATCCTCCCAGGAAGTCTCAACAGCCTCCAGACGATATTCTCCTGTGCGGCTGATGGTAAAGGATGCTGTTCCAAGCTCCATATCCACAGTTGCCTCTCCCTGAATACTTTCATCCTCTGCAAGTACCTGGAAGACCCCTTCTTCTCCCTCCTGAAGAGTCAGGGGCATAGTTACTGTGGTTTCTCCGATATCGGAAACCACAGCCCCTCTTGCCTTGACTGTAAGCCGAAGGCATCTCTCCTCTTTAGATTCCAGTGTTACCTCCACCGTCTCGTCTGCACCAAGTCCCAGACCCTCCAGAAAATTCTTTGTCAAATAAACAATATTTCCATTTTCTTCAAACGCAACGCTCTCTCCCTGTTCCTTTAAAAGCTCTGCTATTTTGCTTCCTGTATAAGTAATGCCCGATGTAGTCTCCTCTTTCTGAGTATATTTTTTCTTTTCCTTCTCATAATCCTCCCAGGTATAATATTGATAAGAGGAAGTTGAAGAACCAGAGGCGGAGCTAGAGGTATTTCCTGCTGTATAGCCATAGGCAGCTGTGTTTTCTTCCTCAATCTTCTGTATCAGACTCTCAGGCGCAGGTGTAACTCTTATGCCGTCTCTGCCGGCCCATATGTATTTTCCATTTTCCAGCTTTCCCTCCTGAAAATCAAAAGAATAGATTCCAGTATCCTCCTCTCCATATTCCAGGCAAAGCTCATAGCTGCTTCCCATCTTAAGTACGCAGGCCTTGAGTGTCATTCCGCTCTCTTCTGTTCTGGCTCCCTCTTCTGTAATATCCTTCCATTCCTTTTCATTTTCTCTGAGGAAGATATGAACCTCATCCTTTTGCTTTGCATTGATTTTGTCCATCACCATAGGAAAGAAGAAGCTGTCCTTATCAGGAGCATAATAGGTATTCATCCGAGGCTCCTCTGTTTTTTGGATACTAAGATATGCAGTGACAGAGGGAAGAGACACTCCCTCGCCAAAGGAATAGCCCTCTGGCGCCTTTAAGGTTCCCTG
The DNA here is from genome assembly GCA_030537135.1 of Eubacteriales bacterium. Taxonomy (GTDB): domain Bacteria; phylum Bacillota; class Clostridia; order Lachnospirales; family Lachnospiraceae; genus Blautia_A. The sequence goes on along the minus strand of JAUNOP010000001.1, from coordinate 48,514 downwards.
CACCAGGTATACTCCAGGTGTATTCGTATATATTCCTGATGTATCCCATCTTACAGAAAGATGGATGGCCGGACTCTGCTCTGTATCACAGAAGCTTTCTTCTGTGCTTCCTTTAAAACCTATCTCTGCCAGAGCCTTGTAAAATTCTCTTAAATCTGCCCCAGGAGCAGCAGCATATGCAAAAACTCTCTCTGTGTCCATATCTGGCTCCAGTGAAAGAATTTCCGTGTTTTGAGAAATCGCCGGACCATCCTCCATGGATCCGCTTTCATAGCTCAAAACCTGAATTGCCCCATCCCAGTACAAAAACCGCAGCACCTTTGTCTGGCCTGCCGGGTAGCCTACCAGAAGTCTATGCACAGAAGCATTTCTAAGGCACTGCGTACTCATATAAAGTCCGTCCTCATAACAGGAGGCTGTGCCTGCCTCTGTGAGGCATTCCCATTCCCCATTATCTCTGCTAAGCCATGCCTCCATCTTGCCGCTTGCCGGATAGCTAAGCCACGGGAAAACGCAAAGGTCTGTATTTTCCAGCATATAAAAGCTTGAAATCTGCGGCTCTCCCCATTTCTGGACAGATACAACAGCCCGAAGCTCTGGAAGAGACACTCCTTCTCCCAGGATCGTGTATTCTGGAAGAGACAGTCTTCCCTCTGCCTCATACAGTCCCACTCTCTGTATATCGATTCTTCCTGTTTCCCATATTGGAGAGAAAAGCTCCTTCTCTCCGTTCTCATATACAACCTGAACCTTAATCTCTGTCAGGCGCTCTCCTAGCTTGGAGGCTTCTATATCCTTGGGTACAGCCAGAACCAGAGGACCCTGTATGGACACAGACACAATTCTCCGGATTTGTCCCTCCCTTGCCCATGCCTGACTGCTCACAGACAAAATCACCAAAAGCAGCAGCAAAATTCCTGCTGCGCCTGAAAAAGCACTTTTATGGATTTGTTTTTCTCTCATTTTTATTTTCACCTCATACTGTTTTATAGCATTTTCACCAATAGCTTCCTCATTTACTGCATTATTATTTATCTAATTTTACTTCCTTGTCAATACTCTGTCAACTATTATCTAGTAGGAAAACGACAAACAGCATTTGCACACAAACAAGAAAAACGTTATAATAGCTTCTGAAACACAGGGCGCACAAAAATCCATTTATTGCAAATGGCATAACCATAAAAAGAAAGGCAGATGTAATATGCTGAACATAGAAAAAAAAATTTTTCCAAAACCGCAGACCCTTTCCTCTATCCAGGAATTCTGCACACACAGACCTGAAAAAGTACTTTTCTTTGATATTGAGACAACTGGTCTCTCCAGAGAGCGATGCCATATCTATTTGATTGGCTGTCTCTTTGTAAAGGATGATGCCATGTATCTCAGACAATGGATGGCAGAGGGAGCATGGGAGGAAGAAAAAATCCTGAAAGGCTTTCTGGAATTTTCCAAGAGCTTTTCTCTTCTTATACATTATAACGGAAAGAAATTTGACATTCCCTTCACCGAACACAGGCTTCTTAAGCATGGGCTTTTCCCTGCCTTCTCAGATATGGAAGCTCTGGATATTTATCAGAAGCTTTGCCCCTGCAAGGGTCTTCTTGGTCTCTCTCATATGAGACAGCCAGACATAGAACAGTTTCTTTTTGACAATAAGAAGCGGATGCATTGCGATGGAGGAGCGTGTATTTCTCTATACAAAAAATATTGTCATCATCCGACAAGAGAAATCTCTATGACTCTTCTCGGACATAATGAGGAGGATTTAAGGGGGCTTGCAGAGCTTACTCCTGCTCTCTCTTATCCGGCTCTTTTGAATGGAGAATTTAAAACAGAACAGGTACAAAGGGAACAAGAACAGGTTTGCTGCTTTTGCAGCTTAAAGCATGCCCTGCCAAGGCCAGTTTCCTTTGTGTGTGAAGACAGCTCCCTGACTGCCAAGGATGTACACATGAAGATTGAACTCCGGCTTCACAATGGGCAGCTCAGGCAAAGATATCCGGATTATAAGCAATATTTTTATCTTCCGTCTGAGGACACTGCCGTGCATAGGGCTTTGATTTCCTGTGTGGACGCATCGCTTCGGATTCCGGCGTCCAGGGAGACCTGCTATACCTGGTTTCCCTGCAATGAGGACTTTGTAAAGTCCCCGAAAAAAGCAGAGGAATATCTCCGAAAAAATCTTCCTCTCTGGCTGACAATTTTCCGCTCGCTCTCGTGATCAAATAGAGGAAGCCAATTCCCCTGTCCGTACTTATCGCGCATGAAAAAAGGAGCGGACAATGCCGCTCCTTTTTCATGGTTTGGAAATTTCCATTCCTGATTTATATCCCGAATTTATGCTTCCTCAGAAACCTGCTCCAGAGCCTTCATGCTCAGGCTGATCTTTCTGTCCTCGCCATTAAAGTCCACAACCTTTGCCTGAATCTGCTGGCCAATGCTCAGTACATCAGAAGGCTTTGCAACATGCTCTCTGGAAATCTGAGATACATGAAGCAGGGCGTCAACGCCAGGTGCCAGCTCTACAAATGCACCAAAGTCTGTCATACGTGCCACTTTTCCAGAAACAATATTGCCTGCTGCATAATCCTCAGCAGCAGTCAGCCATGGGTTCTCTTCCGGGAATTTCAGAGAAAGTGCAATCTTATCTCCGTTAATGTCCTTGATTAAAACTCTTACCTTCTGGCCGACAGTGAATACCTTCTTCGGGTTCTCCACTCTTCCCCAGGACATCTCAGAAATATGAAGCAGACCGTCTGCTCCGCCCAGGTCAATAAATGCGCCAAAATCAGTTACATTCTTTACAACGCCCTCTGTCACATCGCCTGGATGGATTCTCTCCATGAGCGCTTTCTGCTTCTCAGCCTTAGCTGCGATAAGAAGCTGCTTGCGGTTTCCGATGATGCGTCTTCTTCTTGGATTGAACTCTGTAATCACAAATTCAATCTCCTGACCTGCATACTTGGTCAGGTCTCTCTCATAAACATCAGATACAAGGCTTGCCGGAATGAATACTCTTGTCTCCTCAACAACAACGCATAAACCGCCTTCCAATACCTGAGTTACCGGTGCCTTCAGCACCTCATGGCTCTCAAATGCCTCCTCGAGACGTTTGTTGCCCTTCTCTGCTGCCAGTCTCTTATAAGTAAGAATTACCTGGCCTTCTCCGTCATTCACTTTCAGAACTTTTGCTTCCATAGTATCACCTGCATGAACACAATCTGCCAATACAACGCCTGAATCGTTGGTATACTCACTCTTGGTGATGATACCGTCCGCTTTGTAACCAATGTTCAGAATGATTTCTTCATCCTTAACATCAATGACAGTACCCTGCACGATTTCTCCATTTCTGATAGTTTTTACGGAATTTTCCAGCATCTGTTCAAAACTCAACTCTGACATGTTCTTGAACCTCCTCAATCATTTTCTTTGGGGTGGACGCCCCTGCTGTAATACCTACGCAACTACTGGATTGGAACATAGCAGAATCCAAGTCAACAGGTGTTTGTATATAGTAAGTATTTCCACATTCCTTTTTACATATTTCGAACAGCTTTTGCGTATTCGAGCTATGCCGGCCGCCAATGACCAGCATAGTGTCTACCTCGCCGGCCAAAAGCTTTGCTTCCTTCTGCCGTTTTTCGGTAGCATTACAAATGGTGTTCAAAACACTAAAAATTTTTAAAACAGTATTATCATAACTCTTTTTCTCAAGAATTTCAACTAAATCTTGAAATTTGTTGTAATTAAATGTCGTTTGGCACACAATACATGCCTTTTCGATTCCTTCCAGAGAAAGAGCCTGGGCATCCTCTCTGCTTTTTATCACCTGATGCGGTCCCTCACACCATCCGCAGATTCCCTGTACCTCCGGATGCCTGGGGTCTCCGACAATAATCACCAGAAATCCCTCTCTGCTTTTCTCTGCCACAATATGGTGAATCTTTTTCACAAAGGTACAGGTAACGTCAATGCACTCCTGATTTCTTTTATCAATTTCCTCATACACGCTTTTTCCCACTCCGTGGGAGCGAATCACCACAGTGCTGTTCTCTGGAAGAGAGTCAAGGTCAGAGAGGGAAATGGCGCGCACTCCCTTTGCCTCCAAGTCCTCCACAACACTTTCATTGTGAATAATAGGACCCAGTGTAAAAATAGGATTGTCTCTCTCTGCAATCAGCTCATATACCTTATCAACCGCTCGCTTCACACCTGGACAAAAGCCTGCCAAAGCCGCTGTTCTTACCTGCATCTCTCTCCTGTCCTCTCCCTGAAAATCTCCAGAATTTTCTCTACGACTTCTTCAATTCCAAGCTCTGAGGAATCTACAAGAATCGCATCCTCAGCCTGACGAAGCGGGGAAATTTCTCTGGTCATATCCCGTGTATCTCTGTCTGCAATATCCTTCTCAATCTGTAAAAGACTGGGATTCTCTCCTTTTTGCTCCAACTGCGCAAACCGCCGGAGGGCTCTGATGTGAGCGCTCGCCGTGAGATAGATTTTCACAGCAGCATCTGGAAGCACCACAGTTCCAATATCCCTTCCGTCCATGACCACGCTTCTTTCCGCGGCAAGCCTTTGCTGAAGCTCTACCAGCTTCTCCCTGACCCTTGGATGGGCGCTGCTTACAGACGCCATGTTTCCTACCTCTTCTGTGCGAAGGCAGGGCGTCACATCCTCCCCGCAGAGAAGGATTCTCTGGTCTCCATCCTCATAGACTATCGTAATCTTTGCATTTTCACAGGCCCGTGCAATCTGCTCAGGCTGTGAAGCAGACACGCCCTCCCTTAAAAGATACAGCGCCATAGCTCTGTACATGGCTCCTGTGTCCACATAAATAAACGACAGCTCTTTTGCAACTCTTTTTGCAATTGTACTCTTTCCGGCTCCTGCCGGACCGTCTATGGCAATATTGACAATCATCTATTTCTCCTTTAAATTTTTGGTATTTTCCTCAATGGCAGATGCAGCAAGATATGCTGTTGACCAGGCGATCTGAAGATTATAGCCCCCTGTGACTGCATCCACATCCAGAACCTCTCCAATAAAGTACAAATTTTTTATCTTTCTGGCTTCCATGGTGCCGGGACAAATCTCCTTTACGCTGACTCCCCCGCTTGTAATAATAGCCTCCTTAAACTCTCCTGTGCCTGTAATAGTAAAGGGAAAGGCCTTTATCAGACGTACAAAGGCAAGCCGCTCTTCCCTGGAAATATCATGAATCCTCTTGTCAGGAGAAATTCCTCCAAGCTCCAGCATCACAGGGGTAAGAGAGGCAGGAAAGAGAACGCCTATCACGTTCTTAAATTGCTTGTTTTTAGCTTCCTCAAACTCGCGGAGGATTCTAGCGTCCAGCTGCTCCTCTGTAAGAGCTGGTTTCAAATCCAGATAAGCATTCAGGAAACCCTTTTCCAGCTTTTTGCCGATTCTGGCGCTTGCCGAAAGAATCATCGGCCCTGTTACTCCAAAATGGGTGAACAAAAGCTCTCCAAAATCCTCATAGAGCTTTTTCTTTCCCTGATAAATAGAAAGGCCAACATTTTTCAGAGAAAGTCCCTGGAGGCATGGAATGTATTCCTCTGCTGTGAGAAGAGGAACCAGAGAGGGGCGAGGCTCTGTCACCTTCATTCCAAGCTCTGCGGCAAAGCGCAGGCCATCTCCTGTAGAGCCTGTGGTCTGATAGGAGCAGCCTCCTGTGGCCACAATAACAGCATCGTAAAAGCATTTTTGTCCGTTTTTCAGAAGAACTCCCTGTACAAAGCCATTCTCTGTCAGGATTCTCTCCACCTCTGTGTGCAAAAATACCTGCACTCCTGCCTTTTTCATTTCTCTCTCCAGAACACGGATAATGTCTGAGGAATGGTCAGATACAGGGAAAACTCTTCCTCCTCGCTCAGTCTTCAGAGAAACCCCCGCATCCTCAAAAAAATCCATAACATCCCTGTTTGTACAGGTATAAAAGGCACTGTACAGAAATTTGGGATTTGATACGACTGCCGGAAAAAGTTCCTCTGTGCTGCAGGCATTTGTCAGATTGCACCGACCCTTTCCTGTGATATAGAGCTTTTTTCCGCACTTTTCATTTTTCTCCAGAACATGAACCTCATGTCCGTTCCTTGCTGCATGAACAGCGCAGAACATTCCAGCGGCTCCTGCACCTATAATGGCGATTTTACTCATGGATGGAATTCCCTCTCTCTCTTCTGACTATCGGCTATATCTGCGCATTTTGTTTCATTATAGCATAGAATAGTGTAAGGGTCAAAGTATATTTTGTTGCCGCTTAGTGCGCTCACAGCAGCACGCTTCGCAATGTGCAAAAACGCAGAAGAAAAGGACTGCCAAAGCAGCCCTCTTCTATAAGGCCGGAAACTCGCAAAAATTCCCGGCCGCTGTTTGTCTGATTATACAGGATATGCTCCATTTTTGGTGTCTGCGACCTTCTCGTCCACGCCGGTTTTCTGTGCCTGACGATATTTGAAGAAGTCCATGGCAACCTGTGGGAAGAGAGCATAGGACAGAACATCCTCGTCCTGCTCCTTGTACTGAGCCATCTCGCTCTCCAGCTTCTCAAGCTCATTATCCAGAAGATCAGCTGGACGGCAGGTAATTACCTCTGCGTCTCCGATGCATTTCTTCTGTACCTCAGGATTGAACGGCTTCACAGTTGCGCCGTATTTTCCGGACAGAACATCCTTTGTTTCCTTTGTAGCGATCTTGTATCTCTCGCCCATGATCACATTAAACACAGCCTGTGTACCTACGATCTGGGAAGATGGTGTTACCAGAGGCGGCTCTCCAAGATCCTTACGTACTCTCGGAACTTCTTCAAGCACCTCATAGAATTTGTCCTCTGCGTGCTGCTCTTTGAGCTGAGAGGTCAGGTTGGAAAGCATACCGCCAGGTACCTGATACAAAAGAGTCTTGATGTTTACGCCCATGTTCTTTGGATTCAGAAGGCCGCTCTCCAGAGCCTCGTCACGGATCGGACGGAAGTAGTCGGCGATTTCTGCCAGAAGCGTCTGGTCAAGGCCTGTGTCATATGGAGTTCCCTTAAAGGTCTCTACCATAACCTCGGTTGCCGGCTGAGAGGTTCCCAGTGCAAACGGAGACATTGCTGTATCGATAATGTCAACGCCTGCCTCAACCGCCTTCATGTAGGTCATGGAGGCAACGCCAGAGGTATAGTGCGTATGCAGCTCAATCGGAATCTTCACGGTTTCCTTCAGAGCCTTCACAAGATCAGTTGCCTTGTAAGGAAGCAGAAGTCCTGCCATATCCTTGATGCAGATAGAGTCTGCACCCATCTGTTCAATCTGTCTTGCCATACTCGTCCAGTATTCCAGTGTATAAGCATCGCCAAGTGTGTAGGACAGAGCCACCTGTGCATGTGCATGCTCCTTGTTTGCTGCTGATACAGCAGTTTTCAGGTTTCTCAGGTCATTCATACAGTCAAAAATACGGATGATATCAATACCATTGGCAACGGATTTCTGTACAAAATACTCTACCACATCATCTGCATAAGGACGATAGCCCAGAATATTCTGGCCGCGGAACAGCATCTGCAGCTTTGTATTTTTGAAGCCGTCACGGAACTTACGCAGTCTCTCCCATGGATCCTCATGGAGGAAACGAAGAGAGGCGTCAAAGGTAGCGCCGCCCCAGCACTCTACTGCATGATAGCCTACCTTATCCATTTTATCAACAATCGGAAGCATCTGCTCTGTACTCATTCTGGTTGCAATCAGAGACTGATGAGCATCTCGCAGAATTGTTTCCATAATCTTAACAGGTTTTTTCTGTAATTCTGCCATTTCTATTCTCCTTTTATTTTATGATACCAGGGCAAGAGGGACGCACACCTTATGCCAAAAGCAAAGGATGCCCTCTCCCCTTACATCATTCTATATCTGCTATCTTACAATTACGGTTTCTTCTGCACCAGGCTCTTACACACCGAAGATTGCCATAAAGGTACCGGCTGCTACTGCTGTACCGATAACACCGGCCACATTCGGTCCCATTGCATGCATCAGAAGGAAGTTCGTAGGATCTGCCTCTGCTCCCACCTTCTGGGACACACGAGCTGCCATAGGAACTGCAGATACGCCTGCTGAGCCAATCAGAGGATTGATCTTGCCGCCGGTTGCCTTGCACATAATCTTACCAAAGATAACTCCGCCAAAAGTACCAAAGGCAAAGGCGATAAGCCCCAGAACAACGATCTTGATGGTGTTCAGATTCAGAAAGGCTTCTGCGCTGGTGGTAGCTCCTACAGAAGTACCAAGAAGGATAACCACGATATACATCAGGGCATTGGACGCTGTCTCAGTAAGCTGCTTCACAACGCCAGACTCACGGAACAGATTGCCCAGCATCAGCATACCTACCAGAGGAGCTGTACTTGGAAGAATCAGGCACACAACGATTGTGATGATAACCGGGAAAAGAATCTTCTCAAGCTTGGATACCGGACGAAGCTGCTCCATCTTGATTTTTCTCTCCTCCTCTGTGGTGAACATCTTCATAATCGGAGGCTGGATAATCGGAACCAGGGACATATAGGAATACGCCGCCACTGCAATGGGGCCCATCAGGGTTGTTTGCCCCAGCTTTCCTGCAAGGAAAATGGAGGTAGGTCCGTCAGCGCCGCCGATAATGGAAATGGCTGCCGCTGCCTTGCCGTTAAAGCCCATCAGGATTGCCAGGAAATAAGCCATATAGATACCGAGCTGAGCGGCTGCTCCAAGAAGAAAGCTCTTGGGGTTTGCAATCAGCGGACCAAAGTCTGTCATGGCTCCTACGCCCAGGAAAATCAGGGACGGAAGAATACTCCATTCATCCAGTAAATAGAAATAGTGTAACAGTCCTCCCACTCCATTAGAGGCTTCTTCAGGGCTTATCATAATGTCCGGGTAGATATTTACCAGGAGCATACCAAAAGCAATGGGAACCAGAAGCAAAGGCTCATATTCCTTCTTAATCGCAAGATATAAGAAAACACAAGCCACTACAATCATGGCATAGTTGCCAATGGTAAGATTAAAGAAGGCCGTCTGATGAACGAGATTGGACAGAATTTCTGCAATATTAGACATTTGTCTACCTCCAATCTTAGTTCATGGTTGCCAAGGTATCCCCATTTTCTACTGCAGCGCCTTCTGATGTATCGATGCTTGCAATGGTGCCGTCCTGGGGAGCAACAACCGGGATTTCCATTTTCATGGATTCTAGAATTACAACGCTGTCGCCGGCCTTTACTGCCTGTCCGGCAGAAGCTACAACCTTTAATACCTTTCCAGGTACAGAGGCGTTGATCTTCACAGCTCCGGCTCCGCCTGCTGCCTTTGGCGCGGCTTTTGGAGCTGCCTTTGGTGCAGATGCAGGGGCAGATACGCTTCCTGTCTCTTCTACAGTAACTTCATATTCTGTTCCATTCACAGTGATAATATAGCTTTTCATGATAGATTCCTCCTAAATTTTCTGTTTGATTACCATTTTCTGCGGTTTACTTTACGCACAGAACGCACCACAAAGCCCTCTGGCGTGGTTTCTTCTGCTGCTGCAATGGCTGCTGCAATAACTGCAATCAGCTCTGTATCGTCCACTTTCTCCTCAGCCGCAGCTGCTACAGCTGGTGCCGGTGCAAGCGCAGGCGCTGACTTTTTCTCCGGCTTCTTCTGGAATTTCTGAACGGTCTGACCCATTAAGTAAATCACAAAGCTCAGGAAAATCAGCATTACAAACACAGTTCCAATACCCATGACCGTATTAACAGCCGCATTTTTCATGGTAACTGACATTGGATAGTCGATATCAATGCTCATGCCTGTAGGCGCTGCTGTAGGCTCGTCAAAGATGTAGACAAAGCTTGCGTCCCTCTTCTCAAAATCTGCTGGAACTGTGGCTGTGTAGGTTCCGCCTGAGTATTCAACCGTGGTTTCCCCGAATTCCACGAGTTCTCCGAGTTCGTCCTTGCTGCTCTCCCACACTTCCATGGCATTTACTGTAAAATCGTCTGTGGAAGTCTTATAGCCCTCAATGTCCTCGTCTGTAAGAGTCACAATTGCTTCACTAAGTCCCTCGGCAGTGCTTATCAGAATGGACTCTGTCGTCTCATCCAGCTTGTTCTCAGCACTGACAGCTGCGGTAAAGGAAACAGTACAGAAAGCTACCATACACACACTCAGAATCTTTTTTAATCTCTGCTTCATATACGCCACCTCACTTAAACTGTTCCGTGTTTCTTGTCGGGACGCTCTTCTCTCTTGGTGAATAGCATTTCAAAAGCTGCGATTACATATTTCCTTGTCTCAGCAGGTTCAATGATTGTATCTACATAGCCTCTGGCAGCAGCGGTCTCCACGCCGGACTGAAGAGCAGCATATTCCTTTGCCTTCTCCTTCAGAGTTTCAGCGTCAGAGCCTGCGTACATGATTTTTGCTGCCAGAGCAGCATCCAGCATGCCAATCTCGGCTGTTGGCCATGCATATACCAGGTCTGCGCCTATTGCCTTGCTGTTCATGGCCACATAGGCATTTCCATAAGCCTTGCCTACAATCACGTTCACCTTTGGAACGGTTGCATTGGCAAACGCATAAATCATCTCGCCTACAGATTTTGCCATCATTCTCTCATTGCACTTATCTGCCTTAAAACCAGTTGTGTTTGTGAGAGTGAGTACAGGAATAGAGAAGGCGTCACAGAATTTCACAAACTCTGCTGCTTTTCTTGCTCCTCTTGAGGAAATGGTTCCAGAGAAGCTCTCTGCGACCTTGCCCTCCTCGTCGTAAATCTCTGTTCTATTGGCAACAGCGCCCACTGTCATTCCGTTGAGTTTCAAAAAGCCTGTTACCATATCTTTGCCATAAGCGCCCTTTACCTCAAAGAACTCCTGCTCATCAGCAATCTGAGAAAGTGCAAGAGCCGTATCTCCTGCGCAGTTTTCAAGATTCTCGCAGACACGGTTCAGATCGTCTGTGCATTCCAGATAAGAGGAATCATCCTCATTGTTGGAAGGAAGCATGGAAACCAGAGTACGGATCTTAGCAATCAGCTCTGCCTCCTCTGCGACAACATCCACAAGGCCTGTCTCCTGGCTCTGGAAAGAAGCTGCCGCTGTATCGCATTTGGATACTTCATTTCCTTCAAGCGCATTTGGCGCACATACGAATAATTTGCCCTTTTTTGCCTCCATAAAGGTAAAGTCTGTAAGTGCCGGGAACATGGCAAGACCGCCGCCGCAGGTTCCAAAAACAGCCGTAATCTGCGGAATCACACCAGAAGCAAGGGTCTGCTTCATATAGATTTCCCCAAAGGCATGAAGCGCATCGGTTGCCTCCTGAAGACGAATACCGGCGCAGTCCAGAAGACCGATTACCGGAGCCCCTGTCTTCATAGCCAAATCATATAATCCGGCGATTTTCTTTGCATGCATTTCACCAATGGTTCCGTTCAGTACAGAAACATCCTGGCTATATACATATACAGGGTTTCCGTCAATAACACCATAGCCGGTGATAACACCGTCAGAAGGTGCTTTCTTTTCAGTCATGTTGAAATCAGTATTTCTGGCTGTTACACTTTTTCCGATTTCCACAAAACTGTTCTCGTCAAGCAAAGAATCAATTCTTGTGCCTGCTAAGCTTGTTGTGTTACTCATTCTTTTTTGCCCTCCATTTTTATAAAAATTTAAAAGCATAACCAAATTAAGCCAAGTATAATTTTAACCGTTTTTCGAATTTTTTTCAATATGTTTCTTACAATAATATGCTTAAAAATATTTCGATTGACGGAATTTTTCATTGTGTCAGGAAAAATTGAGGGATTTTTTTGAATTTTTTGTCGTATAAAGGAACAAAAGATATGTCTTCCGTACATTTTTACGCTGATATATCTAAAAAAGAATCCCATTTTTCAGGGATTCTTAAAGGCTTAATAAGAACTTTTCCTATCCAGTTTCTGTCAGTCATGGAAAAAGCGGCGGAAAATATCCTCCACACACCATTCCATAGTAAGTCTCTCTACAGCACTTTTGGCAAGGAGATCATAAGAGGCGAGGCAGAAATCATCAATGGAATAAACGATTTCTCCGAGCTTCTCTCCCTCCTGTACAGGAGCTGTGACTGTCTCCTTGACAGTCTGCGTTATCTTGACCTCCTCTCCCTGCCTCATGAGTACCTTCTGAAGGGATGCTTTTTTGCTGAAGCGACAAGTCAAATCCGTATAGGCTGCCTCTGTCAGATCCCCGCTGTCAGGAATCCCGTTTTCTACAATTACAGGAAGAAGGCGCGGCTCCTGCCAATACTCCTGCAAATGGTATTGCTCTTCCCCATAGTTGAGAAGCGTATCCATATCCCTCCACTTATAGGTTTTATTGTTTGGCCAGCCGCAGCCAAGAAGCGCCACAATGAATACCCTGCCCTTGCTCTCATAGGCTCCCACATAGCAATAGCCCGCATTTCCGGTAAAGCCTGTTTTCCCGGAAATCATTCCCTCCCGCATATCCAGGTAAGCATTTGCATTATGTATGGTAAAATTGCGAGTCTTATCCATGTCCCAGAAGCTGTAATCCCTCATCTGCGTCAGAGAGAGAAACGTAGGATTCTGGATAGCATAGCGCATAATAAGAGCCAGATCTGCGGCAGTCGTGCTGTGCATTTCTCCCTTCTCATCTATGGCGTCCAGCCCGTTCGGAGTAACAAAATGTGTGGCCTTGCAGCCAAGCGCCAATGCCTTGGAATTCATCATCTCTGCAAAGCCGCTCACAGAGCCTCCGATATGCTCTGCTACTGCCACTGCCACATCATTATAGCTCTTAAGCATCATCGCATACAGAAGGTCCTGCATACGATACCGCTCTCCCTTTTTCACATGCATTTTGATTTCCGGCTGAATGGCTGCCTTGTCTGAGATAACCACCTCGTCTGCCCCATTCGCATGCTCCAGGGCAAGAATACAGGTCATTACCTTTGTAGTACTCGCCATGGCGCGGACAGTATCCGCATCCTTGCCATATAATACCCGTCCTGTCTGTCCATCCATCAGCACAGCTGACAATGCATACAGGGAGCCAGGACCTTCCTGTGCGCTCACAGAGGCTCCTCCATATAACAGCAGGCAGACAGCCGCCAGAAAAGCGGCTCCTGCCCGTTTTAAATGCCTTTTCATTTTTCTCATCTCTCCCACCCCTTTTCAAAACAGCATATGCAAAGGAGAGGAAAAATATGCCTCAGCCATTATATGTTCTGTCAAAACGCTCTGAGAGCCGCACAGGGCGGTCATGATCCCTGGCCAAGTCATAAACCTCCTCCAAAAAGGCGGGTGCCTTGTCAAGAGCCTCCTCATAATGTTCCTTGAGTTCCCTGACATATACCTGTACTCCCTCTGGAGGATATTCCTTCATAAAATGGTCTCCCAGCTTCTCTCTCTGACCAATGACTCTCAAAAGGGATAAAAGGATCTTCTGTTTTCTCCCATTATCGTCATAGACCATACAGTTTGTCATCCATTTCATCATTCTCAAAGCAGCGTAAATTTTGTCTGCCTGCACAAGAGGAATTGCCTTGTGTATAACCCATGCATATCGAAACTTTGGAACAATGCAGTCTGACGGATAATAATGATAGGGGTTCTTCCCGGTCTCCAGCATAAGGGTTCTGTCCAGTTCTTTCTCCTGCACAGTATGAGAAGGGCCATGCTCGTCCACAATCCTCTCTACAGTAGGATGAACCTCTGAATCCAGAATAAAATGATTGACAAAACCCAGAAGATAAGCAAGGAGAGCTTCGTCTCCCTCATCCCTCACCGTTCGGATTCCCTGCTCAAAAAAAGCTCTTGCCCTTTCCTTGTGCATGGATACTCCAAACTGGTTCACCTTATTCTTGTACAGGCATCTGTAGTAAAAAAGGATGTCAGGACCATGGAGTCCAATACGATATAAGTCTCCGTACCTGAAAATCAACTCCCTTACCTCCTTTGGGAGTCTTTTATATACTTCTTTTCCAAATAAATCATGCGTATAGGTTGTGGGCATTTCCCTGTCCTCCTCTGTCATACATCCAGGCGAAGCTGGATTTCCTCCTCTGCCTCTGCCTTAAAGTCTTCTATACGAACCGGGTCCATCTCAGGCAGAGCGTCCAGGTTCTGCATGCCAAAGGAGCGCAGAAACTCCTCGGTTGTTCCCAGCAAAATGGGCTTTCCCGGCACATCCAGACGTCCGATTTCAGCCACCAGATTATATTCAATCAGCTTATTTACTGCATGGTCGCTCTTCACTCCGCGGATTTTCTCTATTTCAGCCTTTGTCACAGGCTGCTTGTAGGCAATAATAGAGAGCGTCTCCAGCATCACATCCGTAAGCGCCGGCTTTTTTGGCTGAAGAGCCAGTCGGATAAGATACTGGTAATTCTCCTTTTTCGTACACATCTGATAAGAACCATTGATTTCTACAATCTGGATTCCTCTGTCCCCGCTCTCATATTTGTCCATCATATCCCGCAAAAGCCTTCTGGTCGTCTCAATATCCAATTCCAGCGCCCCGGCAAGCCGAGATAGCTCCACAGAATCTCCCATGGCAAAAAGTATGGCCTCCACTGCGGCCTGTGCTTCCCTAATTTCCACTATATTTCCCTGTTCTTTCTCATTCCTCCGAGATATCCACAAGCTCTTCCCATTCAGAGGGATCTCTGGCTACCTCTATATGAATGTCATCAAAAATCTGGTTCTGGGAAACCCGGATATTTCCCAGCTTCATCAATTCCAGAATTGCCAGAAAGGTGACAACTATCTGAATCTTGCTGCACTGCCTTTCCAAAAGCTCGTAAAAACAAAAGCTCTCATGCGTTCTGGAATAGCTTTTTACATACTCCATCTTCTCTGAAAGACTGACCTCTTCTTTCTCGATTTTCCCGAATTTGCTGCGAATCGGATCTCTCTTGTTCTCCTGCCTTCTGAGAATGGATTCAAACAAAAGGCGAAGACGCTCAAGCGTCATATCCGAAAGCAGCTCCTGCGTATTCACTGGTTCTTCATACTCCCTGACTGCAGCTGGAAGGGTCTGCTTCTTGTAAAAGACGCCCTCTGCCCTGTCCATTCTATCCCTTAGCTCGTAGGACATATATTTATACATTTTATACTCCAGAAGTCTCTGTACCAGCTCCTCTCTGGGGTCTTCCTCCTCTCCCTCCTCATTTACGCTCTTTGGAAGAAGCATCCGGCACTTGATATCAAGGAGAGTTGCCGCCATTACCAGAAACTCGCTCATTGTTCCCAGGTCCGCCTCCTGCATCTGCCGGATATAGGCCATATATTGATCTGTGATTTCCACAATGGGAATATCATAGATATTAATCCTGTTCTTGTCAATAAGATGCAGGAGCAAATCCAGAGGTCCCTCAAATACTGGTAGCTTTACCGGAATCGCCATATCATCATTTCCTCTTTTTCTGTCTACAGTTTTTCCATGTCTGCCTGCAATTACCTGTTCTGTCTGTATCCGTCTTTTATTCTACTGAAAAGCCCTGCTTTTTTCAAGAAAAAGTTATGCTGGCATTACATTGATTTCCACCAAAACTCTTGGATTACAGATACGCAGAGGCATTGAATGTTCTCCAAGTCCTGCGCTCACCACCATTTGGGAAGCTCCCTTCCTAAAATCTCCGCAGCAGAACTTTGGAAAAGGATGAAACTGAGGAGAAACCAGACCCCAGTGTCTTCCAAAGCGAATCACCCCTCCATGGTAATGGCCGCAAACGGTCAGATCAGCTCCCCATTTCAGGTACTCTCTTCCATATTTGGGGCTGTGCGCAAGAAGAATATGATACGCCTCTCCTTCTGGCTCTCCAAAGAGGCTTTCCAGATAGCCTGCGGGCATGGAAGCAGAAAAAGGCTTTGTATAAAATTTTTTCTCAAGCTCCAGGCCATAAAGGGTCAGAGCGTTTCCGCAAATGACTGCCTTTTCTGTACGGTTTTTCAAAATTTTAACTCCGCATTTCTCTGCCTTTTTCTGGAATTTGTGGAAATTTCCTTCAGCGTCATTTTGCTCCATATAGGTTTCATGATTTCCCGGCGAATAATAGACCGGTGCAAGCCCGCACAGCTTCTTAAAAAGAATCAGGCTCCTTGTCATGGATTTTCTGCTTCTTCTGGTCACACAGTCTCCTGGAATCAGGATTACATCTGGTCTGCGCTTTTCTATATGTGCTGTGAGAGCAGAGATTTCCGCTCTGTCAAGCGCTCCGTGAAAGTCACTGATTACATGAATGCGCAGTCTTTTTGTGATTTTCTCAGAGGAAAAGCAATAGGTCTCCAACGCGATTCTCTTATGGTTGTATTCCTTTTTCATAAATCCCTCCTTTACAGTCCTGCCTCGCATAATCTTGCGTAAACACCGCCCTTTGCAAGAAGATCCTTGTGTGTTCCTTCCTCTGCAATTCCTTCTTCTGTAAGGACAAGGATTCTTCTGGCATTGCGTATGGTGGAAAGACGGTGCGCAATCACAAAGGTGGTTCTGTCCCTGGCAAGCTTTTCCAGCGATTCCTGCACCACCCTCTCGCTTTCATTGTCAAGAGCAGAGGTGGCCTCATCAAAAATGAGAATCGGCGGATTCTTCAGGAAGGCTCTTGCAATCGATAATCTCTGCTTCTGTCCTCCGGAAAGCTTCACGCCTCTCTGTCCAATATCGGTATCATAATGGAGCGGCATATCCATAATAAATTCATGTGCATTTGCCGCTCTTGCTGCCTGAATAACCTCCTCGTCAGAGGCATCTGGCCTTCCATAGCGAATATTTTCCATGATAGTTCCTGCAAACAGATACACATCCTGCTGTACAATTCCAATATTTCTGCGAAGATCTGCCAGACGAATGCGGCGGATATCTATCCCATCCAGGTACACGGCTCCCTCTGATACATCATAGAACCTGGGAATCAGACTGCAAAGTGTTGTCTTTCCTGCGCCAGAGGAGCCGACCAGAGCCACATATTCTCCTGGCTTTACCTCCAGATTCACATGGGATAGAACCTCCTCCTGACCGCTCTCATAGGAAAAACTTACATTCTCAAAGCGCACCTCTCCTCTTGCCTTTGCCAGGGGCAGTGCATCCGGGCTATCTTCAATATCCGGAGCAATGGACATCATCTCCAGAAAACGCTCATATCCACTGTAGCCGTTCTGAAACTGCTCTGTAAAGTTCACAAGCTTTGTCACTGGTTCTGTAAAATTGTTGATGTACAGAAGAAATGTCACAAGGTCTGCTGCCTCCAGGGAACCGTCTGCCATAAGCATTGCGCCCACAAGCAGGGAAGCTACTGTAATCAGAAGCGTAAAGGCCTCCATTCCAGAATGATATCCTGCCATATACCGGTAAGTAATCCTCTTGGAGGATACAAAGCGCTCGTTTCCCTTCTCAAACTTATCCATTTCCTTTTTTTCATTTCCAAAGGATTTTACAACACGAATTCCTGCCAGACTATCCTCTATCTGACTGTTGATATCCGCAATTCTGGCTCTGTTTTCTTTGAATGCTGACTTCATCTTTCTGTTGAAGATCAGCGCATAGACGAGCATAATTATCACAATTCCAAGGCAAAGCAGAGCCATCTGCCTATTCACCTGACATAAAATCACCAGGGCTCCTGTCAGCTTAATCACCGATATAAAGATATCCTCAGGACCATGGTGAAGAAGCTCGCTGATATCAAAAAGATCATTTGTGATGCGCGACAGGAGATGCCCGACCTTCTGATTATCATAAAAGGCAAAGGAAAGCTTCTGGTAATGTCCAAAAATCTCATTTCTCATGTCATGTTCAATGTAAGCTCCCATCATGTGTCCATAATAGGTGATAAAATATCGACAGCCCAGCTCCACCAGCACCAGAAGCACCATGCCTGCTCCAACCTTAAAAATCATCTCCCTAGCATCCGGGATCGCCATTCCTGTCACAGTATTGATAATGTGCCGCACCAGAAGCGGTATCACAAGAGTAACACCAGCTCCCAGCACTGCAAAAAACAAGTCCGCAAAGAACAGCCCATAATAAGGCTTATAATACTTTGCCAGCTTTTTTAGCTTATGCATTTTCATTTTCTTTTCCCCTGTTTTTTCACTCAAAATAACCTTCAGCATTTCCATCAAGCGGCTGTCTGTCCTTTCTGCAGCACAGCACTTGCATTCATATGCCCACACAGGCGCAGCACTTGCGCTGCATCAGAAAATCTGCTGTGCAGACCATTTCAGATAATACAGAAAATCCGCCTTTTCCACATCCTCAGATGAAAGAATATTCACCTCTCCCAAAACCTTTCCATCCACAAGATACTGCGCTTTTCCCAGAACATCTCCCTTTTTAACAGGAGCCTTGATTTTATCCGGGAGAACCAGCTTTTTCTCAGGTTCTCCGATTGCTGCTCCATCCACGTTCAGATACCGGAAGGGAGCTTCATATTCGCAGCTTGCCTCTTCCTTTTTTCCCTTTTCCACGGCTACAGGAGGAAGCTTTTCCTGATTCTCATCTACATAGAGGCTGCACTTGGAAAAGCCATAATTAAGCATGGCGGCCCCGTCCCGAAACCGCGCCTTATAATCCGGAGCAGCCATGACCACGGCAATCAAGGAAATTCCATTCCTCTGTGCAACAGCTGACACACAGTACTTGGCAAGGCTGGTGCTTCCTGTTTTCAGCCCCACACAGCCGTCATAGCTTCGGATAAGCTTATTCGTATTAGTAAGCCCAAACTCGCTGCTCCCTCTCCTTGTATTATGAATCATTGTGTCCATCCATATGGAGGAATATTCCAGTATCTTGGGATAGCTTACAACAAGCTCCCGGCTCATAAGCGCCACGTCCTGTGCTGTGGTATAGTGATTAGCAGAATCTGTGAGTCCGCAGCAATCCTCAAAATGCGTGTTTTCCATCCCAAGTCCTTTTGCCCGCTCATTCATCCGATTCACAAATTCCTGCTCACTTCCTGCCAGATGCTCTGCCATTGCCACGCTCGCGTCATTGCCGGAAGCAATTACAATGCATTTGATCATAGTCTCTACGTTCTGCTGCTCTCCCTCTTCCAAGAACACCTGAGAGCCTCCCATAGACTGCGCATACGCGCTGGCTGTCACCATATCCTCCATATGCAGGGTGCCATTTTCCAAAGCATCAAAAATAAGGATCAGCGTCATGATTTTCGTGATGCTGGCCGGACTTCTCCTGGTCTCGGCGTCCTTTGCATAAATCACCTGTCCTGTGGAGGCCTCCATAAGAACGCCCGAAGGAGCCTCTATCAGCACACTCTGTGCTTCTTCCTCCTGTGCCCGCACTCTGATGCACAGCTGCACTGTCAATGCCAGACAGAGCAGCACTCCAAGCCACGCCCGTTTCCTTCCCATATCCACTCTCCTGCTTTTTCATTCTATGCAGCCGCCTCTGCTGTGCAAGGCTTATTTGCCAAATGGCTGCAGTTCTATTACTATTAAACGCAGAAAAGCTCAAAAATATGCCTCCCTATCCCACTTGCTATCTGCTTTCCCCAAAACAGCCGGTCAAAGGCTGCTTACTGTATATAAAAGCGGCTTCCAGGCTTTATAGCATAGGAGCAAACAATCGCAGAATGCTCTGCATCAGCCGGACAGGCCAGGGGCTGCTTTTGCATGCCTCCAGGGTGACTTCATGGCAGAATTCCAAGGTTTCCTCAAAATCCTGCTTTATCTCAAGGACTGCCGGACTCTCATACATCCACACCCCGTCCTCAAAGTGAAGATACAAACTCCGATAATCCATATTGATGGTTCCCACAACCCCCACCTCGTCGTCTGCCACAAAGGATTTTGCATGCAGAAAGCCCGGTTGGTACTCATAAATTCTCACTCCTGCTTCCAGGAGCTTTTGGTAATAGGATTTTGTGAGAAGAAATACTATCTTTTTGTCTGGAATACCCGGCGTCATGATTCTCACATCCACCCCGCTTTTTGCGGCAAGGCACAGGGCTGTACTCATCTCATTGTCTATAATCAAGTATGGGGTACAAATATATACATACTGTCTGGAACGGTTAATAATATTCAGATATACGTTCTCTCCCACGATCTCATTATCAAGAGGCGTATCGCAATAGGGCTGCACAAAGCCCTGTCCCTGAAATTCCTCTGGATGATATTGGTGCGGCATATAGGCCTTTAGATCTCCCAATGGCTCTCCTGATATGACAGACCACATACGCAAAAACATAAGCGTAAAATTCCATACAGCATCTCCCTTGAGCATCACAGCCGTATCCTTCCAGTGGCCAAATCTCTCCTTCTGGTTGATATACTCATCCGCCAGGTTCACCCCTCCTGTAAATCCGGTATAGCCGTCAATCACACAGATTTTTCGGTGATCCCGGTTATTCTGCACAATATTCAGGAAAGGCCGGAAGGGATTGAATTCATAGCACTTTATTCCTTTTGTCCGGATATGCTTTGCATAATTATGGGGAAGGGTTGTAAGACACCCAAAGCCGTCATACAAAAGCCTTACATCCACTCCCTGGGAAGCCTTCTCCTCCAGAATATCAAGAATGGAGTTCCACATTACACCGTCATTTATGATAAAATATTCAATAAAAATATAATGCTTTGCTGCCTTGAGTTCCTGAATCATCACTGGAAACATATCGTCTCCCACCGTGAAATACTCTGCCTGCGTGTTCTCCTGAAGAGGATAGCCAGAATAGGTATGGATGTATTCCGATTGCCTTGACATAGACGGGCTTTTCTCAAACAGCTTCCTGCGCGTGTGAGGAGATTCCAACAGGTAGGAGCGGGTCTCGCTTTCTATTTCCTGAGAACGCTTCTCTATCTCCTCTGCCACACGGGACTTTCCAAACAGAAGATAAAATGCAAGACCAAAAATAGGAACTGTCAGAATAAGAATCGTCCAAGCCAGCTTATACGAGGGATTAATATCATTATTCAAAATTTTTAAAACTGCGACCAGAGCCAGAATGGTTGTGAAGGAGGAAATTACCCGCGAATAGGTATTTAACCTCCAGACCAAAACCAGAATCCAGCCAAGCTGAACCAGCAGGGCAACAACCACATAAAAAATACGGTTAAACAGCAATTTTATAATACTTTTGACAGCTCCAAGGAGCAGCTCCAACAAATTTTTCATTTCTCACCTATGATTCCTGTCTGGCAAAAAAATCCCTGTCATGAGACAGGGATTTTTGCGCACAATTAGTTATATTTACGTTTTCTTGCGGCTTCAGATTTCTTCTTACGACGAACGCTTGGCTTCTCGTAATGCTCTCTCTTGCGGATTTCCTGCTGAATACCAGCTTTAGCACAGCTTCTCTTAAATCTACGCAGAGCGCTATCTAAAGTCTCGTTCTCTTTTACGATTACATTTGACATAGACTCACACCTAACCTCCCTCCAGTTGTAGATTGTGCTTAAATACAACTGTCTGGGTATTTTTCTTGCACAAGTTGTATTATATATCAGAACCGTGTGTTTCGTCAACTGATTTTAGCGATTTTTGCATTTTTTTTTCATCTACTTCATCTGTGCTTCCAGAATACCAGCCGCTGCCTGCACAGCCTCTCCTGCCTTCTCTGGATATTTTCCGCCAGCCTGCGCCATATTCGGACGTCCGCCGCCGCCTCCTCCGACAATCGCTGCTATCGCTTTGATCAGATTTCCTGCATGCGCTCCCTTTTTCATGGCTCCATTGGTTGCCATAGCAAGGAGATTTACCTTACCGCCGTTCACCGCTGCCAGAACGACAACGCCCTCTCCCAGCTGTGTCTTCAGCTTGTCGCCAAGGTCGCGCAGTCCATTCATGTCCACACCCTCTACCTTGGCAGAGAGCAGCTTCACGCCCTTTACCTCTATCACCTGGTTCATCACATCTCCCAGGGCGTTCTGCGCCATCTTGCTCTTCAAGGCTTCCTTCTCGCTGCTTACAGCCTTAAGCTCTGCCTGCAGATGCGTAATTTTCTCCACAATATCAAGCGGCTGCGTTTTCAAGGCCTTTGCAGCCTCCAGAAGAACCGTCTCCTGCTTTTTATAATATTCCAGAACACCGTTTCCTGTGAGCGCTTCAATACGGCGCACACCTGCTGCGATTCCTGATTCAGAGAGAATCTTGAAGAGCATGATAGAGCTGGTATTGGATACATGGGTTCCTCCGCAAAGCTCCTTTGAAAATTCTCCCATGGAAACCACGCGAACCTTCTGATCATATTTCTCGCCAAAGAGCGCCATTGCTCCTGATTTCTTCGCATCCTCAATATCCATCACATCTGTGACAACCGAAAGTCCTTCCTGAATCTTCTGGTTGACCAGCTCCTCTGTGCGGGCAATTTCCTCACTGGTCATGGCCTGGAAATGTGCAAAGTCAAAGCGAAGCCTGTCCGGAGTAACCAGAGAGCCCTTCTGCTCTACATGACTTCCAAGAACAGTCTTTAAGGCCTTCTGCAGAAGGTGTGTGGCGCTGTGATTCTTCTCTGTGTTCCTTCTTCCCTGTGCATTGACCTCCAGAGACACCTCATCGCCCTGTGAAATAATGCCAGATACCATACTTCCCACATGGCCGAATTTTCCGCCTCTGAGCTTAATGGTATCCTCCACAGCAAACACACCGTCAGGTGTGCGAATCACGCCGGTATCGCCTTCCTGACCTCCCATGGTTGCATAGAAAGGAGTCTTTTCCACAAAAATCGTTCCCCTCTGTCCCTCTGTGAGAGCCTCTGCAATCTCCTCCTCTGTTGTCATGACTGTCACAGAAGAGCTGCAGCACAGACAATCATAGCCGACAAATTCTGTTGTAACAGACGGGTCAATTCTGTCATAGACCGTGGCGTCTGCTCCCATGTAATTTGTCACCTCACGCGCATTGCGGGCAGTCTCTCTCTGCTTTTTCATGGCAGAGCGGAAGCCCTCCTCATCAATATCATAGCCCTTCTCCTCCAGAATCTCCTTTGTAAGATCCAGTGGAAAGCCATAGGTATCGTATAGTTTGAATGCATTATCTCCGGAAAGAGTCTTCTCCCCGGACGCCTTCATAGCCTCCTCCATATCAGAGAGGATGCGAAGCCCCTGGTCAATCGTCTTATTGAACTGGTTCTCCTCATTTGTCAAAACCTTGAAAATGAAATCCTTTTTCTCCTCAAGCTCAGGATAGCCGTCCTTGGAGCCGCTGATAACCTCTGCGCTCAGTTTTGCAAGAAAAACTCCAGAAATTCCGAGCAGGCGGCCATGGCGGGCAGCTCGGCGGATCAGGCGGCGCAGCACATAGCCCCTTCCCTCGTTGGTGGGCATGATTCCGTCTGAAATCATAAAGGTGGCAGAACGGATATGGTCTGTAATCAGACGAATGGACACATCATCATCATACACCTTTCCATATTCCTTTCCTGCGATTTCACATACCAGATTTCTGAGAGAGCAGATAGTATCCACATCAAAAATAGAGGGAACATCCTGCACCACCACTGCCAGACGCTCAAGTCCCATTCCTGTATCAATATTCTTATTTGCAAGAACCGTATAATTTCCCTGGCCGTCATTCTCGAACTGTGTGAACACATTGTTCCACACCTCAATATAACGGTCGCAGTCACAGCCTACTGTACAGCCAGGTTTTCCACAGCCATACTTTTCGCCTCTGTCATAATAAATCTCTGAACAGGGGCCGCACGGACCTGCTCCATGCTCCCAGAAATTGTCTTCCTTTCCAAAACGGAAAATTCTCTCCGCAGCAATGCCGATTTCCCTGTTCCAGATATCAAAAGCCTCGTCATCCTCCTCATAAACAGAAGGATATAATCTGTCTGCATCCAGACCTACCACTTTGGTCAGAAACTCCCAGGACCAGGCAATCGCTTCTTTTTTGAAGTAATCTCCAAATGAGAAATTGCCCAGCATCTCAAAGAAGGTGCCATGGCGGGCGGTTTTTCCCACATTCTCGATGTCTCCTGTTCGGATGCACTTCTGACAGGTAGCCACACGCCTTCTCGGCGGAATCTCTGCGCCTGTAAAATAAGGCTTCAAAGGAGCCATGCCTGCGTTAATCAGCAGAAGGCTCTTGTCTCCCTGCGGCACCAGGGAAAAGCTTTTCATAACCAGATGCCCCTTGCTCTCCATAAAATCCAGAAACATCTGACGTAATTCGTTTACACCATATTTCTTCAAGGTTTTTTCCTCCTAAGCAAAACAATTTAACAAAATCAGGGAAATCCCTGCTTCCGTTGACAGCCATCCGGTCATCTCCCGGCTCCATTTTAAGGCGCCAGACTGCAAGCACTGCCTGTCCCAGATGGCCTGACTGTTTTTCATCATATCACAATCTTTTACTTTGCGCAAACCTTATTGAATTTTTTCTTTCCTCTTTTAAGAACCATTCCTTCTCCCTGAAGGCTTTCTCTGGAAACCGTCTGCTTCACATCGCTTACCTTCACTCCGCCTAAGGAAACGCCTCCCTGTTCAATGGCTCGTCTTCCCTCAGAACGGCTCGGAACAAGACCCGTCTTTACAAGAAGCGTAATCACATCCACTGCTCCGTCTGTAAAATCCTCATCAGTCAGCTCTGTTGTGGGCATATTGTCTGTATTTGCCCCGCTTGCAAACAGAGCCTTTGCACCCTCCTGGGCCTTTTTTGCCTCTTCCTCTCCGTGAACCAGCTCGGTCAGATGGTATGCAAGGATTTCCTTTGCCTGATTCAGCTGACTTCCTTCCCACTTGTCCATCTCTTCAATCTGTTCCAGCGGAAGGAAGGTGAGAAGGCGCATGCACTTCATCACATCTGCATCCCCAACGTTTCTCCAATACTGATAGAAATCAAAGGGAGAGGTCTTATTCGGGTCAAGCCACACAGCTCCTGACTGTGTCTTGCCCATCTTCTTGCCTTCTGAATTTAAAAGAAGGGTAATCGTCATCGCATAGGCGTCCTTGCCGAGCTTTCTTCTGATAAGCTCGGTTCCTCCGAGCATATTGCTCCACTGGTCATCGCCTCCGAACTGCATCTGGCAGCCATATTTCTGGTACAGCATGTAGAAATCATAGCTCTGCATGATCATATAGTTAAATTCCAGGAAGCTCAGTCCCTTTTCCATACGCTGCTTATAGCATTCTGCTGTCAGCATACGATTTACAGAAAAATGCGCTCCCACCTCACGGAGAAGCTCAATATAATTCAGAGGAAGAAGCCAGTCTGCATTATTCACCATCATAGCCTTTCCCTCTCCAAAATCAATAAAGCGGCTCATCTGCGTCTTAAAGCAGTCACAATTATGCTGAATCTGCTCTGGCGTCATCATAGAGCGCATATCAGATCTTCCTGACGGGTCTCCAATATACCCGGTTCCGCCTCCAATAAGGGCAATGGGACGGTTGCCTGCCATCTGAAGCCTTTTCATCAGGCAGAGAGCCATAAAGTGTCCTACATGAAGACTGTCTGCGGTCGGGTCAAAGCCAATGTAAAACGTAGCCTTCCCGGCATTCACCAGCTCCCTGATTTCCTCCTCATCTGTTACCTGTGCAATCAGGCCTCTTGCCTTCAGTTCTTCCCAAACTGTCATGTTTCTTTCCTCCTTAAATCAATCATAGGAAAATGCAAAGCATCTATTTCCCTGTAATAATCGGATAGGGAAAGCCAATTTCCCCTATCCGCGCAATACCGCGGACAGCTCACAGCAAAGCTGTTTGCTGCCCGTTGCCCGTCAAATGTCTGCTCATGCCCTAAAGGACTAGCTTCGCGTCGCAAGCATGGCAGCCACTTTCCGGGCTTATCGCATAAAAAATCCCGGTTCCTGTCCGCTTAGGACGAGAACCGGGTCCCGTGTTACCACCTAAATTCACAGAGAACTCGCATTCCCTGTCTCTGAAAGTGACGATTTCATCACCCAGGCATGTTAACGGTTGCCACTCCGCCGCAGCCTACTGCTCCTGTGTCTCTGCCAGAAGGTTTGGTGCGAAGCTCCGGGATGTATTCACACAGCTTCCACAGGCGCCTCTCACCAGCCGGCTGCTCTCTGTCTGCTTTCACTCTGCTACTCTTTCCCTTCCCAGCCTTTGTCTTATCGCCACGAGTCTTACAGACTCGCGGTTTTTCTGCTATTGAGTATACATAGGAAAAAATCGTTTGTCAAGGCTTTTTTTGAGTCCTTATTTCCAGCTGTCAAAAAATACATGATTTTTATACTTCTCCCACTTGACCAGTTCTTTGTTCACACCTGAACGTTTAAAAGCCGAAGAAGTCATAAAAAATACATAATCAAAGTCTTCTGTTTTATAAGCAGATATTTTCCTCGCTGTTCCATTTAATTGATAGTCCTTGAAAATCTGGAGCGCCATTCTCGCAGCTTTGCTTGCAACACTTTTAGACTGCCATCCATTACCATTTAATCTTTTAGAAAGATTTGCTCCCTCCTGTACAGTCGGCCAAAACTGTCCCTTTTGAAAAAGCACCTGTCGCATATCCGATGGGAAAGCAGAATTCTCTGTTCGGTTCAAAATAGTCATACAAACGCCCAGCATTCCATAATAGCCCTGATTTCCTGCCTCAGAGTCTGCCATAGCTGCAAGAATTGTCTCATCATCTATAGTATTATCTGCAATTCCCGGAATCGTTAAATAATCCTTATATAAATAATAGGTGATACCGTTCTCAAGCGTCTTTACATAATCATTTTCTACGATATAGCTTAGTCTCGTAGCTACCCCGTTCGCATCAAACTGATAACTATATCCACCAATAATTTTAGTTGTGTTCTTGCACATGACCCCCTTTGTATTAAAGTAATGCGATTTACCTCCAATACTCATCCAGCCTGTCTTGGCACGGCCATTACTCTGGAAATAGTAAGTATTTCCTCCAATCGTGAGCAGGCCTTCTGTATACATGCTTCCTCCGCCCTTCTTTACCTGACTGATGGTGGTAGCCGGTCTGAAATAATAATAGTAACTCCCAATTTTATGTAGTCCTGTATACATTACCCCATAGCTTCCCACACCCTTACTTGGTCTTACAGGATTAAAATACCAGGTTTTATTTCCTGATTTAGCAGCTTTGGTATACATTACTCCTGTCTTTACGCTGAAATATCGGATTCCAGAGGAGTCCTTTCCCCACCCGGTAAACATATAGCCTGTTTTCTTGTTAAAATAGCGCAGCTTATCTCCTGAATAGACATAGCCAGTCACCATTCGACCATCCTTTACCCGGAAATAGCGATATTTTCCCTGACTGTTCTTCACAAACCCTGTGAACATAACTCCGGTTTTAGAATGAAAGCCTCTGATAATCCTGCCATTGCTGTCATACTGCCACCCCTTGAGCATATACGTGGTCTTCGGGTCAAAATAGTAGGTCTTTCCACTTATCGTGAGAAAACCTGTGTGTCTTTTCCCATTGGCCTTCAAATAATAGGTCTTTCCATTCTCAGTGTAAAATCCTGCCTTTGCGGCCTGCACCCTTACAGGACAGCACAGCAGAAAAACTGCCGCCAGCACCATAAAAAGCGGCATCCAGCTTGTTTTTTCTTTTTCCCTCATTTTCATACCGTCTCCGTTTTTGTTCTTTTTAGCCGAACATATTTTTTTACAACTTTATTACAAAATTACGAATTAATTATATCTAATTTTGGGATTTCTGTCAATACTTTGATAATAAACTTGCCAGGGAATATACATGATTTGTTACTGTTCCCCACAGCAATACGATTCGCGATGTACAGTAAACTAAAAAAAATCATTCACCATCCAAAGCCCAGCTTCATATGATGGAGTGTAATGAAAATTTGGAGGACTCAAAACATGAGTGACTTAGCTGCTACAAATTGTGGATGTGGATGTGAAGAAAGAACGAGCTGCGACAACAACTGCGGATGCGCAAACGGCTGCTTTTCTGGTTTAGGAAACTTCGGCGGTTTCGGAAACAGCTCCTGCAGCTGCATCCTCTGGATCATCATTCTTCTGTTCTTCTGCGGTAATGGCAACGGCTGTGGAAACGGCTGCGGCAATAGCTGCAATGGCTGTGGAAATGACAGCTGCTGGATTATCATCCTCATTCTTCTGCTGTGCGGTAATGGCTGCGGCAACGGCTGTGGCTGCGGCTGCTAAAGCATCTGTTTTCTCTTTTAACCGCCTCGGCCCCGGCCGGGGCGGTTTTGCATGTTCAGTTGTTTCTTGCTCCCTTATAAAAGCGCTTTGTCTCTCCTGGATATCTTCCGGCTTTTTTTCTTTCCATTTCCTTCTGCTCTCTTCTCTTTCTCTCCATACAGTCCAAGTCTATTTCATAAAAGGCATTTCCCTCTGAAATCAGCTTTTCATTTTTAGATGCTTTTCTGTCCATATCCATTCTTCCTTTCCTGCAGCTCTTCTTACTGTTCCTGCCTTTATGACGCCTTGCAGGGAACAAAAATAGCTATCTACAGTATATGCTCTGCAGCCTGTCCGGGCAAGTGTTCAAAGGAATGGATTCCCACTCTTGTGCATATACTATTTCTGAAAACAGATTTCAGGTGTTGTCATGGAACCTAACTTTCCCCCACAGACAGCCTTTGACCGCATGGTTACTACGGAGCAGAACCAGATTCTCAAGGCTTCTCTTCCCTATCTTCCGCCCTCTGGCCAGAGAGCGCTTTCCGTATATACCAAGTTTATGGAATTGTCCAACACTCTGTCCCTGTTTCCCTCCTCTCAGGAGAATATGCGCATTTGCGCAGATCCCGGAGAACCCATTTCTCCCCTCTCCTTTCTTCAGGAAATCCGTAAATATACAGACGGACCTACAGGGAATAAAATAGACGGACTGCTTCAAATGATGACAATGGTACAGATGCTTCAGATAATGAACGAACCAGAATCCAGAGAATCATAGAACAGGAGGCATTATGCAGCAGAATCAAGACTGGAAAACAAATCCAAAGCTTCAAAATATGGATAAAGCCAAGCTGGATATGCTTCAGCACATGGCTGAACAGGGGAGAGGAAAAAGCCCCTCTGAGCTTCTTCCCTTCCTTATGGCAGCTGCCTCAAGCGGAAGAAAAAATGGTTTGAATTTTAATGATGCGGAAATAAACACCATCATCGAAGTGCTGAAGGCCGGAAAATCCCCTGCCTACACAGCCAAGCTGGATAGAATGATTCAGCTCATGAAAATGATGAAATAGTACGGCTTGGAGCTTTTCAGCAAAGGGCAGAGAGGAGCTGCATTTTCCTCTCTGCCCTTTCTTCTATTCTTGCTTGCGAACCCCTTCCATGATGCATTCCCTCAAAAAAGCCAATGCATGGGCAGTTGCCTGCTGGCGGATTTTTTCTCTGTTTCCTGTAAAATGATATTCATTTACCACTGTCTTCCCATTATAGCAGCAGCCCATAAACACGGTCCCAACAGGAAGCTTATCGGTTCCGCCTCCTGGTCCTGCAAGTCCGGTAACTGACAGGCAGATATCAGAGCCTGCTGCTTTGCAGCCGCCCTTTGCCATTTCCTTTGCGCATTTGGCGGACACCGGGCCTTCGATTTTAAGAAGGACCTTCTTTACTCCAAGACTCGTCCTCTTTGCCTTATTGCTGTATGTAACAAAGCCATGGATAAACACCTCCGACGCGCCGGGAACGCTCACAATTCTGGAGCTTACAGCGCCTCCTGTACAGGATTCTGCAAGAGAGAGGGTGAGCTTCTGGTCGCGCAGCATATCCACCACAGCCTCTTCCAGGGTTTTGGACTCGTCTGTTGCAAAAATATTTTTTCCAAAGCGCTCCTTCAGCTCCCGCACAACCGGCTTTACCAGCTTGCGGCATTCCTTTTCACTCTCTCCCTTTGCCGTGATGCGAAGGTGTACCTCTCCTGTCTTTGCATAGGGCGCGATGGTTGGGTTTGTCTGCTTCTCAATAAGATCCGCAATCTCCTCTGCCACCTGGCTTTCGCCGATGCCGCAGATTTTCACCATCTGTGAATAAATGATTTCCGGCTGAAGGGCGCGAAGATATGGATATACCTGGTTCATAAACATAGGCTGCATCTCATTCGGAGGCCCTGGCAGAAGAATCGCTCTCTTTTCCCCTTTTTCCAGAATAAGTCCAGGAGCTGTCCCATTGTCATTATCCAGAACAATGGCTCCCCTGGGAACCAGAGCCTGCTTCCAGTTATTAGCAGTAATCTTTCTGTCAGGCCGGTTTTTCTGATACTGCTCCATATATGCCTGAATTCGCTCTCTGCTGTGCGCATCCTCTAAAAGCTCCCAGCCAAATACCCGGGCAGTTACCTCCTTTGTGAGATCATCCTCTGTAGGTCCAAGACCTCCCGTGAGAATCACAATATCTGAACGCTCAAGAGCTGTCCGTATGGTCTCATACAGTCTCTCTTCATTATCTCCCACAACTGTCTGATAATATACCGACAGACCGAGCTGCGCACATTTCTCTGCAAGAAACGCACTGTTTGTATTTACAATATTTCCAAGCAGGATTTCTGTTCCCACTGAAATAAATTCTGCTGTCATCTTTATCTGCTCCCTTCTCCTATTCCTGCATGGATAAAACCTGCTTGTTGGCAGATATATACGTAACCAGAGAAATCACGGTAAGCGCCACGGAAAGCCAGATAAAAATCTGCTCTACAATGTCAAACACGCCTCCAAGCTTCACAATCAAAAGAATGATCATAATCATCTGTGAAACGGTCTTGAATTTTCCCCAGTAATTGGCGGCAATCACCACTCCGTTCTCTGCTGCAATAAGCCGGAAGCCGCTGATAATAAACTCTCTTGCAATGATAATAATCACCACCCACGCCGGAAGCTTGTCAAGCTCTATAAAGCAGATCAATGCAGAACATACCAGAAGCTTGTCTGCAAGAGGATCCATAAATTTTCCAAAGTTTGTCACCAGGTTCTGGCTTCTTGCAATCTTTCCGTCCAGATAGTCTGTAAAGCTTGCTGCAGCAAAGATAGCCACGCAGATCCACCGGTTAGCCTCTCCTCCCCAGCCGGTCAACATAAACACCACAAAAAACGGCACCATAATCATTCTCAATACAGTCAATTTATTCGGTAAATTCATCAGCCAACACTCCTATCAAATCATATTCTGCTGCTCCTGTGACCCTCACTCTGGCAAAGTCTCCTGTCATCAGAAGCTCTCCTGTCTGTACAAAAATATAGCCGTCTACCTTTGGCGCATCTCCATAGGTACGTCCTATATAGGCGCTTTCCCCTGAAATCTGTCCTTCAATAAAGACCAGAAGCTCCTGTCCTATGCGTTCCTCTCCCTTTTCCAGGGAAATCTCCTGCTGAAGCTCCATGATTTCTCCTCTTCGTCTCTCCTTTTCCTCCTCTGGGATCTGGTCAGGCATGGAAAAGGCCGGAGTGTCCTCCTCCGGGGAATAGGTAAATACGCCGAGACGCTCAAATTCCATCTCGTCCACAAATTCCAGAAGCTCCTCGTGCTGCTGCTCTGTCTCCCCTGGAAAGCCGGTAATCAAAGTTGTTCTGAGAACAATATCCGGTATCTCCCTCCTCAGAGCTGTAATAATGTCTGTCAGCTCCTGCTTTGTGGTGCGTCTTCCCATTCTCCTAAGTATCTCGTCGCTGGCATGCTGAATGGGAAGATCCAGATAATGGCATATCTTCTTCTCCCTTGCCATAACTGCAATCAGCTCTGGATAAATTTCCTCTGGATAGCAGTACAAGATTCGTATCCACCGAATTCCCTTGATTCTGCACAGCTTTTCAAGAAGAATATGAAGCGACTTTTCTCCGTACAGATCCCTGCCGTACACAGTCGTTTCCTGGGCAACCAGTATCAGCTCCTTTACCCCGTCCTCTGCAAGCTTCTCTGCCTGAGATAAAAGGCGCTCCATGGGAACGCTTCGGTATTTCCCTCGAAGTCTCGGAATAATGCAGTAGGTGCAGTGCTTGTCACAGCCCTCTGCGATTTTCAGATACCCATAGTGTCCGCCTGTTGTGAGGAGACGCCCCTCTATATTCTCCAAAGGTTCATCTATGCTCCGATATTTCTCATAGCGCACGCCAGATATTGCCTCG
Organism: Eubacteriales bacterium; assembly: GCA_030537135.1. Taxonomy (GTDB): domain Bacteria; phylum Bacillota; class Clostridia; order Lachnospirales; family Lachnospiraceae; genus Blautia_A. The sequence continues at coordinate 16,475 of JAUNOP010000001.1, read as the reverse complement.
TTGATGGCATTCACAATGTCCCCATATGAGGAGGTGCCCAAAACTGCGTCCACCTCTGGAATTTCTTCTAAAATTTCTCTCTGATACCTCTGAGCCAGACATCCCGTAACAAGAAGTGCTTTCAGAGTTCCCTTTTTCTTATATTCTGCCATTTCGAGAATGGTGTTGACACTCTCCTCCTTGGCGTCATTGATAAAACAGCAGGTATTGATTACCACCACTTCTGCCTCTGTCTCATCCTCCACCATCTGGTGGCCTGCCCGGGCAAGCAGTCCCAGCATTTCTTCTGAATCTACCAGGTTCTTGTCACAGCCCAGGGATATAAACAATATTTTCATCTTTCCCTCCGATTGAGATTCCCGCCCCATGAGCGGCAGGCAATAGCAAGATAGCAACAAGCCAGCCTGACACAATGCCAAGCCGGCTCTTTTAACGTATCAAGCAAGTCTCCCGCTTCCATTTTGCAGAGAAATAAGCGGTGAGTGGGAGACTTGCTTGTCTATGAAGGTATTTATTGCTCCTCCTGCGCAGGTTCGGGTTCTTCTCCCAGTATGCGCACCTTTCCCTTGTACAGCTCGTCAATCGCCACAGAGAGCGGTTTCTTTCCCGCTGCCCCTGGAACCAGAGGCTCTGAGCCTCCGATAATCTGTCTGGCGCGCTTACTGGTGGCCAGAACCAGAGAATAGCGGCTGTTTACTACCGGCTGCTCATCCTCCTCGTTTGTCTTGTTAATTGCCTGAATTAATTCTGAATAAGATGGATGTATCATAATATTCTATTCTCCTTTCTGAAATTGTTTTAAATCCTGTTTCATTTGCGCGATCACCTCAGGACTGCGTTCACGGCGATGCTTTTCGCTCTGAATAATATTGTGAACCGTCTGTACACAGTCCTCAAGACGGTCATTTACCACAATGTAATCATACTGCTCCATATATACCGCCTCCTCTGAGGCTCTGGAAAGCCGGGACTCAATCACATGAATGCTCTCTGTTCCTCTTCCCACCAGCCGCCGTTTCAGCTCTGCGGCGCTTGGAGGAGTAATGAACACAAGCAGGGCAGATGGGAGCTTTTCCTTTACCTTCATGGCTCCCTGCATTTCAATCTCCAGAATCACATCCCTTCCATTCTCAAGCTGCCTCTCTACGTAGTCCCTGGGAGTGCCATAATAGTTTTCCACATACTGGGCGTATTCAATCAGAGCGTCCGTCCGAATCAACTCCTCGAACTCCTCCCTGGTTTTGAAAAAATATTCCCTTCCGTCTGCTTCTCCCTCTCTGGGCTTTCTGGTAGTTGCAGAAATACTGAGAGCATAGCCCGGATGCTGCTCCAGAAGAGCCTTCATCACCGTTCCCTTCCCAGCTCCCGAAAAGCCGGATACCACGGCCAAAATTCCTCTACTCATGGCTGTCGTCCTTTCCTTCAGTATCATAAGTGTCAGATACCCTGTCGTAAATACCGGATACCCTCCTGGCGATCGTTTCCGTCTGCAGGGCAGAGAGTACCAGATGATCGTCCTCTGTCACTATCACTGCCTTTGTTTTTCTCCCCTGCGTTGCGTCAATCAGACTCATCGTCCCCTTGCTGCTCTGTACCATACGCTTGATGGGAGCTGCGTCAGGATTTACAACCGCCACTATCTTATCCGCATTAATCATGTTGCCGAATCCTGCATTAATCAATCTTGCCACAAACACTGCCTCTTTTCTCTGTCCGGCGCCATGCCGTCCTGTATAAAGCCCTTCTACTCAATGTTCTGAATCTGCTCTCTGATCTTCTCTATTTCTGTTTTCAGCTCAATGGCAATGTTGGATACCTCCAAATCGCTGGATTTGCTGAGAATGGTGTTTGCCTCCCGGTTCATCTCCTGAGCCACAAAATCCAGCTTTCTTCCCACATCCCTGCCATCCTCTAAAGTCCTTGCCATGCCTCTGATATGGCTGTGCAGACGCACGGTCTCCTCATCGTTGCAGATTTTATCAGCAAAAATAATCACCTCTGCCGCAATGCGGCTGTCATCTATCTGTGTGTCAGATAAAAGCTCTCTGGCCCGTGTCTCCAGCTTCTCCCTGTAAGCGGCAACAATCTGAGGCGAACGCTCTTGCACACGGTTTACCTTTTCGTCCAGAGCGGCAAGCTTGAGAAGAAGGTCCTTCTTAAGATGGGCGCCCTCTGCTTCTCTGGCCGCAACAAAGCGTCTGCAGGCCTCGCAGAGAACTGGCTCCAGGTTTTCCCACAGCTCGTCCTCATCTGCTGGCTCCTCCTCCATGGAAAAGATTTCCGGATACCTTGAAAGAGAAGAGACGCATATATCGTTCTCCAGGCCAAACTCTGCGGCCATTTCCTTAAGATAGCCCAGATATTCTCCAGCCAGTTCGCGGTTGTACTTGAGGGAAATCCTGTCAGGCCTGTAATCCTCATAGGTAATAAAGATATCAAGCTTCCCCCTGGATACATAATTTTTCAGCAGATTACGGATAGCCGCCTCAAAGAAGCCGAGCTTTTTGGGCATCTTGATATTCAGATCAAGATAGCGGTGGTTTACGGATTTCATCTCCACCGTAATCTTCATCTCTGAAGTGACCGTCTCTGCTCTGCCGAATCCTGTCATGCTTTTAATCATTCTTCTGTTCTCTCTTTACTTCTATTGGCGGGCAAAAGGCACAAATCCTTCTGTCCCTGATATCTGTCAATATCTTTACATACAGATTTATTATAGTTCATTGTGAAACATGAGTCAAACCCTTTTTTCTTCCTCTTGCCAGAAAGCCAAAAATTCTTTATAATGGACGAGATACCAGGTTAGTCAAACGGAACAAGCAAGTCCCCCCCCACCGCTTATTTCTCTGCGAAATGGAAGCAGGGGACTTCCTTGGCACGTTAAAGAAGCAGTATTTTTAAGACAGGAGAATTTATTATGGCTTTTGATGGAATTACCATTCATGCAATGGTTCAGGAATTGAATAGAAAGCTGGAAGGTGGGCGCTTCCATAAAATCGCACAGCCCGAAGCAGACGAGCTTCTCATTACCACAAAGGGACCTAAGGGGCAATACAGGCTTCTCATGTCTGCCAGCGCCTCTCTGCCCCTCATTTATTTTACAGAAAAAAACAAACCCAGCCCTCTTACAGCTCCAAACTTCTGTATGCTTTTGAGAAAGCATATCGGAACCGCCAGAATCTCCCGGATTTATCAGCCGGGTCTGGAGCGCGTGATTATCTTTGAGCTGGAGCATCTCAACGAAATGGGAGATTCCTGCAAAAAGCAGCTCATTCTTGAGCTTATGGGCAAACACAGCAATCTGATTTTCTGCGATGACAGGAATATGATTTTAGACAGCATCAAGCATGTCTCCTCTCACATGAGTTCTGTCAGAGAGGTTCTCCCTGGGAGAGAATATTTTATTCCTCAAACCCAGGAAAAATACGACCCCCTCACTGTTACAGAAGAACTCTTCATGGAGTCTGTGTGCAGCAAACCCGTGAATATCTCCAAGGCTCTCTACACCTCTCTCACAGGCTTAAGTCCCATGATTGCAGAGGAGCTGTGCTTTCGCGCTTCCATAGACGGAGGCGATGCTGCCCAATCCTTAAATGAAGCTGCCAGAGTCCATCTGTATCATACGCTGCGGCGGATGATGGAGGATGTGGAGGCAGGTGATTTTTGTCCAAATGTCATCTGCAGAGGCGGGGAGCCTGTGGAATTTTCTGTTCTTCCTATGCAGCAATATGGCTCTGAATATACAAGCGAGAGCTTTTCCAGTGTTTCTGAGCTTTTGGAAGCTTATTATGCCACAAAAAACACCATCACCCGCATCCGTCAGAAATCCTCTGACCTTCGCCGTATTGTTCAGACTGCCCTTGAACGCAGCCGCAAGAAATACGCCATTCAAAAAAAGCAGATGAAGGATACGGAAAAAAAGGAAAAATTCAAGGTTTACGGCGAGCTCATCAACACTTATGGCTATGGACTTGAGGAAGGAGCCAAAGCCCTGAAGGCTTTGAATTACTACACAAACGAGGAAATCACGATCCCTCTTGACCCCACTCTCACACCTTCAGAAAATGCCAAGAGGTATTTTGATAAATATGGAAAGCTAAAAAGAACAGAAGAAGCTTTGACAGAACAGCTCTCTGACACGGAAAGCGAAATAGAGCATCTGGAATCCATCTCCAATGCCCTGGATATTGCTCTTGCAGAGAGCGACCTCGCGCAGATTAAGGAGGAGCTGACAGAATATGGCTATATCCGCCGCCATGTCTCTGGCGCTAAGAAAAAACAGCAGGCAAAGTCAAAGCCATTTCACTATGTATCCAGCGACGGCTATGATATCTATGTAGGAAAAAATAATTATCAGAACGATGAGCTGACCTTCCGCATGGCCACTGGAAATGACTGGTGGTTCCATGCAAAGAAAATGGCAGGCTCTCATGTTGTGGTAAGAACCCCTGACGGTGAGATTCCGGATCGCACCTTTGAGGAAGCCGGACGTCTCGCCGCCTTCTACTCCAAGGGACGCACTGCCCCAAAGGTGGAAATCGACTATATTCAAAAAAAGCATGTAAAAAAACCAGGCGGCGCCAAACCGGGCTTTGTAGTGTATTATACCAATTATTCTCTGGTTGCAGAGCCGGATATCACCGGGCTTTCTCTGGTTGAGGGCTGACGCCTGTTTTTGCAGAGTTGCTGTTAAAAAGGAGAAATTTATATGAGTATCTTAAATGTAGAACACCTTACTCACGGGTTCGGAGATCGGGCGATTTTTCAGGATGTATCCTTTCGTCTGTTAAAGGGAGAGCATATTGGTCTGGTAGGAGCCAACGGAGAGGGAAAATCCACATTCTTAAATATTGTAACCAACAAGCTGATGCCGGACGAAGGCAAAATAGAATGGGCCAAAAACGTGCAGATAGGCTATCTTGACCAGCATACTGTGCTTGAAAAGGGCATGAGCGTGGGCGATGTGTTAAGGTCTGCCTTTTCACGACTTTTTGACCTGGAGAAACGAATGAATGCCATCTGCGACCTTCTTGGAGACGCCTCCATGGAAGAAATGGAAGCGCTTATGGATGAGCTTGGCACTATTCAGGATACCCTGACTTTGCACGATTTTTATGTAATTGACGCCAAAATTGAGGAAGTCGCCCGCGCACTGGGACTTTTGGATATCGGGCTTGAACGTGATGTCACAGACTTAAGCGGAGGGCAGCGCACAAAGGTGCTTCTGGCAAAGCTGCTTCTCCAAAAGCCAGATATTCTCCTTCTGGACGAGCCTACAAACTATCTGGACGAGGAGCATATTGCATGGCTGAAGCGTTATCTGATTGATTATGAGAACGCCTTTATCCTTATCTCTCATGACATTCCATTTTTAAATGAGGTTATTAATATTGTGTACCACATGGAAAATCAGGAACTTAATCGTTATGTGGGAGATTATACGCATTTTCAGGAGGTATACGCTGTAAAGAAGGCGCAGCTTGAGGCAGCGTACCGCCGTCAGCAGCAGGAAATCAGCGAGCTGAAGGATTTTGTGGCAAGAAATAAGGCCAGAGTTTCTACAAGAAACATGGCCATGTCAAGACAAAAAAAGCTGGATAAAATGGATGTGATTGAGCTGGCAGCAGAAAGACCCAAGCCAGAGTTTCATTTTAAGCAGGGACGCACTCCGGGCAAAAGCATTATTGAAACAAAGGAGCTTGTTATCGGCTATGAGGAGCCCCTGTCCAGACCTGTGAGTCTGACCGTGGAAAGAGGCCAGAAAATTGCCCTCACAGGCGCAAATGGAATCGGAAAAACCACTCTGTTGAAAAGTATACTCGGACTTATTCCGTCCCTTGGAGGAAGCTGCACTCTGGGAGAAAACCTTCTCATCGGCTATTTTGAGCAGGAGGTAAAGGGAAATAACCGCACCACCTGTATTGAAGAACTATGGAAGGATTTTCCATCCTACAGCCAGTATGAAATTCGCTCTGCTCTTGCTAAATGCGGCCTCACAACCAAGCATATTGAAAGTCAGGTAAGAGTCCTCTCAGGAGGAGAACAGGCAAAGGTACGCCTCTGCAAGCTGGTTAACAAAGAGACCAATGTCCTGCTCCTGGACGAGCCTACAAACCATCTGGATGCAGATGCAAAGGACGCCCTGAAAAGGGCTCTCATCGAGTACAGAGGAACCATCCTTCTCATCTGTCATGAACCGGAATTTTATCTGGATGTTGTGTCTCAGGTGTGGGATTGTTCCAGGTGGACAACACGGATTTTATAAACTGCTCATCCCCTAACGGTCATGGGATTTCTGGCCAAAGTATCATAAAAGTATGATTTATGGACGAAGCTCAGAGCTTTTCCTGCATAAAGCTGCTTAGTACAGAAAAGGCTCTGTCCTCGTCCTCTCCATCAAAAAGAAGCATTACCTTATCGCCCTTTTTTACGCCCAGCCCCATAATAGAAAAAATCTTTTTACAATCTCCTGCTTTTTCATTTTTGACAAGCTGGATCGTACAGGAAAATTCTCTTGCCGCCTTTACCAGCTCTCCTGCCGGACGGGCATGAATTCCGTCTGGGTCTGTGATAATATATTCAAATTCCTTCATAAACCTTCTCCTTTTGCAGAAATATATTTTTATGATTCCCTTTTTACCATGAGTATACCCAGACCCTATAAGTTTTATTCTAATATATCAAGCGGATATTCGCCATCCGCTTTGCTGCTTGCTCATAACCAAATATATAAGAACCTGGTGCCATTTCGCCAGATCCCCTGTTTCATTACTATTTTTTTCCTTTGTTTTTCAAGGCTTATTCTCTGTACTTTCTTCCAAATTCGTCTCTGCGGATTTTGCCCTGTGTCTGTGGTTTTTCCTTTTCCTCATTTTCCTCCTCATTCTCAGAAGGATTCGTTGCAAATTGAATCAAGACTCCAAGTGCAGCTATTCCTGCCCCAAGCAGAACTCCGTAGGGAATGCCCAAAGGTCCAGGAATATCTGAAAGACCTCCCAGATATGCCCCGCATATGCCGGCAAGCAGTCCTCCTATAACCGAGGTTCCAAGAATCAAAATTCCTCTGGAAAACTTCATCCCCAGCACTCCAACGCCCACCCCCAGCAGCAGGCAGAGAAAAAAGCTCAGAGAAGAAGTAGGATGGATAATATAGATACTTATCACGCAGCCCATTCCCATTCCCAGTACAAATACCCCCCAATTATATACAAAAAAGGAAAGAACCGCAAGGCCCACTCCAAGACCTGCGCCTATGCACAAACTCACAATATTCGGAAGCTCCAGCCACCATCCTCCTACGATTCCAGCCGCAGCCCCCATGCACAAGCTTCCCATTATCATCCAGAAACGCATCAGGCGAAAGCCAAGGAACACATTCAGAAGTCCCACCACCAAAAGACCTCCCACCAGAACCTTTATCGCCATTTCCATTTCAGGAGAAGTAGGATTTTGTATTTTCAGCATCAGATTTTCAAGCTTAAGCAGCAACTGTGACAACATTTTTCTCCTCCTTTTCAAAACATCACATATAATGTATTTAATTCATCCAAAACTCCATAATGATACTGCATCTGTGAAACTCCCAGCATATTGATATAATATCTTGCAATCTCCTGAATTCCCTTTCCATCTACCAGCTCAGTCATAGCTGTCTGAAATTCCTGGTCAGTCATAAACTTCATGCGCACAATGTTCTCTCCCATATCAATTCTCGAAATCGCATAGTTAAGAACATCCTGAAAATCATAATAAGAAAATATTCCTCCATTGAGCATAGCGTCATTATATGCTATTTCTGTGCATTCTGGAACTGTAAATTCATCATCTGGCTGACTGACTCTTGCATATTCCTGAGGAAATGGACACAAATAATCATAAAGCACTGTATTGCTCTCTGAATCAGAGGCATTGAAAAAACCTGGCTGGTCTCCGTTTGTAACGTCCATATAATACCAGCTTCCATCCAGCATAATCAAATTCCAAGCATGGCCATTGTCTCCAGCAGTAAGAGTTGTAGAATCTCCGCACACATAGATACAGGGAATGCTCATTCTTTCGAGAAGGTATTGAGCTGCCCCTGTATAACCGGCGCAAACGGCCTGTCCGTCTCCAAATACTCCCTCAATGTTCTGGTCAGCCTCTGTAGTCACATAATCTGTGTTCTGGATAATCCATGTATACACTGTTTTCACCTTTTGATAATCTGTAAAGTCCTCTCCAATAAGGCTGTTTACCTGCTGCCATGCATTTTCAACAGCAAGAAGGCCTTCCTGAATTTCCTCTGCACTGTAGATGCTCTCAGGCTCAAACAGCGTATATTTATCATAGATGGTCTTGTAGACCAGCTGACGCCCATGAATCCAGAAAACCTCCGGATGGTCTCTTAAAAGCGCGTGGTAGGCTCTGTCAATCTGCTCATTGTCTGTAACAGACAGATAGATCTCCGCCTTATAGGCCCGCACTCCCATCAAAATCTCCCGATAGGCTCTCTTTTCCTCCTCTGAAAGCTGCTGGAAATAATACTCCATGTGTCCTTCATCTGTCTGTGCAATCTCCATCTGCCTGAGTTTCCGCACCTCTGCCGGCTCATTGGTCACAAGATACATGGCTCCCTCTGCCATCTGTTCTGCAAAGCTGCAGCCTGTCAGACAAAGCAAAAAAGAAATTGCCAGCATCATATATCCAGTTCTTTTCTTCATACATCCTTTCCCTCTATAGACGATTGATTCTCTCCAAAAGCGTCCTGCTTCTCTCTTTGAAGAAGAGTCTCTCATTATACTGATGATATCTCTCGCAGTCATATTTTTGGAGAAAGCGGACAGAGCCTTCTCCTGTATTTAATTCTGTGACAAAAATCACCATCTCCTGCCCTTCTCCAAAGGCTGCCTCCATAAAATCAAAGACATGCTCCAGCATGGCTCCTGTTTTTTCGTACAGCTCATCCAAAAGCGCGTTCTCCTCCTCAAAATAAGAGCAAAGCTTTTCAAAGCTCTCTGGTCCCTGCTTCACGTCCTCAAGTCTAAGACGCTGCAGATATTTATCCAGAATTGCAAGAACATCCCTGCGAAGATGCTCCCCTCTTCTGTCCAAAAGCTCTGCCTGCCTAAGATAGGCAAGCTCCTGTCCTGCCCGTTCAAGTAAATCCAAAAGCCACGTGTAAGGGTCATCCATCCACACCGTACACAGCGCCTCTCTTGCTCCCTTGAGCTTTTCATACAAAAGCTCTGTCAAATCTTCCATGCGCGCTGTTTTCTGAAACATGGTATTCAGCCTGGAGAGCAGAAGTTCCATCACGCCAAGACGCTCATCAAAGGGCGCATGCGCCACCTTTTTCAGAAGAATATCAGGAATGCAGCCAGATAAAATCTCATCAATCTGATAGTCTGTCTGGTATTTCCGGTACAGCTCCAGATAATCTGCAAAATCCGCGGCAATCTCCGGATGCTGGATGTATTGCCCGACAACCTCCTTGTCCATAGACTTTTCAAGCTTCTCATACACCTTCAAAGCTCTGGAGACGTCCTCCCAGCCTCTTGGGGTTGCAAACAGCCTTCCATCCACAGTTGTCTCCATACGGCAAAAATTCTTTGGTCTGGTATTCAAATAAGAAATCACAGCAGCGTGGATTCCATGCTGATACGCATACTCCTTCCATACCTGATAATCCGGCGCCACCTCGATTTTTTTTACGCGGTCCAGTGTCACCACGTCAAATTCCCTTACAGAACGGTTGTATTCCGGAGGATTTCCTGCTGCTGCAATCACCCAGCCCTCTGGAACCGCATGGCTTCCAAAGGTTTTGCATTGCAGAAACTGAAGCATTGCAGGCGCAAGCGTTTCCGACACACAATTTATCTCGTCAATAAACAAAATCCCTTCTGCAATTCCGGTTTTCTCTATTTTATCATAAACAGAAGCAATAATCTCACTCATTGTATATTCTGTCACGTTTTTTTTCAAGCCTCCATAAACTTTTTCAGTGATAAAGGGAAGGCCTATAGCGCTCTGCCGGGTATGATGGGTAATTGTATAAGACACCAGAGAAATGCCGCACTCTCTTGCCACCTGCTCCATAATCTGCGTTTTTCCAATTCCCGGTGCGCCCAAAAGCAGAATTGGTCTTTGGTTTACTATTGGTATTTCATATTCTCCATATTCATTTTTCAAAAGATACGCCTCCACGGTATCCTTGATTTCCTGTTTTGCTCTCTTAATCGTTATCATAATAATACGTGTCTCCTTTTATATCTTCTTCTCGAATGATGAGCTTGACGGCCCACGGCGGAACGTCAATATCCCGGTAGTCTTTTTCCATAAATACAAAGGCCGTCTGATAGGGCGGCATCTTTGCCGGATAAATTCCATAGCCGTCCGTAAAATACACAAGTCCCCTCAGATGGTAAAAGGCTTTTGCAGCCATAAGTTCCTCTACATAGACAAACACAGGTCTAAAATCCGTGCCTCCTCCGCCCTTTAAGGTCAGGTGCTTCATATACTGCATAAGCTGCTCTTTGTTTTCAATCCGCACATCCGAGCGCACCTGTTCATCACACTGCAAAATATGAATACGGATTTTTCTGGAAAAGCTCTCTTCCTGAGAAAGAAGACAATAGGTTTCTTCCAGGAAGCGCTCCACAAGCTCTCCCTTGCAGGACATAGAGGTGTCAATCGCAATCACAAAATCCTCGATTTTTTTCTCTTCTCTTGTTTCCAGCGGCTCTATGAGCGGCATGTTTCCATACAGTTCCATTCCATAATGATAAAAAATATAGTCAAAGGTATCCAAATCCACCTTCATTTCTTCCTTAAGAACTGCAAATTTTCTAAGAAAGCTTTGATAATCATATTTTCTCTGATTATGTATGCGCAGTGTTTCCAGAAGCTCTCCGGCATCCTTTAAAGCCTCTTTTGAAAAGGTTTCCATCTCTGTCTGCATTTTCCTGCGGAGATCTTCCCAGTTTTCCTTTTGTCTTCTCATATTCGGCTTCTTTTGGGGCGGCTCATACCATTTTCTATGATCATCCCTAAAAAATTCCTTTTTCAGTTCCAAAAGTCTTTGCTCTGGCAGCTCTTTTTTCATCAGAAAATGATAGGTCTTCTCTGCGGTGACAGGCTGTATTTCTTTTTCAAGCCACCCATATGCCTCTCTCCTTAAGGGAGTCTGTGGAATATGGACGCATTTTATATAAAGATGATCAATCAGATGCTCTGCCGCCATATCGCACGAGAGATTCCAAAGTTCCCGTTCTCTGTCCTCCTGCGGATAAATATGCGCAAAGAGACAATGAAAGAGAATATGGAGGCAAAGCCTTGTTACACAAACCGGCGCTTTCTGAAAAAGTTTTATCAGCTCCAAAGGATGATAAAAAAGGAAGCCCCCGTCTGTTCCTGCTGGTGAAAGGCTGTTGTCCGGTCTTTGCACGAGAGCGGCAAGCGCCCTGTCCAGAAACCGAAGGTGCAGATAAAGCTCTGTTCTCGACGCCTCCAGAATTTCTCCGCAGATATTTAGAATTTCCTGTTCTCTCTCTTGCTGATTCCATACGGGATTCTTCATAAGCATATCCTTTCTTGTATTCTTTTTTCTCCAGGAGTCAAGCGGATATTCGCAATCCGCTTCGCTGCTTGCTCCTAACCGTATAGATGCTACAGACTTCTTCGTCTTCGTCCCTGCAAAAAATGTCCTCTCTGATAATGGCTCAGAAGCATATTTATCCCTGGAAGTCCCCTTTGGCTCGCACTGCTTTGAATCTTTGCAAAGGTTTCCTGATTTGGAGTACAGAGTTCTAAAAGCCATGAAAAGCCTTCTTCGTCCTGTCTGCTCATCAGATATTCTAAGGCCTCCAAAAGATGCATTTTCAGAAAATCCAGATAACTCTCTTTTGCTTCCTCACTCAGCTCGTGAGGAAAACGCAGCCTTCCCATTGCCAGACGTATATTAAATACAACCGACTCCAAAGCCAATGCCTTATCAAAGCATCTATCATATTCCCCATAGCAAAAGCGACGTCCCTGAAAACAGTTTCTGTACCAGATTCCGCTTCCATGTACCTGAGTCATCAAAATCCGGGCTGGAGTGTTCTCCACTCCCTCCTCATAAAATTCCGGAAACAAAAGCATTGCTTCTTCCTCTCCGTGAAGCTCTGCCTGAAGCTCTTCTGGAAGCTCGCTCAAAATTTCCTTGAGACAAGAGGGCTTATCCTTTTCCATTTCCACATCCAGATATCGGACCTGATGGCATCCTGTGAAAGCTCCGCTTCCTATATCTCGAATCCCGCTCGGAAATCGAAAGGTATGAAGGTTTCTGCAATTATAGAATGCATATCTCCCAATACAGTCCAAGCCCGCCGGAAGACAGATTTCCTCATGCTCCCCGCTGCTCATGGCATAGGGAGCCAGCGCTCGTACAGGCAGATTCTCAATCCATGCCGGAATCTGCACAGTACGCAGCTTTGCATCTACACTCTGCACAATAACAAAGGGTTCCTGTTTTGCATCTATTGTATAGGAAATATACAAATATTGTCTTATCTCCATTTCATCCTCCTGTAAAGAATCTTTTTCTCCCTTATTGTAGCAGTCTTTGCCGAATAAGAAAAGAGTTGATATTTTTTCTTTCCTAATATAAACTACTAAGGAAGGCCTGCGGTCTGTCTGCAGCTATTATTTTTACGCGAGGTTTATTTTCATGAGCATCAAAATTCCTATTGAGACATCTGCCCGCCATATTCATATCTCAAAGGCAGATTTTGAGACACTGTTCGGAGAAGGACAGGAGCTTCACTATGTGAAGGAATTAAGTCAGCCCGGGCAATACCTGTGCAAAGAACGAATTTCCATACGCGGGCCAAAGGGAACGCTGGAAAACATGGCCATTTTAGGCCCCTTCCGAAAGGAAACTCAGGTAGAGCTTTCTCTTACTGACACCCGGAAGATTGGGCTTCCCGGAATCATCCGTCAATCCGGAGATACGAAGGGGACTCCAGGCTGTACACTGTTTACAGAATCTGGCCAGACTCTTGACATTGACCACGGCGTGATTGTTGCCAAGCGCCATATTCACATGACGCCCGAAGAAGCGCTGGCTCTGCGCGTTCGCGACAATGACGAGGTTTTTGTCCTGACTATGAGCTATGGAAGAACAGTTATCTACGCGGATGTGGTTGTCCGTGTAAGCCGAAGCTTTCGTCTTGCCATGCATGTGGACACAGACGAAGCAAATGCTTTTTCCAGTGATGCAGAGCCCTATGGTGTAATTATAAAATTGTTTGGGGATGGGTATAATACCCACAAATGGATTGACGAGGTTTTGTCAGGAATCCACAGGTAAGAAGCATCCTGATCGGATAGGGGAAGTCAGTTCCCCTATCCGCCGCGATACTATGGGCAGCTCCCGGCAAACCCGCTTACCGAGCTTACTGCGAAAATAAAGACGAGAAGAAATGTTTGCCTCTTCCCGTCTTTATTCATACTCCTTCTACCATACCAGTAAAGAGGCTCCCCAGGTAAGTCCTGCTCCAAAGCCTGCCAGAACCACCTTATCTCCTCTCTTTAATCTGCCTTCTCGATTCATTTCATCCAGGAGAATAGGAATGCTTGCAGCAGAGGTATTTCCCATTCTGTCCAGATTCATGGGAAACCTTTCCTCCGATACCTTAAGTCTCTTTGCCACACTCTGCAAAATTCTTCTGTTTGCCTGATGCAGAATAAAATACTTAATCTCCTTCGGGGCTATTTTTTCATCCTTTAAGAGCTTATCAATGCATTCTGGTATTGTCTTCACCGCAAAGCAGAATACTGCCTGTCCGTCCATAAGCAGAGGTTTCATGGTTTTCTCCTCTGTTGTGGGACTCTGAAGCATTGCGCCTGCACACACAAGCACATCTCCCCTGCTCCCATCACTATGCTGAGACATGGCAAGAAGCCCTTCCTCTGCTCTTTTGACCACGCAGGCGCCTGCCCCGTCTCCAAAAAGAACACAGGTGCTTCTGTCCTTCCAATCTACCATTCTGGAAAAAGTGTCTGTCCCAATCACTAAAATATACTCGTAAAGGCCTGCCATAATATAAGTATAGGCTGTATGCAGGGCAAATAAAAAGCCAGAGCAGGCGGCATTCAAATCCATGGCTGCCGCGTTCGCAAGGCCCAGCTGCCCCTGCACACAGCAGCCCACTCCTGGAAAATAATTGCCTGAAGAGCAGGTAGCTGCCAGCACAAGTCCAATTTTCCGGGGTTCTATTCCTGCATTTTCCAGGGCTTTCCTTCCTGCCTCTACTGCCAGGGTTACTGCATTTTCTCCTTCTGCTGCCAGATGCCTCTCCTTGATGCCTGTCCTGGTTTGAATCCATTCATCACTGGTGTCCAGCCAGCCACACAAATCCTCATTTGTTATTATTTTTTCTGGAACTGCGCTTCCTGTTCCAATAATACGCATTGTCATATCCTTCACCTATTTTATCTTTCAAATATTTTGATATTCAAAGTATATTTCCAGTATAAAAGCCCTTAACTTGTTTGTCAAGGGCTTTTCCTATGATAGGTTAAAACCAATCGTCCTCAGTGAAGGTCAAAACAGCGCTTCCGCTGCTGCTGAATATATCCCAGGATTGGATAAATCCAGCATCCGGCTGGCTGCCTGTCTCTGCCGTCTCCCTGTCCTCTCTAAATATCCGAACCTTCTTGTGTGAGGATGAAAAGCGGCTGCTTCTCACAGAAACTCTCTCTCCTGTTTTGGAGTTCACAACAGACGGCAGGTTCGTATCCTCTGTAAAAATGGAAACGCTCGGAATATTAGCAGACATTGCTTCCTCTGCTTCTTCTTTAAAACCGCTGTTTTCCTCTAGGGAGGGCTCTATGTTCTGCACAGTTTCCTGCTCCACTATGGTATTTCCCTCAGAAGGCTCTTCCTGTGTTTCTGGCAGAGCGCCCTCTGTAGGTTCATCCAGTTCTCCCTCTGTCAGCTCCATTTCCATAGAAGTATCTGAGAACATTTCGCTGTCAAGAGCAGTGTCCGTAGTCTGCGCTGTATTTTCAGGCTTTGACTGAATAATCGCAGGATAATCATTATCCTCCACAAAGGAGGATGCGCCAGAAGTAAACGCATATTCAGGAACAGCAGAATCTGTCTCAGAGGTATCAAAGAAATCCTGGAGAGATGCCTCTTCCTGAAGAGCTTCGTTGCTTTGCACCTGCCCAATCAAATCCTGAAGTCTCTGATTATTCTCTATCTCAATTTTTCCAGACTCCTTGCTGTCCTCGATCTCTGCCAGCTCCTCCTCAGATGGGTAAAAGACCGGCTGCCTTATGTAGCGAAAGCTGGCGCTGTAGGCCTCTCCCACTGTAACCCCATTCGCACTGGAGGAGCAATGAACAGCAATCCAGTCCCCAGCATCTGTTTTTCCGCAGATAATTCCTACATGGTTGCTGCTCCCTGCTTCAGGTCCGCTCTGAAAAACCAAGTCTCCGGGCTGAGCCTCTGCCTCACTGATAACAGATGCCTGATTCCACTGCGTAGTAGTTCCATGACCTACTACGCCCTCCATTCCTTTGTTCAAATATCCGTTAATCACTGCCCAGGTTACAAAACCACTGCAGTCAAGACCATAAGCCTTCAATGTAGTGACCGTAGTCGTCTGCTCTTCCTGCTCTTCCTCTTCTTCTGCTCCATCCTCACTTAATTCTATTTCTTGAGAAGCTGTTTGCTCTGAATCTGATGTGTGGGATTCTGCTGCAATCGTTCCCCAGGAAGGATCCATTCCAATGGCATTAGATTTTCCTCCCCAGAAATATCCTATTTTTCCCACCAGAGAATACGCGGCAGCAATCACGTTCACTCTCTCCTCAGATACATCGTCTCCCACACTCTGACGGACAAAGCCCTTTGCTGCCGTAACCACCGCGCACAAAAGCTTACAGTCTGTCTCTACGTATTTCTTCAGGAGTTCCCTGTCCTCCTTGGGAATGTCCTTCATACGAATATAGTCATTAATATGATAATTTCCATAGGTAGCACGAGTAATATTGGTTTTGTCTCTCTTGACCGGATTCATCTCCTCAAAAATCTCAGTCAGACGCTCCCTGGAGCCTCCGTCCAGCACAAAAACCTCCTGCTTGGGATTTTCCTTTTTCTGCTCATACACATAGACTGCAAGGATATCCTGCCAATTGCGCACAAGAAGATCATCCCAGGAGCTGGTCAAGCCATCGCTTCTTTTGTCACTCGTATCTACAAGCTTATGACTTTTCTTATACTCTGTCTCAATTTCTTCCATTACCTGCGCAAAATCAGAGGAAAACTCCAGTCCATAATTTTCCTTAAGAGAATCCAGATAAAATTCCCGCCCCGCATGAATATTGGACACCATGTTGGTATAATATACAGGCGTTCCACTCTGGCCATTGATAAGCAAGCTTGGATCCTCCTCTGGATCCGGGGTTGGCGTAGGAGTTTCGCTCGGCATAGGTGTCTCACTCGGCAC
>JAUNOP010000051.1 GCA_030537135.1 Eubacteriales bacterium | reverse complement strand
CGGCCTACCGCATTTCGAGTGCGGACCCTTCAGCCACTTGGGTACATCTCCAGAGTATTATTTTACTTGGCGCCCATGAGCAGTAACTATATTATACCTGTAAAAGCCAAAAAGGTCAAGTTAGGATTGACGAAAATTCTAAGGTGAAGTATGATAAATAGATAAAACAGAGCTGCTGTTCATGCGTAGACTATAGTAGAGCAAAGAAGCGCACTGTTGTGAACAGCAGCAAAATGGAAAGTGAGGATGGGGTGTGACATTAAAGAAGGATACGTTATTAAAGGCTGTGGCAGAGCTGACGGCTCATTATGAGGAGGAGGAATTGTTTCTTCCAAAAAGTGGGAGGCTTCTTCCGGACAGGTCTGAGGTGATTGGAGTGACACGGGAGCTGAAGCGTGTGATTTTCCCTGGATATTTCAGTGACGACAGCAGCGAGAGCGTGTTTCCGGAATATTCGACAGGATACAAACTCAATCACCTGTATGACAGACTGTATAAACAGATTCGTATTGCCCTGATGTACCAGGGAACAGAGCAGGCAGAAAAGAGGGCAGAGGACATCTGCGCTCGTTTTTTCAGCAAGCTTCCCTTAATTCAGAAAAAGCTTCTTAAGGATGTGCAGGCAGGCTTTGACGGAGATCCTGCTGCAGACAGCAGGGAGGAGATTATCTTTTCCTATCCGGGATTTTATGCAATTTATGTGTATCGTCTGGCTCATGAGCTGTATTTGGAAAAGGTGCCTTTTATTCCTAGAGTGATGACAGAATATGCGCACGGACGCACAGGAATTGATATTAACCCAGGGGCAGAGATTGGAGAGTACTTTTTTATTGACCATGGCACAGGAGTGGTTATTGGAGAAACCACGAAAATTGGAAAGAATGTAAAGCTATATCAGGGCGTGACTTTGGGAGCGCTTTCCACTAGATTGGGTCAGCAGCTTTCCAATGTGAAACGGCATCCCACAATTGAGGATAATGTGACAATTTATGCGAACTCCACAGTCCTTGGGGGAAATACTGTGATTGGAGAAAACACGACAATTGGAGGAAATACCTTTATCACAGCGTCAGTACCAGCAAACAGCAGAATCAGCGCCAAGAGTCCAGAGCTTGTCATTAAGCGTCCAAAGGAAATTCAGGCACAGAGCGTGTGGGAGTGGGAAAATTAGACGTACCGAGCAAGCGGCAAAGCGGATTGCGAATTTCCGCTTGACCGCTGCCAGGAGGTTTACAGACTGTGATTCTGGGAATAAACCGATGAGAAAACAGCCGAAAGCATGGCCTTTCGGCTGAAGCTTTTTAGACGCTTAACAATGAAATTTTACGCAAAATGGCAAGATTTTGGTTCTGGCTTGTCCAAAGGAGAAAAAAAGACCTCTGAACAATTCAGAAGTCTTAAGAGCGATAGACGGGGCTCGAACCCGCGGTCTCGACCTTGGCAAGGTCGCGCGTTACCAACTACGCCACTATCGCATGTTATGAAATTCTTCATAAGAGCGGGTGATGGGAATCGAACCCACGTATCTAGCTTGGAAGGCTAGTGTTCTACCATTGAACTACACCCGCATAGGCTGTTGCTTCTCTGCTTGGCATTTCTTTTATCTCGCCTGCAACGAAGATTAGTATATAACAAAGCAACAGAAATGTCAATACCTTTTTAAAAAAAATTATCTGTGCGGTTAAAAATGTTACTGAGAACGGAGTGAACAGTAACTTGAAAATTTCCCTTGCAGTAAAATCTGAAAAAAACGTGAACTTTGAGAAGGAAAATTGCGATAGGAGACAAACTGTGCTATTATAGGGAGGAAAATGAGAAAGGGGGCAGAGGGTGAAGAATAAGAAATTACGCAGGCAGATGTGGGCGTCTCTGATTGTATCTTTGTTCTTCTCGGCAAGGGTTTCTGCCGCAGTCTTGGATTATCAGGAGGTATGGGATCTGGTTGCACAGGAAAACCAGATGATGATTCAGCGTCAGGTTCTGGACAGCAAGGGAGCTGGAGTGAATATTCTGGGACAGGAGGATACATTGTATGTGTTTTCCAGAGAAGCCATACTCAGAGAGACGCCGGACGCTGACGGAGCGGAGATTTGCCCTGCTGCATATGGACAGACATTTCAGAGAACAGGTGTGTGTGAGAATGGGTGGAGCCAGGGAAGTCTGGAAAAGAATGGACAGATTTTAGAGGGTTACCTGGAGACAACAGCTCTAAGCACGGAAACACAGATAGAAGAAATAGAGGAAGAATCGGTAAAGGTAATACAGGATACAGATATTGTGGATTTTCCCGCCAGAAAGGAGGGGGAAGTAATCGGTGAGCTTTTGGAAGACGACCAGGTGGAGCGGACCGGTGTGATTCAGGATATATGGAGCCAAATTCGCTTTGTGGATAAGGACAAGACAGAAATCACCGGATTTGTGCCGACAGCAATGCTGGATGTAGCACAGGATGAGATATCAGAAGCTTCCTCAGACGACGGCACAATACATAAGGGTTCTGGAAAGGGAGTCTTTGCACAGGCTGTAAACGGCGTCACACAGGTGGATGAGGGGACGCTCCTGTCAGGAGCCATGGTTGCTGAGGGAGAACCTGTCACAGTGGCTTCCGGAGCTGCTCTGAAGGCGCTTGGAACCTTCCGAATTACCCATTACTGTGCATGTCCCATTTGCTGCGGCGTGTATGCAAATGGAATTACAGCCACAGGAACTGTATGCACGACAAATCGTACGATTGCTGTGAACCCAAGTCAGATTCCCTATGGAAGCCAGGTAGTGATTAATGGCCAGGTGTACGTTGCAGAGGACTGCGGCGGCGCGATTAAGGATAACTGCATAGATATTTATGTGGGTACTCACGCAGAGGGCCTCTCAAGAGGAACCTATTATACAGAGGTTTACCTTTTGCAATAGAAAAGCTGTGCCATGCAGGAAAAAAGCCTGTATCCAGAGAAAGAAACAGAATCTTTCCGGATACAGGCTTCTGACCATATCAAGAAGCAAAGCGGACATTGTATCCTGTGGGTATTGCGAATATCCGCTTGACAGATTTAAGCATTTTTCAGCGCTTTTTCCAGGTCTGCAAGAATGTCGTCAATATGTTCAATTCCCACAGAGAGACGAATCAGTCCAGGTGCGACTCCGGCTGCTCTTAGCTGTTCATCGTTCATCTGACGGTGCGTGTGGCTGGCAGGGTGAAGAACCATGGTTTTGGAGGCCGCTACGTGTGTGGCGATATTTGCCATTTCCAGACTGTCCATAAAGCGGACGGCTGCTTCGCGTCCTCCCTTGAGCTCAAAGGAAATAACGCCGCAGCTTCCTTTTGGAAGGTATTTCTGTGCCAGAGCATAATACTTGTCTCCAGGAAGTCCTGCAAAGTTCACGGAAGCTACCTTTTCATGGTCATTCAGATATTCAGCAACCTTCTGAGCGTTAGAGCAGTGGCGCTCCATACGCAGAGGAAGGGTCTCAAGGCCAATATTCAGAAGAAAGCAGTTGTTCGGGGAGGGGATGGAACCAAGGTCTCTCATAAGCTGTGAGGTTGCCTTGGTGATGTAGGCTTTTTTTCCAAACCTCTCTGTGTATATGATTCCATGGTAGGATTCATCCGGCTCTGTGAGACCATGATATTTGCTGCCGTAACGACTCCAATCAAAGTTTCCGCTGTCAACAATGGCGCCTCCTACCTGAAGACCATGACCATCCATATATTTTGTGGTGGAATGGGTCACAATATCAGCGCCCCACTCAAAGGGACGGCAGTTGACAGGGGTAGCAAAGGTATTGTCCACAATCAGGGGAACCTCATGTTCATGAGCGACCTTTGCGAATTTCTCAATATCCAGGACAACCAGAGCCGGGTTTGCAATGGTCTCCGCGAACAGAAGCTTGGTGTTTGGCTGGAAGGCAGCAGAGATTTCTTCAGGGGAAGCGTCGGTATCCACAAAGGTGCAGGAAATGCCGAGCTTCTCAAGAGTAACGGCCAGGAGATTGAAGGTTCCGCCGTAGATGGTAGAAGCCGCCACTACATGGTCTCCTGCCTCGCAGATATTGAACACAGCATAGAAATTGGCGGCCTGTCCGGAGGAGGTCAAAAGAGCAGCCGCGCCGCCCTCCAGGTCGGCGATTTTTGCTGCCACCGCGTCATTGGTGGGGTTTTGGAGGCGAGTATAGAAATACCCTTCAGCCTTCAGGTCAAAAAGCTGGCCCATCTCGTCAGTGGTATCGTATTTGAAGGTCGTACTCTGATAAATCGGCAGGGCGCATGGCTCGCCTTTTTTGGGCGTATAGCCGGAATGAAGACATTTTGTTTCAATGTTCATTATGAAAATCCATCCTTTCGTGTGGTATTACTGTTCCTGCTGTCTGCAGCAACAGCAGCGCTTATCTTACTATAACTCATTTCCAGCTTCTCCTGCAAGAGCTATCGCAAAATATGGCAACAAAAAAATGCCCAGAGCCGGAATCGAACCAGCGACACGAGGATTTTCAGTCCTCTGCTCTACCAACTGAGCTATCTGGGCATTTGCGGTAAACTACCACACAGGGAATATTACCACAAATTTCTTGTTTTGGCAAGAGAAAAATTCAGGTTATCTTGCAGCCTGATAAATTTTTTCCATATCCTTCAGGTTCAGCTGCTTGAATACGCCAATGGTACGGGTATCCTCAAAGCTGCATTTGAAAGCAAGGCAGTGAATCTGCTCGTCTGTAAGGGTGAGACCAAGCTCAGAGAGAGAGGTAGGCATCTTTACAGAGCGGAAGAAATCCTCCATGGCTTCTATGCCTGCCAGCGCGGTTTTCTCATAATTGCCTTCAAAGGGGATGTCAAACACATTGGTTGCAAACTGAGCAAAACGTTCAGGATTTTCCTTGTACACATATCTTGCCCAGCTTCCCCAGAGCGCAGAGAGACCGGCTCCGTGAGCTACGTCGAACATGCCGCCAAGCTCATGCTCAAGCTGGTGACAGGCCCAGTCTCCGCCAGCGGTTCCGCAGCCTGTGAGGTCATTGTGAGAGAGACTTCCCGCCCACATTACCTCCGCTCTGGCATTATAATTGGAAGGCTCCTTGAGAAGAATTCTGGCATTATAAATGACTGTCTGCATCAGAACCTCACTGATACTGTCTGTGATTTCCATTGTCTCGATGTTTACAAAGTAGCGCTCCATTGTGTGCATGAGAATGTCCACACAGCCGCTTTCTGTCTGATAAGCCGGAAGGGTATAGGTGAGCTTGGGATTCATGACAGCAAATTTGCAGCGGCACAGGTCGTTTCTGTAGCCGCGCTTGAGCCAGCCATTTTCATTGGTGATAACAGAGGAATTGCTCATTTCGCTTCCAGCTGCTGCAATGGTCAGAACCGCTCCTACAGGGGCGCAGGCTTTTGGAGTCTCTGTTTTTTCATAATATTTCCATACATCTATATCAGGATTTGCAATACCATAGGCGATTGCCTTGCACGAGTCAATGACGCTTCCTCCGCCTACTGCGAGAAGGAAATCTACGTTTTCTCTGCGGCAAAGCTCGATTCCTTCATAAACCTTGGACAAACGGGGATTTGGAACAACTCCTCCCAGGGTCACATAGGAGAGCCCCTCCGCCTCAAGGCTTTTGCAGACCTCATTCAGAAGACCGGATTTTACTGTGCGGCTGCTGCCGTAGTGAACACATACTTTAGAGGCGCCGAAGGAGCGGCAGAGTCTTCCTGCCTGCAGATGTGTATCTTTTCCAAAGACTACTTTGGTAGGAGCATAGTATTCAAAATTTCTCATGATAGCATTGACCTTTCTATTAATAGGATGTTGGGGTCTTAAGTGTACCAACCCTCCTGCAGGCAAGCTGGCAAAAGGATTTCGGAGTCTTTGACCCGGATATCTAAAAAATGCAGAATACAGAGACAAGCGAGCAATCCCCGGCTGTCTCGCGGTTTCTACGAATGATGTTTGATTCGTACCTTGGATATTTTACGCACAAAAGGAAGCTTGGTTTTCGCATGTTTGATTTCTTTGTGCAACCCTATATATCCAGTTGTCAATGTACGAATCATTGTACCTAGTATAGCCATATTTGGGAGAAAAAGCAAGTATGGATAGACTATTCATCCCCACTCGCTGCTTCAATTGCGAATTTCCGCTTGACTGGTGTTTTTTCTGAGAAAACAAATGTGCGTTTGAAGTTGACAAAAGAAAAAATTATGGTATAATGGTCAATGTCGCATAAAAGCAGACGAAAAGTGGAACAAATCCGGCAGGATAGGGAACAGGATGCTCAGAGAACAAAGCCGGAATGATTTTAGGAGGAATAAATCATGTACAGCATGAACGAGATTACAATGGCAGATCCACAGATTGCGGAGATGATTCAAAAGGAAGTAGAGAGACAGAATTCTCATATTGAGCTGATTGCTTCTGAGAACTGGGTAAGCAAGGCGGTTATGGCAGCAATGGGAAGTCCTCTCACAAATAAATATGCAGAGGGCTATCCTGGAAAGAGATATTATGGCGGCTGTGAATGTGTGGACGAGGTGGAAAACCTTGCAATAGAGAGGGCAAAGGAGCTGTTTGGCTGTGAATACGTGAACGTACAGCCGCATTCCGGCGCACAGGCGAACATGGCGGTTTTCTATGCAATGCTTCAGCCGGGAGATACGATTCTGGGTATGGATTTGAATCATGGCGGACATCTGACCCATGGAAGCCCTGCCAATATGTCAGGCTCCTATTTCCGCGCAGTTTCTTATAAGCTCAATGACGAGGGCTTTCTGGATTATGAGGAAATCAGAAGAATTGCCAGAGAATGCAGACCAAAGCTGATTGTGGCAGGAGCGAGCGCTTATGCAAGAACCATTGATTTTAAGAGATTCCGTGAGATTGCAGATGAGGTAGGCGCGTATCTGATGGTAGACATGGCGCATATCGCAGGCTTGGTAGCAGGGGGACAGCATCCAAGTCCGATTCCTTATGCAGATGTAGTCACTACTACCACGCACAAGACTCTCCGAGGACCAAGAGGCGGCATGATTCTCTCCAGTGCAGAGAATGCTAAGAAATTCAATTTTAATAAGGCAGTATTTCCGGGAATTCAAGGAGGACCACTGATGCATGTGATAGCGGCAAAGGCCGTGTGTCTGAAGGAAGCCTTACAGCCGGAATTTAAGATTTATGCAGAGAATGTTGTGAAAAATGCACAGGCTCTGTGCAGAGGCCTTCAGAGCAGAGGCATTGATATTGTGTCAGGGGGAACAGACAATCATCTGATGCTGGTTGATCTGCGTTCTCTGGATGTGACTGGTAAGGAAATGGAAAAGCTTCTGGACGAAGTAAATATCACCTGCAACAAGAATGCGATTCCGAATGATCCGCGTTCCCATTTTGTGACCAGCGGCGTACGTCTTGGCACAGCTGCCGTGACCTCCAGAGGAATGAATGAGGAAGATATGGATCAGATTGCAGAGGCAATCGCCATGATCCTTAAGGACAGAGACAAAAAGGAAGAGGCAAGGGCTATTGTAAAAAGCCTGACAGACAAATATCCGCTGAATGCATAATCTATACAGTGGAGAAAAAGGACTGGAAAAAATTTCTCCAGTTCTTTTTATTTGCTTTTGTATGTGCTAAAATAAAGATGTATTCCAGCTGCGGCCTGCGTTCATGAACACGCAGCAAAGCGGAATGCGAATGAACGCTTTGCAAGCGAGGTTTGTGATAAAATAAAGACAGACAATGACTTTTGCAGGGCAGATTCTGTGCTTAGGCGAAGCAAAAACCGGCGAAGGAAACGCTATAAGAAAAACAGTTATAACATTTCTTATAACAGGCAGCAGAGCGGATGGAGAAAGCTTGCCTGATTTGTCGGACAGAGAGCTATCTTTTTAAAGAATAAGAGGTGAAAATATGGAAAAAATAGTAATCATCGGAGCAGGTCCTGCCGGTATTTCTGCTGCTCTGTATGCGGCGCGGGCAAACAAGGATCCACTGGTTCTTGACAATGGAATCGGCGCTTTGGAGAAGGCGGAGAGAATTGAAAATTATTATGGCTTTCCGGATTTTCCTTCAGGAAAAGAGCTGTATGAGAGAGGACTTGAGCAGGCGCGCGCCCTGGGAGTGCGAATTCAGAAAACACAGGTTCTTGGAATCAGCGGCTTTGATACCTTTGAGATTCATGTGACAGAGGGAAGCATTGAGGCTGAGAGTGTGATTCTGGCAACCGGAGCAAAGAGAAAATCACTTCCTCTTCCTGGGCTTCGGGAGCTTGAGGGCAGAGGAGTCAGCTACTGCGCTGTGTGCGACGCCTTTTTTTACAGAGGCAAGAGTACGGCAGTTCTCGGAAACGGGGATTTTGCTCTGCACGAAGCCGGAGAGCTGGAGAATCTCTCTGCGAGAGTTACCATTCTTACCAATGGCCTTGATACAGAATTTTCCAAGGAATGTACCTTTCCTGTGGACAATAGAAAAATCCTCAGAATTGAAGGAGAGGACTCTGTTGACAGAGTCGTCTTTGAGGATGGAGAGACTATGGATATGGATGGTATTTTTGTTGCGCTGGGAACAGCGGGGAGCGCAGAGATTGCCAGACAGATGGGAGCAGAGCTGACAGACAGAGGGCATGTGGCAGTAGATGACGCCATGCAGACAACAATTCCAGGGCTGTTTGCAGCAGGAGACTGTACAGGAGGTCTGCTTCAGGTGGCAAAGGCTGTGTATGAGGGCTCTCTCGCAGGAATTAACGCAGGAAAATATGTAAAAAACAGGAATTCATGAATCAGAGCAGGTAGTCGTATGGGATGGCCATGAGGCTGCCAGTACACAAAAGCAGGTCAGAAATTCTGATAGATAGTAAGAAAGATGCTGGGGTCAAAAATCCTCTTGCAAGTAAGCTTGCATCGGATGTATGACTTTTTGACCCTGGTATCTAAGAAAATAAGGAGAAAGAAAATATGGCAAAAATTATTACAGAGACAAATTTTAACACAGAGGTATTACAGGCACAGACGCCGGTTCTCGTTGATTTCTGGGCTACCTGGTGCGGTCCCTGCCGCCGTCAGGCTCCGATTCTTGAGGATCTGGGCAAGGAAGGCTATGTGATTGGAAAAATAGATGTGGATGAAAATCCTGGTCTGGCTCAGAAATACCGTATTATGAGCATTCCAACTCTGGTAGTATTTAAGAATGGAGAGGAAGTCAAGAGAATGGTAGGTCTTCAGAGCAGAGATACCCTGAAGCAGGCCATGGACAGTGCAAAATAATGGCGCGGATAGTATTGGCTGCGTGTAATGCAAAATATATTCATTCCAATCTGGCTGTTTATAATTTAAAGGCCTTTGCAGGCTCTTATGGAGACCAGGTGCTTTTAAGGGAATATACGATTAACCAGAACAAGGATGAAATCCTGCGCGACCTGTACAAAGCGCAGCCTTCGGTTATCTGCTTTTCCTGTTATATCTGGAATATCTCCTTTGTGGAGGAGCTGCTTGGCGATCTGGGAAAAATACTTCCGGACGTGTCTCTGTGGACAGGAGGCCCGGAGGTATCCTTCCGGCCAGAGGAATTTTTGGAAAAAAATCCCTGTGTGACCGGGGTGATGACAGGAGAGGGAGAAGAAACCTTCCTGGAGCTTACAGCATTTTATCAGGGAGAGGGGAAGGGCGCTCTGGAAGCCATCAGAGGAATTGTGTTTCGCGCAGGGAACGGACAAATCCAGAGGACTCCTGCAAGAACCGCGCTGAATCTTGACTGTGTGCCGTTTGCATATGAGGCGCTTGAGAGCAGTGCATGTGCAGACAGCACAGACCTGGGAATGAATGGAAAGAGGGATTGGGACCCTCTGATTTCCAACCGGATTATCTATTATGAGAGCAGCAGAGGCTGCCCGTTCTCATGCAGCTACTGCCTCTCCTCTGTTGACAAGAGGCTGCGCTTTCGGAGCCTGGAGCTTGTGCAGAGGGAGCTGCAGTTTTTTCTGGATCACAGGGTTCCCCAGGTGAAATTTGTGGACAGAACCTTTAACTGCAATCATGCGCATGCAATGGCAATCTGGAAATACATCAAGGAGCATGACAATGGCGTGACAAATTTCCATTTTGAAATTGCGGCAGACCTTGTCAGTGAGGAAGAGCTGTCTTGTATGGAAGGGATGAGACCGGGCCTGATTCAGCTGGAAATCGGCGTTCAGTCGACGAATCCGTATACCATTCGGGAAATCCGAAGAAAAATGGATTTTGAGAGGGTATCCTATATTGTAAGACGGATTCACGCCATGGGAAATATTCACCAGCACCTGGATCTGATTGCAGGTCTTCCGTTTGAAGACCTGGAGAGCTTTAAGAAATCCTTTCAGGATGTGTATGCCCTCAGACCCCATCAGCTCCAGCTGGGATTTCTGAAGGTGCTGCGCGGCTCTTATATGTATGAAATGGCAGAGGAATATGGCTGCGTGTATCAGACAAAGGAGCCGTATGAGGTTCTGTCTACGCGCTGGCTCTCTTATGAGGATATTCTTCTTCTGAAAAGCGTGGAAAGTATGGTTGAGGCGTACTATAACAGCGGACAGTTTGACAATACACTCGCCCTTCTGGAACCATATTTTGACACCTTTTTTTCTCTGTATGAAAGGCTTGGAGCCTTTTACGAAAAAAGACAGTATGATGTGATTTCTCATTCCAGGATGAGAAGATATGAAATCCTTCTGGAGTTTGCACAGGAGGAAGGTATAGCTCCCCTGGATAAGCTCAGGGAGAAAATGATTTTTGACCTGTATCTTCGGGAGAATCTGAAAAAGCGTCCGGAGTGGGCGCCAGACCAGAAGATGTGGGATAAGGAGATATGGAGCTTTCGCAGGAAAAACAAGATTTCAAAGACAGCGCATATTGAGGTGTTTGCAGATGGCAGAATGGTTTTGTTTGATTATGATAAGAGAAGTCCTCTGACGCATAATGCACAGGTACAGGAGCTTGGCCGCTTTACAGAGGGTGGTCTCTGCGCGCAGGGCTCTGTGGAAAGATTTACATAAATGAAAAAAGACAGGTAATTATCTGGCAGGCAGTATCTGACGCTGCCGCCAAGTATAAGGAGGAAAACAAAATGGGAATGTTTGATCCAAAGAAGAGAAAAATTTTTGCGGGAATTCTGGCAGTTATTTTGGCGCTTGCTATGATTGTGCCGATGGCTCTGGAATTTCTCATCTAAGGGCAGAAGATGAGACTTGGAAGAGAGCGCCTTGAGGCGCTCAGGGCAGAAATTACAGGAGAGCTTCATGCAGGGGAGGAGCTGATTGTCACCCACTGGGTTGCGCGCAGAGGAACTGCTCTTGCTGTGTCAGCCAGATACGCAGAGCTTCGGAAATATTTCTCAGAGGGCTTTCTCAGGGATGCCTTAGAGCTTGGAGAAAATCTCTGCATGGACGAGGAGCGAGAACTCGCTCTAAAATGCAGGGCATCTGCTATACTTCCCCTTGGAGAGGGCGGGGTTCTGGCAGGCCTGTGGAAAATGGCAGAGGCAGGAGGAGTGGGCTTGTCTGTGTATCTCAGGAAAATTCCCATACGTCAGGAAACCATAGAGGTCTGTGAACGTCTGGATATCAATCCTTATCAGCTCCAGTCGCAGGGTTCGCTTCTTATCGGAGCAATACATGGAGATTTGCTGGTACAGGAGCTTCAGAACCATGGGATCCCGGCGGCAGTGATTGGACATGCCCGAAAGGGCAATGACAGGCTCCTGTACAATCAGGAGAATATCCGCTATCTGGACAGACCAAAGAGGGATGAGATATATAAGATTTTGACGGATAAAGGAGAAGAGGCATGGCAAGGCTGAATATTGTGCTTCATGAGCCGGAGATACCGGCAAACACGGGAAACATCGGACGCACCTGCGTGGCGACAGGAACGAGGCTCCATTTGATTGAGCCTCTGGGCTTTCAGCTGAATGAGAAGGCTGTAAAGAGAGCAGGCCTGGATTACTGGAAGGATCTGGACGTGACCACCTATCTGGACTATGAGGATTTTCTTGCAAAAAATCCGGGCGCAAGGATTTATTATGCAAGCACAAAGGCTCAAAAGACCTACACAGACGTCTCCTTTGAGGAGGACTGCTTTATCATGTTTGGAAAGGAGAGCGCAGGTATTCCAGAGGAAATTCTTCTTCAGAATCCTGAGACTGCTATACGGATTCCAATGATTGGAGATATCCGCTCCCTGAATCTGAGCAATTCTGTGGCAATTGTTCTGTATGAGGCTCTGCGCCAGCACAATTTTGACCATATGAGACTGCAGGGACAGCTTACGAGGTATGAATGGACCAAATAAACAAGGGTCATCGCATCGCGATGACCTTTGTTTACTTGGCAATATCAAGAGTGAAGATGAATTCTGTTCCAACGCCTTCTGTACTGATGACGTCAATATTCTGGCTGTGCGCTTTGATGATTTCCCTGACAATGGAAAGACCAAGACCGGTTCCTGTGCGGTCCTTTCCCCTGGAAACGTCTGCTTTGTAGAAGCGATCCCAGATAAGAGAAAGCTCATCCTTGGGAATGCCCGGACCCTGATCCTTGACAGAGACAAACACTTTATTTCCCTGCTCTGTGGTTTCCACAGTAATCTCTGTGCCAGGACTGCTGAATTTGATCGCATTGTCAATGAGGTTGTACAAAACCTGCTGAATCTGTTCGCAGTCTGCATGGACATAGAGGCTTTCTCCATGAAACAGAAGAGAAATCTGGATCTTTTTATCCCTGCAGAAAACCTCAAACGTAGATACACTTTTCCTTATGGTATCATTGATATCGAAATTTTCCATAATAAGCGTACGCTGATGAGAAGAAAGATTGCTGACAGTAATGATGCTTCTGGTCAGCTTTTCCAGCCGCTCTGCCTCATAGGACACGATTTTCAGATACTTTTCCTGCATTTCATAGGGAATGGTTCCATCCAATATGGCTTCAACATATCCCTTGATAGAGGTCAGAGGAGAACGGAAGTCATGGGAGATATTGGAAATATAATTTCTTCTGAATTCACTGTCCTTGTTCAGCTGCTCTGCAGCATAATTGAGAGTACAGGCCAAATGGCCAAGCTCTCCTTCTGCGTCCACAGGAATCTGATAATTGAGGTTTCCCTGAGCCAATGCATCCGCGCCCTCCAGAATTGCGCGGAAGGAACGGTAAATCCGGTTTGTGAATATCAGAAGAACAAGCAGAAAAATGATATACACAGCCAGATAGATGAATAAAATCATCCATAAGCGCCTGTTAACCTCATGATACAGACGGCTCATAGGATAGTGGATAAGAATATATCCATGAACCTCCATATCCGAGGTGATGGTAGAAATCACACTGAGCTGCTCCTTTGAAAAGAAATCAAAAAAATCGCCTATAATATAGTAGGTATTTCCCCAGGATTCTGGAGCAAAGTTTTCGATAAGGGCAGGATTATTAGCGGTAATCCATGGATTTTCTGTGTTAAGGATAATATTTCCGCTATCATTTACAATCCATATTTCAATTCCCTGGCTGTCTGCAATCGCTGGAAGCGTGAAAAACAAGGCTCTCAGGTTGGTTGCAGACGCAGAGTAACGCAGAGGCGAATCGGCGGCAAGGTTGGAGGCGAGCCGATACAGCATTTTGCTGACAGAGTTTATCTGATTTTTCTCCAGAACATAGGAACCGAGAACAACTGTTACAGCAAAGCCTATTACTCCCAGAAGAAGATAAATTTTTAAAAATTTGCCTCTCAGCGTCTTTTTGATTGGAGTTTTTTTAGGCATTTCAGGACTTCACCTCAAATTTGTAGCCGATTCCCCAGACAGTAGCAATGCTCCAGCCGGGGTTGTCTTTAATTTTTTCACGCAGACGCTTGATATGTACATCTACAGTCCGCGTATCGCCGATGTATTCATAGCCCCAGATATGGTCCAGGAGCTGTTCTCTGGTAAATACCTGGTTTGGAGAGGCTGCAATAAAATACAGAAGCTCCAGCTCCTTTGGCGGCATGTCTACCTGCCGTCCCATATAGGTCACAGAATAATTGGTAAGGTTGATAGTTAAATCGGGGTAGGTCACACATTTTTCATTTGATGGAGCCTTTGAAGCCTTGGGCTGCTGGTAGCGGCGCAGAACTGCCCGCACTCTGGCAATTAGCTCCTTGGCGTCAAAGGGTTTAATCACATAATCGTCTGCTCCAAGCTCAAGTCCCAGCACCTTGTCAAAGGTATCTCCCTTGGCAGAAAGCATGATAATTGGGACATCAGAAGAAGCGCGGATTTCTCTGCATACCTGATAGCCATCTATTCCAGGAAGCATCAGGTCAAGGATGACCAGATTAGGACGGAAGGCATGAAATTCCCGAACAGCCGCCTCGCCGTCATAAGCAATGGAGGTCGTATAACATTCCTTGGTCAGATACAGAGAAATCAATTCGGCGATGTTGCTGTCATCGTCTACAATAAGAATTTTCTGCTTTACTGCCATTGTCATTCCTCCTGACCAGGCAGGATGGCCGCTCACAAAAAGGGGAGCAGGCTACCCTGCCATTTGATTTTATTTTTTGAATTCTACGATAGTTACGCCGGCGTCGCCTTCCCCGAACTCACCAAGCCGGAAGGAGGCGACATGCTTCTGGCGCCTTAAATAATTGTGTATACCCTTTCTCAGGGCGCCGGTTCCTTTGCCGTGTACAATACGTACATTGTTCAGATGAGCAAGATACGCGTCATCCAGATACTTATCAAGCTCTGCGACTGCCTCGTCCACGGTTTTTCCAAGAAGATTGATCTCTGTGGAAATGCTGGAGGACTTGGACATCTTGATTTTTCCTGCGCCAGTGCGCTGCATGGACGGAGCAGTGATAACAGGCTCGTCTATCAGCTCCAAATCCGAGAGATGAACCTTGGAGCGGATAATTCCCATCTGTACGAACAGAAAGCCCTTGGAATCCGGACGGGAGCTTACAGTTCCCTTAAGATTCATGCTGAGAACGCGCACAGCGTCTCCTGGATGAAGGTCCTGCGCATGCAGCTCCTTCTTGGGCTTCTGGACAGAGGCCTGCATGGACATGCCCTTCTCAGCTTTATTCATCTTACTTCTGAGCGTCTGCCGTTCTGCTTCAACAGCCGCCAGATCCACATGATCCTTCTGAAATTTATGGAACATTTTCATGGTCTGGTCAGCATAATCCTTGGCCTCCTGAAGAATATCGCGGGCCTGTTCATTTGCTTTGCGAAGGATTTTTTCTCTGCTCTCTTCCAGCTTTTCGGTTTTGCTCTCCAGCTTTTCTTTGAGCTCCTGAATCTCCCGGCGATAGCGTGCAATCTCTGCTCTCTCGTTTTCAATGGTGATGCGGCTCTGCTCCAGACTGGACAGTACATCCTCAAAGGACTCATCCTGCTCGCTGATTTGCTTTCTGGCTTCCTCTATGATATGATCCGGGAGGCCGAGCTTGGAGGAGATTGCAAAGGCATTGCTTTTTCCGGGAATTCCAATGAGAAGACGGTAGGTGGGGCGAAGCGTCTCTACATTAAATTCGCAGGAGGCATTCTCCACGCCAGGAGTGGAGAGAGCGTAAATCTTCAGCTCACTGTAATGCGTGGTCGCCATGGTACGGATTCCCTGACTGTGCAGGTAGGAGAGAATGGCGATAGCGAGAGCCGCACCCTCTGTGGGGTCTGTCCCTGCACCAAGCTCGTCAAAGAGGACAAGAGAAGAAGCGTCTGCCTTGTCCAGAAAGGAGACCACATTGGTCATATGCGACGAAAAGGTACTGAGGGATTGCTCAATGCTCTGCTCATCTCCGATATCTGCGTAGACCTCCCGAAAAACGGCGAGTCTGGAACGGTCATTGGCAGGAATGTGGAGACCGGACTGTCCCATCAGAGTGAGAAGTCCTACGGTTTTCAGAGAAACAGTTTTGCCGCCTGTGTTTGGACCAGTGACCACGAGGAGGTCAAAATCCTCTCCGAGACGGATGTCAATGGGTACGGCCTTTTTCTTGTCAATGAGAGGATGTCTGGCTTTTCTCAGCTCTATGATGCCCTCTTCGTTAAAGAGCGGCTGTGTTCCATTCATATCCATGGCAAGGGAGGCTCTGGCAAAGATAAAGTCAAGCTCTACCATGATGGAAACATTGGAGGAAATTTCCTCTGTGTACTGGGCTGTACGGTTGCTCAAATCAGCAAGTATGCTCTCGATTTCCTTCTGCTCCTTAAGCTCAAGCTCCCGGATGTCGTTGTTCATTTTAACAATGGCCATTGGCTCGATAAACAGAGTGGAGCCAGTAGAGGACTGGTCGTGAATCATTCCGGGAACCTGGTTCTTATATTCTGCTTTCACAGGGATACAATAGCGCCCATTTCTCATGGTGACAACAGAGTCCTGCAGATAGGTCCTGGTGCTTCCGCTTACAAGAGAAGAGAGCTGAGAGTGAATTCGATCATTCACAGTCTTCATGCTTCTGCGAATCTGCCGGAGAGCAGAGCTGGCGTCATCGCTGATTTCATCCTCGGAGAGGATACATCTGCGGATTTCTGTACTCAGCGGTGTGAGAGGCTCAAGGGCAGAGAACATAGCGTCCAGGGAGTCAGGCGTCTCATCGCCTCTGTCTGATCTGGAGTAGGCCTTTACCCGTGCAGTATTCTCAAGCAGGGCGCAGATGGCAAGAAGCTCTCCAATGCCAAGAGCGCTGCCGATTTCCAGGCGCTTCAGGGAACCGCGGATATCCTTGACGCTTCCAAAGGAGACATTCCCCTTCTGGAAGATGCGAGAGAGTGCATCCCTGGTCTGCGTCTGCCTCTGACGGATTTCTTCGATATCGCAGGAAGGAGTAAGATTCCTGCAGAGTTCCTTTCCCATAGGAGAGGAGGCTTTTTCTGTTAATAAATCAATGATTTTAGTATATTCAAGTGCTTTGTAGGCTTTTTCATTCATATTCTTTTAGGGCTGCTTGTCCGTGCTGCTGATACACACGAAAGCAGCGATTCATCTCCTGATTTATATTCTATGAGTCTTCCCTTTTTGAGTGGGGGAAGCTGTCTGGCTCTGCCAGACTGACAAATCTGCCTGTTCTTTATTTTGCTGTGTGGGAGGACAGATTGTCAGGGCGGAATCTTGTTGGATTACTTTCATTTTAACCTATTTTATGAGAATTGAAAAGGAAAAAAAATAAAGATATTTTTCAAGGAGTGTTTGATGGTTATATTTGGATTGCTTTGGTTTTTTGTATTTGTACAAACAGACAAAACAATTTGAAATTAGTTTTCAAAATGACTGAATTTGCAAGATATAAACGGTATTGTTTCTATTATTTCCTGAATTTTATACTTATAGTTCATAGAATGTTCATATATATTTAGTATAATAAAAACCTAAATAATCGCACTTAAGGAGAAATATCATGAAGGACAGAAAAGGCGATAATTTAAAAGAGGAAAAGATGATACAGGAAGAACAGGAATACCAGTTTATGAGAGAAACAATCAAAAAGGATTCCAAAGGAAATAAGAAAATACTGACAAAGATTGCCGGGATTGCAGGTGCAGGCGTCTTATTCGGAGCCTGTGCATCGGCTGTCTTTGCGTATTCCTATCCAATATTCTGGAAGGCAGTGAATCCTTCAGAGCCTCATAGTCTTGAGATTCCTCCTGACTCGCCCTCTGACAATACAGACGAGACTATGTCTTTGGATCAGTCAGAGGGGATTGATGAAAGTCTGAATTCTCTCTCGTATCTGGGGATTGTATCAGAGGGAGTCCAGAAAATTTCCCAGAACGCCAGAAGCGCTCTGGTGACAGTGACCGGTACCACATCTGAGGAGAATGTTTTCAATCATTCTTATCTGGATAAGGAACAGGCCTATGGCATTGTTTTTGCTATTGACAATGAAAGAGTTTATATTATTACAGAGAATGAGGCAGTTGACGAAGCCAGACAAATTCGAGTGAGCTTTGGAGACGAAAATGCTGTGACAGCAAGGCTGACAGGTCAGGACGCAGAAACCGGCTTTGCTGTTGTAACCGTACCCTTGAAGGATATTCCCCAGAAGGCACGGGACAGTCTGAAAAACGTGGATTTGGGAAATTCCTACACAGTAGAACAGAGCGAGTATATCATAGCAATAGGGTGTCCCTATGGTTATGCGGATTCGGTTGCCCTTGGAAGAGTTACCTCCATATCTGAGAAAATTTCCACTATTGATGGGGAATATAAGCTGCTGGTAACAGACATTCCAGGAAGCAGCCAGGGGAGCGGAATTCTTCTGAATCTCGAAGGAGAGGTTGTAGGACTGATTGTGCAGGAAATAGAAGAGTATGAACAGGCTGCAAACGTGGTGAGAGCTTTATCCATTTCTCAGATGAAGCCCTTGATTGAGCGTATGGCAAATGGAGAACCTCTGTCCTATGTGGGTATTTACGGCACACAGGTGATACAGGAGCGTGAACAGAGCCAGGATCTTCCTGGAGGCGTATTTGTAAGCCAGGTGGAAGAAAACTCGCCGGCAATGAGAGCGGGAATTCTGAGCGGAGATATCATCACAAGAATCGGAAACACAGAGATTACAGATATGGATACCTACACAGAGACCATCCAAAAGTACAAAAAAGGTAGCCGTGCCAAATTTTATTTGAAAAGGAAGAGCGTTTCAGACTATACAGAAATGGAACTCTATGTTACAGTAGAAGGGAAATAGTGCGGTGTGCTTTAAGCATAGCGAGACAATGATTAAGAAAAACAAATGGCAGGACAGATGCAAGAGCCGTTTTGCCAGAACATTAGAAAGGCAAAAAATATGCGTTTTTTAAATGAGCTTCACGAAGGTGACAGGATTAATGGAATTTATTTATGCAAGCAGAAGCAGTCTGCAGTGACAAAGAACGGAAAGCCCTATGAAACGGTCATTCTCCAGGACAAGACAGGAGTTATGGATGGGAAGATATGGGATCCGAATTCTCTGGGAATCGATGATTTTGACGCGCTTGATTACATAGAGGTTGTGGGGGATGTGACCAGCTTTGCAGGAGCCATCCAGCTCAATATCAAGAGAGCGCGCAAGGCCCAGGAGGGAGAATATGTGCCGGCAGATTATCTGCCTGTCAGCGAGAACAGCACGGAGGTTATGTACGCGCAGCTTCTGGCCTTTGCAGATAGTGTAAAGAATCCGTATTTCCATCAGCTTCTCCATAAGCTCTTTGTGGAAGATGTGAAATTTGTAAAAGCCTTCCAGGAGCATTCTGCTGCCAAGACCGTACACCATGGCTTTATCGGAGGTCTTCTGGAGCATACCGTGAGCGTGGCACGCCTGTGCGAATATCTGGCAGGAGCATATCCTGTCCTTAAGAGGGATCTGCTTATCACAGCTGCTCTCTGCCACGATATCGGAAAGACCAGAGAGCTTTCCAGCTTTCCAATGAACGATTATACAGACGAGGGACAGCTTCTGGGACATATTATGATAGGAAGTCAGATGGTTTATGATCTTGCCCGTGAGATTCCTGATTTTCCGGACAGGCTGCGCAATGAGCTGGTTCACTGCATTCTCTCGCATCACGGAGAGCTGGAATATGGCTCCCCCAAAAAGCCTGCCATGGCAGAGGCAGTGGCTCTGAACCTTGCAGACAATACGGACGCCAGACTGGAAACTCTGACTGAGATTTTTGCAGCAGACAAGGGCAAAAAGGAATGGCTTGGCTATAATCGGCTCTTTGAGTCAAATCTAAAGAGAACAGGAGACATGTAATCAGATGGAATACCAGAAGAACGATATAGTGACTTTGGAGATCCTGGATTGCGGAGCAGACGGTGAAGGCATCGGAAAGGCGGATGGCTTCACCGTTTTTGTGAAGGATGCAGTGATTGGAGATATGGTGAAAGTAAAGCTGATGAAGGTGAAAAAGCACTATGGCTATGGGAAGCTTTTGGAGGTTGTGAAGGCTTCTTCTCTGCGTACAGAGCCTAAATGTCCCATTACAAGACAGTGCGGAGGGTGCCAGATACAGGCGCTTTCCTATCCTGAGCAGCTTCGCTTTAAGGAAAGAAAGGTACGAGGAAACCTGGAGAGAATCGGAGGGTTTTCGGATTTTGTCATGGAGCCGATTCTTGGAATGGAGGAACCCTATCATTATCGGAACAAGGCACAGTTTCCTGTGGGAAAGAGCAGGGATGGAAGGATTATCACGGGCTTTTATGCAGGCCGTACACATACGATTATTGAGAATCGGGACTGCGCCCTTGGAGTGCCCCAAAACAAGGAGGTTCTGGACAGGGTGATTGCCTATATGGAGGAAAATCATGTAGAGCCTTATGATGAGACAACCGGCAGGGGGCTTGTGCGCCATGTACTGATTCGATACGGGTTTGCAAGCAAGGAGCTGATGGTCTGCATTGTTGTGAACGGGACAAAGATCCCAAAGGAGGAGAAACTGGTGAAGAGCCTTCGGGAGCTTTCAGAGCTTAGAAGTCTGAGTATCAATGTGAATCAGAAGCAGACAAATGTGATTTTGGGGGACGAGCTTCGGGTTCTGTGGGGACAGGGTTATATTGAGGATTCGATTGGAGAGGTGAGGTTTCAGATTTCCCCGCTGTCCTTTTATCAGGTAAACCCGTTGCAAACAAAGAGATTGTATGAGAAGGCTCTGGAATATGCGAATCTTACAGGGAAAGAGACGGTCTGGGATCTGTACTGTGGAATTGGGACGATATCTCTCTTTTTGGCTCAGAGAGCAAAGAAGGTGTATGGTGTTGAGATTATACCGCAGGCCATTGAGGACGCCAGAAAGAACGCCCGGATTAACAGGATAAAGAATGTGGAGTTCTTTGTGGGAAAGGCAGAGGAGGTTTTGCCGCAGGAGTATGAGAAAAATGGAGTGTACGCAGATGTGATCGTGGTAGACCCGCCGCGGAAGGGGTGCGATGAGAAGCTTTTAGAGACGATTCTGCAGATGCAGCCAAAGAGGATTGTGTACGTAAGCTGCGACAGCGCAACACTGGCGAGGGATTTGCGGGTGTTGTGCAACGGAGGGTATGAGCTGGTGAAGGGGTGCCCGGTGGATATGTTTGGGGGGACAGAACATGTGGAAACGGTCGCACTTCTCGTTAAGAAGCGTTGATTTTCCGGGCTTTTTCAGCACTTTTGGGAAAAATGGACTTGTGTTTTTACAAAAAAATCAGATGTGAATTGAAAATTTTACCCAAGGTGGGGTAAGTGGAAAACAGGGTTTTGTTCCGTGGTATCCGGGCGAATGGATACCACGGGACGAAACCCTGTACTTTTTGGCAAAAGTCTATACTCTGTGGCAAAAGTGAGAACCACGGGACGAAAGTGCATACTTTGCTAAAAATTTTGTAACAAGAGTAAAAAGACGAAACGGTAAAGTTGCTTTTTGGAAGGCGAGGTGTTATACTAAAGAAAACACTTTAATAAAGTATAGGCGGTATAATATGGAAATAAAGCAGACAACAAACATGGAGGTAAAGAAAAAAAACAGAAATCGCGTTTTCCGCTATATCTGCAAGCATGGAACGGTTTCGAATCCGGATATCTCGTATGATATGAAGATGAGCCTTCCTACTGTGACGCAGATTACAAAGGAACTGATTGAGAAGGGATTCATTGAAGAAACCGGGGAATTGCAGTCTACGGGAGGAAGGCGAGCAAAGGCACTGTCGGCTGCAGTTAATGTAAAGCAGGCGGTTGGGCTGGATATTACAAAAAATCATATTGGCTTTGTGCTTACCAACCTTACTGGTAAGATTTTAAAACATGTGCGGATTTTTCTTCCCTATGCCCATGAGGAGGCTTATTATCGTAGGGTGAATGATGAACTGGACTCTTTTCTGGAAGAAAGCAACACTGATCGCCAGAAGATTTTGGGTATAGGAATTTCTTTTCCTGGAATTATTGATTTGGACAGACAGTTGATCACATATTC
>JAUNOP010000008.1 GCA_030537135.1 Eubacteriales bacterium | reverse complement strand
CCAAGCTGGGGAGCGGGAAGCTCTCCAAGGTTTGGAGGATTCATGACATGTATGCAGTTTTGAAGGTACAGCCTTTATACAGGGGATTGGTCAAATGGTATGATAGGGGTCTCCAAAACCTTTGGTGGGAGTTCGATTCTCTCATCCCCTGCTGAAAACACCGGAAAGCTTGATATTTTTCAAGAAGTCCGGTGTTTTTGTGCTGGAAAAAGCTCTCATGTATTTGAAAAAATAAATTAAAAATATTTGCAGAAAATGAAACCTTTTGTGATTTTCTGCGTCTAATAATAGAGAGAGGATTAAGCTGCTTGTTTCACCTTCCAAAATATAACAGAAATATTAATCTTTTGTGAAGATGCAAAAACCAAGTGCAAATGCTGGTAAATATGTTATAATGAGGAGAATGCAGGATATATACTTATTTAACTGCAGATAAAGCGAAGCAGAATGTGAATGTCTGCTTTACACAATACGCGATTGATATTTATACCAGGGCAGGCTGACAAAATGAAGCGCAGCGGCGGTTGATACCAACGCAGCACTGGTGAAACAGTGGACGCAGACTACTCAAGGATTCATGAAATGCTGTACCAGGGGCAGATATCTGTCTGACCAGAAGGTTTTGCATGAATACAGGATGAAGAGTTAGCAGGAGACAGTTTGCTTTATTTATTATTTTTGAGGAGTTGTTAACGAAAAATGGCGAATGACCAGGACAAGAGAATGCAAGAGGATTCATCAGAGAACTTTGAAAAGGAATTGGCAGATGCAGTAAGTAAGATGACTTCCGATGAATCGCAAAGAAAAGATACAACAGATGCAGATAAACCTAAGAAGAATCCGCGCAAGGATCGCGAGAAGAATGCAAAATCAGCCAGACCTGCCGGAAGAACAATGAAACAGCTTCAGCTGGATGATTTTGACTTTTCTTCAGATAAGCCTGCACAAAAGGAAGCCAGGGAAGAAAAAATAAAATCAGAGGAAGAAAAAACAAAATCAGAAAAGGAAGAGACAAGACAGCCGGAGGCGGAAGAAAGAAACATAAATGCAGAGCAAGAGCTGTCAGGAGAGCAGGAACAGAAGGATCCCACCCCCAATCCGGCATATCACGAGCCAGGTGAGGAGGCAAAATTTGATTTTTCGTCAATAACATCAGATCTTCCTTTGGAATCTCCGACAAAGAAGCGCAAAGGACTCAAAATAGCAGGCATTCTTGCAGGAATGCTTATAGTTGCGGCAGGAGGAGCCTATGCGGGAGTTTCCTATTATTATACAGATAAGTTTTTCCAGGGTACCGTGATTAATGGAATGGACTGCTCTGGTCAGACTGCCGCAGAGGTTGAGAAGAGAATCTCAGAGAAGGTTGAGAATTATAAGCTGACAGTGCGTTCACGAAACCAGGAGCCAGAAATAATTACAGGCAATGAAATCAATTACCAATACATTTCTACCGGAGATATACTTGCTCTTGTTCAAAAACAAAAGCCTTACGAATGGATAACAGGATACTTTCATCAGACTTCCTATACGGCAGATGAGAATGTTTCCTTTGACAGAAGCCTTCTTGAGGCAAAGCTGAACAGCTTAAGCTGCGCCAAAGAGGAAAATCAGGTACCGCCCCAGGACGCCTACATTTCCTATGAGTCCTCGGAATTTGAGATTGTTCCTGAGACGCAGGGCAGCAATCTTTTGACTGCAAAGGCATATCAGCTTGCAGAAAAGGCAATTGCCGCCAGTACAGAAGAAATTGACTTTGAGAAGGAAGGAGCCTATGAGACAGCTTCTGTTACGCAGAATGACCCTAAGCTTCTTCAGGCTTTGCAGGCATATAATCAGTATTCCAGAGCAAGCATCACCTATGTTATAGGAGATCAGAGGGAAGTTCTGGACGGAACCATTATCAAGGATTGGCTCAGTACAGCTCCTGATGGAACTCTTGTAAAGGATAATGAGGCTTTTCGTAAATGTATTGCAGATTATGTGGCTTCTCTGGGTCAGAAGTATGATACAGTGGGTAAGCCGAGAACCTTTACAGCAACGAATGGGCGTACGGTTTCTGTATATGGATATAACTATGGATGGTCTATTGATGAGGCGGCAGAGGTTGAGAAGCTGACAGAGGAAATCAATAACGGAGAGGTTGTAGAACGCGAGCCGATTTACGCAATGACAGCGAATTCCCATGATGACAGTGATGTGGGAAATACTTATATTGAAGTAGACATGGGAATTCAGTATATGTACTACTATATAGACGGCGCTTTGGTATTTGAAAGCCCGTTTATTTCCGGCAAGCCAGACGGAGAGCATAATACTCCAGAAGGCATTTATCTGCTCTATAATATGGAAAGTCCTTCTGTATTAAGAGGAGAAATGCAGTCAGACGGAACCCTTGAATATGAGACGCAGGTTTCCTACTGGATGGCATTTAACGGAGGAATCGGCTTCCACGATGCAACCTGGCAGTATTGGGGCTTTGGCGGTGATCTCTATAAGACGCTTGGCTCTCACGGCTGTATCAATCTGCCTCTGGACGCAGCGGCGCAGCTCTACAGTATTATTCGTTATGGAGATCCGATTGTCTGCTTTTACTAAGGAGAAGCGTCTGTAATAGGAAATAGTAAATATAAGAAAATATAAGAAGCTGCAGAAATGCTTTGACGCAGCGGCAGGTATGAATAATCTGTCGGCTGCAAAGCATACTGCAGCTTCTTTTTGCGGCATATACTTCTGTGCTGGGCGCGAGAATGAACGGAGGGCGTCTTAGCAGCGAGAGAACAGGGAAACAAGCTCCATAGGCCTCTGAATCGTGTAATCGGGAGCTTCTACCTGTCCGAAGCCATAGGAGGCAAAGACAAAGGGAATCTGAGCCTTTTGGCATGCCTTATAGTCTCCTGCTGTGTCTCCTACGTATACAGGAGCCTTCAGATGGTTTTCTTCTATAATCTGCCGGATATTCTCGGCTTTGGCATTTCCTGTATCCCCTGGGCAAAGATGACCTTTAAAATAACGGCCAAAGCCGGTAGCTTCCAGAAAGACCTCAATATAGCCTGCCTGACAGTTGCTGACAATATAGAGCGGATATTGCTTGTGAAGAATTTTGAGCATTTTCTCCAAATCTTCATAAAGAGGAGCGCATTCCTGCAATAGAGCGCGGTGTTCCTCCTGACAGCACAGGTCGATCAGGAAGAGCTGGCGGCTTTGGGATTCTTCAGGAAAAAGCTGTCTGGCAATGTCAGGAAGAAGCTGACCAAAGAGCTGGTGAAGCCTTGCAGAGGTAATTAACATATGATAGTCTGTGTGCTCTGCCAGGGCTTTTGTCCAGGCTCTTGCCACGATTTCCGTGGAATCCCACAGAGTTCCGTCTACGTCAAAAATAATGCTGTCTATATAAGTCATAGGTAAAAATCCTTTCTTTTTTTGTTTTCTTTATTCTAACTGGCATTAAATGAAAAAGCAATATTTCCATGGATTTTTCTGCTTTTCCAGCTAATTCCTCAAGAAAATTAAAAAAGCGACTGTCTTTTTTGACATTTTGTGATATGATGGTACCAGATTCAAAAGGCCTTGTTTTGGTGGCAGGCGCATAAGAAAAACGGTCTTTTGGCTCTTATGTTATAGAACAAAACAGGGATATGTAACGGCTATACAAAGGAAGTGAGGAAAAAGATGCTTGAGAATATTGTGGAGCCGCTGACAGAGTGGTATAGAAAAAACAAAAGAAGTCTTCCCTGGAGAGATCAGAACAATGCCTATTATACCTGGGTTTCAGAGATTATGCTTCAGCAGACCAGAGTAGAGGCTGTGAAGCCTTATTTTACCGGATTTATTAAGGAGCTGCCAGACATAGAAGCCCTGCGTGTCTGTCCAGAGGACAAGTTGATGAAGCTTTGGGAGGGACTTGGCTATTATAACCGGGTACGAAACATGCAGAAGGCGGCAGCAGAGGTCACAGAGAAGTACAAAGGACGCCTTCCAGCGGATTATGGAGAACTTCTTTCTCTTACTGGAATCGGAAGCTATACAGCGGGCGCCATTGCCTCGATTGCTTATGGTATTCCTGTTCCGGCAGTGGACGGAAATGTACTTCGGGTGATTTCGAGAATCACAGAGAATTCCTCTGACATTAAGAAGCAGTCAGTGAAAAAGCAGATAGAAGAGGAGCTTCTGAAAGTAATGCCAAAGGACTATCCAGGAGATTTTAATCAGGCGCTTATGGAGCTTGGAGCAGTAGTGTGTGTGCCAAACGGTGCCGCAAAATGCAAGGAATGTCCGATAAATAATCTGTGCCTTGCCTGTATTCATGGCACACAGGAGGAATTTCCCAAAAAAGGAGAAAAGAAATCTCGGAGAATCGAGGAGAGAACCATATTGATTCTCCAGGATGGAGAGAAAACGGCAATCTCCAGAAGGCCGGATAAGGGGCTTCTGGCAGGCCTTTACGAATTCCCTAATATAAAAGGCTTTCTGACTCAGGATGAGGCTCTCAGGAAGGCGCAGAGCATGTCTCTTCATCCTCTGCATATTGAGAGGGCAGAGGACGCCAGACATGTATTTTCTCATGTGGAATGGAGAATGATGGCCTACAAAATCCGGGTGGATTCTCTGGAGAGAACACAAAAGAAAGCATTGATATTTATTGACAGAAAGCAGTGGATCGGGCAGTATGCCATACCGTCTGCGTTTCGAGTCTATACGAAATACCTAAAGGAGGAAAACAATAAATGAAGATTTTAAGTATTGCAGTTCCCTGCTATAATTCAGAGGCTTATATGGAGAACTGCGTAAACTCCCTTCTGGAGGGGAGAGAAGATGTGGAGATTCTGATTGTAGACGATGGCTCTAAGGATCGCACAGCAGAGATTGCAGACGCCTATGCTGAAAAATACCCTACAATTGTCCGCGCAATTCATCAGGAGAACGGAGGACACGGTGAGGCGGTCAATACTGGTATTCAAAACGCAACAGGCCTGTACTTTAAGGTTGTGGACAGTGACGACTGGGTAAACAAAGAAGCTTATATACAGATTTTGGATGCGCTTAAAGAATTGGTAAGAGGCCCTAAAAACGTGGATCTTTTTATCAGCAATTTTGTTTATGAGAAGCAGGGAGCCAGAAGAAAAAAGGTGATGCAGTACAGACATAGCTTTCCAGTGGGAGAGATTTTCAGCTGGGAGCAGATTGGGCTTATGCCAAAGGGAAAATATCTTCTGATGCATTCCATGATTTACAGGACAAAGCTTCTTCATGACTGCGGGCTGAAGCTTCCGAAGCATACCTTTTATGTTGACAATCTGTTTGCCTTTGAGCCGCTTCCTATGGTGGAAACTTTGTACTATCTGGATGTAAACTTTTATCGCTATTTTATAGGAAGGGACGATCAATCAGTAAACGAAAAGGTTATGATAAGCAGAATTGACCAGCAGATTCGGGTAAATAAGCTGATGGCAGATGCCTTTGTAAAATACAATTACAGTAATAAAAAGCTGAAAAAATATATGCTCAGCTATCTGGATGTGATTACAACCATCTCTTCTATGATGCTGATTCGCAGCGGTACAGATGAGGCGCTTGAAAAGAAGAAGGAGCTTTGGAATTATCTTAAGAATGTTGACAGGGGGATGTACTTTAAGCTCAGACACGGCGTGCTTGGAAGAGCTGTGAATCTTCCTGGAAAGAGCGGAAGGAAGATGTCTGTTGCAGCCTATAAGGTAGCCCAGAAATTCTATGGTTTTAATTAGCCTCAGAGTTTTCCGGGAAGAAGAGGGCAGAATGCAGCATTTTCTGCGCATCGCGAAGCCATCTTTTGTGAACGCAGCGAAAGCAGCGGCGGCGCAAAGAGACAGCGGATAAGGTGAAAAGCTATTTACAGGTAAAAGCAAAAGGAGTCTAAAGATGACAAAAGACAAATCAAAAATATTTCTGAACATAGTTGTACCAATCGTGTTATGCTTGTTCTCATTTTTTATTATTGGAGGATACGCTGCGTCTTCTGATTTCTGTTCAGAATCAATTGCAGCGCTGGATGAAAAAAAGGTAACAGTAATGGAACTGACAGCAGCGTCAACGGCAGCTTCTGCTGCAATTACCCTGCTTCCAGGAGATACGGCAACTCCAATCGCCGAAAAGCTTGCAGATTTGAGTTCTTCCTTTCTTGTTGTTACTTGTGCAATTTTATTAGAAAAGTACTTGATTACGATTACTGGCTTTTTGGCATTTAAGATTCTTATTCCGCTCTCCTGCATACTCTGGATTTTATTTTTCTTGAGAAAACGAGATATATGCAAAGATCTGGCAATAAAATCAGTTATATTGGGAATCATGGTTGTTGTGACTATACCTGTGAGCGTGAAGGCGGCAGATCTGATACAGGAC
The DNA here is from genome assembly GCA_030537135.1 of Eubacteriales bacterium. GTDB lineage: Bacteria > Bacillota > Clostridia > Lachnospirales > Lachnospiraceae > Blautia_A. The sequence goes on along the minus strand of JAUNOP010000008.1, from coordinate 65,134 downwards.
ACTTATAATGTTTCAATTGAAAATACGATTGCATCTGCAAAGCAGGCAACCGAGGCAATCGAAGAGAATGCAGAGAATGAGGAAGAAGAAGGAATAAGCAGCTTTCTTTCCAAAATTAAAGACAGTGTGGCAGGAACTGCCGTTAACCTGGAAAATGTTCTGAACAGCTTTATGGAAGCTCTTGCAGTCATGATTGTGACGTCATGCCTGATACCGATTGCAGTTATATTTTTCTTTATTGCGCTGATAAAGAGTATATTTAACGTATCAAGCAAGTCTCCCGCTTCAATTTGGCAGAGAAATAAGCGGTGAGCAGGGGACTTATTTTCCACAAATCAGGAAAGCTTTCCAGATAAAGATAACAGGAGAAGCTGTCGTTTAAATGACAGCTTCTCCTGTTATCTTTATTTTCTGATATTTCTGGTTTTCTTCAGATTACGGTATTTTTTTTCCTTCTGTGCCGTCTTAGACGCTCCTGTTGATATTCTCTCTCATAGGAAGACTGCTTCTCGCGGTAGAAAATCAGGTAGCCTGCCAGCGCCAGTGTAGCTCCCATGCTTACGTCCACAAAAGAGTGCTGCTTCAGGAACATGGTAGAGAGAATAATCAGCACCGTGAGAATCAGGGAGGAGGCTCGTACAAGACGATGATTTTTCAGGGATCTGCAGGAGGTAATCGCCATATGAATGGCGAGGGAATTAAATACATGGATACTTGGCAGAATATTTGTAGGGGTATCTGTCAAGTACAGCCTTTTCACTGCGTCAACAAAAATATTATCTCTGGCAAAAGAGAGCGGACGCAGGTGATGACCATTGGGGTATATATAGGAAACAATCAGGAAAATGGTCATGCCCATTATCAGATTCCATGTCAGCTGATAGTATTCTCTGCGGTCCGGGTTCCTGAAAATAAAATATGCGACTGCCAGGAACATGTATGGAAACCACAGAAGATAAGGCACAATGAAATATTCGCAAAAAGGAATATAATCATCAAATACAGTGTGTACAACATGATAAGCAGGAACCGAACGTCTCTCAAGAAGAGCAAATAATAACGTATAAAGCACTGCATAAGACACAATGATGAGGCCATGTTTGTATTTTTTAAAAAATTGAGCCAAAATAGTTACACCTTCCTTTGCAATCATAGGTAATGTTGTTCGTTTGCAGGAAAACAGCAGTTTGATAAATATCTAACTATAGCTATCATACCATTGCTTTGGCAGTTTGACAAATAAATTTTTATTAAAAAACATAAGAAAAATATGAAGATAAACGTAAGATTTTTAGTAAATTGAGCAAAAAAGAAAACACAGACAGTACTGAAAACAGAATTCAGTATTGCCTGTGCTTTGTATGGAAAAGAAGTCTGTAAGCTGTCAGAATTTATTCAATGTTTCCGGAATCCTGAAGAGCCAGCACGCCCTCCTCGCCGGTACGAATTTTTACAACGTTCTCAATGTCATAGACAAACAGCTTTCCGTCACCAATATGTCCGGTGTAAAGAACCTTCTTTGCGGTTTCAATGACTGTTTCTACAGGAACCCTGCTGACAACAATCTCAATTTTAATCTTCGGAAGAAGATTCATATTCATCTCGACGCCTCTGTAATAGGAGGGAGCGCCCTTCTGAACACCACAGCCAAGTACATTGGTGATGGTAATGCCTGTAACGCCGATTTCGTTCATAGCCTGCATAAAGTCGTCGAGCTTGTTCTGACGGGTAACAATTACAACCTTTGTCAGCTTATCAGAACCAGGTGCAGTCTTTTTCTCAGGAACATTTTCAGCAAGAGGAGCAAGATCCACAGGAGCAGAAGCCTTCATGCCCATAGGAGTGGGAACTCTGACAGTAGCATCCTGTACCACAAAGCCAGCGTAAGAGCTGGTAAGTCCGTGCTCTCTGACGTCCAGACCTGCAATTTCCTCTTCAGGACTAACGCGCAGGCCAATGGTGTGCTTAATTGCCTGGAACACAATAATCATTGTGACAGTTACCCATGCAATGACAGAAATCAGACCAATGAGCTGAATACTAAGCTGTGAAAAGCCGCCGCCTGTGAACAGTCCCTTATATTCTGTGCCAGAACCATCAGAGAACAGACCGACTGCAATAGTACCAAAGGCTCCGTTGAGGCCGTGTACGCCGACTGCACCTACAGGATCGTCAATTTTAAGTACCTTGTCAATAAATTCAATACCAAATACAACAATAAAGCCGGAAAGAATACCAATTATAGCAGCAGAGGCAGGTGATACTGTATCGCAGGGGGCTGTAATAGCCACGAGACCTGCCAGAGAGCCGTTCAGGGACATGGAAACATCTGGTTTTTTGTAGCGAATCCAGGTGATAATCATAACCGTTACAGTTGCCACTGCAGCAGCAAGGTTTGTGGTTACAAAGATTTTACCAGCAGATACAATCGCTTCGCCTTCCATGCTTACTGTGGAAGCGCCGTTAAAGCCAAACCAGCAGAACCAGAGAATAAATACTCCGAGTGCGCCCACAGTCAGGTTATGCCCAGGAATGGCATTGGATTTTCCATTTTTGTCATACTTTCCGATACGAGGTCCAAGAATAATGGCCCCGATAAGAGCGGCGATACCGCCTACCATGTGTACGGCAGTGGAACCTGCAAAATCATGGAAGCCCATCTGCGCCAGCCAGCCTCCGCCCCAGATCCAATGTCCGGATACAGGGTAAACGACCAGACTGATAAGTAAGCTATAGATACAATAGGAGAGGAACTTGGTTCTCTCGGCCATGGCTCCGGATACAATAGTAGCAGAGGTGGCGCAGAACACGGTCTGGAAAATAAGAAATGCATAAAATGGAACTCCATCCGGACACATGCCGCTTCCATAGTTAGCCTCAGAGGCGATGCCGCCGATTTTTCCAAAGAAGCCGGAACCGCTTCCAAACATGATGCCAAAGCCTACCAGCCAGAACACAGGAGTGCCGATACAGAAGTCCATAAGGTTTTTCATAATAATGTTGCCTGCGTTTTTGGCTCTGGTAAAACCGGTTTCCACCATGGCAAAGCCTGCCTGCATAAAGAAAACAAGTGCAGCTCCTACCAGAACCCAAATGGTGTTGACAGATGAATAATCCATAAAATCAATCCCCTTTCAAAGTAGTAAAGGTGCGGATTCGCTTTTTATAAGCTTATTCCGCACCTTTACGAAAAAATATATATTTTTTAAATGTAAAACAGGAATATCCCGATAATATAGGCCAATCTTAAGTGGATGAGGAAACCGAGAATGTACATATTTGTAAAGGACATTCCTGTATTTACCAAATCATGCGGCAGACCTTATGCAGCACATGAATGCTGTGCCAATCTGCCCTGACGTTCATCCTATACATAGAACAGCATCTTAGAGTATGTCGGGTATGGAAGAACCTCGTCAGGAATCAGGGCCTCGGCTTCATCAACCACAGCTCTCAGAGCCTCCATATCAGGAAGAATCGTGTTCTCATAGGTCTGTGCCGTCTTCAGAGCATCTGTTAAGGTCTCTGCGGTCTTTGTATCAGCCTTCAAGGCTTCGAGCTTCTCCATAATATCCTCCTGAAGAGCAGTAAGCTTTTCAAGCAGCTTTGCCTCATAGCCTACGGAAATACCGGATACCACGGACATCTTGGCCTTTGCTGTTTCTGCAACCTCGCTGATATAGGCGCTCAGTGCAGACATGAAATCCTTCTGAACCATGTTTTCCATTGTCTTGGATTCAATGTGTATTGTCTTGGAGTAATTCTCCAGCAAAATTTCATAACGGGAGAACAGTTCTCCTTTTGTGAAAATCTTATGGTCTGTGAAGAGCTTTACATTCTTGTCGCTTACAAAGCATGGCAGACAGTCGGGTGTAGCCTTCAGGTTCGGAAGTCCGCGGCGGGCAGCCTCCTCAACCCATTCGTCTGTGTAGCCGTTTCCATTGAAGATAACCCTCTTGTGTTCGCTTAAGGTTTCCTTTAACAGAGCATGAACAGCAGAGGACAGCTCTTCTTCTGGAACCTTGGACAGCTTTTCGGCAAACTGGCGCAGAACCTCGGCAACTGCAGTGTTCAGAACAATGTTCGGAGTTGCAACAGAGGCAGAGGAGCCGAGCGCACGGAACTCAAATTTATTTCCAGTAAATGCAAACGGTGATGTACGGTTGCGGTCTGTATTATCTTTGACGAAGTGAGGAAGCACATGCGCTCCAATTTCCAGCTGAACCTTGTTTCCTCCGTTAAAGAAGGAATCTGTCTCAATTGCCTTGAGAACCTGGGTCAGCTCATCTCCGACGAAAATGGAAACAATGGCAGGAGGCGCCTCATTTGCTCCCAGACGATGATCGTTGCCTGCGCTTGCTACAGAAATACGGAGCAGGTCTGCATAGTCGTCTACAGCCTTGATGACAGCTACCAGAAATACCAGGAACTGGGTGTTCTCTCCAGGAGTCTTGCCTGGGTCAAGAAGGTTGAGACCTGTGTTTGTAATCATGGACCAGTTGTTGTGCTTACCGCTTCCGTTAATTCCTTCAAAGGGTTTTTCATGCAGCAGACAGATAAGGCCATGTTTGTCTGCAACCTTTTTCATAATTTCCATTGTAAGCTGGTTATGGTCTACAGCAACATTGGCAGTGTCAAATACAGGAGCCAGCTCATGCTGCGCAGGAGCAACCTCATTGTGCTTTGTCTTTGCAGGAATGCCGAATTTCCATAATTCTGTGTCAAGCTCATGCATAAAAGCAGAAACGCGCGGCCGCAGAGAACCAAAGTAATGATCCTCCATTTCCTGACCCTTTGGAGCAGGAGCGCCGATAAGTGTTCTTCCTGTAAAAATCAAATCCTTACGTTTCTTGTAATCCTCCTTGTCAATGAGGAAATATTCCTGCTCAGGTCCGATGGTAGTGGACACATGGCTCACTTCCTTGTTTCCGAGGATATGAAGAAGCTTTACTGCTTCATTGCTTAATGCTTCCATGGAACGAAGCAGAGGTGTTTTCTTGTCAAGAGCCTCTCCGCTGTAGGAGCAGAAGGCTGTAGGAATATATAAGGTGCCATCCTTAATAAAGGCAGGAGAGGTCGGATCCCAGGCTGTATAGCCTCTGGCCTCAAAGGTGGCTCTCAGGCCTCCGGAAGGAAAGCTGGATGCATCTGGTTCGCCCTTTACCAGCTCCTTACCAGAGAAATCCATAATAATCTGTCCGTCATCTGTAGGGGAGATAAAGCTGTCATGCTTTTCAGCAGTGACACCTGTCATCGGCTGAAACCAGTGGGTATAATGGGTTGCGCCGTTTTCAACAGCCCATTCCTTCATTGCAACAGCAACAGCATTTGCCACGTCTAATTCTAGATGGGTTCCATTCTGGATGGTTTTACGCAATGCCTTATATACATCCTTTGGTAATTTGTTGCGCATGATTTTATCATTAAAAACCAGGCTGCCATAAATTGCGGGAATATTATTTTCCATACTTTAATTGCTCCTTTCAGAATTTAAGAACCTGCAATGAATCATATTATGGAACTTATGGAGGCTCCACTTTATCAATCATTAACAGTTTCATATAGGTATGTTATATTTATTGAAGCAATAATAATAAATAAAAAATTAAAAAGGCTCATTGGTTAAGTACCAAAGCGCCTTTGCTTTATGCGTTATAGTATACACCAAAAAAAAATGTTGTCAACACTTTTTTTGAAAAAACTTAAAAATTTTTCATTGCTGCCCTCAAAAAACATGCTGTTCTTCTCTGTATTTTGGCAGTAAAAGCCTCCCTTTTGCAAAATCACTACTTGACAAATATCTGTGTTTTTATATAATCTTTAAAGAGTTAAGAAATTTATGACAGGATGAGCCGGGAGAAATCAATATCTCATTCTGGCACAACTCAATTCAAGCGGATAAATTCCGTATGCCGCACTCTGTTACATTACCGGGTGTGGATAAGAAAATAAACAAACAAATGTTTGAGCAAAGGCGCTCCGGTCCTGCCCGGAGTGCCTTTTTTTCTCGATAAGCCAGGCAAGCGGCTGCCATGCTGGCGCGAGCAGACATTTGCCGCGATATTGCGGCAGATAGGGGAAGCTGTCTTCTCCTATCTGATCAGAGCAATGGACTTTTATTTATGGCAGAGATTCTGTCGAAGAGCGAATCCTGCCCGCTTTGAAAAAATAGGAGGTTATAGCATGGGTGAGGAATTAAAAGAGGCCTGCGGAGTGTTTGGAATTTATAATCTGGATGGAGGAGACGTGGTAAAGGATATTTATTACGGCTTGACAGCCCTGCAGCACAGAGGGCAGGAATCCTGCGGAATCTGTGCCGCAGATACCAGCGGGCCGATGGGAAACCTTCAGTCGCATAAGGATCTGGGACTGGTCAGCGAGGTGTTTAAGAGTGAGATACTGAATAAAATACATGGAAACATCGGCATCGGACATGTCCGATATTCTACGACAGGAGCTTCTGTTGTAGAAAATGCACAGCCGCTCTTTCTGTCCTACCGAAAGGGTACGCTGGCTCTGGCTCACAATGGAAATCTGGTAAATACTGCAGAGCTGAGAAGCCGTCTGGAGGAAAACGGAGCCATTTTCCACACAACAACAGACTCAGAGGTCATAGCCTATTATATAGCAAAGGAGCGTGTCCGCAGCAAAACGGTAGAGGAAGCGATATTAAAGACTGCACGGCAGATAAAGGGAGCCTATGGATTGGTTATCATGAGTCCGCGAAAGCTGATTGCTGTGCGTGACCCTCTGGGCCTGAAGCCCCTGTGTCTTGGCAAAAAGGAAAATACCTATGTGATAGCCTCGGAGAGCTGCGCTCTGCGTGCAGCAGGAGCTGAGTTTGTGAGAGATATAAGACCAGGAGAGATTATTACTGTCACAAAGAGCGGCCTCAGCTCAGATATGACTCTGACACAGCCTCAGAAGGCACATTGTATTTTTGAATATATCTATTTTGCCCGCCTTGACAGCACTATTGACGGAGTCAATGTGTACGACGCCCGTATTCAGGGCGGAAGGGCGCTGTGGGATGAATTTCCAGTAGAGGCGGACATGGTGACAGGGGTTCCGGAATCCGGTCTTCCGGCGGCAAAGGGATTCTCTGAAGCGTCAGGAATACCATTTGGTATGGCCTTCTATAAGAACAGCTATATAGGAAGAACCTTTATAAAGCCTACTCAGGAGGAGAGGGAATCCGGCGTTCATATGAAGCTGAGCGTTCTGGAGAGCGCTGTGCGCGGAAAGAGGATTGTTTTGGTGGATGATTCGATTGTCAGGGGAACTACGATTTCCAAGCTGATTCGCATGATGAAGGATGCGGGAGCTTTGGAGGTTCATGTGCGCATCAGTGCCCCTCCCTTCCGCCATCCCTGCTATTTTGGAACGGATGTTCCTTCAGGGAACCAGCTCATTGCTGTCTCGCACACAGAAGAGCAAATCTGCAGGCTCATTGGCGCAGACTCCCTGGGATATATGAAAACAGAGGATTTATCCTATATGACAGGAGAGCTTCCCTTGTGCAAGGCCTGTTTTGATGGGGTATACCCTATAAAAATGAGCTAAAGGTTTCAAAAAAATCACGAAATAAATCTGCCATTTTTGGAATTTTTAGACAAAAGTGTGAGGATGTCTGTACTCAAAAACGTAAAAAATAAAAAAGAGTCTGATAAAATTAATAAAAAAATAAAAAAGACAAATGTCTTTGAGGGAAAAACACACAAAAAGACCTGATTTTACCACAGGAAAAAACTGGTTGACAAAAGCAGCTTCTTGATACATAATAAGCCCATCAAATCAAACAGGAATTGACTTCAATAAGAAGTGTATCCAGGCAAACGGATTTGCCGGGACAGAGCATCAGAAATGATTTGATACTGCATATACGGCTGGAGCGCAGTAACCGGAAAAGGGAGAGATATTTCATTGGACTTGGTAAATATGTGAATTTTTGTCTTCTAATTATGAAAGGATGGTTGGTGGGTATGGCTCAGCAGAAAATTAAGTTTCGGGAAGCAGATGACATCAGAGAGTTTGTGAATGCAGCAGAGAAGTGTGATTTTGATATTGATGTTTGTTATAACAGGGTGATGGTTGATGCAAAGTCTATTATGGGTATTTTCAGCCTTGGCCTTTACAAAATTCTGACCGTGCGCTGTCACGGTGAAAGCGAAGATTTTGAGTGCGCAATCAGAAAGTTTGCAGTGGCATAGGATGCCTCTGCTTGCAGAATGACCAGTAATCAAAACTCTGTGCTTTCCATATAATATTTCAGCAAAGATGGTTCTCTGTGAGTAGGCTTGAACTTGTGACATCTAAGGCGAACTCCGGAGAACTTTCTTTATGTTGATTTACTGTTCATAGGGACTATTCCGCGAGGTGTTTTTGTGCCTTTGGTACGAAAATCCCGAGACAAGCGGCGCGAAATGCCGCATTTTGCGGTATTTCTGTGCATCGCGAAGCGTGTTGCTGTGAACGCAGTGAACAGTAACGATTTACTAGGCAGGTTTGGAAAATTCTTTATTTTTACCTTGATTTTTTACAGTAAATATGTAATAATACGAAATGTATTTTATCTGACAAAGGCGTCAGAAGCAGTGGCTGGGTTGGCTTTCTCCAGTTTCTGCTTCTGACGCTTTTTTTGTTTATATGAGAGTGCGAAGCATGGAGCAATCGGCTTTCATTTTCGGAGGATTGCACCTTGCAGGTGCATTAAGGAGGAGACTGAGAATGGCAGTAAAATATGTTTTTGTAACCGGAGGCGTGGTATCCGGTCTGGGAAAGGGAATCACTGCAGCGTCTCTTGGAAGGCTTCTCAAAGCCAGAGGCTTTCATGTGACCATGCAGAAATTTGACCCCTATATCAATGTGGACCCTGGAACCATGAATCCCATTCAGCACGGAGAGGTTTTTGTGACAGATGACGGAACAGAGACAGACCTGGACCTGGGACATTATGAGCGCTTTATTGATGAGAGTCTGGATAAGAATTCCAATGTGACCACAGGAAAAATCTACTGGACAGTTCTTCAGAAGGAACGTCACGGGGACTTTGGCGGAGGCACGGTTCAGGTAATTCCCCATATCACCAATGAAATCAAGAGCAGGTTTCACAAGGGAAGGGAAGGAGAGGACAGCATCGCTATCATAGAGGTGGGCGGAACCGTAGGAGATATTGAGAGTCAGCCCTTTCTGGAAGCAATCCGTCAGTTTCAGCACGACGTAGGGAGAGAAAACGCGATTCTCATCCATGTGACGCTGATTCCCTATTTGAGAGCTTCAGATGAGATGAAGACAAAGCCCACACAGGCGAGCGTAAAGGGACTTCAGGGAATGGGAATCCAGCCAGATATTCTGGTCTGCCGCTCAGAGCGTCCCCTGAATCCGGGAATTAAGGATAAAATTGCGTTGTTCTGTAATGTTCCTGCAAGTCATGTTCTTCAGAACCTGGATGTGGAATATTTATATGAGGCCCCCCTTGCTATGGAAAGGGAGAGACTTGCAGATGTGGTTCTGGAATGCCTGGAGCTTCCAAAGGTGACTCCTGATCTGACAGAATGGGAAAACATGGTGGACGCCCTGAAAAATCCGGACAAAACAGCCAAAATTGCCATTGTTGGAAAATATACAGAGCTTCATGACGCTTATCTTAGCGTGGTGGAGGCACTCAAGCACGGAGGAATCGCCAGCCGCGCAAAGGTGGAAATCAAATGGATAGATTCCGAGGAGCTTACTTCTTATAATATAGAAGAATATCTTCAGGATGTGGATGGAATTCTGGTTCCCGGAGGGTTTGGAAGCAGAGGAACAGAGGGAATGATTCTGGCAGCTGGATATGCGCGGAAAAATAAGATTCCTTATCTTGGAATCTGCCTGGGAATGCAGATGGCGATTGTGGAATATGCGAGAGCAATCCTTGGTTATAAGGACGCAAACAGCATAGAGCTAGATCCCCAGACCTCCCATCCTGTGATTGCGCTGATGCCTGACCAGGAAAATGTAGAGGATATTGGAGGAACCCTGAGACTTGGAAGCTATCCCTGTGTGCTGGATGAGGCTTCGCTGGCTTATCGGCTCTTTGGAAAAAGGGAAATACATGAGCGCCATCGTCACCGCTATGAGGTCAACAATACATACAGAAAAGAACTTTCCCAGAAAGGCATGCGTATTGCCGGAACCTCCCCGGACAAACGGATTGTGGAGATGATAGAAATCGAAAATCATCCGTTCTTCTGCGGTACACAGGCGCATCCGGAGTTCAAATCCCGCCCCAATCATGCGCATCCTCTGTTTGCTGGATTTGTGAAGGCAGCTGTGGACAGATATGAGAGCAAATAAAAGGACAGAAACTGCTTTTCGAAGAAAAATATGCGGATTACCAATAGTTTTGAAAAGGGAAAAAGCACAAAGTACTAAGCAATTCGATATCAGAGGAGTCAAAATATCTTTTGACCCAAACATCATATCATAGATGATTCAGAAGAAAGAAAGGAACAGTCATATGAGTGTGGAAGTAAAGAAAAATCAAAACCAGACCTTATATCGTCCAGAGTTTGAGCATGATAACTGCGGTATCGGAGCAGTTGTCAACATGAAGGGCAAAAAAAGTCATGAGACTGTGGAGAATGCACTGAAGATTGTGGAAAACCTGGAACACCGTGCAGGCAAGGATGCAGAGGGAAAAACCGGTGACGGCGTGGGAATTCTGCTTCAGATATCTCATAAATTTTTCAAAAAGGTCTGTAAGGAGGCCGGCTTTTTGATTGGCGGAGAGAGAGAGTATGGAATTGCTCAGTTTTTCTTTCCGCAGGGAGAACTCAAGCGCAATCAGGCCAAGAAAATGTTTGAGGTTATTGTTGCAAAGGAGGGTTTAAAGCTTCTGGGCTGGAGAGAGGTTCCTATTCATCCTGAGGTTCTGGGACAGAGAGCCAGAGAATGTATGCCCTATATTATGCAGGCTTTTATCGAGAAGCCGGAGGATGTGGAGAAGGGACTTCCCTTTGACAGAAGACTCTATATTGCAAGACGGGAGTTTGAGCAGAGTACAGATAATACCTATGTGGTATCTATGAGCAGCCGTACCATTGTATATAAGGGAATGTTTTTGGTCGGACAGCTTCGCACCTTTTTTGAAGATTTACAGAATCCTGATTATGAATCTGCCATTGCCATGGTACATTCCCGTTTCAGCACCAACACCAATCCAAGCTGGGAGAGAGCACATCCGAACCGCTTTATGGTACATAACGGAGAAATTAATACCATCAAGGGAAATGCAGATAAGATGCTGGCCCGTGAGGAAAATATGGAATCTCCTTATCTGGAGGGACAGCTTCACAAGATTCTTCCTGTTGTCAATGTAAAGGGTTCTGACTCTGCCATGCTTGACAATACCCTGGAATTCCTTGTGATGAGCGGTATGGATCTTCCGCTGGCTATGATGATTACCATCCCTGAGCCGTGGGCAAATAATGATACGATTTCTCAGGAAAAGAAGGATTTCTATCAGTACTATGCAACCATGATGGAGCCTTGGGACGGACCTGCCTCTATCCTGTTTTCAGATGGAGACGTGATGGGCGCTGTTCTGGACAGAAATGGTCTTCGTCCTTCTCGTTATTATATTACTTCAGACGGTTATATGATTCTTTCCTCAGAGGTGGGAGTTCTTCCTGTGCCAGAGGAAAAGATTGTATTAAAGGAGCGCCTGCATCCGGGAAAGATTCTCCTTGTGGATACGATTCAGGGAAGACTTGTGGATGATGATGAACTCAAGGAAAAATATGCTAAAAAGCAGCCCTACGGCGAGTGGCTGGACAGCAACCTGGTAGAGCTTCGCAGCCTGAAAATTCCAAATAAGCGTGTTATTCGCTATACACCGGATGAGAGAGCGCGTCTTCAGAAGGCGTTTGGCTACACCTATGAGCAGTTTAGAACCGGTATTTTGAAGATGGCTCTGAATGGAAGCGAGAGTATCGGCGCCATGGGCGTGGACACCCCGCTGGCTGTTCTTTCCAAGGAAAACAGACCGTTGTTCGACTATTTTAAGCAGCTCTTTGCACAGGTCACCAATCCGCCTATTGACGCTATCCGTGAGAAAATTGTGACCAGCACAACCGTGTATGTAGGAAAGGACGGAAATCTTCTGGAGGAGAAGCCTGAGAACTGTCAGGTCCTGAAAATCAACAATCCGATTCTGACCAATACGGATATGTTGAAAATCAAAAATATGAAGATGGAAGGCTTTAAGGTAGTTGATGTTTCCATCCTTTATTATAAGAGTACAAAGCTTGAGAGAGCTATAGAGCGTCTGTTTGTGGAGGTGGATAAAGCATACCGCGACGGCGCGAATATCCTGGTTCTTTCTGACAGAGGCGTGGATGAGAACCACATGGCAATTCCATCTCTCCTGGCTGTGTCAGCTGTGCATCAGCATCTGGTAAAGACCAAAAAGCGTACCTCATTGGCAATTATCCTGGAATCTGGAGAACCCAGGGAGGTGCATCACTTTGCAACATTGCTCGGCTATGGCGCCTGCGCAGTGAACCCATATCTGGCACAGGAGACAGTACAGGAGCTTATCGATGCAGGTATGCTGGATAAGGACTACTATGCAGCAGTAAACGATTATAATCAGGCAATCTTAAGCGGAATTGTGAAGATTGCTTCCAAGATGGGAATCTCTACCTTACAGTCCTATCAGGGCTCCCAGATTTTTGAGGCAATCGGTATTTCCTCAGAGGTGATTGATAAATACTTTACAGGAACCGTAAGCCGTGTGGGAGGCATTACTCTGGACGATATCGGCGAGGAGGTGGAGAGCCTTCATTCAGAGGCCTTTGACCCGCTGGGTCTTGCCAATGATCTGACTTTGGACAGCATGGGAAGCCACAAGATGAGAAGTCAGGGAGAGGAGCATCGCTACAATCCGAAGACCATTCATCTGCTTCAGGAATCTACGAGACAGGGAAGCTATTCTATGTTTAAGGAGTATACCTCTCTGGTAGATAAGGAGAATACTGGAAATTTAAGAAGCCTTCTGGAATTTCAGTATGCCGAGAAGCCTCTTCCGCTGGAGGAGGTAGAGAGTGTGGATGCGATTGTAAAGCGCTTTAAAACAGGCGCTATGTCCTATGGCTCTATCTCTCAGGAGGCGCATGAGACGCTTGCCATTGCCATGAATCATCTTCATGGAAAATCCAATACCGGTGAGGGCGGTGAGAGCGATGAGCGTCTGGATTCTGCTGGCACAGACAATGACCGCTGCTCAGCCATCAAGCAGGTAGCGAGCGGACGCTTTGGCGTTACCAGCCGTTATCTGGTATCTGCAAGAGAAATCCAGATTAAGATGGCCCAGGGAGCAAAGCCAGGAGAGGGCGGACATCTTCCTGCAAAGAAGGTTTACCCGTGGATTGCCAAAACCCGTCATTCCACTCCGGGCGTATCCCTGATTTCACCTCCGCCTCATCATGATATCTATTCTATCGAGGATTTGGCGCAGCTGATTTATGACTTAAAGAATGCAAACAAATATGCAGATATCTCTGTAAAGCTGGTGTCTGAGGCTGGCGTGGGAACTGTTGCAGCAGGCGTTGCAAAGGCCGGCGCTCAGGTGATCCTGATTTCCGGCTATGACGGAGGCACAGGAGCTGCTCCGAGAAGCTCTATCCACAATGCAGGTCTTCCCTGGGAGCTTGGTCTTGCAGAAACACATCAGACTCTGCTCCAGAACGGTTTGAGAAACCGTGTCCGTATTGAGACAGACGGCAAGCTCATGAGCGGACGCGATGTGGCGGTTGCTGCACTTCTGGGAGCAGAGGAATTCGGCTTTGCGACAGCGCCGCTTGTTACCATGGGCTGTGTGATGATGCGTGTGTGCAATCTGGACACCTGCCCAGTGGGCGTTGCAACCCAGAACCCTGAGCTTAGAAAACGTTTCAGAGGAAAACCAGAATATGTAGAGAACTTTATGCGCTTTATTGCCGAGGAACTCAGAGAGTATATGGCAAAGCTCGGTGTACGCACAGTGGATGAGATGGTGGGACGCACAGACCTTTTGAAAACCTCTGACAGCGCTGTGCAGAGAAGAGAAGGAAAACTGGATCTTACCGCAATTTTGAGCCATCCATACAGCCAGGCAGGCCAGAAGGTAACGTTTGACCAAAATGCAGTGTTTGACTTTGGTCTGGAGAAGACTCTGGATGAGAAGCTTCTGATAAAGAAATGCAAGGCAGCTCTGGAGAGGGGCGAGAAGACGGTTGTAGACGTTAAGGTTACAAACACGGACAGAACCTTTGGAACCATTCTTGGCTCTGAGATTACCAGAGCACATAAGGACGGACTTGCAGACGATACAATTACTGTGCGCTGTACAGGCTCAGGCGGACAGAGCTTTGGAGCCTTTATTCCAAAGGGACTGACACTGGAGCTTACAGGAGACAGCAATGATTACTTTGGAAAGGGACTTTCTGGAGGAAAATTGATTGTAAGAGTTCCACAAAAGGCCTCCTATGCAGCAGAGGAAAATATTATTGTAGGAAATGTGGCTCTCTATGGAGCAACCAGCGGAACTGCCTTCATCAACGGTGTGGCAGGAGAGCGTTTTGCAGTTCGTAATTCCGGCGCCTATGCGGTAGTGGAGGGAGTCGGAGAGCATGGCTGTGAATATATGACAGGCGGCCGCGTGGTTGTTCTTGGAAAAACCGGGAAAAACTTTGCAGCTGGTATGAGCGGCGGTATTGCCTATGTTCTGGACGACAGGAACGAGCTGTATAAGAATGTCAACAAGCAGATGATTTCTATTGAAAAGCTGGAAAATAAATACGACAAAAAAGAACTGAGAGATTTGATTGAAGCCCATGTAAGGGCTACTGGCTCCAGCCTTGGAACCCGGATTCTGGAGAACTTTGAGAGCTACCTTCCGAAATTTAAAAAGCTGATTCCTGATGAGTACAAGAGGATGCTGGTATTAAGCGGTAAGCTGGAGGAAAAGGGTCTGACAACCGAACAGGCGCAGATGGAAGCTTTTTATGAGAGTGTTGGAATGAAACGATAAGGAGGAAGGAATCATGGGAAAGCCAACTGGTTTTTTGGAATATAAAAGAGAAACAGCAAAGGTGAGTGCTCCAAAGGAGAGAATTCAGCATTTTCATGAATTCCGCACTCCGCTTAGCAGAGAAAAGCAGAGGGAACAGGGAGCCAGATGTATGGCCTGCGGCGTTCCATTCTGTCAGGCAGGAATGATGATTGGAGGGATGGCTTCTGGCTGTCCTCTCCAGAACCTTGTTCCTGAGACCAATGATCTGGTCTATACAGGAAACTGGGAGCAGGCGTACAGACGTCTGAGCAAGACGCATTGTCTTCCGGAGTTTACCTCCAGGGTATGTCCGGCTCTCTGCGAAGCAGCCTGCACCTGCAATCTGGACAGCGAGCCTGTCGCGACAAAAGAAAATGAGCGGGCCATTATTGAGACAGCCTTTGAAAAGGGCTGGGTCAAGGTGCAGGCTCCTATTGCACGTACAGGAAAGAAAATCGCGGTTATAGGAAGCGGCCCGTCAGGACTTGCCGCTGCCCTTCTTTTGAACCGCAGAGGGCATTCTGTAACTGTTTATGAGAGAAAAGACCGTGTAGGCGGTCTTCTGAGATATGGAATTCCGAACATGAAGCTTGAGAAATCTGTGATTGACAGACGCGTAAAGCTTATGGAAGAGGAAGGAGTTACCTTTATCACCAATACAGATATTGGAAAGGATATCACAGCAGAGGAGCTTTTGAAGAAATATGACAGAGTGATTCTGGCCTGCGGAGCCTCAAATCCCAGAGATATTAAGGTTCCGGGAAGAGAAGGAAAGGGCATTTATTTTGCAGTGGATTTCCTCGGAATGGTCACAAAGAAGCTCCTGGATTCTAATTTCCGTCAGGTTCCGTATGAGCTGGCACAAAATAAGCATGTGCTGGTAATCGGAGGCGGCGATACAGGAAATGACTGCGTGGGAACCGCTATCCGTCTGGGCGCAAAATCCGTGACCCAGCTTGAAATGATGCCAAAGCCTCCAGTGGAGCGAGCTGCAAACAATCCATGGCCCCAGTGGCCCAGAGTTCTGAAAACAGATTATGGCCAGGAGGAAGCAATCGCTGTGTTTGGTCATGATCCTCGTGTATATCAGACAACTGTGACAGAATTTCTTCTGAATAAAAAGGGAGAGGTATCCCAGGCAAAGATTGTAAAGCTTGAGCCAAAGAAGGATGAGAAGACTGGCCGCATGAACATGGTTCCTGTGGAGGGAAGCGAGAAGGTCATTCCTGTTGATTTGGTGCTGATTGCAGCAGGCTTTCTGGGAAGTCAGGCCTATGTGACAGACGCCTTTAAGGTGAAGGTCAACGGCAGAACAAATGTGGAGACACTTCCGGACAAATATGAAACCTCTGTTCCGAGGGTGTTCACAGCAGGAGACATGCACAGAGGACAGTCCCTGGTGGTGTGGGCCATCCGTGAGGGCCGGGAGGCTGCCAGAGCAGTGGACGCTTCTCTGATGGGCTATTCCAATCTATAGAAGAAGCAAGGGGAAGGCTTTGGTTGACAGAAACAGGGAGAGTTTGTTATAGTTTGGGAGGAATTTATCGAATATAAGGAGTGTTTGTAATGGGTAAGTATACCAGAGAAGAAATATTGAGAATGGCGGAAGATGAGGATGTAGAATTTATCCGTCTTCAGTTTACCGATATGTTCGGCATTCTGAAAAATATCGCAATCACATTCCGGGAATTGCCCCGCGCCCTGAATAACCGCTGCGTGGTGGATGGTGCATATATTGCCGGAGTGGGAAATGGAGTGGAGGCAGAGGTATATCTCTATCCAGATTTGGACACCTTTGAGATTTTGCCGTGGCGTCCTCAGCAGGGAAAGGTTGCCAGGATGCTCTGCGATATTTATCATTCTGACGGGACGCCCTGTGAATCTAGTCCGCGTTATATTTTAAAGAGAATGGTAAAAAAAGCAAGGGAACAGGGCTATACCTTCTATTTTAAACCGGAATGTGAATTTTTCCTGTTTCATACAGATGACAATGGACTTCCGACTACAGTGACGCACGAGCAGGCTGGCTATCTGGATACCAGTCCTCTGGATTTGGGAGAGAATGCAAGAAGAGACATGGTTCTTACGCTGGAGGACATGGGCTTTGAAATCGTCTCCTCCCATCATGAGACAGCTCCAGCACAGCATGAAATCGACTTTTGCCAGGGAGAGGCGCAGGAGATTGCAGACGGAATCATGACCTTTAAGGTGGCAGTGAGAACTGTGGCAAAGCGCCATGGTCTTCATGCAACCTTTATGCCAAAGCCAAAGCCAGATGTCAACGGCTCTGGTATGCATATCAAAATGTCAATATTTAAGAATGGAAAAAATATTCTGGCTGACCAGAAGGATTCTATGGGACTGAGTGAGGAAGGCTATTCTTTTGTGGCGGGACTTCTCTCTCACAGCAGGGAAATGACAGCAATCACAAATCCGCTTGTTAATTCCTATAAGAGACTGGTGCCGGGATATGAGGCGCCCACAGAAATTATCTGGTCCAGAAATGCGCCGGACGCTCTGCTGCGTGTTCCCTCCTACAAGAGCGGAGAACACACACAGGTAGAGCTTCGCTCACCAGACGGAGCAGCCAATCCATATCTTCTGTTTGCATGCTGCATAGCTGCTGGTCTTGAGGGAATCGAGAAAAAGCTCACTCCCTCCCAATACTGCAGTGAAAAGGCGCTCAGCCAGATAACAGAGGAAGAGAGAAAAGAAATGAAAATAGATTCTCTTCCCTGTGACCTTAAGGATGCGATTGCTGTGATGGAGCAGAGCGCTTTTATGGAAGAGGTTTTGGGAACAGAGTTTTTCCATCAGTATATAGCTGCCAGAAAAAAAGAATGGGAGGAATACTCCAAGCAAGTAACGCAGTGGGAATTGGATAAATATCTTTTGGGTGTATAAGGATGATTATCCGGGCATATGGTAATAGAATAAATGGCCGGAAGGAAGGCGCAAAATACAAGGTATGAAAGCAGGCTTTCATATCTGCCTTTATGGCAGGCATAACACCTGTCATGCAGAGGAAAAAATGAAGATTTGTATATGCAGACTGACGGCACGAAGGGGAGACATCAGATGAACAGCATTGTGATTGCATTACCGAAAATTGAAGATGCAAAAAAAATCAAAGCCGTTCTGGTACGCAGAGGCTTTTCTGTTGCAGCAGTATGCAACAGAGGCTCAGGCGCCCTGTCTGCCATATCCCAGCTTGAAGGGGGAATTCTGATATCTGGATGCAGACTTCCGGATATGTCCTGTATGGATTTGGCGGGATACCTTCCGGAGTATTTTGAACTGCTTCTGATGGGTTCTGAGACTGCACTTTCTCAGGTCCCGTCAGGCTATCTGTCTGTGACAACACCCCTGAGGGTCGCAGACCTGGTGAATACGGTAGAGATGATGCTGAACCAGCTCGCGCGCAGGAGAAGAAAGGCCAGACAAAAGCCCAGGCAGAGAAGCGAGAGAGAACAGAATTATATTGCAAATGCAAAAATGCTTCTCATGGAGAGAAATCATCTCACAGAGGAGGAGGCATTTCGATATATCCAGAAGTGCAGCATGGATTCAGGAACAAATATGGTGGAGACAGCTCAGATGGTTTTGATGCTGCTCCTGGAAGAGGCATAGGGGCAAATGGAATCCTGTCATAACGGAAAACTTTTCGGGAATGGCAGGATTTTTCGATTCAGGGCTTTGGACAAGGGCTGTGGTCCTGGAAAGCCGACTTTTGTGAACTGCCCATCACCTAAAGGTCATGGGGGTTTTAGCTGAGATACTATAAAAAACAGCAATGGAGGATGAGGGAATGGAATTTGTGGAAGGAATTCGGGACAAACAGACAGCAGCATGGGAAGAGCTTATTGGCAAGGACAATCTGGGAAAAGAGCTTCTTGCAGAGGGAACCATCCACAGTATCCGAAATATGGGGGATGTGGCCTTTGTGATTTTGAGAAGACGGGAAGGGCTTTTTCAGACAGTCTATGAAAAGGAAAAGGCAGATTTTGATATTCATGAGCTGAAGGAAGCCATGGCAGTGAGAATCAGAGGAAGCTTAAGGGCAGAGGAGAGAGCGCCGCACGGCATAGAGCTTCTCATTTCCTCTGTGCAGGTTCTGTCAGCTCCGGCAGAGCCGCTTCCTATGGCAATAGATAAGTGGAAGCTCAATACTTCTCTGGAGGCCAAGCTTAATGTGCGCTCTATTTCCCTTAGAAATATCAGAGAAAGAGCCAGATTCAAAATCCAGGAGGGGCTTTGCAGAGCCTTCCGCGATTATCTGTACAGTCAGGATTTTACAGAAATCCACACGCCAAAGATCGGGGCAAAGGGAGCAGAGGGGGGAGCCAATATGTTCAAGCTCACCTATTTTCATAAGCCGGCAGTTCTTGCCCAGAGTCCTCAGTTTTACAAGCAGATGATGGTTGGTGTTTTTGACAGAGTGTTTGAGGTAGGACCTGTATTTCGCGCGGAAAAGCATAACACAAAGAGGCACCTGAATGAGTACACAAGCATGGACTTTGAGATGGGCTATATTGACAGCTTTGTGGACATCATGGAAATGGAGACAGGCTATCTCCAGTATGCTATGCGCCTTTTGGAAAAGGATTATGCAAAGGAGCTTCAGCTTCTTGGCATCTGCCTTCCAGATGCATCCAGAATTCCGTCCGTGCGCTTTGACAAGGCAAAGGAGCTGGTTTCTCAGAAGTATAACAGAAAAATCAGAAATCCTTTTGACCTGGAGCCAGAGGAGGAGCATTTAATCGGACAGTATTTTAAAGAAGAATATAACGCGGATTTTGTATTTGTCACCCATTATCCCTCCAAAAAGCGTCCTGTGTATGCAATGGATGACCCGGAGGATAAGAGATTTACCCTAAGCTTTGACCTCTTGTATCATGGACTTGAGATTACCACAGGAGGACAGCGAATCCATGATTATCAGGCTCTGGTTCAGAAATTCGCAGACAGAGGAATGAGTACAGACGGAGTGGAGCAGTACCTGGATACCTTCAAGTACGGTATGCCCCCTCACGGAGGTCTGGGAATCGGTCTGGAACGTCTCTGTATGCAGCTGATGGGAGAGGAAAATGTGCGCGAGGCCTGCCTCTTCCCAAGAGATATGACTCGCCTGGAGCCATAAAAGGGTTTTCAAGGAAGCGGTAAGGAGGAAAATTATGGGAAAAATAGATGACGCTACAATAGAAAATGTGTCTATTCTGGCAAAGCTTTTTCTCACAGAGGAGGAAAAGGAAAAGGCCAGAGAAGAAATGCAGAAGATGCTGGACTATGTGGAGACCTTGATGGAGCTTGACACAGACGGAGTCAATCCTGAGACTCATATTTTTGGAAGTGAAAATGTATTTCGCGAGGATGAGGTTACGAACACAGACCAGAGAGAAGCCATGCTGTCCAATGCGCCAAAGCAGAAAGAAGGACAGTACCAGGTTCCAAAAACCATTGGTTAGGAGGGCATTATGGAGATAGAGAAAATGACAGCCCTTGAGCTTTCAAAAGCCATCAGGGAGAGAAAAATAAGCTCCTGTGAGGCTGTGAAATCTGTATTTTCCCAGATAGATAAATGGGAGGATAAAACACAGTCTTACCTGGACATTTACCGAAAGGAGGCTCTGAAGGAGGCAGAGCAGACAGATAAAGAAATTGCAGAAGGTATTTTCCGAAGCCCTCTGGCAGGAGTTCCTGTTGCTGTGAAGGACAACATCTGCATCAATGGAAAAAGGACAACCTGCGCCTCCAAAATTCTGGAAAATTTTGTGCCTGCCTATGATGCAGAGGTGATTTCCAGATTAAGAGCAGCCGGCATGGTGATGATAGGAAAAACAAATATGGACGAGTTTGCCATGGGAAGCACAACAGAGACCTCTGCCTACCAGACAACAAGAAACCCCTGGAACACAGCCTGCGTTCCGGGCGGTTCATCAGGAGGCTCCTGCGCGGCAGTGGCAGCCGGAGAAGCCTTTTTGGCCCTTGGCTCTGACACAGGAGGCTCTATTCGCCAGCCAAGCGCTTTCTGTGGGGTGACAGGAATCAAGCCGACCTATGGAACTGTATCCAGGTATGGACTGATTGCCTATGCCTCATCCCTGGATCAGATTGGACCTGTGGGAAAGAATACAGCAGACTGCGCGGCTCTTCTTGAGATTCTTGCAGGAAAGGATCAAAAGGACAGCACATCTATAAAAAGAGGGGATCTGGACTTTTCCTCTGCGCTTACCGGCGAGGTAAAGGGAATGAAAATCGGCGTTCCCGAGGAATTTCTGGCAGAGGGAATCACAGAGGAGGTAAAGGCCTCTTTTCTGGAGGCTTTAAAGGCCTATGAGACAATGGGAGCCTCTGTGGAATTCTTTTCTCTGAAAACCGTGAAATATATGATTCCCGCTTACTATATTATTGCCTGTGCAGAGGCAAGCTCCAATCTGGAACGCTTTGACGGTGTAAAATATGGCTTCCGCGCGTCAGACTATGAGGGACTTCATGATATGTACAAGCGCACCCGTTCTCTGGGCTTTGGGGAAGAGGTGAAGCGAAGAATCATGCTTGGCTCCTTTGTGCTGAGTTCCGGGTATTATGACGCCTATTATCTGAAGGCTTTGCGAACAAAGGCTCTGATTCAGCGGGAGTTTACTGCTGCTTTTCAGAAATATGATGTGATCCTGGCTCCGGCAGCCCCCTACACAGCTCCCAGAATCGGGGAGAGTCTGAAGGATCCGCTCACTATGTATCTGGGCGATATTTATACGGTCGCCGTAAATCTGTGCGGCCTTCCGGGAATCAGTCTTCCCTGCGGCAGGGACAGGGAGGGTCTTCCCATAGGAATGCAGATTATTGGAGGACTTTTGCAGGAGAAAAAGCTTCTCTGCGCTGCCTCTGCGTATGAGGCATACAGGGGACGCTTTGAGACGGCAGCAGAGAGGGGGATGGCATAATGAAGCAATATGAGACAATCATAGGCCTGGAGGTTCATGTAGAGCTTGCAACAAAAACAAAAATTTTCTGCGGCTGCTCCACAGAATTCGGAGGAGCGCCCAATACCCATACCTGTCCGGTCTGCACCGGAATGCCGGGGTCTCTGCCTGTATTGAATAAGAAGGTTGTGGAATTTGCCATTGCAGCAGGTCTTGCGGCAAATTGTAAGATTCACCAGTTCTGCAGGTTTGACAGAAAGAATTATTTTTATCCGGATAATCCTCAGAACTATCAGATTTCCCAGCTTTATCTTCCCATTTGCTATGACGGATGGCTGGAAATTGAGACCTCTGCAGGAAAAAAGAAAATCCGTATCCATGAGATGCACATGGAGGAGGACGCTGGAAAACTGATTCATGATGAATGGGAGGACTGCTCCCTTGTGGATTATAACAGAAGCGGTGTGCCTTTGATTGAGATTGTGTCAGAGCCAGATATGCGCAGCGCAGAGGAGGTTATCGCGTATCTGGAAAAGTTGCGTCTGATGATGCAGTATCTGGGAGTGTCAGACTGCAAGCTCCAGGAGGGCTCCATGCGTGCAGATGTGAACCTTTCTGTGAGAGAGATGGGTACAGAGAAGCTTGGAACACGTACAGAGATGAAGAACCTGAATTCCTTTAAGGCCATAGCAAGGGCTATTGAAGGAGAGAGGGAGCGGCAGATAGAGCTTCTGGAGGAAGGAAGGACAGTAGACCAGGAGACAAGAAGATGGGATGACAACAAGGAATATTCCTATGCCATGCGTTCCAAGGAGGACGCCAAGGATTATCGGTACTTCCCGGATCCTGACCTTTTGCCTGTGCATATTTCCGATGCATGGATGGAGGAAATCAAAAGCAGACAGCCAGAGCTTCGCGACGAGAAAAAGGCAAGATACATGGCAGAGTATGGCCTCAGTGAATATGACGCCCATGTCCTGACTGAATCCAGGGCGCTTGCAGAGCTGTACGAGAGAACTGCCCTGCTGTGCGGCAATCCGAAAAAGGCTGCAAACTGGTTCATGGGAGAAGTGCTTCGTCTGATGAAGGAGCATGGGATGGATGCAGAGCAGGTAAGCTTTGAGCCAAAATATCTTGCAGATCTTATGAAGGCCCAGGAAAAGGGAGAGGTGAGTCCTCAGAATGCCAAAAAGGTATTTGAGAGGGTCTTTCTGGATAATACAGAACCCCTGTCCTACCTGGAAGAGCATGGCATGAAGATTGTGGAGGATACCAAGCTTTTGGAGGACACGGTTTCCAGGATTCTGGAAGCCAACCCAGGACCTCTGTCAGAGCTTCGGGGAGGCAAGGACAAGGTATTGGGTTTCTTTGTGGGAATGGTGATGAAGGAGATGCGAGGCAAAGCGAACCCGGCGGCAGTAAGAGCGTGCATCCAAAAGCTGGTAAATCAGAAATAGTTGTTTTTCGCATTTTCTTGACAGGAGGATATATACAGACTTATAATAACCAAAAAAGTACAGAAATCCCCCCAGGGGGGATTTCAGAGTAGGAGTTAATCATGGTTAAGATGAACGACAATTATCAGAAGCTTCCGGGAAGCTATCTGTTTTCCACAGTTGCAAAAAAGGTAAATGCCTATCAGAAGGCGCATCCTGAGGCAGAGATTATCCGTCTGGGGATCGGCGATGTGACAGAGCCTTTGGTTCCGGCTATTATCGAGGCTTTGCATGGGGCGGTGGATGAGATGGCGTCCAGGGAGACCTTCCGCGGCTATGCGCCGGATCTGGGTTATGATTTTCTGAGAAATGCCATTGCAGAGAATGATTTTCAGGCAAGGGGCTGTGACATTCAGGCAGATGAAATTTTTGTGTCAGACGGCGCAAAATGCGACTGCGGAAATCTTCAGGAGATTTTTGCCGTGGATAATAAAATCGCCGTGTGCGATCCAGTGTATCCGGTGTATGTGGACAGCAATGTTATGGCAGGAAGAACCGGTATGTATAACAAAGAAAGAGAAAATTTTGACGGCGTGATTTATATGCCATGCAGAGAGGAGAATAACTTTCTCCCAGAACTCCCCTCAGAGACGCCTGATTTAATCTATCTGTGCTTCCCGAATAACCCTACAGGAGAGGCTATCAGGAAGTCTGAACTTCAGGAGTGGGTGGATTATGCGAATAAGACGGGCGCTGTGATTTTCTATGACGCAGCCTATGAGGCCTATATTGCAGAGGAGGGGGTTCCTCACAGCATTTATGAATGCGAGGGCGCCAAAACCTGTGCCATTGAGACCAGAAGCTTTTCCAAGAACGCCGGCTTTACAGGCCTGCGCCTGGGCTACACGGTGATTCCAAAGGAGCTGGTGCGAGGGGGCGTCTCTCTTCACAGCCTGTGGGCGAGAAGACATGGAACCAAGTTTAACGGCGCTCCCTATATCGTACAGAGAGCAGGCGAGGCTGTGTATTCAGAGGCAGGAAAGGCACAGCTTAAGGAGCAGATTGCTTACTATATGCGCAATGCCAGAACCATTAAGGCAGGTCTTACAGAAGCCGGCTTTACAGCATACGGCGGTGTGAATTCTCCTTATATCTGGCTGAAGACAGCAGACAATATGACTTCCTGGGAATTCTTTGACTATCTCCTGAATAAGCTCCATATTGTGGGAACTCCTGGCTCCGGCTTTGGCGCTCAGGGAGAGGGCTTTTTCCGTCTGACAGCCTTTGGAAGCTATGAAAATACACTTGAGGCTGTAAAGAGACTGAAAAGCATGTAAACAGAATCAAGAATCTGACTGTAGAGGAGACGCTTTGAGAGAGCTGTCTCCTTTTTCTTTGATTGTTATAATTGGTGGGAGCCTGAAAGAAGAGAAATGCACTGGAAAAGATTTGCAGAATATAAGATTCTCTGTTAAGATAAAACTGAAATGAAAAAATGTGTGGATAATTTCGGTAATGGTAAATGAAGGAGGATTTGATGAAATCATTGGTAATCGCAGAGAAGCCCTCTGTTGCCCGTGACATTGCCAGGGTTTTGCATTGTACCCAGAGCAATGCAGGAGCGCTGGAAGGGAAGGAATATGTTATTACCTGGGCGCTTGGACATCTTGTCACACTGGCAGACCCTCAGGAATATGACAAAAAATATGAAAAATGGGAGCTTTCCTATCTTCCCATGCTTCCAAAGGAAATGAAGCTGGTGGTGATTCCCCAGACAGGAAAGCAGTACAAAATTGTGAAGAACCACCTCTTCCGTCAGGATGTCAGAGACATTATCATTGCAACGGACGCTGGACGGGAGGGAGAGCTGGTTGCGCGCTGGATTCTGGAAAAATCCGGGTGCAAAAAGCCTATAAAGAGGCTCTGGATTTCTTCTGTCACAGACAAGGCGATTCGAGAGGGCTTTGCGCATCTGAAGGATGGAAGAGAATATGATAATTTGTATCATGCGGCAGTGTCCCGTGCTGCGGCTGACTGGCTTGTCGGCATTAATGCTACCCGCGCCCTGACCTGTAAGTACAATGCACAGCTTTCGTGCGGACGTGTACAGACTCCCACCCTTGCCATGATTGCAAAGAGAGAGGAGGAAATCCGGCGTTTTGTGCCAAAGGAATATTATGGGGTATATGCAGAAGCAGAGGGCGTGCGCTTTGCCTGGAGAGAAGAAAAGAGCGGAGGTTTTACCACCTTTCAAAGAGAAAGAGCAGAGCAGGTAAGAAGCGCCCTCTCCGGTCAGGCGCTTACCATCACAGAGGTTGATAAAAAGGCAAAAAAAACCTTTGCCCCCGGACTCTATGACCTCACAACCCTTCAGAGAGAGGCAAACCAGAAATATGGCTTCTCTGCCAAGGAGACATTGAACATTATGCAGAGACTCTATGAAAATCATAAGGTTCTCACGTATCCCAGAACAGACTCGCGGTATATTGGAAGCGATGTGGTGGGAACGATCATAGAGCGGCTGAAGGCCTGTGGGACAGGCCCATATAAGAAAGCAGCGGCAGTGCTGCTTAGAAAGCCGATTCAGAGCAATGGAAGCTTTGTGGATGATAAGAAGGTCAGCGATCATCATGCCATTATTCCGACAGAGCAGTATGTACAGCTTGACCATATGACAAATGAGGAGAGAAAAATCTATGACATGGTGGTGCGCCGTTTCTTAAGCGTACTGTATCCTCCGGCAGAGTATGAGCAGGTTACGCTTCGCGCCACGGCGCAGGGGTATGATTTTCAGGCGCAGGGCAGAGTGATGAAGCAGATTGGATGGCAGGCAGTGTATGCCAGAGAAAACGGTCTGGATTCTGAGGAGAAATTCTTTGATGAGGATGAGAGCAAGGAAGAGCAGGATGGGAGAGCGCCCAAAAACCAGAGGCTTCCAGAGCTGAAGAAGGGCGCACTCCTTAAAATCCAAAGAACAGAGCTGCACACAGGAAAAACAAAGCCTCCTGCGCGTTTTACTGAGGCAGCACTTCTGGCTGCTATGGAAAATCCTGTGAAATACATGGAGAGCAGGGATGCAAAGGCGGCAAAGACGCTGGGAGAGACAGGAGGACTTGGAACGGTTGCCACCAGAGCAGATATTATTGAAAAGCTGTTTTCCACCTTTCTTATGGAGAAGAAGGGAAATGAAATTTATATTACCTCAAAGGCCAGACAGCTCCTTGAGCTGGTGCCGGAGGATCTGAAAAAGCCAGAGCTTACTGCAGACTGGGAGATGAAGCTCTCAAGGATTGAAAAGGGAGAGTGCAGAAAGGAGAGCTTTCTTTCCGATATTCAGAGGTATACCACGGAGCTTGTGGAGGAGATTCGCACAGGAGAGGGGAGCTTTAAGCATGAAAATATTACCAATAAGATTTGTCCGAACTGCGGCAAAAGGCTCCTTGCGGTGAACGGAAAGAATGCAAAGCTGCTGGTGTGCCAGGACAGAGAATGCGGATACAGGGAGACAATATCCAGAACCACAAACGCGCGCTGCCCCAAGTGTCATAAGAGGATGGAAATGCTGGTTAAGGGCAAGGAGGAGACCTTTGTCTGCGTATGCGGATATAAGGAAAAGCTCTCTGCATTTCAGAATCGAAGGGCAAAGGAGGGGGCAGGAGTCAGCAAGAGAGACGTCCAGAAGTATCTGAGCAGACAGAGAGAGGAAGCAAAGGAGCCTGTGAACAATGCTTTTGCCAAGGCTCTGGCAGGAATTAAGCTGGAGTGACGTAGTCTCACCACCTTAGAGGCGAGTGACTTTTTGCTGTGATATATTAAAGCTGCTGCCTTAATGAGAAAAAAGAAAAGAAGCTGCCGAAAATTCCGGCAGCTTCTTTTCTTTTAAGAGAAAGCCTCAGCGAGTGCGAAAGGAAATGACAACCTTAAATAAATCTCCGTCCAGATACAGGGTGAATTCGCCTCCCTGGAGAGTGGTCAGGCTCTTTGCAATAGAGAGTCCAAGACCGCTTCCTTCTGTGTTTCTGGATACATCTCCCCGGATAAAGCGCTCTGTCAGCTCATCAGCAGAGAAATTAAGAGGCTGTGCGGAGATGTTTTTGAGGCAAAGGTCTGCCTGCTGGTTCTGCGTCTGCAAATCTACATATACTCTGGTTCCCTGCATAGCATATTTTGCCGCGTTGTTAAAGAGATTTTCCAGAACCCTCCACAGACGCCTGCCGTCTGCGCGGATAAAAACCGGCTCTGTCGGAAGATTTACGACCATGGTGAGGCGTTTCTGCTCAAATTTTTCTTCAAATTCGCCCATGACCTGATTAATCATTTCCACAAAATTCAAATCTGCCATTTCCAGAGAAATATTTCCAGTGCTGGCCTTGGAAGCTTCCACAACATCCTCTGTCAGAACCTTGAGCCTCTGTGCTTTGGCCTCCAGAATCTCGATATAGCCCTGAATCTTTGGATCATCCAGATTTTCCCTTTTCAAAAGATCAATATAGTTGATAATAGAGGTCAGAGGCGTCTTGATGTCGTGGGATACATTGGTAATCAGCTCTGTTTTCATGCGCTCGTTTTTGACGCTGTTTTCTACAGCCTTGTTGAGTCCGTCTCCTATGGAGTTAATAGATTCTGCAATGGTGAGCTGCTCTCCTGCGAGCTTCTCCACAGGAATTTTGTATTGGAGGTCTCCGCCTGTGATTTTCCTCAGACCATCCAGAATCTTCTGCCATCCGTTTGCTCTTTTCAGAAAGTAGTACATGGCTGCTATGTCAATGGCTGCCAGAAAGAGGAGACATCCTGCCCCGCCAGAGAAGATGATGCCGCACAGGGCAAACTGTGTAAAAAGAAAAACTCCTACAACCAGAATCATTTTGAGGACACTGTGCATATTTTTTGCAAGCTCTCTGTAAAAGTCGAGAAACACAGTCCAAAGCTTCTTTATAAGAAGCAGCAGCCAGCGCAGGAAGCTGTTTTTCCATAAATTCTTTGCTTTGATTCTTCTTACCAGACTCAGATAGCCGATAAGAAACATAGCGCAGGTAAAAAGCGCCCGGAGAACAGACCAGACAGCCAGAGCGTCTACACTGTTTTGGCAGTCCATAATTTCCAGAGAAAATGCGATTCCCAAAATCCATATGCCGATTACCAGGCCAGCGGCAGGCTCTGTGAACCATTTGTCAAAAAAGCTCAGATATATGTGGCTGTCAGAGGCCTTTTTTCCGGCAGCAGCGGTCAGGATACCGAGAATGAGGACAAAGACTACAGCGCACAATCCAATGGAAGCCATGGATGGAACTCCCAGAGGAGCGTACTTCTCATAATCCTCCTTTTGACTTGCCAGTGTATCCTGAATCGGAAATTTTTCGTCTACAGTTATTGCAAAAACAAAATCATCGGTATAGCCGGAATGTGATGTTATCATCTCCTGCCACATGGACAGGTCTATGCCGGAAAGAGAGGTCTCGCTCTCTGAAAGAGTAGGACGCATAATGAGATAAAGCTCCTGCTTTTGCATTTCATCCAGCGCTGCTTTTGCATTTGACTGATAGGAGGCTTTGTTGGAGAAGACCTTATTTGCCTTTTCACTGATAAACAGGTAGGTGAGATTTGTATTTCCTTCCTTATAATCCTCCAGGAGTCTGGCAGAATTCAGGGCAGTTCCTACCTTACCCAGGGCGTCGTCAAGGGCGTCATAGGCTTCCTCCAGACGGCCGTTCCAGTTCGGTTCATTGTTTGCCATGTCAAGAATGCTCTCATAGCCATCTGGAGAATATTTTTCCTCTGTGATTTCGCCTGTATAGGACCAGAGATTCGTATAGGTAACATTCTTTTGAGTGTCTTTCACAGATTTAATATTAAAATCCTGTGCTTCTGTGTACTGAGAGTATCTGAGGGCAAGGAACAATGCTTCCAGAGAGTCGTATGAGGTGTCCCTGTCAATGCTGTAGGTGAATTCCAGGAGCTGCCTGCTGTACAGATCTGAAAATTCCTCAAAAGTATAATAAACATACGTGTGGTCTGGCTTCTCACAGACAACGATGGAATTATCAGAAGAGGAGGAATACCAGTAGCTTCCGGAGGAATTGTACCAATTCTGCAGATCCTTGAGAGAGTAGGCAAAGCCAGAGGTATTCTTGTAGGTCAGAGAATCATTGCTTTGTATTTCTGCTATATCTACTATTCTGTCAGAAGGAACGTCTGTGTCTCCAAGATATTCCTGATAACGAACAGCATTCAATATTTTCATGGAATCATTATATAATTTATCAGAGAAAATCTGAGACTTTGTATATACGCCGCTGGAACCGTCTGAAAACTGGAAGCCCTGAGAGAAGAGGGCGATTACCAGAATCATGCAGGGAGCTGCAATGGAGGCTGCCAGATGTGCCATAAAAATTAAAATTGCTTTTGAAAAGCTGCTGTGATACCATTTCTTATTCATATATATTCCCCTTTCTGCTTTGCATCATGAAAAATCATGATATATTTTCAATCTTGTAGCCAATTCCCCATACAACCTTTAAATAACGGGGGTCTTTGGGATTGATTTCGATTTTTTCCCGTATATGCCGGATATGTACGGCAACGGTATTGTCGGCTGCAATCGCGTCCTCTTTCCAGATTTTTTCATAAATCTGGCTGATGGAAAAGACCTTACCTTTGTTTTTTACCAGAAACAGGAGAATCTGGTATTCAATCGGCGTGAGCCTCACAAGCTCCCCGTCTACGCGAACCTCCTTGCGTTCATCATCAATGGACAGACCTCCTGTCTCAAAAATACGGCTGTTTTCCTTCTGCTGTACAGCAGAGCCGAGTCTTGTGTATCTGCGAATCTGGGATTTTACTCTTGCCACCAGCTCCAGAGGATTGAAGGGCTTTGTGACATAATCGTCTGCGCCTACATTCAGTCCCAGGATTTTGTCTGCATCTTCAGATTTAGCAGAGAGGATGATAATTGGAAGAGGATTTTTTTCTCTGATTTTTAAGGTGGCGCGAATGCCGTCGAGCCGCGGCATCATAATGTCAATCACCAGGAGATCCACGGGATTGCTCTCCAGAACCCGTATCGCCTCCTGGCCGTCATAGGCCTTGAGGACATGATAGCCCTCCTGAGTCAGATAGATTTCAATGGCCTCCACAATTTCTTTGTCATCATCGCAGACAAGAATATTTGCCATGTCATGCACCTCCCCTCTTTGTCATGTTTTTGATGTAAGAAAAGAATACCAGAGAAATTTTAAGACGAAAGGGGAAAATTTCTTAAGAATTTCTTAGGATTTTTTCATACAAATGTTCGGCGCCCCTTAGCGCCGGGTGTATTGATACATATACAGCTCATGCAGTGCTCTTGTTGCACAGATGTATTTTGCCTGTGAGAGAAGCGGATTGTCATTTTCCTGATAAATGGTAAATACCTGGTCAAACTCCAGCCCCTTGGCAAGATAAAAGGTTGTGACAGTTATGCCTTTGATAAAGGCGCTGCTGTTTTTGTCAATATAAGAGAAACGATTCTGCACATCAAAGCCCTCCTCCAGAAGCTTTTCCTTCATATAGGCTGCTGCAAGCCTTGCCTCCTCTTCTGTCATCACAAGGACTGCGGCTGTCTCATATTCGTCTTCACTAAGGCGCAGATTTTTCACTGCCTTTGCAGCTGCCTTGGCCATGTCTGTGAAGACAGCCTCCTCCACTGGCCTTCCATGTCTCTCAAAAAGCTCAATATCCTGGATTCCTGTGATTTTTCCTGCATAGTCTGCAATCTCTACAGTATTTCTATAGCTCTTGTTCATCACGATTTTTCGGATATCTTTCCCGAAGATATCTGGAAGAAAGCGCGTTACATCCTGCATATTCTCATCTATTGTCTGCGCCCTGTCGCCCAGAATCGTCATTTTGCAGGGGAAAATCTGCCTGAGAATCAGATATTGGATTTTGGAATAATCCTGCATTTCATCGATAACCAAATGCTTGATTCTGCTGTTTTCGGCTCGCCTTGTCAGGCGGTATTTCATGTATAGAAGCGGATAGACGTCCTCGAACCGAACTTTTCTTTTTTCTCTTGGAAGCTTTGGAAGTCTTTCATTTCTATATTCCTTCAGAAAACGGCTGTAGAGTAGATACAGGTCTCTGGTTTCATACATCCGGTAAAATTTTTCCCTGAGCTGCTCTTGTTCCTGCTCATCTAAATGAGCATTATAAAGAGTCTCGTATTCGTCTATGAAATATTCTATCACAGCGTCCATACGGGACAGAAGCGGAATATCCAGGAATTTCTCATAGAATAAGCGGATAATCTCTCTGTCCTTCATGAGAAAGCCCTTAAAGGATATATCCTGAAAATTCATAAGCTCGTCCTCTAAGAGCAAAAGGAATTCCTCCATCTCACCCAGAAAGGCGTGTGACTGCTTTTCGCAAAAGCCCCTCGCCTTCTCTGGCTCCCTCATCATTCGTTCAATCTGGTCATAGCGGTCCTCGCAGTCATTTACCGTGTCAAGAAGCTCTCTGTAGGCAAACAGGTCAAAGCTCATCTCTTGTATGTTTTCCTCTCCAAGCTCAGGAAGAATGTGGGAGATGTAATTAGAAAACACGCTGTTCGGAGACAGAATTAAAATGTTGGAAGACTTGAGGTTTTTCCTGTCATGGTACAGAAGATAGGCGATTCTGTGAAGAGCCACAGAGGTCTTTCCGCTTCCTGCGCAGCCCTGAATCACCAGAACCTTGTCTTTTGTGTTGCGGATAATGGCGTTTTGTTCCTTTTGAATGGTCCGGATGATGTTTTTCAGCCGAACCTCTCCGTTTGCGCCAAGCTCTGCCTTCAGAATCTCATCGTCGATCTTGACGTCGCTCTCAAATGCATAAAGCATTTTGCCTCTGCGGATTTTGTACTGCCATTTGGAGGTGATTTCTCCTGTGAGTTCTCCGATGGGAGCCATATAGGAGGCTGGCCCTCTGTCATAATCATAGAAAAGACCAGATACCGGCGCGCGCCAGTCGTAGACCAGAGGAAGTCTTCCGGCAGCCTCTGCAAAATTTCCAATGCCAATATAAAAGCTTTCTGGCTCATCGTCTCCGTCGTAGAGAAAATCAACTCGTCCAAAGAACGGAGCATCCAGCATCTTCTGAAATCTGCGCCGGAGAGAGAGTTGCTCCTGGTTGGCGTTCACCTGTTGGAGAAGAGCCTGCTGGTTGTCAAAATTTTCATAGCCATACTGGTCCATTTCCGTATAGTTTTCCCAGTAATATTCGTGCATTCCTTCTATTTCTCTTTGACCCTCTTCAATAGAGGCGTCAATAGTTTCAATTCTTGCCCTCAGTTTTTCAAGAACCATATCAAGATAGGCGTTTCCATTTTCCTTCACATCCTGCTCTCCTTTTTCTTATCTTATTTTAGAACAAAGAATGTGCTAAAGGCACTTCCCTATGCGACAAAAGAGGCTTTTACCTGAAAAAAGCCGTCGCCAAAGGCGACTGATAAGGTGAAACAATTTATTATAGACCATATGTCTCTTTTAAACAAGGAATTCTTCTTTAAAACATATTTTTTTCGTCATAAAAAGGTCAGGATGCTGAGGTCAAAGGGTATTTTGCCCCCTCTGATACTGGATTGCTCCGTGCGTTGCGCTCTCGTAAGCCTCAAAAAGTTAATTTGGGAAATTGTACAAAAATAAGTTGACACCCCAGAGAGAGAGTGGTAAAATGGTAAAATCTCATCTTTAGCAACAGCTAATCTACACAGCTGCAAGTCCATTTTTTCTTTGCTTTTAAAAAGGAGGCAGATTCCATGACAAGTTCCGTTGTGTTTCCTACCATTGACCTGGAGAAAACTGGTAAAAATATTGAGCGCCTGCGTAAGGAGCGAGGCATCAGCGTGAGGCAGCTCCAGGAATTCTTCGGCTTTGAACAGCCGCAGGCCATTTACAAGTGGCAGTGGGGGAAATGTTTGCCCTCAGTGGATAATCTGTTTGCCCTGGGAAGAATTCTTGGGGTTCCTATGCAGGACATCCTGGTTGAAACCAGCCAGGATGCTGCTTTTTTGCGGAGATATTTACAATCTGTGAAAAAATCCTTGAGCTTTTTCCATTTTTCTATATAATACATAGTAGAAAAAGAAAAGGAGAAAGACAGAATGCCGCAAAGAACAGATATTCATAAAGTATTAATCATTGGTTCAGGCCCGATTGTCATCGGACAGGCCTGTGAGTTTGACTATTCCGGAACCCAGGCATGTAAGGCTCTTCGCAAACTGGGCTATGAAATCGTGCTGGTGAACTCTAATCCGGCTACGATTATGACGGATCCTGAGACAGCGGATGTTACCTATATTGAACCTCTGAATGTAGAACGTCTGGAGATGATTATCAAGAAGGAGCGCCCGGACGCCCTGCTTCCGAACCTTGGAGGACAGTCTGGACTAAACCTCTGTGCAGAGCTTAACAAGGCTGGAATTCTGGACAAATATAATGTGAAGGTTATCGGCGTGCAGGTGGATGCCATTGAGCGGGGGGAGGACCGTATTGAGTTTAAGAAGGCTATGAATGCTCTCGGCATTGAAATGGCCAGAAGTGAAGTGGCTTACAGTGTGGATGAGGCTCTTGCCATAGCAGACCAGCTTGGTTATCCGGTGGTTCTGCGCCCTGCCTATACCATGGGAGGAGCCGGAGGCGGTCTTGTCTACAATAAAGAGGAACTGAAGGTTGTCTGTGCAAGGGGTCTTCAGGCGAGCCTTGTGGGCCAGGTTCTGGTGGAGGAATCCATACTTGGCTGGGAGGAGCTGGAGCTTGAGGTTGTCCGCGACGCAGACAACAACATGATTACCGTATGCTTTATCGAGAATATTGACCCTCTGGGCGTACATACAGGGGATTCCTTCTGCTCTGCGCCCATGCTTACCATTTCTGAGGAATGCCAGAAGCGTCTGCAGGAGCAGGCATATAGAATTGTAGAGTCTGTTCAGGTTATCGGAGGAACGAATGTCCAATTTGCTCATGACCCTGTTTCAGATAGAATTATTGTTATTGAGATTAATCCGCGTACCTCCCGCTCTTCAGCACTGGCCTCAAAGGCAACCGGCTTCCCGATTGCCCTGGTATCTGCCATGCTGGCAACCGGCCTTACATTGAAGGACATTCCTTGCGGAAAATATGGAACTCTGGACAAATATGTGCCTGATGGAGATTATGTGGTAATCAAGTTTGCACGCTGGGCCTTTGAAAAGTTCAAGGGCGTTGAGGACAAGCTCGGCACACAAATGAGGGCAGTGGGCGAGGTTATGAGTATTGGAAAGACTTATAAGGAGGCTTTCCAGAAGGCTATCCGCAGTCTTGAGACCGGGCGCTATGGACTTGGCCATGCAAAGAATTTTGATTCTCTGACAAAGGAAGAGCTTTTGAAGCTCCTTATCACCCCGTCCAGTGAGCGCCATTTTGTGATGTACGAGGCTCTGAGAAAGGGCGCGACCGTAGAGGAAATCTATGAGCTTACCAAGGTAAAGACCTACTTTATCGAGCAGATGAAGGAACTGGTGGAGGAAGAGGAGGAGCTTTTGAAGTGCAAGGGCTCCATGCCGTCAGACGAGGCTCTTATTGCAGCCAAAAAGGATGGCTTCTCAGACAAATATCTCAGTCAGCTCCTTGGGATTCCTGAAGAGGATATCCGCAATCACCGCATCAGTCTGGGAGTTGAGGAAGCCTGGGAGGGCGTTCATGTGAGCGGAACTAAGGACAGCGCTTATTATTATTCCACATACAATGCTCCTGACAAGAATCCGATTTCCAGTGAAAAGCCCAAGATTATGATTCTTGGAGGCGGACCCAACAGAATCGGGCAGGGAATTGAATTTGACTATTGCTGTGTACATGCGTCTCTGGCGCTTAAAAAGCTCGGCTTTGAGACGATTATTGTAAACTGCAATCCAGAGACTGTTTCCACAGACTATGACACCTCTGACAAGCTGTACTTTGAACCCCTGACTCTTGAGGATGTGCTGAGCATCTATAAGAAGGAGAAGCCTCTCGGCGTGATTGCTCAGTTCGGAGGACAGACGCCTCTGAACCTGGCGGCAGACCTTGAGAAAAACGGCGTGAGAATTCTGGGAACCTCTCCGTCTGTCATTGACCTGGCAGAGGACAGAGACCTGTTCCGCGCCATGATGGAAAAGCTTGATATCCCGATGCCTGAATCAGGAATGGCTACTACTGTGGACGAGGCTCTGGCAATCGCCAGACAGATTGGCTATCCGGTTATGGTGCGTCCCTCCTATGTTCTGGGAGGACGCGGCATGGAGGTAGTGTATGATGACGAGAGCATGACCGGCTATATGCAGGCTGCTGTCGGCGTCACACCTGACCGTCCGATTCTGATTGACCGCTTCCTCAACCATGCCACAGAGTGTGAGGCAGACGCTATCAGCGACGGAACCTATGCCTTTGTTCCTGCTGTGATGGAGCATATTGAGCTTGCCGGCGTGCACTCCGGAGATTCTGCCTGCATCCTTCCGTCTGTGCATATTTCTGAGAAGAATGTGGAGATTATCAAGGAGTATACAAGGAAAATTGCAGAGGAAATGCACGTTAAGGGCCTTATGAACATGCAGTATGCGATTGAAAATGATAAGGTTTATGTGCTGGAGGCAAATCCGAGAGCATCCAGAACCGTGCCGCTTGTGTCAAAGGTGTGCAATGTGCGCATGGTTCCGATTGCAACAGACATTATTACCTCTGAGCTGACAGGGCGTCCGTCGCCGGTTCCGGGTCTTAAGGAGCAGGAGATTCCGAATTATGGAGTCAAGGAGGCGGTATTCCCATTCAACATGTTCCAGGAGGTAGACCCGATTCTCGGACCGGAAATGCGTTCTACAGGAGAGGTTCTGGGTCTGTCGCGCTCCTATGGCGAAGCCTTTTACAAGGCGCAGGAGGCTACGCAACTTAAGCTTCCTCTTGAGGGAACTGTCCTGATTTCTGTAAACCGCAAGGATAAGGCAGAGGTCGTGGAGGTTGCCAGAAGCTTTGCAGAGGATGGTTTCCATATTGTGGCAACAGGAAACACCTATGAACTCATTCGTGAGGCGGGAATTCCGGCCGAGAAGGTAAAGAAGCTCTATGAGGGCCGCCCGAATATCCTGGATATGATTACCAATGGGAAAATTGACCTGATTGTCAACTCTCCGGTAGGAAAAGACAGCGTTCATGATGACAGCTATCTCAGGAAGGCGGCTATCAAGGCAAAGATTCCATATATGACTACCATTGCAGCAGCCAGGGCCACAGCGAGCGGAATTAAGTATGTGAAAACCCACGAGAGCGGAGAGGTAAAATCTCTTCAGCAGCTCCATAGCGAGATTCATGATAAATAAGAATGGTTGACGATATGCATCCCTCTGTCCCCTGACAGGGGGATGTTTTTTTCATGAAGCTGCTGTCAGAGGCCGTAAACATAAAATAATTAGCTGCCCGCGGCAGCAGAAAGGATTCTATTTATGAAATTTATGCATCTGTCTGACCTTCACATTGGAAAACGAGTAAATGAATTTTCCATGCTGGAGGACCAGAAATACATATTGAACCAAATCCTGTCTATTCTGGACAGAACGCATGTGGACGGCGTTATTCTGGCCGGAGACATCTACGATAAGCCCATTCCTCCGGCAGAGGCTGTACAGGTATTTGACGCCTTTCTCACAGAGCTTGCAGACAGAGGCGTTTGTGTGTTTGCTGTGAGCGGAAATCATGATTCAGCAGAGCGCCTTGCCTTTGGTTCAAGGCTTATGGACAGCAGAGCCGTCTATTTTTCCCCTGTGTATGACGGAAATGTCCGATGTATCTCACTGAAGGACGCCTATGGCTCTCTCTGCGTACATCTCCTTCCCTTTGTAAAGCCGGCCGCAGTTCGCCGCATCTATGCAGATGAACCCATAGAAACCTATCAGGATGCAGTCAGATCTGCGGTTTCCCATATGAAAATAGACTCCTCTGTGAGAAATCTTCTGATTGCGCATCAATTTGTTACAGGAGCTGCAAGGTGCGATTCAGAGGAGGTTCTGGTCGGAGGTCTTGACAATGTGGACGCTTCGGTGTTCGACGCCTTTGATTATGTGGCTCTTGGACACATTCACAGCCCTCAGCATGTAGGAAGAGAGACCATACGCTACAGCGGAACGCCCCTTAAATATTCCTTTTCTGAGGCAGGACAGGAGAAATCTGTCACAATAGTGGAATGCAGGCAAAAGGGAAGCATGGTTCTTATGGAAATTCCCTTAAAGCCTCTGCGAGACCTGCGAAAAATCCGCGGAACCTACCAGGAGGTCACAGATCTCTCCCATTGTCCGGAAAATGCCAGGGAGGATTATGTTCATATCACTCTTACAGACGAGGAGGACGTTATTGACGGCCTTTCAAAGCTCAGGGTTATCTATCCCAATCTCATGCGTCTGGAATATGACAACCGGCGAACAAGGGAGAACAGAGATATTACTCTCACAGAGGAAATAGAGAGAAAATCAGAGCTGGAGCTGTTCCAGGAATTCTATGAGCTTCAGAACAACCAGCCAATGACAGGAAAACAGGAAGCTTATATGGCTCATTTGATTGAGGAGAGAAAGGAGGAGTGCATGTGAAACCCAAAAAGCTTATCATCAGTGCCTTTGGACCCTATGCAGAGAAAACAGAGATTGATTTTGAAAAGCTCGGAGACAGAGGGCTGTATCTGATTACCGGAGACACAGGAGCAGGAAAAACCACGCTTTTTGACGCCATTACCTTTGCTCTCTACGGGGAGGCGAGCGGAGAGGTGCGCGAGGCAGGAATGCTCAGAAGCAAGTATGCCAGATTGGATGTTCCTACCTATGTGGAGCTGCTGTTTGCCTATCAGGGAAAGGAATATCAGGTCAGGAGAAATCCAGAATACCAGAGGCCAAAGGGGAGGGGAAAGGGCTTTACTCTGCAGAAGGCAGACGCTTCTCTTGTGTTTCCGGACGAGAGACAGCCTGTCACAAAGGCAAAGGAGGTCACAAGAGCCATCACAGAGCTGATTGGGCTGGATTACCGCCAGTTTACGCAGATTGCCATGATTGCGCAGGGAGATTTCCAGAAGCTTCTCCTTGCAGGAACAGCACAGAGGAGCGTTATTTTCAGGCAGATTTTTCATACGGGTCTGTACCAGGAGATTCAGAATTCCCTGAGAGAGGCTGTGCAGCAGCAAAAACGCAGATATGATGAAATCCGAAGAAGCATTGTTCAGTATCTGGACGGCATAGACGCAGAGGGAAGCCCTGCTCTGGAGCAGGAGCTGAATGCTCTGAAAAAGGCAAAATTTGAAGGAACAGCAGGCAGAGGTCTTGAGCTTCTGGAGGAGCTTTTGGAAAGAAACACAAGGGAGCTTTTGGCGCTGGAGGAGCAGCTAAAGGAAAAAGAGGCAGAGATAGAGAAGGAGAATCAGCTTCTTGGAAAGGCGCATCAGTGCCAAAAATTAAAGGCTGACAGGGAGGAAAGCAGAGTCGAGCTTATAAGAAAACAGGAGGAAGCAGCCAGTATGGAGGCTGCAAAGCAGGAAGCAGACCAGGCAGCAGAGGCTTGTGAAAAGCTGGACCAAGAGATACACAGCTGCGAGGAAAAGCTGAAGAATTTCGAGAACCTGGAAGCGATGCGCAGTGAGCTTGGGAAAAAGGAAGCGCATATTTTGGACACAGAGGATAAGAGGCAAAGGCTCCAGATACAGATCCATGCAGCAGAGCAGCGCATAGAGGAAATCAGGCAGAAGCTTCAGACCCTGCAAAGCGCAGGAGAAGAGCTGGAACGCCTTGTTAGTCAAAGGAAAGAGAGGCTGGACGAAAAAAAAGAGCTGGAGCAGCATCTTACTGTCTTGAGTGAGGCAGAGAGCAGGCTGGAGGAGAATGGAAAGGCACTTTGGGCGTGTATGCAGGAGGAAGAGGCTCTTTCCTCAGAAATCGAGAGGCTCCAGGGAGACATAGAGGCACTGGAAAACCGGGATGCACTTCTGGAAAATCTGACAGCAAGGAAAAGGGCGCTGCAAGAGCAGAAAGAGGCTCTGAAAGCTGACCAGGACGCCTGGGAGAAAATCTGCCGGACAGAGCTTGGGGCCAGAGCGGTTCTTGCGGAAAGTCAGGCCCTGGAGGAAGAGCGGCAGGAAACTAGAAAGGGTCTTGAGGAGGAGCTTGAGCTTCTTAAAAATGCGGAAAGAGAAGAAGGGGAGTACAGCCGCCAGAGAGAAGAGACGGCAAAAAGGCGTAAGGAGCTTCTTCGCCTTGCAGGGCAGAAAGAGGACTACGAGGCTCTTACCCTTCAGAGGCAAGAGGAAAGAGACAGTCTGAAGGAACAGGAGCAGGAGCTTTCCAGGCTTCTTGCGTCTCATGAGGAGGAGTGGGAGAGGGTAAAGGACGCGCAGCTTGTGCTGTCTGACCTTTCTCATAAGAGAACGGTTCTGGAGACCAGGAAGCGGCAGCTGGAGGCTGTGCTAAGAGATATCGCAGGCTGCCAGAAGCTTATAGAGCTTCTTGAAGCCAAGCAAAAGCTCTATAAGGAGGCGAGCGCAGAGCGGGCAAAAAGAAATGAGGAATATTCCCGCGCAGAACAGCTTTTTCTGGACGCACAGGCAGGACTTCTGGCGCAGCGCCTGGAGGAAGGGAAAAAATGTCCGGTCTGCGGTTCGCTTCATCACCCTTTGCCAGCAGTTCTCACAGAAAAACTCCCGGATAAAAAGGAGCTGGATGAGAAGAAGGAGGCCTTTGTTCTGGCCGGAAACAAGGCGGAGAAGGTGAGCGCAGAGGCCGGGGAGCTTCAAAAGCAGGTAGGCGAGCTTATCAGAAGGATCCAGGAGGAGTGGCAGGATGCGGCTTGGGATGCAGAGGATGTATCTGAGTCTGTACTTGGTAAAATCGAAGAAAGAATAAAAGACAGTCTTGCACACATAGAGGAGCAGAAAAAGCAGTGCCTCAGAGAGGAAAAGAAGGCAAAGAACGATAAAAAGAAAAAGGCAGAGCTGGATACTGTTCTTGACACAGAGAGGCAGGAGCTTGAGAGACATCGGAAGATGCTTCAGGAAAAGGAGAAGGCTCTGGCAGCAGAGAATGCCAAGGTAGATGAGAAGAGAGAGCAGCTCTGGAGCTTTTTAAGAGAAGCGCTTCTGGAAATACC
This sequence comes from Eubacteriales bacterium, assembly GCA_030537135.1. Lineage (GTDB taxonomy): Bacteria > Bacillota > Clostridia > Lachnospirales > Lachnospiraceae > Blautia_A. Next base: position 24,564 of record JAUNOP010000008.1, on the reverse strand, counting down.
TCAGGGAGAAACAGAGGAAGCAGAGCTTTTGGAGAGCGCAGCAAAAGGGCTCAAAGAGCAGGAGAAGAGTCTTACGCAACTATGGAAAAAAGCCAGATCCCAGAGAAAAAGGTACGAGGAAATTAGAGAATACAAGACAGCTCTTGAGGAGCAGATAGAGGAAGGCAGCAGGCAGAAAACAATGCTTCAGGAGAGGGCAGATTCCAGCCGCGGAAACAGAAGACAGCTTGAAAAGCAGCTGTATGCAGCGCTTGGGAAAATACTGGGCGAGAATGCGGCAGAGAGTATTTCCTGCGAGAGGGAAGGGGAACTCTCCAGTGAGAGACAATCCGTGTGGGCAGAGCAGCTTTACGCAGCTTTGGAGAACCTTTCCGCAGAGATTCAAAGGCTTTGCACAGAGGAAAAGCAGGTTCTATCTGAGATACAGAAAAGAGAGAAGAAGAAAAAAGAGAAGCTTTGTCTGGATAAGACTCTGGCAGAGACTAAGGAGAGGCGAAGAGCGCAGCAGAGCAGTCAGGAGCTCTGGCAGAGCAAAAGACAGGAGATGGGCAGCGCCCTGGAGAGCTGTCTGGGAGAAGAAAAATTCCAGGGGGAGATGCTGGGAACAGAGGCAGATGAGAAGCCCTTTGACAGGATAAAGCAGGCAGCGTCTGAGAAGGTCAGGGGCTTAGAAGAGCAGGTGAAGCGGATAGATCAGAAAATTTTGGAAAAACAGGCGGATGTTGAGCAGAAGAGACAGATAACAGAGGAAACCCTGCCAGAGGAGGAGCTTCAGAAAAAGAGCCTGGAAAAGGCGCATAAGGAGACAGAGCTTCTTCTTGCCCGTATCACAGCAGAGAGAGACAGGCTTTGGGGTGATATTCTGGATCGGGAGGCTCTGACAGGAGAGGAGAGCCTTGAGGAGGTAAAGGAGAAAAAGCAGAGCCTTGAGAAAGAGAAAAGAACTCTTGAGGATAACAGGAAACGCACAGAAAAGGCCTGGACAGAATGCAAGGCCGCATGTTCTGCGCTTGCAGCGGTTATAGAGGCTTTGGAGGAGCAGCTTTACAGCCTTGGCGAGCTTGACGAGAAGGAGATTTGTCTCAGAAAGCAGCAGTATGTGGATGAAAAGAGGGCGCTGAGCGAGGAGCGAGACAGAAAAAGACTTGCCCAGACAAGGAACAGGGAAATCTATCAGGCAGTCAGGGGAGGGCAGGATACACTCCTTGCAGTGGAGGAGGAGTATATCTGGATAAAGGCGCTCTCAGATACTGCCAATGGAACGCTTGCAGGAAAGCGCAAGGTGGAGCTGGAAACCTATGTGCAGATGGCTTACTTTGACAGAATCCTCAGAAGAGCAAATCTCAGGCTCCTCACCATGAGCAGCGGCCAGTATGAATTAAGGCGTCAGGAGGATGGAGAGAACAGAAAGGAGAAGGCTGGTCTGGACTTGAATGTTGTGGATCATTATAATGGTACAGAGAGAAGCGTAAAAACGCTTTCAGGCGGCGAATCCTTCCAGGCGTCTCTTTCCCTTGCACTGGGACTTTCTGATGAGATTCAATCCTCTGCAGGAGGAATTCATCTGGACACGATGTTTGTGGACGAGGGCTTTGGCTCGCTGGACGAGGATGCTCTGAATCAGGCCATGAAGGCGCTTGAGGGGCTTGCAGAGGGAAACCGTACAGTTGGAATCATCTCTCATGTGGCGGAGCTGAAGGAGCGAATCGACAGGAAGCTTGTTGTCACTAAGAAACGCAGTAGAGACGGCGTGGGAAGCTGCGTGGAGATACTCTAGGCGTTTAACAATGAGATTTTGCTTCTGACCTGTCCGGGTCAGGAAGTTTGAACATACTGCAGAGGAGGCAGTTAGACAGATAAAAGACCGCAGATATGCGATTAAGTTTGAAGGAAAGCTTGGAGAGAAGCCCGTATATACCGGACGAATTCTGGCAGTTGGAATTGCTTATCATAAACAAAAAAAGATGGTAAGAAACATACATGCCGGATAGAAGTCCTAAGAGAAAGAGTATAACAGTTATACTTATTGGGACATCTCAGCTGAGAGCTTATAAAAAAACAAAAGAGGAAAAAATGGAGAATAAGCGTGTTAGAATCTGCGACATTGCCGAAGAACTGGGACTGAGTACGGCCACAGTATCCAATGTGATTCATGGAAAAACGAAAAAGGTTTCAGAAGAAACTATACGGCGTGTGCAGGCTCTTCTTGAGCAGAGAAAATACATTCCGAGCATGGCTGGAATTCTTTTGGCTCAGAATAATTCCAGGATTATCGGAATCATTATCAATAATCATGAAAAATATGAGGGCTGTGTTCTGGAGGATGTCTTTATTGCCTCTTCCTTGAATTATCTGTCAGCAGAAATTGAAAAGGCAGAGCAATTCATGATGGTGAAGGTGACCAATATGCCAGAGGAGATTGTTCGGTTTGCGTCCATGTGGAATCTGGATGGAATGGTTCTTATTGGCTTCTGTGAGCAGGATTACAGAAAGCTAAGGGAATTTATGCATATTCCGTTTGTAATATACGATGGCTTTCTGGATTCCACAGAGGGTATGTGCAACCTGGTGATTGATAATTATGATGGAGGTCTTCAGGTTGGACAGCATTTTAAGAAGAAGGGCTACAGGAAAGCCCTCTGCATTGCAGATAATGAAATTTGTATGGATTTGGAACGGCTCCAGGGATTTCAAAAAGGATTTGGAGAAGGTGCAGACTTTCTGAAAATACCTATGCACAGGGGAGAGCGAAGAGCTTTTTATGCCCGGAGTTTGGAGAGGATAAGAGAATACAGGGCGGTCTTCGCAGTGTCTGATTATTATGCAGTTGATCTGATGCAGTTTTTGATGGAGAAAGAAATCCGAATTCCAGAGGATATGGCAGTGGCCGGCTTTGATGATAATCCCATCTGCATGCAGCTGGCGCCAACGCTTACGTCTGTGAGGCAGGATGGACAGATGAGGGCGCAAATCGCCATTGCTAAGATACGGGAACTCAAGGAAGGAACAGAAAAGGGAACAACTATAAAGCTGCCTGTCCATCTGGTAGAGCGTGCCAGTACACAGACAAAAAGAAAATAATAAAATTAGTTAAATCTTACAAATTTAACCTGTTTTTTTTGGCCTAGGTTACGCGTTTAACTATTGAGTCCTTTCATAAAAATGAATACAATAAAGCTTATAGTAAAGAATGAAAGGATGTTATTTATGAAACAGCAAGATGCATTTTTCAAAACAGTATGTAAAATAGCTGCACCTGTCACACTTCAGTCTATGCTTCAATCCTCTTTCAGTGTAGTTGACCAGGTTATGATTGGACAGCTTGGAAGTGTCAGTATAGCGGGAATTGGTCTGGCAGGGAAGTTTTCCTCGATTTATTCGGTACTCCTGTCTGCTGTTGCAGCAGCGGCAGGAATCATGATTGCTCAGTACATGGGAAAAGAGGAGGAAAGGGAGGTAAGCCGGAGCTTTTTTATGAATCTGGCTCTGGCAGTGGGAATTGCCATTCTTTTTACCATTTTGTGTATTACATTTCCCCAGAAGATCATACGGCTTTACATAGAGGATGCGCCCACGATTGCAGAAGCTTCCGCTTATCTCAGAATTCTTGCAGTTTCTTATCTTCCCATGGCAGGAGCTGCACTGCTTTCAACAATGCTTCGCTGTATGGAGAGAGCAGAGCTTGCTCTCTATGCAAGCCTTGCTGGCGCTCTTTTAAACACAGGGCTTAACTACATCCTGATTTTTGGAAAAATGGGGATTTCTCCTATGGGAGTGAGAGGCGCGGCTCTTGCCACGCTTTTCTCGCAGATAGTTTATTTTGTGCTGATTTTGTGGATGTTTATCAGAAGCTTTGGAAGACAGGAAAAGAGATGGATGGGCTGCTTTGCAATTAAAAAAGCCGGTTTTTTGCAGTACGGAAAAATTCTTCTTCCGATTCTTGTCTGTGAGCTTCTGTGGAGTCTTGGAGAAAATGTTTACGCAATTATTTATGGTCATCTGGGAAGCTCTGCCTGTGCTGCCATGACGCTGACCAATCCGATTCAGAGCCTGATGATCGGAGCTCTGAGCGGGTTGTCCCAGGCAGCGGGAATTATTATTGGAAAAAATCTGGGAAAAAGGGAGTATGACAGAGCTTACCAGGAAGCCAGAAAGCTTTTGGCTTATGGAGCTGTCGGGTCGGTGCTTTTATCTCTGCTGCTGCTTGGAATTAGCAGGTATTATGTGGAAATCTATGCAGTGGAAGACAGTGTAAAGCTGCTGACCAGACAGATTCTGTTTGCCTATGTACTCATTGCTCCTGTTAAGGTACAGAATATGATTCTTGGAGGCGGAATCATTCGCAGCGGCGGGAAGACAGAGTATGTGATGTGGATTGATTTTATTGGAACATGGTTTTTTGGAGTGCCGTTGGGAATCCTCTCGGCTTTTGTCCTTGGACTTTCGATTCCTTATGTATATTTTATTTTGTCTCTGGAGGAGTGCGTGCGCTTTGCAATTTCTCTTATTGTATTTCAGAGAAAAATGTGGATGCACAGCCTGAAGGCGCAGGAATAGGAGAAGGAAAGTCTGTTTTTTATATTTTTGTATTTCCAGAATTGCCTTCAAGTGCTACAATATATAAACAGCGATTTCTCATTGACGTCTGCATCGGATAGGGGGAACTGGCTTTCCCTATCCGATGAGTAATAGAGAAAGCAAGCATCCCCTGGCTTTTGCTGCGGGAATGCCGATAACAGGGAGCAAAGGGAACTGGTTCCCTGGGAAAGGAAAGCAGGATGCATAAAATTGGTATTATTTCCGACACACACGGACTGTTGCGGCAGGAGGTTCTGACAGAGCTTGGAAACTGTGAAATCATTTTTCACGCAGGCGACGTTGGCGAGGGAGACGTGCTTGAGAAGCTCACGCGTATTGCACCTGTGTATGCTGTGAGAGGGAACATTGACAGAGAGAGTGCTAAGCTGCCGGAGAGCATAGCTGTCAAGCTGTGGGGGTTTCGTTTTTTCATGGTGCATGAAAAAAGAAGAATCCCCAGGCATACGTCTGATTGGGATATTATTTTATACGGACATTCCCACAAATACGAGGAAAAGCATATAGGCTCCCAGCTCCTTCTTAACCCCGGAGGCTGCGGCCCGAGACGCTTTGTATTTCCTGTCACAATGGCAGTGCTGGAGATTATGGAGGATTTCTCCTATACTGTAAGAAGGGTAGAACTGTCAGATGCAGGGGCTTCCGCTGAGAGGGGGACGCATCCGGCAGATCATGCAATACCTCCTAATATTCAGATGATTATAGAAGCAGTCATAAGGGATACAGAGCGTGGAAAATCTATTGCTGAAATAGCGAGAAGAAACAGAATCAGCGAGGCGCTGGCAGAGAAAATCTGCAGGTTGTATGTCACGCATCCGGGAGTGGATGCGGACGGAATTATGAGAAAAATGGGTCTGTAAGGCCAAAGGATACGTTCCGGCAGATAGAAAAAAGAGAGATTCAGGCTTCACAGACAGCAGCACAGCAGGAAAGTATACCAGAAAGGCAGGAATGGAAGAGACAATGGATCAGTTTGAAAGACAAAAACAAACGCGCATGGCAATGAATGGAAGAATGTATTTGCTGATGGCAGGAATTGTCCTGATATTTTCAGCAATTACCTCCTCTGCCATGTATGGAATCAATATGTTTATGATTGCATCAGAGGCAGCAAAGGGAACAGCAGAATATATAGAGGCGCTGGAGACAGTGAATATGAGTGTCAACATGGCGCGCCTCATTGGGGGTTGTTTTGTGCTGCTGGCGGCAGCCGAGATATTCATTGGCGTATTCAGTATACGCCTGAGCAACCGGGTGGATAAAGCTGTCTTTATGAAAAGAATTTCTCTTATTCTGCTGGCAGCAGAGGTATTGATGCAGCTGTTTTTGCTGTTTATGGGAATGCTGAATCCCGGAATGCTTCTCACCTCTATTGCAATTCCGTTGTTTATGTTGTGGGGAGCGACCCGACTGACAAAGCTTGCAAAGGCAGAGCCAGACAGAATCTATGCTGTGGATACAAAGAAAAATAAAGGATCAAAGCCCTTTCAGGCACAGCAGAAGGCGCCGGAAAAGAAAAGTCTGCGCGAGCGCGCCATGATGCATGTGGACGATGAGAAGGAAGAAGCTTCTGCAGAAGAAGCACAGCCGGATGGAGGGAATACAGCGGCTTTCTCTGAGGCAGAGAAAACATTGTCAGAGAAAGCAGAGGCTTTGGAGCAGACAGAGTAGAAATCAAGCACAAAAAGAGCTCTGGAATTGTGAATGCAATTCCAGGGTTTTGCTTTATGCGCGATAAGCCCGGAAAGAGGCTTTCCCTATCCGATTACACGGTTTCAGGGCTTTTCAGAGACAAGAGCATTTTGTAAAATAGTCGTGGACAGGAAGAAGTATGCAGGATTTTCTAGGAATTTTCGCAATTTGTGTGTTTTCAGAAGGCTTCTGAGGTGTTAAAATAAAAATACTTATCTTTACGCAGGAATTTTTTGAGAGTACAGGAGGGATGAACAGATGAGTCGGCTTTATTTTCGTTTTAAGAGAGAATGGATTGAAGAAAAGAAAAAGCAGTATGGTTCTCCTGTCCGCAAGATGGAGCGTTTTATTGGTAATCAGGAAGAAGTTAAGCTGATAAAAAGCAGCAATGAAGGCTTCACCGTGGAGCTGAATGAGGAGAGCAGAGACGGTTTTGTGGGAGACATTGTTGAATATATCAAGGAAACCTTTGAGGAAAATAGACCGTGGTTTCAAATGACTGTTTCCGGGGATACAAAAGGAATGAACATTCAAAAAAAGAAAGAGGATGAGGAAGGAAGCGGTCAGGATGCCGGAGGCTCTTTTGACAGGGAAAAGAAGAGAGCCGGCCTGGAGCAAGCTCCGGAGGGAAGCGGCCGCGGTCAGGGAGAAGAGTCTGAAAAAAGTGCCTCCGACCAGGAGAAAGGGCAAAAGAAAGGCGCTTCCGATCAAGATGGAGAGTCCGAGAAAGACTTTTCCAGCCAGGAGGAAGAGCTGTCAAAGAAGCAGTCAGCGCACGATGGCGCAGTCAGAGAGGAGTTTTTGAAAAAGCTGTGCTGCGAGGTTCCGGCAAGGTATTCCCGAGAGATACAGTCGTATTTCCAGGAGCTTGTGCAGGTGATCCCCATGCTCACTAGGTTGGGAGCAGCAGAGCAGCTGTGGTCTCAGGAGCTTTTGATTTCTGTTGACAATGGCTTTGGACTTACGGCTTTCTTGCAGCTTCTGTGCAAAATCTACAGAAACTATGGTCTGTGCGCTCAGAGGGATATGAACAAAAATATCCGCGAAATCGAGGTGGCGTATCGAAAAATCGAGGAGGCAAAATACGAAGCCTGGGAAGAGCTTCTTGAGCTTGCGCAGGAATTTGCAAAGACGAATCAGAGAGAGCCAGGAAAAAGACTTATTTTGTGCATGGACATCAGTGAATGGCAGTCTGAGCTTTCAAATACCAGAGTCAAGAATTATCTGCGCAGAATTCATGAGGTCAGCGCCAATTTTATCTGTGTATTTCGCATCCCCTTTATGGAACGCCATGTCATTGGAGGGATAGAGGAGCATCTGAGGGATATTATGGGACTGCGAACTCTTATTGTCTCTCCTATGAGCCTGGAAAACATGACCGATTATGTGAAGAATAAATTGAAGCAGGCGGGCTTTGCGGCAGAGACGGACTGTGACGAGCTGCTGGAGCGATGGATCCTAAAGGAAAAGGGAAGCGGAAGCTTTTTTGGATATAAGACGCTGGATAAAATCGTAAGCCAGGTGATTTATCAGAAAGCACTGCTTAATTGTGCAGACGATACAGAGAATTTGTGCGTCACTGCTTCTGATATCCTCGTCATGCTGGATGAGCCGGAGCTTCTGGAGAATCCCTATGATTTGCTTCAGAGACTGATAGGCATGGAAAAGATGAAGCAGAAAATCAGAGAGATCATTACGCAGATTAAGACCCAGAAGGAGCTTTTGGAGCAGGGCAAAAAGATTGAAAGACCCAGCATTCATATGATTTTTACAGGAAATCCGGGAACAGGCAAGACAACGATTGCGAGAATTATTGCGCGGATGATGAAGGAGGAGGGGGTTCTTAGAAAGGGATATTTTTATGAGATTAAGGGCCGCGAGCTGTGCGGAAGATATGTAGGAGAAACCGCGCCAAAGACCAGCGCCTATTGCCGGGATGCGTATGGCTCCATCCTTTTCATAGACGAGGCCTATGGCCTGTACCAGAGAGAAATGGGTGGGGATTATGGAAAAGAAGCCCTTCAGACGTTGATTGCGGAGATGGAGAATCACAGAGATGATTTCTGCGTTATTATGGCGGGATATAAAGAGGAAATGCAGGAAATGCTCAAGTGGAACCCAGGATTAGAGAGCAGGATTCCCTATGTCATTGAATTTCCGAATTATACCAGAGAAGAGCTGGAGAGTATTTTTTTTGAGATGCTGGACGCCTCTTTTGAATACGAGGAGAATCTCACCCAGGCAGCTCATGAATTCTTTTCCTCTCTGTCAGACGGAACAATGAAGAGCAAATCTTTCAGCAATGCCAGAATGGTGCGAAACCTTTTCGAGAGAACCTGGGGAAAGGCAGCGTACAGAAGAAGCATGAGCAAAGAAACAGAGCTGGTGATAAAAAAAGAAGACTTTACCTGCGCTCTTCATGAAGAGGAGTTTCAGGAACTCTTAAAAGATAAAAAACAGCACATAGGATTTTCTGCTATTGTCGGAAAATAATAAAAAGAGTAGGGGACTTGCTTGTCTCAGAAGGGGTGCAGACCCATTCTGAGAAGCTGCGACAGCAGCTATACGGTTATGAGCAAGTAGCGAAGCGGATTGCGAATTTCCGCTTGACAATATTGTTGTGATAGCGCTCAAAGACGGGAAGGGTTAACTATTTGATAGAGTTTTCCGTACAGATTTGTCCTTCTGATATTTCCTTTGAAAAGGAGAAATCTGCTCATGAGGATGAAGTTGAGGGTATCCCTGTGCGGCAGTTCTCTGATAAATACCTGGAAACACTGGCTGTTTATCGCAAAATTGCAAGAAAACTTCTGGAATTTGATACGCTGTTATTTCATGGTTCAGTAGTTGCAGTAGATGGAACAGGCTATCTTTTTACTGCGAAAAGTGGCACTGGGAAGAGTACTCATACCAGATTATGGCGGCAGTTATTTGGTTCAAGGGCAGTTATGGCTAATGATGATAAACCTTTGTTGAAAATAACTGATAATGGAGTAATTGCATATGGTACGCCATGGAACGGCAAACACAGGTTGGGCAGCAATATTTCGATTCCCCTGAGAGCAATCTGCATTTTAGGAAGGGGAGAGACAAACCATATACAATCTATTTTGAAAAGTGCAGCTTTTCCTATGCTGGTGCAGCAGAGCTACCGCCCGTCAGATGCAGGCGATATGCGGAAAATTTTGTCATTGGCAGACAGGCTTGGAAGCAATGTAAGACTATATAAGCTTACATGTAATATGGAGCAGGAAGCAGCCTGGATTGCTTTTGAGGGAATGCAGCAATAATGTGTTGATGGCAGATAGAATCTGTTTATCGAGATAAGTAAAAAATGAAAGGAAGGTATGGATTAATGGAAAAGTATATAACTCCAGAGATGGAAATTATTAAATTTGAGGTGGAAGACATTATTACTGGTAGTACTGTTTTTTCTACAGACGGACCAGAATATGGGAGTATAGGAGGCTGATTTTCTGCATTTGAATTGAACAAAATTTTTATATGATTTTTCGGATTGTGAGGGGCGTTTTTTTCAGACATAAAAAAATATATGCGGAATTACGGACTGTGAGAGGAACGAGGGGGAATAGAAAAGTACACAGAAAACTTTAAATAGACATAATATTTTTAATATAGTTATTAGCGCAACGTATATGCTGACTGTGAGAAATAAATAGGAAGGGCAACATTCAAACTATTATGGTGCTAAAACTCAAAGACAGGAAATTTCCACTATTATCGGAAAATAATAAAAAATTTCCTTGACGTAAAATAGGAAAGATGATAATATGTCTATTATAACAAGTTAAACTGACAAATAAGAATGAAATTTGTAAATATAATACAAAATTCATTCTTATTCTGTTATTGTTTACATAGTCAGACAGGCTCGTTGTATGGGGAAAGGAGGAGCGGTTTTATGGTGAATATTATTGAGGCGGTTCGGGATTTTTTGGATGCAGATGACTGGCATTATGATTATAATGCAGAGAAGCAGATTATTGAATGCGGTGCGAAGGTGAAATGCAAGCTTAAAAATATACGTTTGCTGATATCCTTTAATGATAAGGGCTATACGGTATTTGCCAGAATTCCAATCAGTGCAGAGGAAGATACTATGAATGATGTGATGCGTTACATCACAATGGCTAACTATGGTCTGCGAAATGGAAACTTTGAGCTGGACGTCAGAGACGGAGAGCTTCGTTATAAGGTTTATACCAACTGTGCAGATCTGGAAGAACTCCCAAAGAGAATGATACAGGACAGTATCTATATTCCGTGGATTATGGTTGAGAGATATGGAAATGGACTTGCCGCTCTGTGTATGGGCTTTTCCACACCAGATGAAGAAATCAAGAAAGCAGAGGGCAATGGCGAGGACTGATAAAGGGGTGTCCTGTCAGGGGGGCTTCTGATAAACAGACATGATTTTCTTTTTGAATGGATTATTATAAATAAAAGTCTGGAATCTTACAGAAAATGTAGGGTTCCGGGCTTTTTTATTGTGCAGAAAGCCTCAGAGATGTACACGTGCGCAAAGAGGAAAATGAAAAAAGAATACCTTATTGAAATTCAGACACTTTGGAACAGACGTCATTTTTTCTATAATCTTCTTATTCGGGGCAGGTGGAAATATTTTTTTCCTGTTCCTATAGTGAGAATGGAGGGACGGAATAATGAAGCAACACGCTAGAACACTGGAATTTGACCTGGAAAATCCAGAAAAAATCAGTTACCTGTATATGCCGTTGGTGAACGAGAGGGTGATGAGCAGCATCACACCGGATGGACATGGCGATAATAAGATTTCTCAGAACTGCTTTTTTCTGGAACCCCAGAGTGCAGAAAATCTTCACAGCAGTATGGCAGTAAGAAATTTCTGGTGCAAGGTGAACGGCCGTGAGGCCTGGTCTGTGTTTGGATATTCTGCTCTGCAAAAGCACAGACTCCAGGAAGGCAGAACAGAAAAATGTCATCTGACAGCAGGCGCTTTTTGGCAGAGGGTGGAGAGAGAAAAAGAGGACAGCAATCTTGGCGCAGAGGTTTTATCCTTTTGTCCGGCAGGGGATACTCTGAGCGAGCTTATGGTGGTTACTTTGAAAAACAAAGGAAACATGCTTCTGCGTATACAGCCGGTGGCAGCGGTTCCTATTTATGGGCGCGGTGCAGACCATCTAAGAGATCATCGCCATGTGACGTCTCTGTTGAATCGAATAAAGGTCACAGAGGACGGTGTACTGCTGACTCCGTCCATGGCCTTTGACGAGAGAGGACATCACAAGAATGAGGTCTCCTATGGTGTGTTTGCAAGGGATGAATATGGGGAGAGGCCTATTGGAGCGGTGCCTGTTCTGGAGGATTTTATCGGGGAGGGCGGAAGCCTTATGACCCCGGAAGCTGTGATTGGGAACCAAAAGGAGCTGAGAGGCTCTGGGTACCAGACAGAGGGCTATGAGGCCATGGGCGCACTCTGGTTTCGCGAGATGACTTTGCTTCCAGGAGAAAGCCGCACCTATGTGACTGTGCTTAGCTACCAGCAGGAAGGAATGGAATACCTTGAGATTTCCAGGGCGCAGAGGGCTTTTGAAGAGATGAAGGAGTATTGGAAGAAGCAGAAAATTATCAGCAGCTTTTCCTCCAACCAGGCATTTGATAAATGGATGGAATGGGTTAGCCTTCAGCCCTGTTTAAGAAGAATCTATGGCTGCTCTTTCCTGCCCTATCATGACTATGGACGAGGGGGAAGAGGGTGGCGAGACCTTTGGCAGGACTGTCTTGCTCTGCTTTTGACAGAGCCGCAGACAGTCCGTCAAAATCTGATTGATTTTTTTGCTGGTGTGCGGATTGACGGCACTAATGCCACAATTATTGGAAAAGAGCCTGGAAGCTTTCTGGCAGACAGAAATGCGATTGTCAGAGTATGGATGGACCATGCCTACTGGCCCTTTCATACAGTGTCCCTGTACTTAAATCAGACAGGGGATTATGAATTTCTCATGGAAAAGAAGCCCTATTTTCGAGATAAGATTCTGTGCAGAGGGTGCTGTATAGATGAAGAGTATCCAGAGAACTCTTCAAATAGGCTCTTGACAAAACAAGGGAGTATATATGAAGGAACTGTGCTGGAGCATCTGATGCTGCAGCAGGCGGCTCAGTTCTATGATGTGGGAGAGCATAATCATATGCGCCTTCATGGAGCAGACTGGAACGACGCTCTGGATATGGCGGATAAAAGAGGCGAGAGCGTAGCCTTTACAGCGGCTTACAGCGGTAGCATGAAGGAATTGTCCGGATTATGCAGGACGCTGCAAAGCAGAGGCATTTTACAGGCAGAGGTGTTTTGCGAGCTGGAAGCCTTGCTGCACCTGGACACAGAAATCTTTGAAAATGCAGAGAAAAAATATAGGCGGCTCCTTGCTTTTTGTCAGGAGTGCGCAAGGGGCGTCAGCGGAAAGAAGATAAAACTGGACACTGGCTATCTGGCAGATTTGTTTTTTAGCATGGGAGAATGGATGAGTAGTCATATCCGCAGCACAGAGCTGGTCGGAGACAGCAGAGGAGAATGCTGGTTTAACGGCTATTATGATAATGATGGAAATCAGGTGGAGGGCTTCCGGGAGGGAAGGGTAAGAATGATGCTGACCGGACAGGTCTTTGCTATTTTGTCAAAGACAGCGACAGACGAACAGGTTGAGAAAATCAATCATGCTGCTGAAAAATATTTGTATCAGGAAGAAATCGGAGGCTACCGCCTCAACACAGATTTTAAGGAAAATAAGATGAATCTTGGGAGAATGCTGGGCTTTGCCTATGGACACAAGGAAAATGGAGCGGTCTTCTGCCATATGAGCGTTATGTATGCGTATGCCCTGTATTCCCGAAATTATGTGAGAGAGGGCTATAAGGCAATCAAGGCTCTGGCAGACAAAAGCCTTGACATGCAGTGCAGCCGGATTTATCCGGGAATTCCTGAATATTTCAGTCCGCGCGGAAGAGGAATGTATCCATATTTAACAGGGGCGGGCAGCTGGATGGTATTTACAGTACTGACGCAAATGTACGGCGTGAGAGGAAACGGCGGAAATCTGATATTGGAACCAAAGCTTTTGCTTGAGCAGTTTGATAAGTACGGTCTGGCAGGAATTCAATGCAGGTTTGCAGGAAGAATGCTGGATATTGTTTATATTAATAAAAATAAAAAGGATTTTGGAGATTATGAAATTGACGAAATTTATGTAAATGGAAACAAATATGAAAGAATGGATATTCAGGCGCAGATAGACAGAGAATATCTGCTGTCTCTTCCTGAAGCAAAGGTAAATAAGCTTCAGATTGTACTGGAATAGGGGAAGAAGCTGTGCAATAAAAAAATGACACTAATAAAAAATTTGACACATTATGTGTAAGTTTTAAAAAAATTATAATATAGGTACTTAAAAACAAGGAGGAACTTGAATATGAAAAAAAGAATACTTTCCCTTCTTCTTGCCGGCACAATGGCACTCTCCATGGCGAGTGTAGCAGCAGCAGAGGACAAGGGCGGCAAACTGGTGATCTGGACACTGGCAGATGATTTGAAGAGCTTTGCAGAGCATTACAATGAGCAGAACCCGGATGTGGAGATTGAGACAGTTGTTATTGCTCCCGCTGATTACCTGACAAAGATTCAGTCAGCTATGAGAGGAAAGGCAAAGGAGCCGGATATTATTGTGGCAGAGCCGCAGATGCTTGATACCATGTATGAGGCAGGGTATTTAGAAGACCTGAATCAGGAACCCTACAATGCGCAGCAGTATGCAGACAATATGGTTGATTATGTATGGCAGGCAGGACAGGACGCAGACGGCATTCAGAGAGCCATTTCCTATCAGATTACACCGGCAGCGATTTTCTATCGCCGTGATATTGCTGAGAAGGTGTTTGGAACAGAAGATCCGGAAGTAATCGGCGAGAAATTTAAGGATTATGACACAGTTCTGGAAACAGGTCAGACCTTAAAGGATGCTGGATATAAGGTTTTTGCATCAGACAGTGAAATGCAGTTTTTCTCCGGCAATTCTGCATGGGTGCAGGACGGAAAGCTTACAATCGACGATGACAGATTCGCTTACATGGATTTATGCGTAAGCTTGTATCAGAATGATATGACAGCCTATGTGGCAAGCTGGTCTACTCCGTGGTATCAGGCAATGGGCGGAGCAGTTCCTGTAATTGATTCTTCTGCAAATGTATGGGATGAGGCAGAGATGGAAGAGGCGGCTGAGAGCGGCAATACCACAGAGGTATTTGCATTTGGTCTTCCAAGCTGGGGCGTTCTGACCATGCGTGACCATGTGGGAGAGCTTGCCGGAAAATGGGGAGTCTGCGCAGGACCATCCTATGGATTCAGCGGCGGAACCTTTATCGGAATCAATGCGCTTAGCGAGAATAAGGAGCTTGCCTGGGATTTCATTGAGTTTGTCACCACAAATGAAGATACTCTTGACTGGTGGATCGAAGAATCTGAAGGTGATGTAGTTTCCTGGATTCCAACCATTGAGAAGCATAAGGATGATGTAAATGAAATCTATGGCGGACAGAAGCTGTATGAATTCTTCCTGGAGCAGGCAGAGGGAATTGACTACTCCATGGTTACAAAGTATGACAAGACCATCAACGATGCATGGGGTGCGGCAATCACTTCTATTAAAACAGAGGAAATGACCAAAGAAGAGGCGCTGAATGTGTTCTATGATACTGTGCAGTCTACTTATCCGGAAATTGAAATAGAAAGATAAATACCCTTCTCTCAGAATCTACGGAATATAATAGCCAAGGCAATCAGAGGGGATGCGCAGCATCCCCTTGTTTACAGAAAGGGAAAGGAGAGAATTATGGCATCTCAAAGTGGGAGGAAGAAAAAAAGAGATTTGAATAAAACCGGATATATCTGCGTGGCTCCGTTTGTGATTATATTTTTGATTTTCAATGTATATCCAGTGCTTCGTACCCTATATCTGAGCTTTACGGATTATAAGGGCTTTGGAGAAGCTGCATTTACCGGACTTCAGAATTATGTCCGTGTTATTACTGATAAGTTTTTCTGGCGTGATTTGTGGAACACAGTAAAAATATGGAGTGTAAACATTGTACTCCAGCTTGGTCTGGCATTTCTGCTGACGATTATATTCAGTGATATTAAATACAAGGTAAAAGGGCTGGGAATTTACCGCGCTCTGTATTATCTGCCGAATCTGATTGCAGCCACCTCTGTGGCATTTCTGTTTAAAACACTTCTGGATTGGAGATATGGAACAGTAAACCAGATTTTAAGCAGTGCTGGTCTTGCTAAGGGTGAACCTATCAACTGGCTGGGTTCTACGGTAACTGCTCCTTTTGTGATATCTGTCATCGGCGCATGGATGTGGTTTGGAAACTCCTTTATTATGCTGATGGCCGGCGTTCAGGGAATTTCCAAGGACTATTTTGAGGCGGCGGCAATTGACGGCGCCGGAAGATGGAAGGTATTTACCAAAATTACCCTGCCGCTCTTAAAACCGATTATGCTTTATGTAGGAATCACCTCTTTGATTGGCGGTCTGCAGATGTTTGACCTGCCGTTTTTGATGTGCGGCGGTACCATTGGAAATCCATCGGGAAGCACACAGACCGTTGTTATGTATTTGTACAAGTTTGGATTTGAAACAAATCAGGTGGGCTTTGCATCGGCGATTGCATACTTCCTGTTTATGATTATTCTTGTGGTGTCTGCTGTTCAGTTTAAGCTGCTAAATAGCAAGAAAGACTAAGGAGGGAAAATAGAATGGCATTTAAGGTTAAAAAAACAATTTTGTATGTGGCCTTGACAATACTGGCAGTTACCTGCCTCTTTCCCTTCCTTCTGATGATGGTAAACGCTACCCGTACAGGAAGTGATATTGTAAAATCTTTTACCCTGATTCCGGGAAAGGCGCTGGCAGACAACTGGACAACAGTATCCGGCTATTTTAATTTGTTCAGAGGCATGGCAAACAGCTTGTTAATTGCAATCCCTGCAACAATATTCAGCTCATACTTCTCTGCGCTCACTGCTTATGGACTGGTCGTGTATAAATTCAAGGGAAATAAAGCAATCAGCCTGATTATTGTTATTTTTATGATGATTCCTGGTCAGCTAAGCTTGCTTGGCTTTTATGATTTAGTCACAAGTTTGAATATGATAGACAGCTATATTCCTTTGATCCTCCCATCCGTTGCTTCAGCTGGAACCGTTTTCTTTTTGCGCCAGTACCTGGAAAGCTCTCTTCAGCCGGCGCTTTTGGAGGCAGCGCGTATTGACGGAGCAGGAGAGGCAAGAATCTTTCATAAGATTGTGCTTCCGCTGATGTCGCCGGGAATTGCCACCATGGCAATCGGAGCGTTTATCGGCAACTGGAATAATTATCTGATACCATTAATTTTGCTGAATTCTCCGGACAAATTCACTCTGCCTGTTATGATTGCGTCCCTGAATTCCTCCACAGATATTACGGCAAACCAGGGAGCTATTTATCTGGCGGTCGCAATCTCTGTTCTTCCGATTCTGATAGTATTTGCCTTTTGTTCCAAATACATTATCAGCAGTATTTCAGCGGGCGGTGTCAAGGAATAAGGAGAAAGAACTTCCTGTGAACAGTAACAAAGAGGGGCTAAAAGCAGCCGACAATCCTGCACTTTTTTTGCAGGATTGTCGGTTCTTGTGGTATTATAAAGGAGTATGATTTTTAGGTTTTTAGGAGATAAGGGTATTGTGAATATCCGCTTGATTTGCAGCAGAACGGACAGAGGGGAAAAACATGAGAAAAAACGTGGTTTTTATGGTTACAGCGATTGTTGTTGTATTGATTTTAGCGGTACAGATTATTTTTATGCCTGTAAAAAGAAAGCATTTTAATGAAACTACAGAGGATACACAGGACACAGTTACGTTGAAATGGTACATTAATTATTCCTGGTTTGACACAGACTGGGGGCAGAATCTGGTATCCAGGAGAATCTCAGAGGAGACAGGCGTGAATATTGAGTTTGTTGTGCCAAAGGGAAATGAGAAGGAAAAAATGAAGGCTATGATTAATCTGGAAACACTTCCAGACTTAGTGACTCTGGGATGGTGGGAAAAAGAAAATCAGAAGATGATTTCAGAAAACCAGGTATATCCTCTGAATGAGCTTGCAGATCAGTACGCCCCGGAATTTTATGAGGTGATTGACGAGACAGTGGCTGCGTGGCACACAAGCTCAGACGGAAATCTGTATGCTTATCCCAGTTATCCCTATTCCTACGAGGAATTTAAAAACCAGAAAAAATTGTCCTCTAATGAGAACTTCCTGGTAAGAAAGGATATCTATGAAGCAATCGGAAGCCCGGATATGACAACGCCGGAGGGCTTTGTAAGCGCTGTGAAAAAAGCTGCCGAAATGTTTCCGGAGGTAGACGGGGAACCCTTGATTCCCATTGGCGCAAGTGAATTTGACGATTCAGGCAATGACTCCTTTGATATCTATTTACAGAACTCACTGGCAGTTCCCTGCGAAGAGAACGGAGGGTATTATGACCGCAATACAGACGAGGAATACATTCGCTGGCTGAAGATACTGCGCCAGCTAGGCGAGGAGGGCTATCTCAAAAATGAGATATTTGTGGATAAAAGAAAGCAGCTGGAAGAAAAGCTGGTGCAGGGCAGGTATTTTTGCCTGTTTTATCAGAGTACAGATATTGCAGACCAGCAAAAGGAGATATACAGCACCTCGCCGGAACGTATTTATATTGCTGTGGATGGTCCGAGAAATGCAGATGGCGATGACCCCACGTTGCCGGTAACAAGCCTGAACGGATGGACGCTCACCTATATTTCCAGAAATTGTCAGGCTCCAGACAAGGCTATTAAGCTTCTCTCTTATCTGCTCAGTGAGGAAGGACAGATGCTCACCTATCTGGGGGAAGAGGGCAGTATGTATGAGATAGAGGATGGAAGAGTAATAGAAAAACCAGAGGTTTTGGAGCTGCTGAACACAGACAGAGAGGAGTACGACAGGGTATATGGAGCTGACAGTGCCTATTGGATGCTGCAAAACTATAGTATTCTGAATAAATGGAGTTATAATAAGCTGGATTGTATTGAGCAGCTTTCGCAGTGGGCCTACCCTTATTCTGTGTACGGAGGGCAGTATGAGTTAAGCTTCCATGATGATGAGGAAATGTCAATGATTCAGACAAACCTTGACAAAATGTGGGCAAACACCCTGCCAGCGCTTCTACTGGCAGAGAGCGAGCAGAGATTTGACGAAATTCTCGCGGAGTATATCGCAGAGCGCGAAGAAAACCGATATGCTGAATTTTGCGAGGCAGCTACAGAGATGATTCAAAGCAACAAAGAAAAGCTTGGGATGGAAGAATGAACATATTGAGAGCAAGATTTAATAAACTGAAACTAAATACAAAGTTTACGGTGTTTATGGTGATTCTGGTGGCCATTCCTCTGCTGATTTTTGTGGTGACTGTTTTTCAGTATACAAAAAACAATATGCTGCAGCAGGCAAGGGATGATTTGGAGGACAAAATTACAGAGGATTATGCAGCAGCAAAGAAAATGGCAGAGTTATGCGGCATGACCTCGCAGATTTTTATAGCTGATACAGAACTCAGAGAGCTGCTTGTACGTCTTGAGAAGGATAGTCCCATATCTACACAGGAATTTTTGAATTTTTCCCAGAAGCAGCTGTCCATGCTGGAAGGAATGGTAAACAGCAATCCTTATATTTATCAGGTTCGTGTCTATGCAGAAAATAATAGCTTTCCTGAAATGCTGCCGATTCTATATCGGAAAATGCGTATGGAGAATGCTCCCTGGGCAGAGAGCTATGTGTCAGGAGAATGGCAGTTCAATTACCAGGATTTTCTCTTATCAGAGCGCAAGGAGGAACGTCTGATGGCGCTGGTCACAGATATAGAGGACGCCTATGGAGAAAAAATAGGAGTGCTTGAGGTTGCAGTGTCCATGAAGGACATGTTTCCTTCTATTTATCGTGCAGATGAAAATATCTGGGGATGCTTTGTTCTTCAGGATGGAAGCGTCTGTGCAGCAGAAGGGGGAGAGGTGACTGTATGGAGCAAAGAGCAGAGGGAAATCTGCGAGGCTGTGGGAAATCCCGAAAAGTCGAAAATGATTCATACAGAAATTAATAAGGAGGAGGTTCTTCTGGCAGTATGCCCGATGAAGGAACTTTCCGGGACTTATATTTTGCTTGCCAGTGTGCAAGAGCAGGCAAAGGAAATCCTGAGACAGGAGCTGATGGTGGTTATGGCTCTGCTTCTTTTGTTCCTGTGTATGACAATACTTATCAATGGCGTTGTCAAATCTCTTCTGAATAAGTTTTATGAAATTCTGGGAGTAGTGCGCAGAATCCAGAATGGAGATCTTAAGGAGCGCATTCCGGAGATTGGAACAGACGAAATGGGGGAGCTGGGCAGCCAGATTAATCAGATGTTGGATCAGATGGAGATACTTTCCAAGGAGAATGTTGATCGAGAGGTGCTGGTTAAAAATACAGAGATTAAAGCGCTCCAAAATCAGATAAACGCTCATTTTATCTACAATGTACTGGAATCCATTAAGATGATGGCAGAGATTGATGAAAAGTATGAGATATCAGATGCGGTTACTTCTCTGGGAGAGCTTTTGCGTTACAACATGAAGTGGGTATCAGGAAATGTTACTATTCGCGAAGAGATTGCTTATATTATGAATTATGTTCAGCTTATGAATCTGCGTTATGATTTTACAACACTTTTGTCTGTGAAGATTTCAGAGGAAATTTATGAACAGCAGATTCCCAAAATGTCGCTGCAGCCAATTGTAGAGAATGCCATTTGCCATGGCATTGTAGAGCTGAGCGAGGATGCAACCATTTATATCAAGGCGGTTGTACATGAAAGGGATTTTGAAATAGAGATAACAGATTCTGGAATCGGGATGACAAAGGAACAGATGGAGTGGCTGGAACGCAAGCTGAGGGGAGAAGTGGAAGCAAACGGCGGTTCTGGAAATGGAATTGGTCTGAAAAATGTACAGGACAGGATACAAATGCAGTTTGGAAAACAGTATGGGCTGCGCTTTTTTTCAAAGGAGGGCTGCTTTACAAAGGTGAGCGTCCTTCTTCCCCTGCAGGATAAGGTCAGAGGAGAATGAGATGGAAACATTATTAGTAATAGAAGATGAAAAAATGATACGGAGAGGAATTGTTGCCATGGCTTCAAGAAGCTCTGTTTCAATAAAGGAGATTATCGAATGCCGCAATGGCGAGGAGGCATTAAAAATTCTACATGCCAGGAAGATAGATACCGTTTTTACAGACATCAAGATGCCTAAAATGGATGGAATAGAGCTGGTAAGGCGTATAGAAGAGCTTCCTTATCAGCCGGATGTGGTGGTGATAAGCGGATATGATGATTTTAATTATGCTGTGGAGATGCTAAAGCATGGAGTACATGACTATCTCCTCAAACCGGTCAAGCGCGAAAAAATAGAGGAAATTCTGGTAAGCCTGGAGCAGCGCCAGAAATCCTCTGAATTAAAGAAAAAGGATGAGGAACTGCTGTTTACAAATCAGCTGAAATACTTTCTTTTATCAGAGCCTGACAGCAGGGAGTGGGAACCAGTGGAAAAGCAGTACAGGCAGAGATTTGGAGAAAAGCCTTACTGTGTGATCGTCTGTACACCAGAGGCTGGGCTTGTCCTTCAGGATTACCAGGGGTATGTGCTGGAAAATGTAGAAAATCAGAAGGTCGTTTTCCTGATGCAGGAATATTATGAAGAATGGAGCGAGCAGACAGGGGAAGAGGGAATCGGTGTAAGCAGAGGCTATAGTCAGCTTAGAGAGTGCAAAAGGGCATATCAGGAGGCGCTGGCAGCGAGAAGAGAGGCTTTTGTCAGATGCCGGAATAGGGTTCTCTTTGAGAGCATGAAAGCAGGGGAAAAGCAGCTCAGCCAGAAGGAATATGAAGCCTTGGTGGAACAGTTTGTGCAGCAGTTTTCAACAAAGAGCAGAGAAGAGGCCATAAGGAGGCTGAGAAAATTCTGCTTTGAGGCAAGACACGGAAAGGTTGAGCCAGAGGCTTTTCTGGATGCGATTACAATGCTTCAAAGGGGTCTTTTGGAGGCATACAGTCATATTATTCCAGAGGATAAAAGAGGGCATTTTTCTTTTGAAACTCCTCTCGTACATACGAATTTAGAGCAATATCTGAATCAACTGCAAATATGGCTGAACAATCTGTCAGGCTGTCTGGAGGAACAGTATATCAGCGACCAGAATAAGCGAAAAATCAAGGAGGCGGTTGTGTTTATTTCTGAGAATTATATGAAGGATCTGAACATGGCAATGGTATCCAACTATGTGTCCATGAATTATTCGCTGTTTTCGATTGCATTTAAAAATTTTACAGGCGTTAATTTCGTGAACTATTTGAAGGAGATAAGGATAAAAGAGGCAAAAAGACTGCTCAGGGAAACAGATGAGAAAATTCAGGATATCAGCCGGATGGTAGGCTATGAAAATGATAAGCATTTTATGAAGATTTTTAAAAACATTTGCGGCGTATCGCCGTCAGAATACCGAAATAATCAGGACAAAGGAAAAAGCTGACAAATCAAAAAAGTCCGCTGCTTGACATGTGCAATGCATAGAGCAGCGGACTTTTCTGCGCCAGATAAAAGAGGGGCTTTGCCTTGTCATCTGCAAAGAGGCTATTGCCGTGTGCTGGCGTGTCGGTAAATAAAATAGGCAGTGATTGCCGTCAAAAGCTCAGAAATCCAAAAGGCATTCCATACTCCATTTACACCCATAAATCTGCTTAAAAGGAAGGCTCCTGGTATAGTCAGGATCACATAGCGAAGGAGTGAAATCAAAAGAGACGGAACTCCCATTCCCAGCCCCTCCAGGGCTCCGCCAGAGGTAACGGACACAGAGGATACGATAAAGCCCGCGCTTATGATGCGAAGAGCAAAGGCTCCGGCCTGAATGGTTTCCTGGTTGGAGCTGAATAATCCAATCAGCTGCTCTGGTATTGCTAGACAGAGAAGAGTACCGAAAATCATAATGGTCGCACTTAGACAAAGGGTAAGGACATAGAGGCTGCGAACTCTTTTCTTTTCTCCAGCTCCGTAATTATAGCCAATCAGCGGACGCATTCCCTGTATAATCCCATTGGCAGGAAGGTAGAGGAAGGTCTGAAGTTTGTAATATACGCCCAGAACCATCACATAGGTCTGAGAATAAGCTGCCAGTATGGCATTCAGCGCAGAAATCAGCACAGAGGGCAGAGCCATGTTCAGGGTTGCCGGAATTCCGATGGAATATAGCTTCAGGATAAGCTCTTTTTTCAGCGAGAGGCGTCTGAAGCTGATTTTCACAGGAATCGGACGAAGAATGTACAGGACAACATAAACAATCAACGTCAGTACCTGCCCGATTACAGTAGCCAGGGCAGCGCCTGTGATTCCCATTTGAGGAAAGGGACCTGCTCCAAAGATGAGAACAGGGTCAAGGATAATATTGGCAATGCAGCCTACCATCATGGCAAGCATACTGACCGTCATTTTTCCTACTGCCTGAAAGAGCTTTTCAAAGCACAGCTCAACAGTGATGACAGTGGAACATCCAAATGCAAGGTAAGCATATTGCTTTCCCATGGCAATGACCTCTGCATCAGAGGTAAACATGCGAAGAAAATGAGGTATGATCAGGATGCTGATAACTGTCAGGATGATGCCGTGAACAGCGTTAAAAAGTAATCCAAGGGAAGCTGTAAGGTCTGCAGTCTCGCGGTTATTTGCTCCAAGATGATAGGCAATAAGAGAGCTGATTCCTACTCCAAATCCAACAGCAACGGAATTGATGAAATTTTGAATGGGAAAAACCAGGGAAAGAGCTGTCATGGCATTTTCACTGATTTGCGCCACAAAGAAGCTGTCCACAATGTTGTAGAGCGCGTTTACCATCATGGAGAGAACCATGGGCAGGGACATTGACAGCAGAAGAGGGAGTACGGGGCGTTCTTTCATAAATGTTTGTTCCATGCTTTCTTGTTCCTTTCTTGTCAAGCGGAAATTCGCAATACCCATAGGGCACAATGTCCGCTTCGCTATTTGCTTGATACGTTAAATACCGGTTATGTGAAATACAACAAAAAAACCACACAATTATCAGACGATAATTGTGTGGCGAAAAGTAGGCGGCAGTGAACTGGCGGCTTTACTGACCGAGAAGTCTCACTTTGCTTCCTAAAAAAATCCACATCCGATTTTGTGAACATAATTGTAGCATTGACAAAGAGAAGTGTCAAGGAAATTTGTGGCTTTTGGGGAAGGAGAGGCGCAGAATTCCTTATAAAGGATTCCTTTCCTCACATTTTTGCTTATAAATCTCTTTTAAATCATCAATGGCCATTGCAACGTCAAAAGTATGGAAACCAAGCCAGCATTCACTCATTGTTTTAGCATCAGCGATTTTAAATATTTCATGACTATATTCACCCGTATAGTAATGCCAGTAGCGATAAGTATATCCTATCCAATACATTATTTCCGAAGCATAAGTTGTGCCAGCCTTTTTCAGCCCCCCAACTTCATCATTTAGTTCCTCAAGAATATATTCCTCGCCTGCCCATTGTAAGCGATCATAAACGTCGTCAAGAGCAACAGCAGTTTTGCTGTTCATAAAAGATTTTATAAACGATGGGCAATCCAATCCGGTTGTTAGGGCAAGTTCAAATAACCGACCTTGTATATCACAGAGTTGACGTTTTTCTAGAGTAAGATTTTTCATTTTATTCACCTGCCTCTAATATTTCATCAAAAAAATGACCTTCACGACGATATTTCCGACAAATTTCATTTGCCATTGCAATGCCTTTTGAACGGTTGGCTTCACTTTTTTGTTTTAGCTTATCCCGATCATTCTCGGTAAGTGCTTGCTCATCAAGAATTTTTATTTTTTCACAAGCCTTTTCTGTTAAAGCTACGTATTGCTTACCAAGCTTCAATGCCGAAAGGCTATGAATCAGTGCCATATCAGTAATTTCTCCATTGAAAAAACGATCTAGGACAACGAACATTCTATCGTTAGCAATATAGCCAATAATCATGTCACAGTCTTTACTTAAATTTGCAAAACGATTATAGATAGCGGAATGTCTTGCAGATTCCATTTTGCCTCGATTGTATGCAACTAACAACGCCCAATCTAATCCCAC
>JAUNOP010000007.1 GCA_030537135.1 Eubacteriales bacterium | reverse complement strand
TACCTTCTGCACCAAGCTCACGAGCCTTCTTAGCATCAGCAGGAGTATCTGCATTTGTACGAACTTTCATAGTTCTGTACTTGTCAGCCCATGCCATGATTCTTCCAAACTCGCCTGCAATGGTAGCGTCCACAGTCGGGATAATTCCGTCATAAATCTTACCAGTGGAGCCATCGATGGAGATTGGGTCTCCCTCATGATACTCTTTTCCAGCAAGTGTAAATTTCTTATTTTCTTCGTCCATAGCGATATCGCCGCATCCGGATACACAGCAGGTACCCATACCGCGGGCAACTACAGCTGCGTGAGAGGTCATACCGCCGCGAACAGTCAGGATACCCTGAGCAGCCTTCATACCTTCGATATCCTCTGGAGAGGTTTCCAGACGAACCAGAACAACCTTCTCGCCTCTCTTAGCCCAGGCCTTTGCATCCTCAGCAGAGAATACAATCTTACCGCAAGCAGCTCCTGGAGAAGCGCCAAGTGCCTTTGCAACCGGAACAGCAGCCTTCAGAGCAGCAGCGTCAAACTGTGGGTGAAGCAGGGTATCCAGGTTACGCGGGTCAATCATTGCAACAGCCTTCTCCTCTGTAATCATGCCCTCATCAACCAGATCGCAGGCAATCTTCAGAGCAGCCTGAGCTGTTCTCTTACCATTACGTGTCTGCAGCATGTACAGATGCTTGTCCTCAATAGTGAACTCCATATCCTGCATGTCTCTGTAATGATCTTCCAGAGTCCTGCAGATACCTACGAACTGTTCATAAACCTCAGGCATAACATCCTTCAGCTGGTCAATCTTCTGTGGTGTACGAACACCGGCAACAACGTCCTCGCCCTGAGCATTCATCAGGAACTCGCCCATCAGGTGCTTCTCTCCTGTAGCTGGATCACGGGTAAATGCAACACCAGTACCAGAGGTCTCGCCCATGTTTCCGAATGCCATCATCTGTACGTTAACAGCAGTTCCCCAGGAATACGGGATATCATTGTCACGACGATATACGTTTGCTCTTGGGTTATCCCAGGAACGGAATACGGCCTTGATAGCTTCCATCAGCTGTTCCTTTGGATCAACAGGGAAGTCAGCGCCGATTTTTTCTTTATATTCAGCCTTAAACTGGTTAGCAAGCTCTTTGAGGTCATCAGCGGTAAGCTCAACGTCCTGGGTAACGCCCTTCTCAGTTTTCATCTTGTCAATGAGTTCCTCAAAGTATTTCTTACCAACTTCCATAACTACATCGGAGAACATCTGGATGAATCTTCTGTAGCAGTCCCAAGCCCAACGGGGATTTCCGGATTTTGCTGCCAGAACTTCAACAACTTCTTCATTCAGACCAAGGTTCAGGATGGTGTCCATCATACCAGGCATGGATGCTCTTGCACCGGAACGAACGGAAACAAGCAGGGGATTTTCTTTGTCACCGAATTTCTTTCCGGTCACCTCTTCCATCTTGGTAATTGCTTCCATGATCTGTCCCATGATCTCGTCATTGATTTTTCTTCCGTCTTCATAGTACTGGGTGCAGGCTTCTGTTGTAATCGTAAAGCCCTGTGGTACAGGAAGACCAAGGTTTGTCATCTCAGCAAGGTTAGCGCCTTTACCGCCAAGAAGATTTCTCATGGTAGCATTGCCTTCTGTAAACATATAAACCCATTTAGCCATCTTACTTTTTTCCTCCTATTTTTTCTTGTTCATACATAAATTCACAGGTTATAAGGAGCATCCCTATGACCCAGAAAATCCAACAAATCGTCAGATTATATTTTTTACGCACATAATCATTTTATAGACTATTGCGTCAATAGTCAAGGGTTATTCTGGAAAAAAAAAGGAAAATCTTCGTGATTTTCCCTTTTTTCCGAATTTGCGCCCTCAGAACAGTTAATGTTCGATAGAATATGCAAATTTCAGACTTATTTTTCTCTTCTCTTTCTTGTGTTTGTATTGAGAACCAGATGTCTTGGCAGACCGTTTACCATAATCGGCTGATAATCTCCCTGAATCAGAGGCTTGATATAGTCGATGAAATCCTTTGTCACATAGTTGGCCTCTTTGTTCATCCAATTTCTCGGAACAAGCTTCTCCTCGTTTGCAATGCGGTGAACATCGTAGATTCCTGTAGCAGCCATGTACGGGTCGTCAGATACACGGTCAATGACAATCATTTTTCCTGTGTCGCCCTCGTCTGCTGCCTTCACAGCAGCTCCGCCTACCATAAATGCCTCGTCAATGTCTACACGGGAAGCCATATGAGAAGCGCTTCTCTGGAGTGTAGAAAGCTCTACTGCTCTGGTCTTGCAGCCGCACTCTGCTGACAGGAAGTTTGCCAGATAGGTAGCTGTTCCCTGAAGCTGTTTATGTCCAAAGGCATCCACATAGTCTCCGACGCTTCCAAGCTCGCATACATAGCGTCCGTCAGCCAGCTTGATTCCCTCAGATACCACGATTACGATGGAAGATTTCTTCTTCAGAAGCTCCTTTACCTTTACCAGGAACTTGTCCACATCAAAGGGAACCTCTGGCAGGTAGATCAAATCCGGTCCGTCGCAGTCCTCTGTCTTGGCAAGAGCAGTAGCGCCTGTCAGCCATCCTGCATTACGCCCCATAATCTCCATAATTGTAATCATGTTCTTGTTATAGGTAAGACCCTCTGCATCGCGGATAACCTCTTTTGTAGAAGCACCGATGTATTTTGCAGCGCTTCCAAAGCCCGGAGTATGGTCTGTCAGTGCCAGGTCATTGTCAATTGTCTTCGGAACACCAAGGAACTTCTGTGTATGTCCGGTAAGGATTGCATAATCAGACAGCTTCTTGATGGTATCCATGGAGTCATTTCCTCCAATATAAATAAACGCTTCAATATCCAGCTTGTTCAAAATATCAAAAATCTTCTCATAAATTGCCTTGTCCTGATGAATCTCAGGCAGCTTGAAACGGCAGGAGCCAAGGAACGCGGACGGCGTTCTTTTCAGAAGCTCAATGTCCAGCTCAGAATGAATCTGTGTAGATAAGTCAATATACTGTCCGTCCAAAAGACCCTGAATACCGTGGAGCATTCCATAAACCTTGTCAAAGCCACGCTCTACTGCATTCTTATACACTCCTGCAAGACTGGAGTTAATAACAGCGGTAGGGCCTCCAGACTGTCCTACAATAATGTTTCTCTTTTTTGCCATTTTTTTGCGTCCTCCTCTAAAATGAAAAAGCATCATTGCTGGAAATTGTAGCAAAAAAATTTCTATAAGTCAACTGGCAAATCCTTTTTCCCACATAATCTACATGGATTCTCTTTTTTTCCAGACCGAGCTTGTTAATTTTGCTGCCGGGTTTTTCCCTTGTTTTATTCATGTTTCACAAGAAAGCTGTCGAATTTTTAGTAAAAAAGACAGAGACGCCTTTAGAAGGTAAATTTATCTGCAAAATAAGCGTCCAGCTCTTCAATCTTCACACGCACCTGCTCCATGGTATCGCGGTCGCGCACTGTGACAGCGCCGTCATTCTCAGACTCAAAATCATAGGTTACGCAGAACGGAGTGCCGATTTCATCCTGTCTTCTGTATCTCTTTCCAATATTTCCTCTGTCGTCAAACTCGCAGTTATACTTCTTGGACAGAGACTGATAAATCTTCTCAGCTCCTGCATTGAGCTTCTTGGAGAGCGGCAGCACACCGATTTTCACTGGCGCAAGCACAGGATGGAAATGAAGGACTGTACGCACATCATTCTTCTGTGCATCCAGGACCTCCTCATCATAGGCGCTGCACAAGAATGCCAGAACCATGCGGTCTGCGCCAAGAGACGGCTCAATCACATAGGGAACATATTTCTGCTTCTTCTCATCGTCAAAATAGGACATATCCTGGCCAGACACATTCTGATGCTGCGTAAGGTCATAGTCTGTTCTGTCTGCGATTCCCCAGAGTTCGCCCCAGCCAAACGGGAAGAGGAATTCCACATCTGTGGTAGCCTTGCTGTAGAAACTCAGCTCTTCCTTGTCATGGTCACGGTAGCGCACCTCGTCTGCCTTAAGCCCCAGAGAACTCAGCCAGTCCAGGCAGAACTGTTTCCAGTATGCAAACCATTCCAGGTCTGTGTCAGGCTCGCAGAAGAATTCCAGCTCCATCTGCTCAAACTCACGGGTACGGAAAGTAAAGTTTCCGGGTGTAATTTCATTTCGGAAGGATTTTCCAATCTGACCGATTCCAAACGGAATCTTCTTTCTTGAAGTTCTCTGCACATTTTTGAAATTTACAAAGATGCCCTGTGCTGTCTCAGGTCTCAGATAAACCGTGTTCTTGGCGTCCTCTGTAACTCCCTGGAAGGTCTTGAACATCAGATTGAACTGACGGATGTCTGTAAAATTGTGCTTGCCGCAGGTAGGGCAGGGAATCTCATGCTCCTTGATAAAGCTCATCATCTGCTCCTGTGACCAGGCGTCCACAGAACCCTCCAGAGCAATTCCCTTTTCCTCGCAGAAATCTTCGATAAGCTTATCTGCACGGAAGCGCTCATGACATTCGCGGCAGTCCATAAGCGGATCAGAGAAGCCGCCCAGATGTCCGGAAGCCACCCAGGTCTGCGGATTCATCAAAATGGCGCAGTCCACGCCGACATTATAAGGAGATTCCTGTATAAACTTCTGCCACCAGGCTTTCTTCACATTATTCTTGAGTTCTACACCCAGATTGCCATAGTCCCAGGTATTGGCAAGACCTCCGTAAATCTCAGAGCCAGGATACACAAATCCTCTTGCCTTTGCTAATGCCACTATTTTCTCCATTGTTTTTTCCATAACAAATTCTCCTAATTCTATTGTTCTTGCTTACATCACTGCAATTATACTAGAGCGTTTCTTTTTTTTCAACATGTACCTAAAAAAAACCAGTTTCCTGCTTCTCTCTTACCATAGCCTCCAGAATGCCAAGGCTCTTTGGCGGCTTGTCCATATAATACCGCATACAGCTTTCCACCAGCTGCGTAATTTCCCCAAGAACCTCCTCCTTCACGGTAAAGGTATACAGCCTCTCAAGAGGAGAGGCGGCCGCAAAGCGCAGGGTATACCGTGCAGCCTCTGAAATCCGCACAGCATCCCTGACTTCTCTGGCGCACCTCTCGCACAGCATTCCGTGAGATGCGGCAGAGAAAAAGGGCAGAGCCTTGTCTCTGTTTTCCCCGCACTGTACGCACTGAAAAAGCTCAGGACATTCTCCCTGTATGACAAGGATGCGAAGCTCAAACACACACCTTATAAGTGCATCCGGCAGCCTGGGGTTAAGCAGGGCTCTGAGGGTCACATACAGAAGGTTCATAAGCTCCCTCTCATCGTTTCCCTCCTGTCCAAAATAGTCGGCAAGCTCCAGAAAATAAAATCCATAATACACACCCGGCTGGCTGGCGGCAAGCTCCACAAAATGGTGGCTTATGGACGCCTGATTTATCCTGTAGCTGCTTCTTCCCTCATACAGGGTAAAGCTTCCAAACACAAAGGGATTGGAGGCGGCCATAAGAGGACTTCCCTGACGCCTCGCTCCCTTTGCAAAGGCTGTGATTTTTCCTCTCTCTCTGGTAAGAAGCACCAGCCTTTTATCGTATTCTCCCACAGCCATGGCAGAGAGAACAACAGCCTGCACTGTGACAATATCGCTCATACCTATATCTCTTTCTTGTCATAGCCAAAGTTCTTTATCAGAAAATCACTGTCCCGCCAGTCCTTCTTCACCTTGACCCAGAGCCGCAGATTAACCTTTGCCTCCAGCATTCTCTCAAGCTCATAGCGGGCATTGCTTCCGATTTTCTTGAGCATTGCCCCCTGCTTTCCGATAATAATTCCTTTATGCGAATCCTTTTCACAGATAATAGTAGCCTCAATATCTATCAGGTTTCCTCTTCCTGGCCTCGCCTTCATCCTGTCAATCGCCACAGCGATTCCGTGCGGAATTTCCTCATCCAGGGCATGGAGAGCCTTCTCCCGGATAATCTCAGCCACAATCTGTCTCTGCGGCTGGTCTGTGATGGTATCCTCGTCATAAAACATGGGACCATAAGGAAGATACTTGAAAATGCATTCCGTGATATCTTCTGTGTTGGTTCCCCGAAGCGCAGAGCAGGGAATAATCTCCGCAAAATCACAGAGCCTCCGATAGGTGTCAATCACAGGGAGAATCTGCTCCTTGTCAACCGTATCCACCTTATTGATTACCAGAATAACCGGAACCCCCACAGAGGGAAGCTGCTCTGCAATGTGCCGCTCTCCTGCTCCCACAAAGGTCGTAGGCTCCACAAGCCACAGGATGGCGTCCACCTCTCTCAAGGTGCGCTCTGCCACCTGCACCATGTATTCTCCAAGCTTATTCTTTGCCTTGTGAATTCCTGGCGTATCAAGAAACACAATCTGTCCCTTGTCGCAAGTGTACACGGTCTGTATGCGGTTTCTGGTTGTCTGAGGCTTCTTTGAGGTGATGGCTATTTTCTGACCGATCAGATGATTCATAAGGGTAGATTTTCCCACATTCGGGCGGCCGATAATCGCCACAAAGCCTGATTTTGTATTTTCATTCATTTTTGTCTGTCCTTTCAGGAAAAAAGGTGCTTTACTGTGCCAAACAGTTCCTTGTTCTTGTCCACTGCCATCTCGCTTCCGACCACACAGATCTGTCCTGCTGCAAGGATTGCCTCCACAATCTCTGCCAAGGCCCGGATATCCTCTGCATCTGCGTCCAGAATCTCATCCCTCTCCTTTTGCAGCATCTCCTCTGTGATTTTGCAGAAATAAGCGGTCTTTGAGAGAGCGCCCTTCATCTGCGGCGTTCTGGGCACATCCTTTCCGCTGATGGTTCCGATGATATATTTTGTCATTTCCTTCTCATCCGCTTCAAAGGAGCGCAGGTAAGAAGGAATTTTCTTATACACCTCCAGGGTTCTTGCAAGATGCGGGTCGCGGTAGGATACAAAGAAGCCCTCGCCGTTTCTCTTAAAGCCGCTGGAGCAGCCGTAGGCTCCTCCCTTGACTCTGAGGTTTATCCACAGATAATCATAACCCAGGATAACCTTCAGAATATCCAGTGCGCCCGTATATGAAAAGCCCGCCTTACGGAAGTTTCCGCTCTGCGCCACATACTGCACCTGTCCGGAGGTCTTAAAGCCCTCGTTCTTTACCTCGCACAAGGTCACAAGAGCGGCCGGCTCTATTGGCTCTGTATGCAGAATTTCCCTAAGCTCCCTGACCTGTGCCTGCACGCATTCTCTCTCCATTTCTTCTCCTGTATAGCTCACAGCAAGGTTCTCCGGACGGAAAATCTCTTTCATAAGAGCCTTGAGGTTCTCAGAAATCTCTTCCTTTCTGGAATCAAAGCTTTTGTCAAGCTCTTCAATAAACCAGTAAAAGTCCACTCCTGCCATTTTGTCCTGAAAGCATGCAGAAGGGGAAGCGTAGGAAGCTGCTCTTAGAACCGCTGTGGCATGGCCTGCACTCAAGAGACTGCTCTGTGCCCTTGATTTTATCTCGGCAATGATTTCACGAATACGCTTATTATCGTCAAGTCTCGAGGTCTGAAGAATTTCCTTTATCATGGAAAACAAAAACGGCACTTTCTCATACAGAGCCTTTCCGCGTACGCCAAACATAGCTCTGAATTCTCCACTTCCCTCTGCCTGTTCAAACACCTCTATGCCGCAGGAAATTCCTCCTGTCGCAGCATTGATTTCATTAAACAGCTCTCCATAGGTATAGTGCTGTGTATCCACATATCCAAAAACACTCTTCAAAAGGCCAAGATATGGAATCTTCTCAGCAGAAAGATTCTTCAGCTCAAACAAAAGGTTTACATAGGCGATTCCATTCGTACACACATCATGGTGCAGGAAAAGGCTTCCGTCCACATCGTACTCCTTATTATAGAGGCGTCCCGCGCTGCGGCTGATGTCGCTTCTCTTAAGAAGAGGAATGCAGGCAAGAGCCTCTGGGCTCTCCTCTTTCTCCTGATACGCCTCCAGCTCCTTTGTGCGCCTTACCAGCTCCTCAAGCTCTTCTTTGGAAAGCCCTGCTCTGTAAGCCTCAAGCTTTTCTGCAATCTCCTTCTCCCGCTTCACAGCAAGCCCCTTCTCAGGCACCAGGGAAAGTACGCAGCCGTTTGTATTTTCCAGAAGCCCTGTGCGGATGAGGTTTTCAAAATATCCTTCCGACACTGCCGTTTTAAGCTCTGCAAAAATATCAAGGAGCTTGACAGCCGCAAACGGCTCCTTATCGTTATACAGCCAGGTTTCCAGAATATCCAGACCATACATAAGTCCCTTTGGATAGGAGGAAAAATCTGCCTCTCTATAGCGGAATTCCAGGTAATTGATTCCTGCCAGCACAGCCTTCTTATCAATTCCATTCTCTGCAATGTCTGTGAGAACCTGAGCAATTGTGGAGGTAAATTCTGATTTGTCGCTTTCATTCGCGCCCTTTGCGACAATGGAAAAATAAGGCTGAAGAAGTCCATCCTGGAAGCCTCCGTAAATGTCGTTTCCGATTTCTCTGTCAAGAAGAGCCTTCTTAAGAGGGGCTCCAGGAGCGCTCAAAAGCGCATAGTCCAGGATATCCCAGGCCATGCAGGTCTTCATATCGCAGGCATGAGCGACTGTCATATTGTAGGAAAGGTAGGTATTGTCCTCTGTGTCCTCATTTTCAGACACAGGATAAGGCATGGAGACGTCCTTTCTCCTGGAAAACGGTTTTTGCTCCTTTATTTCGGAATTCACACAAAGGGCGTCAAAACCGGATAAATAGTGTTCGTCAATAAAGCGCAGCTTTTCCTCCATGTCCATGTTTCCATACAGATAAATAAAGCTGTTGGAGGGATGATAATAGGTTCTGTGGAAATCCAGAAATTCCTCATAGCTTAAATCCGGAATATTCTCAGGCGCTCCTCCTGACTCACAGCCATAGGCATTGTCCGGAAACAGGGTGTTCATAATCTCTCTTTCCAGAACGTCGTCTGCAGAGGAAAAGGCTCCTTTCATTTCATTGTACACCACGCCATTGTAGGTCAGAGGACCCTCTGGCTGTTCCAGGTGGTAGCTCCAGCCCTCCTGACGGAAAATTTCCTCTCTTTTATAAATGTTTGGAAAAAACACAGCGTCCAGATATACATGCATCAGGTTCTGAAAATCCTGGTCATTGCAGCTTGCCACAGGATAGCAGGTTTTGTCCGGGTAGGTCATGGCATTTAAAAAGGTGTTAAGAGAGCCCTTTATCAGCTCCACAAAAGGATCCTTCAGAGGAAATTCGCGAGAGCCGCACAAAACACTGTGTTCCAGAATATGAGCGACTCCTGTGCTGTTCTTTGGGGGAGTGCGAAATGCAATACTAAATACCTTGTTTTCATCGTCATTTTCCACAAGCATCACTCTGGCCCCTGTCTTCTTATGGGAAAGGACATAACCAGTGGAATGAATGTCCGGAAGCTGCTCGCACAAAAGCAGCTCATAGGTTGTCAGATTTTCTATTTTCATAAATACCTCCTGTTATTTTAAGGGAGCCTCCCAAAGGGAAGCCCTTGTCTGGATTTTTCTCTGATATAGAGGGCATTATACCATTATTTTCTGCAGAGCTTCAAGCCCCTCGTATGTTTTCTCTTATTTTCTTCCCAAGAGCCGTTTCTTCTGGGGAGCGATTTCTTCAAACTCATCTGCCGGGTATCTCGCGGAATATACCTCACAGATGGCTCTTGTGAGTATGGAAAGCTCCTCTGTGAGTCCCAGAGCCTCTGGCACACGAAAGGCAATTCCATACACATCGTCTGTCAGCTTGTCCATGATTTTCTCCTCGGAAAGCGCCATAAGCCCCATGATTCCTGAACCATAGCTTTTGTCAGCATGGCAGGACTCCATGTACAGAGCCGCCAGATGAAGACACTCCTCATAAAAGCATTCTTCATACAGACCTCCAAGCCTCTGCCACTTCAAAAAACCAAGCCTGTCCATTTCCTTCTGAACCTCTTTTCTGCTTCTTCTGCGTCCTCCGAGGATTCCTCCTGTATTATCGTCTGCATATTTCATCTGAATCCAGAGGCGAAGAAACCCGTCTGCCCTCTCGCCTTTTGCTGCTCTGGACGGATGTTGGTATCTCGCCTCCCAAAGCTCCATGCGAATACGGTTTTTCTCCAGCTCCTCTCCCTGGTCAATGGATTTCTCCAGAATGCGTCTCCTCCTCATTGGGTCTGTCTCCTGGTAATATTTCTTTAACAGCTCTGTCTTCTCCTGCGGCACTTTTCTCTCTCCCTTCCGGCCAAGCCATCTGTATTTCTTTTGCTGTCTGTCCATGCAGCGTCCCGTCCCCCTTGCCGGTACAAAGCGGATATTCGCATTCTGCTGCGCTGCATTCAAACATCTGTTTTCAGTATAGCAAATCCTGGCAAAAAAGAAAAGAGATTGCTTTCTCTTTGAAAAAAACAATCTCTTTTCATCTCTTATCCATTTATTTTTCAGAGGAAACCCTCTCAAATTCTCTCACAATGTCTTTTGAGGGCGCCTTTGTTGCCAGACTGAAGACAACAATCATCAAAAGACTTAAAAGGAAGCCTACTGCCAGAGAATAGACGCCTGTGGCATTTCCCAGGGTCTGTCCTCCCACAAAGGGTATGTAATCCCACACAATAACAGTAAGACCCCCTGACACGATTCCTGCGACAGCTCCTGCCAGATTGGTTCTCTTCCAGTACAGGGACATAAGAACAATCGGTCCAAAGGCAGAGCCAAGGCCTGCCCAGGCATTGGATACCAGTCCCATGATACTGCTGTCTGGATTCCAGGCAATCACAAACGCCAGCACAGCCACAGCCAGAACCGTAATGCGTCCAATTAGAAGAATCTCCTTGGAATCTGCATCCTTTTTCACAAAATTGTGATACAGATCCTCAGACACTGCTGAAGCTGTCACAAGAAGCTGTGAATCTGCCGTGGACATGATAGCAGCCAGAACGCCGCACAGGAAAATTCCTCCCACAAAGGGCAGAGCCAAATCCTTTGTAAAAATATTCTGAATCATAATAATAAAAACACTCTCAGCAGAGGCCTGACCCTCTGTTCCAAGAATAACAGGGCTTAAGTATGCGCGGCCAACCACGCCAATCACACAGGCAGCTCCCAGCGACAGAATAATCCACACAATGGCTATGGATTTGGATTTCTTTAATTCCTTCTCATCCTTGACAGCCATAAATCGGGTCAGGATATGAGGCATACCACAGTATCCAAGTCCCCAGGCAAGCTGAGAAAAAATTTCAATCGCCGTATAGGGTCTGTCCCCATTCATCAGCGGATTCAGGAAGGAAGCTGCGCCTCCCACTGCACCGCTCTCCTCCAGAATATCATAGAGGCTCCCCGGAAGAAGAAAATAAGCCACAACAGGGACCAGAAGAAGTCCTACAAGCATCAGCATTCCCTGGATAAAATCCGTGACGCACACAGCCATAAAGCCTCCCATAAAGGTATAGCACAGGATAACGCCGGCCCCTATTGCCAGAGCTATATGATAATCAATGCCAAACACCGTATTAAACAGCTTTCCTCCTGCTGCCAGCGCTGAGGCTGTGTATACCAAAAAGAAGATAACAATCACAATCGAGGACACCAGAAGAAGAATTCTCTTCTTGTCCCGAAAGCGATTCTCAAAGTAAGCCGGCAGTGTCAGCGAGTTATTTGCTATAATCGTGTAGCGGCGAAGGCGGCCTGAAATACACAGCCAGTTGAAAATGGTTCCAAGAAGAAGCCCCACAGCAATCCAGGACTGTCCGGTTCCCATGGCATAGATGCCTCCCGGCAGACCCATCAAGAGCCAGCCGCTCATGTCAGAGGCCTGTGCAGAAAGCGCGGCTACCCAGCCGTTTAAGCCCCTGCCTCCCAGAAAGTAATCCTCAGAATTTGCTGTCCGATTCATGTACAGAAAACCGACTATAATCATCAGCACCAAATAGACTGCAAACGCCAACAAGATAACAGTTGTACTATTCACAATAGCCACAATAATCTCCTCCTCATTTATGTAGATTTTTTTTGTCTGGACAGTAAGCGTCACAATCAAAGGTTCAAATGTAAGCGGCTCCTGTTCCCTGGAAATCAGCAAAGAGAAGTTCTCTGCTGATTACCGTAGACTCTACTTTAACATAGTACCATGGTAAAAGGCAAGAAGAAAACACAATATTTTGCAGATTTTTTCCATTTATTGCGGATAAACGTATGTATACTGCACACTGCTTAATACTTCACCCACTTGAAGCGAGGGATGCTTATCTTAGATCAAACGGATATTCGCAATCCGCTTCGCTACTTGCTTGATACGTTCAAAAAAAACCGGTTTTGCAGCCCCCTCTCTGCAAAAACCGGCCTCTTTGCCCTGTGCTGCGATTGCTTTTTTCAAACCGCAGCCTTATTTTTTCTTTAAATACACATTTTTCACATATCGAAGCGTGCGCTCCTCACCGTGATCGCTCAGCATCCGAAGCAGCGCCTCCAGCTCTCTCTTTGTCTCAGGATGGATAAACCACAGCTTTTCCTTGCTTTTCAGATAATAGGCCAGCGGCTGATGGCGATCATACTTTTCTCCCATGTAATTTCTGGATGCTGAAATCCTATCTGCCAGCATTTCAGCCACATATTTTCTGGGCATTCTGGCTCCCATAATCACATGCTCGCCGTCCAGACTATAATCCACCCAATGCTCAAAGTGGTGCTTGTTTCTTCCTTTGTGATGCAGCCATGCCATGGATACGCCTGTTGCTTCCCTCTCCGCATTGTTCGGACTTCTTGTTCCCTGATAATACCGGCAGCCCACCAGAAATTCTGCTGGCGAATATTTGGACATATCGTGCAAAAGTCCCTGCTTATAAAGTCCCATGCGAAAGCAATAGTGCATCACCATGAGCTTATGACGGGTAATGGTTTTAAAGTGTTTCCACGGATGCATCCTTTTTCACCCCTGCTTTTCCCTGCAAAATCATCATAGTGCGCGGCTTGATGGATATCTTTCTCTGATTTTCCACCTTTCCCGGCATTTTCAGGAAGCTTTCATCAAGACTTGTGTCCGCCACAAGTCTCCACGTCATTCCTCCCGCCAGGTTCGGAAGAGCCAGCTCGGTCTCCTCCCAGTCAAAGTTATAGGCAATATAAAGAAAGCCTTCCTCTCCTGCATAGGAGCCCGCATACATGATGCCAATGCTGTGACTGTTATCCTCAAAATCCACATACCACGCTTTTTCGCTGTGAATCGAGACGTCCGGGCATCCCATTGCCTTATAATCCACGCTTTTGAGTTCTGTGGGCGCGTGCAGCATGGGGTGTTCTCTGCGGAAGGCAATAGCGTTTTTCACAAATTCCAGAAGCTTTCTGTTCCTTCTTAAGTTTCGCCAGTTTACCCACCCTGTGGGATTGTCCTGACACCAGGCATTGTTGTTGCCATCCTGAGAATTGGCAATCTCATCCCCTGCGTAGAGCATAGGAGTTCCCTGACTGAGCAGCATCAGAAGAAAGGCGTTTTTCATCTGCCTCTGCCGGATTTCCAGAACCAGCTTTCTCTTGGTAAAGCCCTCAAGACCGCAGTTCCAGGAATGATTTTCCACGATTCCGTCTCTGTTTCTAAAGCCGTTGTCCTCATTATGCTTGCCATTATATGTCACCATGTCGTTCAGGGTAAACCCGTCCTGACTGGTCATGTAGTTGATGACTCCATGGGTTGAGGGATTTCTCTTGATTCTGTACAAAGCGCCCTGCAGCATATTGTCGTCGCTCTTTAAGAAGCGCCTCATATCCTGCTGGAAGCCCATATTATACTCTCCGAGTGTGCGTCTTTTCGGTATTTTTCCCTCATAAATCCTGCCCGCGTCAAAGCCTGTAAACAAGAGCTTACAGGTACTTAAGAGGGGATCCTTTATCACCAGGTCCATGGGAATGCCGTCTCCCAGAAGATGAAAGCCATCTATATGATACTCTTTTCTCCAGTATCTCAAGGCGTCCAGCACCAGAAGCTGACTGACCCCATAAGGAAAGAAAAACTCCATGATGCATTCCATTCCTTCCCTGTGAAGCGCCTTTATAAGATCCCGAACCTCCTTTGTAGGATTTTTCCCATAGCAATAGGAACGCTTGGGACTAAAATAAAAGCCCTCTGTATAGCCCCAGTAATTGACTTTCTCTGTATCCAGGCGAGAAACCACAAAGTCTGTAAGCTCCTGCTTTTGCGGAAGCTCTGCAAATTCATAGGCTGGCATCAGCTCCAGAGCATTTACCCCCAGTTCCTTCAGATAGGGCAGCATTTCCTGAAGTCCTGCAAAGGTTCCCTTACGTCTCACTGCCGCCTGCTTGGTAAAGCCCCGCACATGAAGCTTATAGAGAATCATCTCCTCATACGGAAGGTTCAGAGGCTTATCCTCCTCCCAGTCGTATCTATCTGCTTTTTTGAGCATACAGCGGATGGCATGAGGATCGCTCTCTGGCGTCTCTCCGAACCTTTCCAGACCTTGAATTCCCTCAGCATAAGGGTCCTGCACAACCCTTCCCCCAATTTTGTAATTATACTGATGTTTTTCTGCGTCAAGACCCTCAAGTCCGACAACAGCCACACTTCCCTCCCTCTCCTGTACGGGAAGAGGAATCTCCTCTGAAGGTTCTCTTCCCCCTTCATACAATAAAAGGAAGGCTTCCTCACCGTCAGGAACAGAAACAGCGAATCTGTATTCCTTTCCCTTTCGGTGAACTCCCAGAAGCCTGGAATAATCCAGCTCTGTCTTCTGTTTTTTTATGATAGACATAGGATTCTTCCTTTCTTTTTTCTGTACAATATTGCTTTGTAAATGATGACCGCTTATGATACTGTTCTTATCTCCAGCTCTATCGGACAATGGTCAGACCCCATGATTTCGGTATGAATTTTAGCGCCTGAAAGACTGCCTTTCAGTTCCTCTGACGCCAGAAAATAGTCGATTCTCCAGCCTGCGTTCTTCTCTCGCGCCTTAAAGCGATAGGACCACCAGGAATAAACTCCTTCTGTGTCAGGATAAAAATACCGAAAGGTGTCAATAAAGCCGCTTTTCAGAAGTCTGGTAAGGCAGTCTCTCTCCTCGTCTGTAAAGCCTGCATTTTTGCGGTTTGTCTTTGGATTTTTTAAATCAATTTCCTGGTGCGCCACATTCAAATCTCCGCACACAATCACCGGCTTTCTCTCCCTGAGCTTGTTCAGATAGGCAAGGAAAGCGCTCTCCCATTCCATGCGGTAAGCCAGACGCCGAAGTCCGTCCTGAGAATTTGGAGTATAAACAGTCAAAAAATAGAAATCCTCAAACTCCAGAGTAATCAGCCGTCCCTCCTTATCATGCTCTTCCATTCCCATCCCATAGGTTACGTGCAAAGGCTGCCTTCTGGTAAAAATCGCTGTCCCGGAATAGCCTCTCCGATTGGCATAATTCCAGTACTGGAAATACCCAGGAAGCTCCAGTGTGACCTGGTTTTCCTGACATTTTGTTTCCTGGAGACAGAAAATATCTGCATCCAGCTCCTGAAAATGCTCTTCAAAGCCCTTGGTCAGACATGCCCGGATTCCATTTACATTCCATGATATCATTTTCATAAATAAAGTCCTTTCGTTTCTCGCAGGCCACCCCCATTGCCTTTAGGCGGTGGGAGGAGCCTTGTAAATTGCCGAAAAAAATAAGATTCCATTACCGGTCCTTGTTTCAGCAATCTCACACATGGCCAAGCTGCAGCCTGACAATATCACTGACGTCTACATCTTATTTTTATTATACGTGTCTTATGTGCAAATTGCAAAACATTTTTGTCTAAATCCACAAGATTATTAGCAATCTTGTTACTACTTGCAAAATAGTCGCACGTAAAGTGTTCAATCCCTCTCTGCATATATTTTTACAATTTCTCCCAGCATTCTGGTGACAGCCTCCATTCCCTCTACAGTAATATGCTCCCAGGGACCGTGGAAGGCATGTCCGCCGGTTCCAAGATTCGGGCAGGGAAGTCCCATAAAGCTCAGTCTTGCGCCGTCCGTACCTCCGCGAATCGGCACCACCAGAGGCTCTACTCCCACCTTTCTGGCGGCTTCCATTGCGTTTTCAATCAGGTGAAAGCAGGGCTTGATTTTCTCTGACATATTCTGATAGGATTCCTTGATGGTAAGGTTCAAGGTTCCTGCTCCGTACTTATCATTCACGATTCTGGCCGCTCTTCTCATAGCCTCCTCGCGCTGTGCAAAGTTCTCCTTGTCATGGTCGCGAATAATGTAGGAGAGAACAGCCTTCTCCACAGAGCCTTCCATATGGGTCAAATGAAAAAAGCCCTCATACCCTTTGGTATCCCTGGGCGTCTCTCCTTTGGGAAGCAGGTCGTTGAATTCCATTCCCACCAGAACAGCGTTTATCATGGTATCCTTTGCTTCTCCCGGATGGATATTAAAGCCCTTTATCTCCACGGACACAGAGGAAGCATTGAAATTTTCATATTGAATTTCTCCCTCAGGGCCTCCATCCACAGTATAGGCAAAGTCTGCTCCAAAATGCTCCACATCA
Source organism: Eubacteriales bacterium (assembly GCA_030537135.1). Taxonomy (GTDB): domain Bacteria; phylum Bacillota; class Clostridia; order Lachnospirales; family Lachnospiraceae; genus Blautia_A. The sequence goes on along the minus strand of JAUNOP010000007.1, from coordinate 58,804 downwards.
AAGTGATCTGCCCCTGAGCCGACCTCCTCGTCCGGCGTAAAACCAATGCAGATTTTTCCATGCGCAGACTCTCCCTTCAAAACCTCCTCTGCCATGGTCAAAATAGCGGCAATCCCAGCCTTGTCGTCTGCTCCAAGAATCGTGCGGCCATCGCTCGTAATCAAAGTGCGGCCCTTCAGGCCCTTCAGATGAGGAAAAAGCCTGTTTTCCAGAATTCTTCCGCTCTCTCCAAGGGGCAGATCCTCTCCGTCATAATCTTCATGAAATATCGGCTGCACCGGATGGTCTGTAAATTCAGAAACCGTATCCATGTGGGCGATAAAGCCAAGGCTTGCTTTGTCCTCAAAGCCAGGAGTCGGGGGAATCATTCCATACACATAGCAGTTCTCATCCACCCGCACGTCCTGTATCCCCATCTCTCTCATTTCCTCTGCCAGAAGCTTGGCAAGCTGAAACTGGCATTTAGTGGTGGGAACTGTGGTGCTTTCTTCATTGCTTGGCGTCAGTATTTTCGCATATCTGATAAATCTGTCCTGAACCTTCATTTCTGTTTTCCTTTCTGCATGATATTTTTTGGTATTTTTGGAGAATGCAGACAGTAACGTCAAAGTACCTTTTGCTCTCCAGTGTTGTCTCTATTCACAATAACAAAATTTCCGAAAAATAGCAACCTTCCATTGTGCGATAAACAAAATGTTGCTGTGAACGCAATGAACAGTAACCACTGTATTTTCTGATGCTATAGCGTTGCTTTTTTCAGCGTTTTCTGATAGACTGTATCACATAATAAAAAAACAAAAGCGAGGATAATTTTATGAGCGATATGGGAACCTTTGATGAGATGGGAAGCTGCGGGATGGGCTCCTGCGGCGACGGAAGCTGCTCCAGCGACTGCTCTTCCTGCGGCTGCGACTGCCAGAGTGCAGGAGGCGGTCTTCCAAACACCATTACTCTGACTATGGATGATGATACAGAGGTCGTATGTGCAATTCTGACTGTGTATTCTGTGGAGGCAAACGAATATATTGCCGTGCTTCCACTGGACGAGAACGGCGAACCCCAGGGTGGGGAGGTGTACCTCTATAAATTCACCAGAACGCCCGCCGGAGACCCCATGCTGGACAATATCGAGGATGATGAGGAATACGAGGCTGCTGCCGAGCGGTTTAACCAGGTAATGGAGCAGGCAAGAGAAGATGAGGCAAATAATGTTCCCCTGGAATAAAAAACAGATGCTCTGCACCAAGACAAGATAAGGCCACTGTGTTCACAGCCCTTCCGTATAGTCAGGCGGATATTCGCAATACCCACAGGGTACGATGGCCGCTTCGCTACTTGCTTGATACGCTAAGAATACAAAAGAATCCGGCAGAAATGTCCCAGAGGCAATGCTGCACGGATTCTTTTTAGTCAAGCGGAAATTCACAATACCCACAGGGTACGATGGCCGCTTCGCTACTTGCTTGATACGTTTAAGAAAGAGAGGTCTTGTTTTTTGTAAATCAGGGCATAATGTCCTTGGTATAGTCTATATTATCATAGCCAAAGCCAAACATATGATAGAAATCCTCCCAATAGCCGTCTATATCCGCATACTCTCGGAGGTTTTCCGGCGTCACCTTTTTCCAGGATTCTCTAAGCTCCCTCTGAAGCCCTTCCTCAAGCTCATAGTCATCCATACGAATCAAATGGTTTTCGTCTGTCACAATTCCCGCCTCTCCGAACATTTTCTGCGTAAACAGACGGCTCATCTGCTGCTGACAGCCTTCATGGGTTCCTCTTTTCTTCATTGCGCGATAGAGCATAGTGAGGTACAGGGGAACAATCGGAATAGCAGCGCTTGCCTGCGTCACCAGCCCCTTGTTCACAGAGACAATGGCCTGCACGTCAGGATGAGCGATGCAGATTTCCTGTGCAGTTTTATGAAGGTGCTTCTTGGCTCTTCCTATTGTTCCGTCATAGTAAATCGGATAAGTCATCTCAGGTCCTATGTAGGAGAAAGCGATTGTCACTGCATTCTCTGCAAGAACGTCCTCTTTTTTCAGAAAATCTATCCAGCTTGCCCAATCCTCGCCTCCCATCACCTTGACAGTTCCAAGTATTTCCTCTTCTAAGGCAGGAGCAATGGTTTTCTCTGTGATCGTATTATTGCGCAGATCCAGACTTTTCTCTGTAAAAGGCTCTCCCACGGTCTTGAGTGCAGAACTCCACACCGTGCCGTCCTCATCCTTTCTTCTGGGCGCTGCAAGACTGTAGACAACAAGCTCTGCCTTTCCCATATTCTCTCGAATCAGGGCAGCCGCCTCTTCCTTGACCTCTCTGGAAAAAGCATCTCCATTAATACAGCCGGCATAGCGTCCTCTCTGCTCTGCCATTTTTTCAAAGGCTCTGGTGTTATACCAGCCTGCTGTTGCAGTCCTCTTGCCAGACGCCTCCTTCTCGTACATAATTCCCAGGGTATCTGCATCCAGATTCACAAGAGCGCCGATGCGGGCAGAAAGTCCATAGCCTGTAGAAGCGCCGATAATCAGCACCTTCTTTGGCCCCTTTACTGTTCCATAACCCTCGGCACAGACGGCCTGCCTTAGAACTGTCTCCTCACAGCCCAGCGGGTGTGCGGTTGTACAGATAAATTCACGAACCTTTGGTTGTATGATCATTATTTCTCCTTTCATGACGCACTTGCTGCGTTAATAATGGTAGATTTGGAAGTTTACTTCCAAACTTTTCCCTTTCAAATATTTTGACTCTCAAAATATTTTAGCATAAAACCATAAGATTGCAAGCAAAACTTTCAAATTCGTGCTGTCTGCACATCATAAGTGGAGGCTGTTATGTATTTTCCTGGAAAAGAAATCCAAAAGCGCTATGTCCTTGTGGAACGCCTTGGCTTTTCAGAAAAAAGCCATGTTTTTCTGGCGCGAGACCTTATTCTCGGAAAAAACCGAATCATCAAGCTTCTCACAAAAGAAAATTTCTCAGAAGCCATGTTCTACCAGAAGCTGGAGCATCCTCTTCTTCCCCAGATCTTTGACCTTGTAGAGGAGAAGGAGGCAGTCTTTCTTGTGCTTCAGTATATTCCAGGCCAGACCCTGGATCAGCTTTTTCAAAAGAACGGCTCTCTCCCCGAAAAATGGCTCATCGCCTTTTCTCTGCGTCTTTGCAGTGTGATGGAATATCTGCACAGCCAAAATCCCCCTGTTCTTCACGGCGATATAAAGCCCTCCAATCTTCTTCTCTCCTCCTTTGGTCAGCCCTTTCTCATTGACCTTGGAAGTGCTGTGCAGGGTGTCAGCAAAAGAAAGCGCCTCTTCGGAACCAGGGGCTTTGCACCTCCAGAGCAATACCAGGGCCATCTCTTCCCCTGCTCTGACATCTATGCTCTCGGCAAAACCCTCGCCTGCCTGGGAGGAGCCTCACTATCTGCCGACTTCCTCACTCTTATTCATGACTGCTGTCTTCCAGAACCCTCTCTTAGAATTCCTGATTTTTTTGCCCTGCACAAGCGGCTTAGGGAGTTCTGCCCTGACCTGGATTCCTATTTTCTTCCTTGCCCCGCATCTTCAAACATGCTATAATCATGTTTACTATTTTACACTTATCACTCACAAACACAGAAAGGAAATCATATATGTATCGAGTAATTTTATTTGACCTGGACGGAACGCTCACCGCATCTGGCGAGGGAATCACAAAATGTGTCCAGTATGCTCTGGAAAAATCCGGCATCCATGAGCCGGACCTGAAAAAGCTGGAATGCTTCATAGGGCCGCCGCTTATGGAGCAGTTTCGCATCCACGCCAATATGAGCGAGGAAGAGGCCAGACAGGCAGTTGTCTGGTACAGAGAGCGCTACTCTGTCACAGGCATCTATGAGAACCGCCCATATGAGGGCATCCCCAGGCTTCTTTCTGACTTAAAGGAACACGGTTATATTCTGGGAGTAGCCTCCTCAAAGCCAGAGCATTATGTTCTTCAGATTCTCGAGCATTTTCATATTATAGACGCATTCTCTGTCATTGTCGGAAGCGAGATGAACGGTCAGCGGACCAGAAAGGCCGAGGTAATCAGAGAAGCCCTCAGAAGGCTTGGTCCCTCGATTTCTCCCTGTGAGGTCATTATGGTCGGAGACAAGGAGCATGACGTACTTGGAGCCAGAGAATGCGGGATAGAATGTGTGTGCGCAGGCTATGGCTATGGAACCGAGGAAGAGCTGGCAGCTGCCCAGCCCTTAAAGATCGTGCGCACTGTGCAAGAGCTGGCTGATTTTTTCTTCTGAGCCCTCAAAAGAAACCATCGTTTCCTATGAGGGTGTGGAAAATTCTGTATCCTATTGGAATTCATTTTGCAGGCATCCAGGCAGTTGCCACTCTTCCTGTGCTGTTTCTCATGACTTCGCAGCAGAGAGCCCTTCCGTCCTCCTGGCTGCTCTATATCAATCTTGCAGGGACCCTTATATCCGTTCCCTTTACCTTGTGGCTCTTCCAGAGGGACCAGAAAAAGCGTGGTATATGTCCCTGTATTTCCTGGCAGCAGCTTTCCATGGGCAATGCGGCCCTGCTTCTTTTCATGGGAATGGGGCTTTCCCAATACCTGAACATGCTCCTTAATGTCCTTCAGCTTTTTAACCGTTTTCCTCAGTACACAGAAAGCATGGACGCCATCTGGTCCGCTCACAGTCCTGTTGTCATCTTCCTGTGGAGCGCTCTGGCAGCGCCGCTTTCCGAGGAGCTGGTGTTCCGGTGGCTGATTTATAAAAGGCTCAGAGACTGGACTGGAGTCAAAGCGGCTGTTTTCATTTCCTCTGTTCTCTTCGGCCTCTATCACGGAAATGTTGTGCAGTTTCTGTATGCAGCAGTCATGGGCTGTATCCTGGCCCTCGTAATAGAATGGACAGGAAGCCCCCTTGCCAGCATTCTTGTACACATGGGAGCCAATCTGTGGTCAACCATTGTCTCTTTGTATGGGACATATATTTTGGAGAATGAGCTTCTCCTTTCTGTGTACAGCATTCTGATGATTGCCATGCTTGCAGGCATAATCGGAGGCTTTTACCACTTTGTCAGAGGCTCCCGGCGTTTTCGCAGAAAATCCTAGATTTCCCGGAGGGCTTTATCCTATGAGAAATGTTGTATGATAACGGACGCAATTCATCTCCCACCTTAGAGGTCGGAGTCTTCTTGCTGGAAGAGGATAAACAAACAGCATCTTTTGCAGCCTTTAAGCGCAAAAGATGCTGTTTGTTGTAGGTTTTTCTTACATTCTCTCTGGTGCTGAGAAGCCAAGAAGATCAATGGCTATTGTCAGTACCTTCTTTGTCAGGCACAAAAGCCGAATCCATGACTGCTTCTGCATAGCATTCTCCTCACTGAGAATCTTGGTATCATGGTAAAAGCTGTTAAAAGCATTGGATACATCGTAAATGTAAGCACAGATTTTATGCGGAGCCTTCTCCTCATAAGCGCTCTCCACGGTTGGCGCAAAACGGATAAGCTCCTTCATAAGGTTCTTCTCTCCCTCGCTCGCCGCAGGTTCTATCCTTCCCTGTGCAAGGCTTCCTCCTGCCTCCTCGAATCTGGAAAGAATGGAATGAATTCTGACAATCGTATACAGGATATAGGGACCGGTATTTCCTTCAAAGGAAGTAAAGCGGTCTACGTCAAAGATATAATCCTTTGTCGCCTGATTGGAAAGATCTCCGTATTTAATGGCGGCAAGCCCCACCTGCTCGGCTGTCTTTCTTGCGTCCGTGTCCTTTACGCTGCGATTTTCCACAATCTTTCGGAACATTTCCTCGTCAATCTCCCTGATAAGGTTTTCCAGACGCATCACGCCGCCCTCACGGGTCTTAAAGGGCTTTCCGTCCCTGCCGTTCATTGTTCCAAAGCCCAGGAAGGAAAGCTTTGTCTCATCCTTCACAAGACCTGTCTTTCTCGCGCAGCGGAACACCTGAATAAAGTGCAGCTCCTGGCGCTTGTCCACCACATACAGGATTTCATCCGGGTCAAAAAGCTTTCTTCTCTCCACAATCGTAGCCAGATCTGTGGTCGTATACAGGGAGGAGCCGTCAGACTTTAGAATCATGCAGGGCGGAATTTCCTTTGTATCGTTCTCTTCCTTCACATCCACAACAAGAGCGCCCTGATTCTCATAGGCAAAGCCCTCCTCCTTCATGCGCTTCACCATGTCCGGAATATAGGGCTGCGCGTCAGACTCCTTTTTCCAGATGTCAAATTCCACGGAGAGGCTGTCATAGTTTCTCTTCAGATCCGGCACAGACACATTCATGATATGATTCCAGAGCGCCATATAGCCTCGTTTTCCCTGCTGAAGAAGATGCGTAGCCAGAAGCGCTTCGTTTCTGAATTCCTCATCCTCCTTTGAGCGGGCGCTGGCAGCTGGATAGATTTCCTCCAGCTCTCCTATGGTAAAGGGAGGCTCCTCTGGATATGCCCCTTCATAGTCCTCCTGAAAATACACCAGCTCTGGCGCTCTGCGGCGAAGCTCTGTGATAATGAGTCCCATCTGAAGTCCCCAGTCTCCCAGATGTACGTCTCCGATAACCTTATGCCCCATAAAACGGCAGATGCGCTTGATGCTCTCTCCGATGATTGCTGAACGCAAATGTCCCACATGAAGCGGCTTTGCCACATTTGGGCCGCCATAATCAAGAATAATTGTCTTAGGCGTCTTTGCCCTTGAAACGCCCAGAAGCTCGTCTGCCTGCATATCGCGCAGATACTCTGCCAGAAAATCCTCTCTTATTTTCAGGTTGATAAATCCGGGCTTTACTGCCTCAACCATGGAGAACACAGGGCTTTCATGTAATTTTGCCGCCACGTCCGAGGCTATCATAATCGGAGCCTTGTGATAGGTCTTTGCCCCTGCCATGGCTCCATTGCACTGGTATTCACACAAATCCGGCCGGTTGGAGGCTGTCACCCTTCCATAGGAAGGATCATAGCCTGCGGCCTCAAAAGCAGAGGAAAGCTCTGCTTCCAGAAGTTCCATCATCTTCTTCATTTCTGACTCCTTTTATTTAAACCGTAATCTTCTTAGTACAGGTAATTGCCAGGGCTCCATACCCAATGTGGCAGGCCACGCTCAAGGACAGAGGATCCATGTGAATTTCCCCAAAATTCGGAAATTCTGCTTCCACTTCCTTTTTGAACTCTTCTGCCTCCTCTGGATTTCCCGCATAAGCTGCCTGGAGAACTATCTCTCCTGAAGCTGTATATTTGGCAAACCTTTTCTCAAGGTCATTGTGCATGGCTCTGAGCATAGCCTTCTTTGCCTGTTTCTTGCCGCGTACCTTTGTGTAGGCATCCAGCTTCTCTCCCTGAATCTGCAGAACAGGCTTCAGATTCAGAACTGTTCCTATGGCTGCTGCCGCCGGAGTGATTCTTCCGCCCTTTTTGAGATATTTCAGAGTCTCCAGAGTAATATAGATGCTGGCCTCCAGCTTCTCCTTTTCAAGAGCTGCCTTGACCTCCCCCGCGTCCTTTCCTGCCCGGATAAGCTCCAGAGCATCCAGGACAGACTGTCTCTGCGTCACAGAAATCCGCTGGTTGTCCACCACCTGCACTCTGCCGTCATAGTCCTTTGCAAGACCCATGGCTGTCTCACAGGAGGCGCTCAGTCCGCTTGACATAGGGATATGTACCACCTGTGTATATTCCTTAAGGAGGCTGTCCCACAAGCCGCATACCTCTGACGGAGCAGGCTGTGAGGTGCTGATGCTTGCATCTCCCTTGAGTCTCTCATAGAATTCCTCCTGACTCAGGGTAATTCCCTCCAGATACATGATATCATCAATAAAAAAAGGCATAGGAAGCACAAAAATTCCCAGCTCTCTGGCCTGTTCCTGTGTAATGCCGCTGTTGCTGTCGGTTACAACTGCTATTTTTTCCATCTTATCCTCGCTTTCTTTTATCTTCTTAAACAGAGCCATGTCTCACCTTCATTCATACACATGTCTGAAATGGCTCATGGCTGTCAGATTCTTCTTTGCAGTATGTCTGCTGTAAACAAATGTTACTGTTCATGGGCCGCTGTTTTGCGGCAGATATATTCTATCACACTTTCCCTGATACCTCAATTGAAAATATAAAACTTTCGTGCTATAATTATAAGGAAAATTGCTCTGTGCCTGCGCAATTCTCAAAAAATGATCTGCATTGTACAAACAGACTGCCACCCTGCGAGGTGTTTTATACTGCCTGTCTGTGCAGTGCAGCGCCACTATCAGGAGGAATAAATATGACATATATCAGTGAAAGCCACGCAAAGGCTGCAAAGGCTCTGGCAAAAAATTTTGAAAAAAGAGGAATGAATTTCTGCTATTGTGAAAGTGCAGACAAAGCCCGTGAATACATCCTCTCCCTGATTCCAGAAGGCTCCTCAGTCTCCTGGGGAGGCAGCGAATCCATGGAAGAGGCCGGCGTCATCCGCGCTGTCAAGGAAGGAAATTATGAGGTAATCGACAGAAAGAGCGCCAAAACGCCGGAAGAGGCAAGAAGACTCTACGGCAAAATCGTCTGTTCCGATTATTATCTTATGAGTACAAATGCCTTCACAAAGGGCGGCGAGCTGGTCAATATTGACGGAGCAGCAAACCGGGTTGCCTGTCTTGCCCACGGTCCGGCAAAGGTCATTGTTCTGGCAAGCATGGACAAAATGTGCAGCACCGTGGAGGAAGCTGTGAACCGAATCCGTACAATGGCAGCGCCGCCAAACGCTCTGCGAGTGAATGCCAATACTCCCTGCGCGGCAACCGGTCTGTGCGCAGACTGTCTGAGTCCTGACTGCATCTGCTGTGAGATTCTAATTACAAGAATGTCCAGGATCCCCGGAAGAATCACCATCGTCCTGACAGACGAAAAACTTGGATTCTGAATCGGATAGGGGAAGCCAGTTTTCCTATCCGCCGCGATATTGCGGGCAGCTCACAGTCAACGCTGTTCGCTGTCCGTTGTCCGGCAGATGTCTGCTCATGCAAGCATGGCAGCCGCCTGCCGGACTTATCGCGCATAGCAAGGTCAATGTCCGGGTTCTTCAGTCAACCTCTGCCCATACATGAAAATCTCTAAAAGCAGCGCTGTAAGAGACAGCGCCATTGTTCTTGCAATTTGGATAAGCTCCCTTACCTGCACTGCTGTCTTAGCTGTGCGAAAATAATACCGCATGGAGGTGCAAAGCTCCCTGTATTTCTCTCCCCAAAAGGAAAAGTCCGCCCATCTATTCGGAATCCATTCCTTTGGCCATGAAAAGTCTTTAAACACCAGCCAAGCCGTGCCCACTGCTGTCAAAACGGCAAATCCCAGACAGCTTATCCGCACAATACGCGTGTTTTCCTTGTCTCTTGCTTCTGCGCCAAGCATTTGTAAAAACATCACAAGCATCCCTGCCGGAATTGCATACAGGAGCCCCTTTATCAGTATCTGAAGGAGGCGGATGTCCGCTCTCTCTCCTGTCAGAGCATTTCTTATAAGAAAATTCCGAATCTGCACAGACTCACTCTGCGTTCCCCTGCTTTCCATAAGAATTGTATGAAAGCTCCCAAAGCCTTCTCTTCCCTTGACAAGAAAAAAGCTTCCCTTGTCAGAAAGCACCTGACTTACAACATAGGTCTTATCTCTCCACAAAATTTCTTTTCCCTGCACTTCTCTGCTTCCCCACAGAGTCCATGCAATATCAGAGCTTATAATCACCGCCCTGTCATCTTCAAGAAGAGCCTCCTTTAACCTGGGGTGATAGAGCCTCCCCTTTCCCAGAAGCATCCCCGCTTCTGCTGTGAGAGTCCTGCCTGTTTCCTTTTCCTGGATTTCCTGCCATCCCATCCCTTCATAAAAGCAGACAGCAAAGGGTTCTTCCTGCCCTTCCTCTGCCTTCAGAACAGTTGCTGCCTGTTCATAGCCGGGAAATGTTCCTGTAAGTACAATCCACAGACTCCCCTCTGCGTCGTCCCATCCTCTGACCGCTGCTGTATAGAGGATAAGAAGTATACAGAGCAGGGCAAGCTTTTTCCAAAGCCTTCTCCCTTGTGCCATGCCTTTCACTCTCCTTCCTCCACACGCACTCTGCTTCCATTTTGTATTTCTCTGTCTGCGCTCACAATGATTCTGTCTGAAACAGAGACTCCTCCCTGACTAAGAGCAGCAAAGCTTTCGTTCTTGTCCAGCACCTGCACCGTTTTTTTCCTTGCCACAAGCTCTTCCCCAAGAACAGAAGATGCAGTCTCCAGGACATACACAAAGCTCTCTCCCTGATTCTCATGAAGAGCTTCCAGAGGAATGCAGGCAGCATATGGTCCCTCCTGCACAGACACAGTGAATTCAACCAAATCTCCAAGCTTCACATCCCCAGAAGGCACAGAGAGCGTGATTTCTATAAGGGAGCTGTCTGTGTTCATGGAAAGCTCCTCCACCACCGCGCCCTCGATGGTACGGCTTCCCTTTCTCAGAATCGCCTCTGCGCCCTCTGAGAGATATTTCTCCTGTTCCTTTGCTGCGCTTCCCTTTACACGGAAGGAGCCGTCAGAAAGAGTCAAAATTGCCGCCGCCTCATCAGAGGTTCTTCCTCCAAGGGAAATTTGCAGGGAGCTGAGAAGACCGTCCTCAGGGCATAGAATCTCCCCGTTTCCTTCGCGCAAAACACAAAGCTCTCTCTGCTCCTTTTGCTTTGCCAAAAGCTCCAGACCTGTTTTCTCAAGAGTACTATCCGAGGCGCTTTGCTCTTTTGCGTCCTCCAGGGCTCTCTCCGCTGCTTTCACAGAATCATTTCTCTGAATAATGGTCTGGTTGAGCGTCTGGCGCAGAGCATTTACCTGCTCTCTCTGCGCCTGAATTTCCTCTGCACTGCTTCCGGCTGCGTACATGGCATTCAGCTTATTGATTCCTGTCTGATAATTATCCTGTGCATCCCCTATGGAAATGTCTCCTTTTTCCAGGGTAAGCTGATAGTCCTGCTCTGCCCGCTCTATACTTCTCTGCTTTTCTTCCTCTGCAAGCCCCCTGCCGCTTTCAAGGTCTGCCTTTGTAAGCTCCAGAGCTTGTATCTCCTGCTCAAGCTTCTCCATCGCATCCGAAAGCTCTGTTACATCTACCTGAAAAAGAGGTTCTCCCTTTGTCACCATCTGTCCTTCTGTCACATAGAGCTTTTGTATTCTTCGTCCAGAAGGAGCGAACACTGCCTGTGTTTCACAGCCCTCTACCTTTCCGCTTCCTGTTACACTGTGAACAATCAGGCGGTTCTGAATGGCGCCTGTCTGTACTCCTGCCTTTGTAAGACCGTCTGCTCCCCTGGAAAGCAGGGTGAAAATCAGGATTATCACAAGAAACATCCCCAATAATTTCATAATTTTCTGTCTGTTCATCTCTTTACTCCTTTACTGCTGCTGCAAGAATTCCCTGCTCCAAATATTCCTGTCCGGACAGAAATACCAGCACAGCTGGTATCATCGCCACTGCCGAGGCTGCAAAGGCGACTCCTGCCCTGGACAAATCCAGATTTGGAAGAAACAAAGACAAGGGCCACAGGGCCTTTGTCTTCAAAAAAGCCATAGGCTGCTCCAGAAGGTTCCAATATTCCAGAAATCCGAGCACAAGCACAGAAAAAATCCCCGGCGCACCCAGGGGAATTCCTATATTCCAGAACAGTCGGAAATCTCCGGCTCCGTCAAGCCTTGCCGCATCCAAAAGAGCCTTTGGAATTCCCTGAAAAAAGCGATACATAATAAACACTGGAAATGTAGAAAACACTGCCGGAAGAATAATCCCCTCATGCGTGTCCAGAAGGGAGAAGCTGTCAAGGACCAGATAGTTTGACAGCATCATCACCTGAAAGGGCATCATCATAAGAAGAATATACAATAAAAACAAAAGCCTTTTTCCTGGAAAACGATACTGTGCAAACGCCCAGGCAGCCGGCGTTCCCACAAAGAGCTGTCCAATGAGAATCGCCCCTGTAAGCTTTACAGAGTTCCAGAACATCACAAAAAAAGAAGGTGTGTCAAGAAGAAGTCCTGCATAGGAGGCGAGGGTGGGGTACCTGGGGAGGAATCTAAAGAAGGCATAGCCTTCCATCTGGGTAAGCGCAGGGCCAAGGGCGGTCTGAAGCTCCCCATCTCCCATGAGAGAGCCAGTAAGCAAAAACAAAACCGGGGACAGAACCACAAGAGCCAAAAGACCAACCAATATTTTTACAAGAGTTTTCATTCCATATCCTCCTTTCCCCAGGATGCCAGCAAAAGAAGAACCAGTACAAGGATTCCTGCACAGTTTACCACTGCTGCTGCGGCCATTTTGTCCAGAGACAGGTCTCTATACCAGTTGTTAAATAAATGCTGAATCAGATATATGCTTTCATGCGGATAATCACCTGCTGTCAGATAAGCCTCCCGAAACACCTTAAAGGCATTGAGAAGGGATAAAATGGTGATTGTGGATAAGGATGGAAGAAGATTTGGAAGTGTAATCGACACAAAGCACCTCCACTCTCCTGCTCCGTCCACCCTCGCAGCCTCATACAAGCTCTCAGGAATCCCTGAAAGACCTGCCATCCACAGAACCATATCATAGCCCACATTTCTCCAGAGATAGCTTATCATCAGCACCCAGAAGGCTGCATTTGTATTCATATAATCTAAACCTGGAATTCCTATGTAAGAGAGCCACCCGTTTATCAGTCCCTGTCCAGAAAACAGTGCCTTCCAGAGCAAAACCACACAGGCCACAGGAAGAGCCATGGGAAGCAGAAAGCTGGTCTTACATAGCCGTGAGAACCTGCTTTGTTTTTTTAAAATAACCGCCAGAGCCAGAGATATAACCACCAGAAGCGGAATGCACACGGCAAGAAAGCGGAGAGTATTCTTCATGGCAAGCAAAAAAGCTCTGTTTGTAAAAATAGCTCTGTAATTGGCAAGCCCCACAAAGGCTCCGCTCACAGCCTCTGTAAAGGAACGGCGAACAACATCCCCAAAGGGTACGATAAGAAATACTGCACTTCCGGCAAAACTCGGAAGCAGAAATAAAAATGCCGCTCCCTGGCTCTTCGATTTTCCGTATTTTTGTTTTTTTCTTGTAAAATGCTTTTTTTGCTTCATAGCAGCTGTCACTTCTCCTGTTGTTTTCTTTTCCTGAAGTATAGCAGCGCTTTCTCTAAACATTCTCTATTTTTTTTAATTTTTAAAGGTTTTTCCCAGGTTTTATGGTATACTGTGAAAAGAACGTCCCGGAAGGACTTCCGGGACGTTAAAAGGAGATTATTATGCGAATTTTAATCATTGAAGACGATGAAAGGCTATGTGAATCCCTGAAATTTCAGCTGGAAAAGCAGGGATATTCTGTAAACATCTGCAGCAATGGCGAGGACGGACTCTATGTTCTCCTCCAGGATGCCTGTGACCTGGTGCTTTTGGATCGAATGCTTCCTCTCATGGATGGTCTTACCGTTCTCTCAAAAGCCAGAAGGGCAGGCATTTCTACCCCTGTCATTCTTCTCACTGCTCTGGGAAGTCTTGACGACAAGGTAAACGGTCTGGAAGGCGGAGCTGACGATTATATTGTCAAGCCCTTTGCCTTTCAGGAGCTTCTGGCGCGCATCCGCTGCATCGGCCGCAGACCGCGCAGCTGGGAGACAAGCGCAGAGCTTTGTCTGGGAGACATTGTTTTTGACTGCGACAGAAAGATTCTCTCCAAGGGTAGCCTCACCTGCACCCTCTCCAGACGAGAAGGAGACCTCATGGAAATGTTTCTCAGAAATCCAGGGCAGATTCTTCCCAGAATGACGCTTCTTTCCAGAGTATGGGGACCTGAGGCAGAGGTTGAGGACGGAAATCTTGACAATTATATTCACTTTTTGAGAAGGAGGCTGCGCGCTGTAAGCAGCACTCTGACCTTAAAAACAGTACGTGGAATAGGATATTCCCTTCAGACGCCGCAATAAGCTTGCGCTCCCTGCCTTCTTCTCTACTCTTCCCATTTATGGGCTTTTATCCGCTCATACTCTTCTCCTGAAATCTGGAGAATGGTTCCGTGCTTAAAGCCATAGGGAAAGGAGAAGGACTTATCTGAGCGGAGAAAAATACCGCTGTCCAGATTCTCTGAGACAAACGGAACATAGCCCTGTCCAGAACCTTTGACCCCATAAAAATCAAGGAACAGGCACCACTCTCCGCTCTCCAGCTTCATGGCCGTGGGTGCTTCATATACTCCCTCCTCAAGACTCTTCATGCTTTCGTCAAAGTCTTGTATGGTTTCATAAGGGCCTCTCACCTGATCTGCTCTCATAAGCTGGACTCTTGCCGGATTTTCCTCACTCTTGATAAACATATAGAATTTACCGTTTTCTTCATAGATTGCTGTGTCAATCACCCCACTGTCCGGCTTTTCATAGAGAAGCTGCGGCGCTGTGAAGGTGTGAAAATCACAGGTACGGCAATAATAAATCCTCTTTTTCTCATAATTATCGCTCCTATGAGAAGAGGACCAATGAATCACATAGTTTTCCTCTTTTCTGTCATAAATAATATCTGGCGCCCACATGCAGCCAAAATCCTCTGTGCCTATGGACAGCATTCTCTGTTCACTCCAGTTTACAAGGTCTTCGGATTCCCAGAAGGCAAAATTCCTGCTTCCCTTTACAGCAATTTCCCTCCAGGAATGGTGATACTGATTTCTCATTCCATAAGCAAGGCTCAGGTCTGTTGCCAGAATATAGAACCTTTGGTCCTTTTCACTGCGAATAATAGTGAAATCCCGGACTCCTTTATCTCCGTAATAAGCCCACAGAACCGGACGGCCTTCATTTACTTCCTCCCAGTGAAAGCCGTCCCTGCTAAGTCCAAAATATACCTGTTCTCCGTCAGGGGTGGATTTTTCCCTAAAATGTACAAATAAATACGGCATTTGTGTCTCTCCTAACTATTATACAGATTAAAAAAATATTTTATATTTTTCTTATACCCTACGTTATCATACAAAAAATCCATCTGTCAATACCCTTGCAGATTACCTGCGCTCAAAGCTCCCTGCGGTTACTGTTCACACGACAGCTGTTCCATGAAATGCTCCTGTGCAAAAGCCTCGCCTCACCCACAAGCCCTGGGGCGCAAAGTCCCATGAAGAGTGTTTGCCAGTTATTCGGAAAGATACAGATTCATCTGCTGTATAAGGGCAGAAATACAGTTTTCCAGAGGCTTATCTTCATACACATACTGTTCCAGGCTCGCCTCAATCGCCTCAAGAAGAATAGAATTGAGTTCTGCCGGCTTTGTGAGAGAGAGTCCCATCTCCTGAACCCGCTTTGCCTGCTCCTCTGTTATCCTCTTTACTTCAAGCTCTACACTTACTCCTGTCTGGTTATTCGAAGAGCTGTAGGTGATGCCGTCATATTTTCCGTCCAGCCCCCAATACTCTGGACTTTCATATATTCTGGTGTTGACAGAAAGTCCGCTGGCTCCTCCAGAGCTTTGTCCCTCCTCTGAGAGAAGAAATTCCAGAAATGCTCCTGCCTCCTCCTTGTGTGTTCCTTTCTGATTCAGTCCCACAAGGTTCACCGGCACAAATATTTCTTCCTCCTGCATTTTCAGAAGCTTAAAGTCAACTCCCTCCATCAGCTCCTGTACATTGTACATCATGACTATAAGACTCGGAGAATACAGACCGCCAATATCCAAATATTTGTCGCCGGCCATCATTCCCATGATATCAAGTCCCATGTCCCAATAAGCAAAGGTGTTAAACTCATAGTAAGCATTCAGCTCTTCTGCGTGTTCATTGGCATCAAGCCCGTACAAGGTCTTAAATTCACTGAAAAATTCTGTCAGTGTCTCCCTGTTCAAGGAGCCGTCCTCTGCCATCCATACATTGCTGCACACAGGCGCCAGCTTCTTGAACAAATAGTTTACATTGCTTCCTGAAATCACATTTGGAGCCTCTGGGTGAAGCTCGCGCACCCTTTGTCCTGCTTCTGTCAGCGATTTGATGTCTGTAACTTTGTCAATCACTTCCTCTGATCCCCATATAACTGGGATTCCAAACTGAAGCGGAATTTCATAAATGCTTCCATCCTCTTTTGTATAAGCATTCAGAATATTTTCCAGGAGTCCCTCCTCATCCTGCACAGTGTGTACCCATTCCTGTATATCCACAAGCAGTCCTTTGTCCTCGTATTTTTCATAATCTATCTCATTGAGAAGCAGAATATCCGGTCCCTTTCCTGCCATAATCTCTGTGTTCAGGGTCTTCAGGGCATCGCTCTGTGTGACTCCATCCTCCCCTGTCAGCCCCTGTTCAAATCGGACATACACATCTGGATTCTTTTTCTGGTATTCTGTAATTGCCTGACGGATAAAATCACTGTCTTTGAGAGAATAGACCGTAAGCTCTGTGGCCGGAACTGTGGACACATCCTTGGAATATACATAATGATAAATCACAGGAGTCCCTTCAGGGCCTGTGCAGGCCAAGTAAAAGGAGCCGTCCTCTGCCTGCATTATGTTTATAAAGCCTGTTGCCGGAGCGCCCATAGAATTCAAGCTTCCGTCTGCAAGCTGCTCCACCATGTTTCCTCCTATGGTATAGTAGAAAATCCCGTCATGGTTCACAAAAATAATACTGCCCTCTTCCTCTCCTGCGCTCAGAACGCTGGGAGTTGTAGCAATATTGGTAAGTGCAAAATTCGCCTTGTTTTCTTTGACATGCCGGATAAAAGCAGCGTCTCCCTCTTCTGGCTCTCCTGTCTCAATATTAAAATACAGAACATTCTCCATGGTAATAGCTATAAGATGATTTCCCACTGCACCAAAGCTCAGTACAAAATCTGAGCATGCATACTTTTGTATCAGTTCTCCTGTCTTTGGGTTTACCTGATAGATAAAGTCACTGTTGTCTCTCAGAAGGAGCCTTCCATCTTCCAGGAACTGGCACTGGCTGATATAGCTTAATTCATTGAGAACAGAGGTATTTGTTATTTCCTGGATGCCTCCGGTCTCGTCTATATAATAATATTTGGCTGTGACCATGGTATCATAATCCTCCATGCTGATCTCCAGACCATCCTCCTGTGCTTTTTCAATGGCGCTGTAATCCTTTGTTTCAACAAACATTTCTCCCTTTTTGCTGATTCCCCAGGCAGCAGCAGAATCCCCCAAAGTCTGCTTCCATTCCTGGGAATGCTCTGGCTCTGTCCAGGTAGCGCCTCCGTCTGCTGAGTCTGCAAAATAGCAGCCGTCCTCTGTCATTCCGGCAATACGCAGGGTTCCATCCTCAAGGAACTGCTGCACCAGCATATACTGAATATCTGCCGGAATAGAAATCTCCTGTTCCAGATATCTTCCCATAGCAGTACTGCTTTTTTCTTTCTTTGTCTCTGACATCTCAGGCGCATCCACATATTTTTCCGGTGCTTTTGAACAGCCAGACAGAGCAAGACCTGCAGCTGTAAAAAAGCAGCCGAATTTTCTCAAACTATATCTGAGCATTTTCATTCTTTTATTCTCCTTTTCTCTTTCTTTATTTTTTATCAGCATAACAGGCTTTTCTCTAAGCATTCTCTAAAGGAATTAAATTTTTATGTTTTTAGGGCTTTCTCCTAAAACAAAGACAGAGGGTTTTCTTTTACACAAGGATGTGCTACAATAAGCACGTCACGCAGGCAAAGACTACTCTTTGCCTGACTTTAGAAAGGAAGCCGCTGTCCGCGTCAGCAGTATGCTTTGCAAAACAGCCGCGTGTGAACAGCAGCGAAAGGAATCCTCTATGTTTCGGAAACTGCACATCCAGCTTACCCTGTTTTCCACGCTGATTACAGGTCTTGTACTGATTGCCATGTCCTGTGCCTGTCTGTATATCTCTGAATCAGGAATCAAGACAAACCTTTATGCCTCGTTTCTCAACAATGCCTCCTCCTGTATTTCTTACCTGGAAAGCCAAAGCCTGATTCCTCACCAGTGGCTTCTGGAAAGCCAGCAAAAATATCATCTCCATATTCAGCTTATGGATAATAAAAAGCCGCTGTATTTTGAGCATTTGAATCCTTCTCCCTCTGCACAGGCTGCTTTTTCCAGGGCAGCAGAAATCAGCCAGGATACGCTGGGGCTTGACCTCTCCTCTCCCAGGAATTTAGCACTCACGCAGCAGGAGGAATTCTCCTTTTCCCTGAATGGAGAGGATTATTTTGCCTGCGCTGCTGTCATTCCCAAAAGCGAGGGGTTCCTAAGCGCACTCTTTCTCTATCCCCAGGATCTCATTAAGGAACAGATTTTCACACAAAGGCTGTACTTTGCAGGGGCCGCCCTTATTGGAATTCTGGCTCTGTGCCTGTTCTCCTGGTTTTTTACCGGCCATATGCTCCGTCCTATGGAGAAAAATCAGAAGCAGCAGGTACAGTTTATCGCATCAGCCTCTCATGAACTTCGCTCCCCTCTCACTGTCATGCTCTCCTGCCTGTCTGCACTCAGGCAGGCAAAAACCTCTGAGGCAGAGCATTTCATGGATATGATGGAGCAGGAGGGAAGCCGTATGTCCAGACTTATTGAGGATATGCTCTCCTTGGTCAATGCTGACAATCATTCCTTTAGTATTCAGCTCGTTCCTGTAGAGGCTGATACTCTGCTTCTTCAGACTTACGAGAGCTTTTGGCCTCTTGCCAGACAAAAGAAGAGGCAGCTTTGCATTGAACTTCCAGAGGAGCCTACTCCTCCTGTATATGCGGATGCTGCCCGTCTCTCCCAGGTTTTGGCGATTCTGCTGGACAATGCAATGACCTATGTTCCAGAAGGAAGACGCATTATATTGAGACTGATTTATGAAAATGGGGAGACCATTGTGCAGGTATGTGACAACGGGCCGGGAATTTTGGACGAGCAAAAGGAGGCTGTGTTCCAGCGATTCTATAGAGCCGACTCCTCCAGACACAGCAGAGAACATTTTGGTCTTGGACTTTGTATTGCCCATGAGATTATAAAGCTGCACGGGGGAAGCATCTCTGTCACAGACACTCCCGGAGGCGGAGCTACATTTTCCATTCGGTTAAGGACCTGCCCTTAATCCGCGAGTATACATTCTCTCAGAGGGTTTTATCTCTATTAAAAAATCCCCTGCAAAATCTGCAATGGCATATCAAAAACAAGAGGAGTTTCCGCTTTAACCGCGGAAACTCCTCTTACTGCTCCATTAGCTTAGTACCTGTGAGAGATTTTTTATTCACTTCGCAGAGCATCAATTGGATTCAGATTTGCCGCCTTCACAGAGGGCAGAAAACCGAAAATAAGCCCTATCATCGTGGAAAACACCACAGACGCCACAATCGCAGGCACGCTGATGGCTGTTGGAGTCCCTGACACTCTATGCACTACCTGAGACATGACAATTCCTCCCAGCACACCCAGGATTCCTCCGATGCTTGTCAGAACCGCCGCCTCTGTCAAAAACTGAAGAAGAATCGTTTTTTTTCTGGCTCCGATTGCCTTCTTGAGTCCTATTTCCTTTGTTCGCTCTGTCACAGAAACCAGCATAATATTCATAACGCCGATTCCTCCTACCAGAAGAGAAATGCTGGCAATCCAGATAAGCTGGGCATTCGTGCTTTCACTAAGTTCCTGAAGATTCTTGGCTCTCTCCAGAAGGTCGTCTGCTTTATACTGAATTGTTGAAGTTATCTCTGCTGTTCCTGTCTCCTCTCCATCCTCTTCAGAAACAGAGCCCTGGAGCTTATCAAGCGTATTGGCAACGTTCAGGTTCTCATTCAGAATGTCCTCCGCCTTCTTTCCCACCGTACTCATAGCCTCTGTGTTTGATACCTTGATAATTGCATTCTGAGGCTCGTCGTACTGATAAATAATAGGCCATGTACTGTCCGGAACAAGAACCAGGCCAGAGCTGTTCTGAGAATAAGTATAATAATCTGAAAGTGTTTCAATGTTTGGCTGAGAATCCTGGCTTTCGCGGATGATTCCTACGACAATATAAGGTTCCCCTTTTATTTCAATTGTTTTTCCAAGAGGCTCTTCAGTCTCAAACAGACCTGTGGCAGCATTGGAGTCCAGAAGCGCTACTTTTCTGTAATCCTCATAATCCTTTTTCACAAAGCCTCTTCCCATCTGGATAATATATCCCGCCGTATCCAGATAATTCAGGTCGATTCCATACACCTTGCCGCCCTGAAGGCCGGAATTATTATGATAAATACTGTCTGCATAATTGCGGCTGTAATAAAAGGAAGCGTTCGTCACATCATCCAGCTTAAGCACCTTCTCCTTTTGCTGTGCTGTAAGAATCGGGGCATTCGGAGAGCTGTTGTATTCTGGATCGTATTCTATGTCTCCATTGTTCAGGGTCACTGTTACAAGATTATTTCCTGAACCGATCACTTTATTTTTGAGCTGTTCACTGGTTCCCTTAATAGTGGAAACAATGGAAATAATGGAGGCAATGCCGATGATAACGCCGAGCATTGTCAAAAAAGACCTCATCTTGTGGGACCAAATCCCCTCAAAGGATAATTTTATATTTTCAATCATCTTGTTTCCTCCTTATCCCAGCCCAGCGCTCATGTTGTACAAATCATCCAGACTTCCCTCTTTTGTCTTCTGCCCTTCCTTCACATCGTCTCCATATGGAAAGGCCAGCATATCAGACATGGTAATTCCGCTGGTAACAGGCACACTGTAGCCTCCGTCCTTGCTCGCTCCTGCCTTTACTATCTGCTTTTTCAGGACGCCGTTATCGTTCTTATACACATAGCTCTGACCATTCTCTGTACGCACAAAGGCCTGCGCAATATTCAGGCTGCTGCTCTTTGAGGAGGAGGACTGAAAAGAAAGAGAAATCCACTGGTCGCTCTTCAGATTCACGCTCTGATCTGTGACATAGGCAATAAACTCATAGCTGGAGGCATTGCTGTTCGGGCTTCCCCACCCCATACTGTAGCCGCTGCTGCTCACAGGATAATCCGATACCTCACGAACCTCTGCTTCAAAGCGCACACCTGTCTCATAGGAATATCCATTGATAATCGTTCCGGCCTTAAATTGTTCGAGATACATCTCGCTTACTGTTCCTCTGATATAATACCCCGTATCACTCTCAATGACCATAAAGGCATTTCCCTCGTAGGTACCTGTCTCCGGGTCTCCCATGGATTTGACCACGCCGTCCACTGTACTTACAACTGTCTGCTTTTCCAGCTTTTTATCAAGCTTTGAAATATTAAGCTCCAGCTTTCGGATATCAAGCTTAATGGAAGCAATCCGCCTCTCCTGCTGCTTAATAGCCTCTGCCCGACTTATTGTAGTTGTTGTATCCGTAGTGAGAGTGTCATTTCCCCAGTCCTCATCCGGCGTCTCATCCTGGGATGGGATAATCGAATTTTCCAGAGTAAACTCTACTTCGTCCTGAACCCTCATAGGTTCTGTCATAAGGCCTCCATTCTGATAATAATAGCCAAGACAGAGCGCCGCAAGCTGCTCGTCAAAACTCATAGAGGTCTGGTCTGTACCTTCTGTCAGATCGTCAAAACTCTCCAAATCATCCGATAGACCCTCCAGGTCATCAGGCAGCGTGTCTGTTTCTCCATTTCCTTGTGCATCCTGTCTGTCAAAAAAGGAAAATACACTCCCTGGGTCATAGAATTCCAGTCTGTACCAATATCCGCCCTCATGAATCACCTCTGTGCCTTCCTTATTATAGCCTGCCATCAGATTCATGAAGGTTCCCTTTGCAATCACCCTTCCCTCTTCTGCATTGCACAGATACACATACGGATCATCCTCTGTTCCTGTTCCTTTATATGATTTGCTGTTCTCATCCAGAAGCAGATAAAGCTCAGGGGTCTGATCCTCAAAAATGTCCGGCGCATCACTTCCGCTTATCGTAGGCTCTGGTGTTTGAGAAGGTCTTGGACTTGGCGAGGGAAACGGCGTTTCCGTAGGCTCCGGCGTCAGGGCAGGCTCTATTGAGGGAATCGGCTCCGGCGTTTCGCTGATTTCCGGCTCCGGAATTTCAGGTTCCAAAAGCTCCGGTTCATCCGGGGGGAGGGTGATCTCCGGTGTTTCCACTGGCTGAGGCTCAATTATCTCTTCCTCCCATCCAGAATCCTGGGCAAAATCCGATTCTGAGAAAACATCTCCGTCATTTTGCCCTGAAGGTGCATCCTCAGAAATGATTTCCTGTTCAAAGTCCTCTGCAAAGGCAAGCAGCAGAGATTTTTGCCAGGAAGCGGCAAGCAG
The DNA here is from genome assembly GCA_030537135.1 of Eubacteriales bacterium. Classification (GTDB taxonomy): domain Bacteria; phylum Bacillota; class Clostridia; order Lachnospirales; family Lachnospiraceae; genus Blautia_A. The sequence continues at coordinate 36,576 of JAUNOP010000007.1, read as the reverse complement.
CATGGGAGAGCCTTGGGATGAGTCTCCCTCCTCCAGCCTTGCCATATCATTGTCTATGCCTGTGTCTGTAACCGGAATATCTGATAAATTCAAATCCGAACTCTCAGATTCCTCCACAATAGGACCTCCGTTCTGAAGACTATAGAGACGCTTCTGCGCCTTTGCCAGATTGTTCTGATAGCTCTGCAGGGTAAGCCTGTTAATATTCTGCTCCATCTCCTGAAGAGTCATATCAAAGGTCACAAGCTTATCGCCTTTTTTCACATGGTCTCCTGTCTGGACATATACATCCAGAATCTGGGTGTCCTTATCCAGGTTCACGTTCTGGTACACATTTGTGGCCACGCTTCCCTCCAGGTTGTTATCCATCATATAAACCTCTGTGTTCAGACTTGAAACCGGAATCACCAGAATCTCCTTTTGGTTCCTCTGCCCTGCATAATAATAGGCTCCAGCTCCCGCTCCTGCCAGGATTGCCAGAGTCAGAGTTCCTGCCAGGGCTCTTTTTGCGAATTTGTTCATCTGCCGACTCCTTTCTCTGCCAGAATTCCATCACGAATTGTCACCACTCGCTTGGCATGGGCAGCAATCTCAGGGTCATGAGTAATCATCAGAACTGTCACACCCTCCTCATTCAGGCTTTTGAAAAGCTCCATTACCTGTGCGCCGGATTTGCTGTCTAGCGCACCGGTCGGCTCGTCCGCCAGAAGAAGCCTGGGATTATTTACCATTGCTCTGGCAATGGCCACTCTCTGCATCTGGCCTCCTGAGAGCTGATTGGGCCGGAAATTCACCCGGTCTGACAAGCCTACCCGGTCAAGTGCCCTGAGCGCCTTTTCTCTGCGCTGCTTCTTGGGAATACGCGCATAGTGCAGAGGCATCTCCACGTTCTGAAGAGCCGTCTGCTTTGGCAGAAGATGAAAGCTCTGAAAAACAAAGCCGATTTTATGAAGGCGGATATCTGACATTGCATTCTCACTGCATGCATTCAGGTCTACTCCGTCCAGAAAATAATCTCCCCGGCTTGCCTTGTCCAGACAGCCGATAATATTCATAAGCGTGGTTTTTCCAGAGCCTGACGGCCCCATAATGGCTACATATTCCCCCTCTTCCATGGAGAAATTCACATTCTTCAGAACAGGCACCTTCATTTTTCCCTGCTCATAATCCTTGTAAATACCTTTTATTTCCAGAAACATCAGCCCATCTCCTCTCCTTCAACAGGGAAGGCCTCATCCATCATCTGCATATCCTCATCTGACAGCTCATTAACAGGAGTCAGATCCTCATCCATTGTCATACCGCTTTCAGAAGCAGCGTCCTCCATAGGCATCTCGTCTGACCATTCATCTATCACCTGCACATTTTGAGAAATATCATCTGGAATATCTATGTCAGAGCCTGCATCCATATTATTGATTCCCTGCTCCCCTTCCTGGTCTATGATTTCTGTTCCATCCAGCGGATTCACTTCTTCGTCCGACAAGCTCTCCTGATTCTCCGTGTCCTCATCTTCGCTGTCTATTGGCAGGGCATCCCCCTCCTGGTCAATGTCCATCTGAAGGGAGGATTCCATCATCAGCTGCAGATCATCTGTCACAAGCACTGGAAGCCCCTCTTCCATAGCCCCTGACGGAAAGGCAATATAATCCTCCTCGCTAAGCCCTTCCAGAATTTCATATTTTCCAAGATTTTCATCATAATCTCCCACAACAACAGGGAGCTTTTCGAGCTTGTTGGAATTCTCAGTGCTTCCCCACACATAGGGTTCCCCGGCAATGTCCACTATGTAATAATCATTCAGCCACAGACCTTCCCTTTCTTCCTGCTGGCCTTCATCCATTTCAATATACACATGCTGTCCCAGCATCAGATCCTCAGAGGTGTCCAGCTCCACATAAAAATTATAGCTGCTGGAGGTTGTCTGGGAATCGCTGCTCATCCCATAATAATACATATTATTCTGATTATCATTGCTGCTCTCTGTGTCAATCGTTCCCATTGTGCCGCTCCAGGTCTGTGATTCGTCCACTCTGGAGCGGATAATCACAGGAAGCCCCGGAGCAATGCTCTGGTAGTTCTGCTCATTGACCTTTCCTTTTACCCGATAGGCGCCTGTACTCAATATGGTAATAAACGCATTACTGTCGCTTCCGCTGTTTCCTGAAAAATAGGAATCCTGGTCAGAGGACTCTTCTGTTCCCATCTGACTGGTGTCTATCTTCTTGATAACCCCGTCTATCTGGCTGGTAACTGCCGTCTGATTCATAGAACTTTTAAGCTTCTCAATCTCTGCTGCCTTGCTTTTCTGATTATATTCATTTTTCTTAAGAGACATCTTCGCTGTCTCAATCTGAATCGTATAGGAAAGCTGCTGATCCTGCGAGGCGCTCCTTTGTTCCTTCATATAGGTATTAATCTGATCCATGATTCCATTGGCTTCATTTATCAGCTGGTCATATTCAAGCTCTGCCTCTGTAAGGTCATCCTGAATACTGCTCAGGTCATATTCAAAGAGTACGTCTCCTGCCTTGACCTCCTGTCCTTCTTTTACCTTTACCTCTGAAACCTGACGGCCGCTCTCCAGCTTCACTTCCACAGTATCCTGGGGTTCCACTACTCCTGCATAGCGATTCTGTGTTCCTGCCGCTGTCTGGGAAAGGGAGCTGATGGCAGTAACATAAACAGCATTTTCACTTTCTGCATTTTCTTCCATGAGATACTGCCAGCCAAAATATCCTCCTGCTCCCACTGCAAGCAGGGCAACCGGTACTATAAAAAAACGTTTTTTCATCTTTTTCCTCCGTTCCGGGCTATACCCCGGCTTAAAACCCTTCCAAACGGACATGTCTGCCAATGCAGACAGCGCCATAAACATTATACTTTCCTCTGCACGGCAGGTCCTGCACCTGCCATAAAGATAGATATGAAAGCTTACTTTCATACTATAACTCATATATCATACCAGATTCTACCCCAAAAGAAAACCCTGCACACAGCCTGAATTTTTGACTTTTCTGTGAAATTCTGGTAAACTGTATGGAAGAAAATGGAAACTATCTGCACTATACTACCAGTAACTATCAACCTCAAAATCGCTGCCTGCTGTTTTTGGGCAGCAAGCGGCAGAAAGGAACACGCCTATGAAAATTCAAAAACCCTTCCTGTGTCTTTGCCTGTGTCCTATGGTTCTCTTTTCTGGATGCAGCCTCACAGGAAACAGCAAAACCCTTATCAAGCAGACACTCACCAGAGAGCTGGATTCTCTAAAGCAGCCCAATCCCGAGGAAGCACAAAAATATATTTCTTTTACAGAAATTTTCTCTGATACCTCTGAGGATATTGAGCTTTCTCCTGAATTAGAAGAAATCTTTCCTCTGTTTTTTGAGGATTTTGATTATGAAATCGCAGATATTCAGATAAGCTCTGATACCCATGCCTCTGCGCAGGTCACGCTCACCACTATTGACGCCCCTGCTCTTGCCAGAGATTTTGCCGCTGCAAAACTCAAAAACAATATCCTGTCTGCCGCCCGAAAGGAAAGCTCTAAGGCTTCTCCCTCCCTGAAGGATGATTTTCTTTTGCTTGGAGAGCTTATGAAGGATACCAATTACGCTCCTATAAGCTCTTCCTGTACGATTGAACTCCAGAAAGAAAATGACGCCTGGGAGCTTGTAAAAAATCAGGCTCTGGAAAATCAGCTTATCGGAGGGCTTCTGGCCTGTCTTGCTGATTCTGACATCCTTCCGCCAGGAGATACGGTTCAGGTTTATCTTGACACTTTTTGCAGTATGGACGATGCGCTTATGGCATCCTTTCTCAGCATAGACGAGCTGACAGAGGCAGACAGCACAGAGGAGAACAGCATTGCCAATGCCATCATAAGCCAGATTCACAAGGTTTTCCAGTATGAGATCCAGGAAGTAAAGGAAGACGGTTATCAGGCAGAAGTGATGGTGAGTTTTATGACTTTTGATATAGATACTATCCTGAATTCTTATCAGGCTGAAATGGACGTGTATCTCGCCTCTGCTGACGCTGTGATTGACGGCGCAGAAAAGAGGCAGCAAAAATCCCGCGCCCTTCTGGTTGAAGCCATTCAGAACAATGAAGCACTTGTTTCCAACACTCTGGTCATTCCACTGATTGACAATGGAATTTTGTGGGAGATACAGATGGATGACAAGAGCCTGGAAAATGCCCTGTTCGGGGATCTGGCGCAGACACTTACTCCTGAAATGTAACCGCCCCTTTTCCTAAAGGTCATAGGTTTTCTGGCTGATATATTATAAAAAAATTTCCAAAAGAGGAGGATACATGTGCATGAGTATCCTCCTCTTCTGGTTTTGTGTGTTCTATTACTGCCTGCGCACAGGCAGGAGCTATTTTATTCCTTTTCCTTTATCTGAAGACACAGCTCCTCAAGCTGCTGCCCAGAGACAGCTCCCGGCGCTTTTGTCATGAGACAGGAAGCGTCCTTTACCTTTGGAAAGGCAATCACATCGCGGATGCTGTCCATCTTGCTCATCAGCATTACCAGACGGTCGAGTCCATAGGCCAGTCCAGCATGAGGCGGCACTCCATACTTGAAGGCGTCCAGAAGGAAGCCGAACTGTTCATAAGCAGCCTCCCTGGTAAAGCCAAGCTCTTCAAACATTCTCTCCTGGATATGATTCTGGTGAATACGTACGCTTCCTCCGCCGATTTCATTTCCATTCAGCACAATGTCATATGCCTTGGCGCGAACCTTTCCTGGGTCTGTGTCCAGAAGAGGCAGATCCTCATCCATGAGCATGGTAAACGGATGATGCATGGCCTGATAGCGATTCTCGTCCTCATTCCACTCAAGCAGCGGAAATTCTGTCACCCACACAAAGCGGTAAACATTCTTGTCCAAAAGGTTCATCTGCTTTGCCATTTCCAGTCTGAGCGCGCCAAGCACATCATAAACCACCTTATTCTTATCTGCTGCAAAAAGGAGCAAGTCTCCTGGCTTTCCATCCATAGCAGCCACAAGAGCATCCATCTCCTCCTCTGTCATAAACTTGGCAAAGGAAGATTTAAGACTGCCGTCCTGTGCGATTGCCACATAGGCGAGTCCCTTTGCCCCGTAGGTCTTCGCAAACTCCACAAGCTTGTCGATCTTCTTTCTCGGCATAGCCCCCTGTCCCTGGGCATTGATTCCTCGCACACTTCCGCCATTGTCCAGAGCATTCTTAAATACAGCAAAGCCTGTCCCCTTCACAACCTCGCTCACATCATGAAGCTCCATTCCAAACCGAAGGTCAGGCTTATCAGAGCCATATCTGTCCATGGCCTCCTGCCAGGTGATTCTCTGAATCGGAAGCGGAACCTCCACATTCAGAACCTCCTTAAAGAGATAGGCCAGAAATCTCTCGTTTACATCAATGACATCATCCACGTCCACAAAGGAAAGCTCCATGTCAATCTGCGTAAACTCTGGCTGACGGTCAGCTCTTAAGTCCTCGTCGCGGTAGCATCTGGCAATCTGAATATAACGGTCATAGCCTGAGCACATCAAAAGCTGCTTGTAAAGCTGAGGAGACTGCGGAAGCGCGTAAAAGCTTCCCGGATGCACACGGCTGGGCACCAGATAGTCTCTTGCACCTTCCGGCGTACTCTTGCACAGCGTGGGAGTCTCAATCTCCAAAAATCCCTCCTTACGGAAGAACTCGCGTGTAAGCATTGCCACCTGACTTCTGAGCATCAGATTTCTCTGAAGGTCTGGTCTTCTCAGGTCAAGATAACGATATTTGAGGCGAACCTCATCCTTTGTCTTGCTGTTCTCTTCAATTGGGAAAGGAGGAACCTCTGACTCAGAGAGAATTCTCAGATTCTTCACTCTCATCTCGATTTCTCCTGTAGAGAGGTTCGCATTCACAGCTCCCCCTCTTTTTTCCACAACGCCTGTTGCAGCAATAACAAACTCGCTTCTGAGCTTTCCCGCCTTCTCAAAGCCTTCTTCATCAATGCTTCCGTTTTCAAAAATCAACTGCATGATTCCAGAACGGTCTCTCAAATCCACAAAAACAATTCCGCCCTTGTTCCTTGCCTTCTGCACCCATCCCATGAGTGTAATTTCTCTGCCAATCATGTCTGTGGTAACTTCTGCACAGCGGCATGTTCTGTGCAGTCCCTGCATACTTTCAGCCATCTTTTTCTCCTCTTTTCTATCGCTTATCCCTGAAAAATTCCACAAATTCCGTGCAGCCTTCGCTTATCATCTGATCCTTCTGGAATTTTTTATTCTTTTTCATAACAGCTATTGTTACCTGCACTCCCTGAGAGCGCTCTGCCTCTGCCTGACGGAAAATCTCGGCAAGCCTCTCTGAAGGCATGTTTTTCTCAATCAGGTATGCCTTCTTTTTCTTTGTTCCCGGAATCTCATAGCCTCTCTCCAGAAGCAGCATAACGATTCTCTCAAAGCCTATGGAAAAGCCGCAGGCGCAGGTGCTGCTGCCTGTAAATTTTCCAATCATCTCGTCATACCGTCCGCCGCCTCCCACAGAGCCTCCGAATTCATCCATGGCAATCTCAAAAATGGGGCCTGTATAGTAGGACATTCCACGAACCAGAGTCGGATCAAAGCACATGCGAAAATCTGCTGTCTTCACAGCGTCCACAGTAGAGATAATGGTCTCCAGATCCTCTGCCACTTTTGGAGAGAGAACGCCCTGAAGCTTCTCCTTAAGATAGCGGATTCCCTGAATATCACCTGTCACTTCCTTAAAAAGCCCCAGATAGGTGTCGATTGCCTCCTGTGCAAAGCCCTCTCTGGCAAGCTCCTCCTCCACACCGTCAAGCCCAATCTTATCCATCTTATCCAGGATAATAAACACTGTGTCAAAGCTCTCCTTTGGAAAACCGCTGTACTCTGCCATGGCCTTTAGAATCTTCCTGTCATTGATGCGGATGGTGAAATTGCAAAAATCCAGCTTTCCGAGAAGCGTAGTGGTAGCCAGAACCAGCTCAATCTCCGCCATATAGGTCGGCTCTCCCAGAATGTCTATATCACACTGCATGAACTGACGGAAGCGCCCTCTCTGAGGACGGTCTGCCCTCCATACATTTCCCATCTGCAGAGCCTTAAAGGGCGCCGGAAGATCATTGGCATTATTGGAATAATATCTGGAAAGAGGAACTGTCAGGTCATAGCGAAGACCGCTATCTACAAGATCAGCCTCCTCCTTCGCTGCATCCAGCTTTAATTTCTCGCCTCTCTTCAGAATCTTGAAAATTAGCTTCTCATTCTCTCCGCCCTGCTTGCTGCACAGATTTCCAATATGCTCCACACAGGGAGTTTCAATAGAAGAGAATCCAAAGGACGCATAGGTTTCGCGAATCATGTTCATGACATAATTGCGGATTTCCATCTCTTTTGGCAAAATATCCTTCATTCCGGTTACTGGTTTCTTTTTTAATGGCATGTATCTTCCTCCTCGTCTTTATGAACCACTCTCTGAAATGCAAGAAATACCTGCATGTCAAAATTTTTCACTTCGTCGATCATCAATTCTATCGCTGTCTCTGTGTCAAAGGCCTTCCTGTACGGCCTCTCTGATGTCAGCGCTGCAAATACGTCGCATACCCGGAGGATCCTTGCTCCCAGAGGAATCTGTTCCCCACACAGGTTGGACGGATAACCGCTGCCGTCATAATTCTCATGATGGTAAAGAATGCTCTTAAGCACCAGGTCTGAATAGCCCTGTCCTTTGAGTTCCTCATATCCCAGGGCAGAGTGCATACGCACATATTTTAATTCCTCTATCACCAAAGGGTCATGCTCCTCCCCATTGATGTATCCGGTAAGCTTCAGTTTTCCAATGTCGTGAAGCATCCCGGCAAGGGCAAGCTGATAGCTGATTTCCCTGGAAAGACCCAGTTCCCTGGATACGGCATAGGCCAGATTGCTCACGTGAATTCCATGATTCAATTCACTGGATAAATCATAAGACAGAATTCTGCTGCCCTCTGATGGTTTTATCTGTCCGGCTGTTGTTTCCAACGAAATTTACCTCCCTATTATAGATAAGTTGAAATTCCATTTTTCTTTCGTTCCAGCATCTCATCAATACGGTTGATATAATTGGTGACGTCCTTCACATTTTCCACTCGCTCAATTCTCTTTCCGCCGTCAAAAACCAGCTTTGAGGAGCCTCCTGCTCCAAGAGCGATGATGGGCTGTTTTTCTTCCATAATCAGTATATTGTAAATTCCGGCTTTGTCAACCTTTGCATAACCTACATTTTCAAAATTTCCTGCCATATTTTTCTGACGGTACAAATAATAAGGCCCCATTCCCATCTCATAGGCACATTTCATGGTCATGCTCATGATTTCCTGATTATTCTCAAAACTCATTTCCTTGTATTGATCCCGGAACATATTAAGGCGCGCCGCGCGCTTCACAGCAAGAGAATGAACTGTGAGGCTGTCAGGACAGAGGTCTTGTATCTCCTCAAGGGTATGCCGAACCATCTCCTTATCCTCGCCCGGAAGCCCTATGATAAGATCCATATTGATGTTGTCAAAGCCTGCTTTTCTTGCAAGGCCAAAGGCCTCCCTTGTCTCCTCCACTGTATGCCTTCTTCCGATAATATCCAGCGTTTTCTGATTCATGGTCTGTGGATTTACAGAAATCCGCGTCACAGGAAATTCCCGAAGCGCCGCGAGCTTTTCCTCTGTGATACTGTCCGGACGGCCTGCTTCCACTGTAAATTCCTGAATTCCCTCATAGGAAAAATTCTCCCCTATGCAGGAGAGGAGCCTTCGGAGCTGATACGGCTCCAGGGTGGTAGGCGTTCCTCCTCCTATGTAAATGGTATCCAGTTTTCTTCCCTTGCTGCGCATAAGCTCTGCCACTGTACGGATTTCCCTGCATAAGGCGTCCAGGTATTCATTGACCCTCTTTTTCCACACCTTCAGAGGATAGGAGCTGAAGGAGCAGTACAGACAGATACTGGGACAGAAAGGAATTCCCACATACAGACTATAGCCGTTGTTGTAATCAATATTCTTTAGAATCTCTCTTTCCCGGTTTGCAATGGCAACAGCAAGAGCCGTCTTTTCAGGACTTACCAGGTACAGGCTTTTCATATGACCTGCAATCTCCGTGTTTTTCATTCCTGACTCAAGCATAGCCATGGCAATCTTCACAGGACGGATTCCTGTCAGATCGCCCCAGGGCAGCTCTCGTCCTGTATGGGCCTTCAGAAGAAGGTACAAGTTCTTCTTCATTCTGTCCTTCTGTATTTTTCGATCCCTGTAGCCCTCGTCTGTGACCAGCACCTGAGAGAGCATTTCGCTCTCTGAGGTATAAGAAACAAGGGACATCTCTTCCTTCTCAGATTGCCCCTTACATTTTTGCTCTTCCGAAATCTCAGAGCAGGCTCTTACGCCGCTGCATGTGCGAAGCAAAAAGCTCCCACCCTCTTCTACGGTGAGAACCAGGTCGCTCTCCTCCAGACATTCTGTGTCTGACAGGAGGCTCCCGTCCTCCTTCCTCTTATCCATTGACAAAAGCTCTGCCCCTGGATAAAAGGTCTTTACCAGAGCATAGATATCATGTTCAAACTCGCGTGTCTCATAAAGGATTGTAATTTTCTCACACAAAGGGATTGTACCTCTTTTCATGTTCAATAGTTGTCGGACAGTCGTGTCCTGGATATACCTCTGTGTCTTCCGGCAGAAGCTCAAGCAGTCTGTGAAGGCTTCCCACAATCTGCGCCGTGCTTCCAGTAGGAAGATCGGTTCTTCCCACAGAGCCATAGAACAGGGTGTCCCCGCTCATCAGAACTCCCTCGTCCTTTATATAATAGCAGCAGCTTCCCTTTGTATGTCCTGGAGTGTGGAGCATCTGCACAGAAAAGCCCGCTGCCTCAAATACCTCCATATCAGAGAGAGAGTGATCTGCCTTCAGAGACACTGGCTGTCCCTGGTATGCTGTCAGATTCAGCCTGGAATCTCCCAGCATCTGCTGCTCCTGTGCGCAGGCATAGACAGCAATCCCGTATTTTTCCTTCACAGCCTCGGCTGCCAGGATATGGTCATAGTGTCCATGTGTCAAAAGAATTCCGACCGGCTTTCCGTGAAGCTCTTCCACCTTTCTGAAAATCCTCTCCGGACAGTCTGCCGGATCAACAATCAAAAGCTCTCTTGTCTGTCTGTTTACTAAAAAATAACAATTTGTCTGCACCATACCCAGCACGCATGTATGCACTTCCAGATTTTTCATATTTTTCTCCTATCCTCTGGTACGCTCAATGTCCAGAACACTCTCTACCTGTCTGAGTTTCTCTATCAGTCTGGCAAGCTCCTCTGTACTCTCTACCTCAAAGCTCAGACAGATGGTCGCCTTTTCCTGTTTGTTTGTACGGCTGTTAATATTTCTAAGGTCAATCTTTCTCTCTGTAAAAATTCTGGATACATCTGCCAGAAGTCCTGTGCGGTTATTTGCATAGATGCTGATATCTGCCATGTATTTCTCAGAGGATTTCTCCGGCTCCTGCCACTCTGCCTCAATGAGGCGGGAACGGTCTACCTCTGACATATTCAGAACATTCACGCAGTCTGTTCTGTGAATCGTAATGCCTCTTCCTCTTGTGACAAAGCCCACGATTTCATCGCCCGGAATGGGAGTACAGCATTTGGAAAAGCGCACGGCCACATCGTGAATTCCCTTGACCACGATTCCGCTCCTGCTCTTCATCTTTGGCATTCGATCCGCGCTGGCTGCCACGGATTCCAGAACCTGCTCGTCAGTCAGAGCAGCCTTATGTTCCTTGTCATAAGCCTCCTGGAGCTTGTTAAATACCTGCCCCTCCTTCAGACCGCCGTGACCGATCGCAGCCAGAACAGATTCCCAGTCCCTGAAGCCATATTTTTTCATCACAGCCTCCAGATACTGAGGCTTATTGTATATACTGAATTTATACCCCTTGAGCCTTGCATACTGGTTCAGCATTTCCTTGCCCTTTAGGATATTGTCTTCCTTTAATTCCTTTTTAAACCACTGATTGATCTTGTTCTTTGCCTGTGTGCTTCTGACGATCTTGAGCCAGTCTCTGCTCGGTCCCGGAGAGTTCTGAGAAGTGATGATTTCCACTCTGTCCCCGTTTTTCAGCACATATTCAATGGGAACCAGCTTTCCGTTGACTCTTGCCCCGACCATCTTGTTGCCGACAGCGCTGTGTACACAATAAGCAAAATCCACGGGTGTGGAGCCGTTTGGCAGAACCTTCACATCTCCCTGCGGGGTAAAGCAATACACATTCTCATTAAATAAATCAAAATCATCCTTGAGAAGACTCATAAATTCCCGATTGTCCGGCATATCTCTCTGCCATTCCAGAACCTGGCGCAGCCAGTTCATCTTCTCCTCCTCACTCTGTCCTACAGGCTTCTTGCCGTCTGAGGATTCCTTGTACTTCCAGTGTGCGGCAATTCCGTATTCCGCTGTCTTATGCATATCATAAGTCCGGATCTGAATCTCAAATGGCTGTCCATGAGGACCAATCAGCGTGGTGTGAAGAGACTGATACATATTTTGCTTTGGCATGGCAATGTAATCCTTGAAACGGCCGGGAATGGGCTTATACATTTCATGAATGACTCCGAGGGCCGCATAGCAGTCCTTGACAGTATCTACCAGAATTCTCACTGCAAACAAGTCATAGATTTGGTCAATGGTTTTGTCCTGATTCACCATTTTCTTATAAATGCTGAAGAAATGCTTGATTCTGCCCCCAACCTGTGCGTCAATTCCGGCAAAATTCATGTGCTGCTGCACCTGCCTTACGATTTCCCCCACAAATTCCTCTCGTTCACTCTTCTTCAGAGCAACCTTTTCTACCAGGTCATAATAAACCTCCGGCTTCAGATATTTGAGAGAAAGGTCGTCAAGCTCTACCTTAATCTTGGAAATACCAAGGCGCATGGCAATGGGGGCATAGATGTCCATTGTTTCTCTTGCCTTCTCTATCTGCTTCTCAGGACGCATATATTTGAGAGTGCGCATGTTGTGGAGACGGTCTGCAAGCTTAATCAGGATGACTCGAATATCCTTTGCCATGGCGAGAAACATTTTTCTGAGAGTTTCCGCCTGCATCTCCAGCTTATCCTTGGAATAGGAGAGCTGTCCGATCTTTGTCACGCCGTTTACAAGATCCGCCACTTCCTCCCCGAACTCCTTTTTTACCTCCTCATAAGTCATCCAGGTATCTTCAACAGAATCATGGAGAAGGCCCGCCACAATGGTCTCCTTATCCATCTCCAGATCTGCAAGAATGATTGCCACACACAGGGGATGGATAATATAGGGTTCTCCGGATTTTCGCTTCTGATCCTTGTGCGCTTCCCGTGCTGTCTCATAGGCCTTCTGTATCATTGAGATATCTGTTGAAGGATGATACTTTGCCACACTGGAAATTAATTCCTTGTACAGCTCCTCTGGGCTTGTAAAATCGCTCATGCTTTTTACCGCTGCATCTGCTTTTGCGACTGTTTCCCACTTTGCCTTCTGGATTTCACTTTGCTGCATACCTACCTTTTTTTCTTCCATAGACTTCACCTGCCTCCCTATACTCTCTTTTTATTCACCCTCATAACAAATAATGGAATCCACATCATAGCCTCTGAGAACTTCCCTTCCCTTTAAATCCGGAAGCTCTATCAGAAAGAGCAGCTTCACAACCTCTCCGCCCAGAGCCTCTATCAGCTTCACGGCAGCCTTGGCTGTTCCTCCTGTTGCAATCAGATCGTCAATCAGAACCACCTTCTGCCCAGGCTTTATTGCGTCCTTGTGAATTTCTATGGAAGCCTCCCCATATTCCAGAGAATAGCTCTGGGAAAGCACCTCGCAGGGAAGCTTTCCCGGCTTTCGCACCGGAACAAAGGCTTTGTGAAGATTGTAAGCAATCGGCATTCCTAAAAGGAAGCCTCTGGATTCAGCTCCAACAATCACGTCCACATCCACATCCTTCAGACAGGCCTGCATGGAATCTATCGCCAATGCCAAACCATCCGCATCCTGCAATACACTGGTTAAATCTCGAAACAAAATTCCTTTCTTCGGAAAATCGGGAATGCTTCTCACATATTCTTCTATTGCTTTCATTCTTCTCTGCCTCCATTCTTTTGTAATACTGCGTCGTAAAACGTATTTTTTTAATATATGGCATTATAGCACCCTTTTTTTACAAATTCAATGAAAATTCACAGTTTGTCCGCTCTTTGCAGACACTTAGTGTAGAATTACAAAGATAATGCAATAATAAGCGCTCTCTGATGTGATATTTGTACAATTCTCCAGGGAAACTTTTAGCAGTAATTCTGCACCACAAGCTGTATACTATCCCTTCCCATATAGCTGTTTATGGTCGGATAATAGGTAATTGAGACAGTCTCTCTGCCAGAGACATTCTTAAGAAAAGCCTCTGCGTCCCCAAAATAAATTCCTTCTATAGTGAATCCATGACTGTCCATCAGCTGCATTTTCACTACATTTCGATTCTTCCCGAAAGCTCTGGGATTTAAAACCTGAATTTCCTTTTGTGCAAACACTGGCTTTTCGTTTCCCTTTCCAAATGGCTCCAAAAGAGAAAGCTCCTGTATAAGCTTCCTGCTTATATAGGGAAAGGGCATTGCCACATCAATCACCACCTTTGGACTAAGTTCTTTTTCAGTAAGAGTACAATTCTCATTCAGGCGTTTTCTGAAAAGCTCTACCTTCCCTTCCTCCATGGAAAGTCCGGCTGCCATCGGGTGTCCTCCAAACTGCGTCATAAGATCCTTGCATTTTACCAGCTCCTCATACATGGAATAGCCTTCTATGGAACGACCGCTTCCCTTTACTCCCTGCTCTCCTCTGGTAAGAACAAAAACCGGCTTATAATATTTCTCGCGGATTCTTCCTGCAATAATGCCTGCCAGACTTTCATGGCATTCTGGAAGATAGATGACAAGCACTCTGTCGTTTGCAATAGAAGTATTTTCAACCAGCTCCTCGGCTTTTTTTCTGCCTTCCTCTGTGAGAGCCTTTCTGCTTGTATTCATGCTGACCAAATCTCCTGCAAGTCTGGCGGCCTCCTCCCTGTCCTTTGCACAAAACAATGCAAGAGAGCGGGCGGCTGTGTCCAGCCTTCCGCTGGCATTGATGCAGGGACCAATCACAAAGCCAATGTGATAAGAGGAAATTTTTCCGTTTTCCAGATGATTGGCTCGAATCAGCTCCTGAAGCCCCAGATTTTTTGTGTGGGGAAGCCTTGACAGGCCTTCCTTTACAAGAATACGGTTTTCTCCCTGCAGATCCATGACGTCTCCCACAGTGGCAATAGCCGCGAATTCCAGCAGCATCTCCAGCTCTCTCTCTGAAATGTGAAAGTGTTCGTATAAAAGCTGAATCAGATGATAGGCTACCACAGCTCCACAGACGTTTTTGTTCGGATACGGACAGTCTGCCTGGTGTGGATTCACAATCGCATCTGCCGGAGGCAGTTGGTAGCTGCGCTCTCCTCCTCTGTCTTCAAAGGGAATTTCATGATGATCTGTCACAACCACGGTCATGCCCTGCTCCTTTGCAAAGGCAATCTCATGAAAGGCAGCGATTCCATTGTCGCAGGTAAGAATGGTATCTATTTTGTCTTCCAGAGCCTTGCGGATCAGATGGTCATGAATCCCATATCCATCTGCCACTCTGTCCGGAATATAGGTATCCACACAGGCTCCTGTGCGCTTTAGCCCTGTCAGAAGAATGTAAGTAGAGCATACGCCGTCAATATCATAATCTCCGATAATGCGTATGGGCTTTTTTTCATGGATTTTCTGTATTAATATGGCAAGGGCTTCCTTCATTCCCTTCATGCAGCCCGGATGAGGAAGATCCTTTTTGCTTCCATGGAGATATTCCTGAATCTTATCATCCCCCTGTATCTCTCTGTTTCTAATTAAGCGGGCAATCACAGGGTCTATGGAAAACCTCTGTGCAATTCCCTGGAAATCCGCCCTCTTGGCAGATACTACCCAGCGTTCCATGCTTTCCCTCCTTTTCTTATGTTTTTTATTTTAGGATGAAGAAAGAAGAGAGAAGCCTGCGATGCAGTTTCTCTCTTCTTCCTGATTTTTATGTTTGCCGCAGGAGCTATCACTCGTCCTTATTCTGCTGCTTTGCTTCTCTTTCCAGACGCTCCTTATCTCTCTTGCGATTCTTTTTCTTTGGCTCTGTCTTCCTGGCAGGAGCTGAAGTGTTCTTCGCTGCTGCCGTATTTTTTACAACGGCTGCCTTCACAGATCCAGCCCTTGGCGCAGGAGTCTTAACAGCCTCCACCTGACGCTCTGCATGGAATTTCTTCATTACATACCACAGCGCGCCTGTAACGCATACAGAGGAATATGCGCCGCACAGAATTCCCACCATCAAAGGAAGGGCAAATTCGCGGATAGAGGATACTCCCATAATATACAGCATAAATACCATAATAAAGGTTGTAAACGAGGTATAAATACTCCTTGTCAGAGTCTGCGTAATACTCAGATTAATAGTATCCTCCAGTCCCTCCAGGGATTTGCTTCCGTGAAGGTTCTCTCTGATTCTGTCAAAGATAACAATCGTGGCATTGATAGAATAACCCACAATCGTCAGCATACATGCAATAAAAGTATTTCCAACAGAAACACGCGCCACTGCATAAAAGGCCAGAACTACCAGCACATCATGAAGGAGCGCCAAAACTGCGCTGCTTGCAAAGCGGATATCCTTAAAACGGAACCAGATATAAATCAGCATGAAAACAGTTGCCACAAGAACAGCCACAATGGCGTCTCTTCTCATTTCTGAGCTGACTGTTGAGGAAATGCTCTCTGTGGAAATCTTCTGCTCGTCCACCCCGAACTCTTCTACAAGAGCCTGGTTCAGAGCCTCTCTCTCCTCCACATTCAGTGTTCTGGTCTTGATAATTACCTGATTGCTCCCCAGAACCTTTGTGGGCTGCACATTACTGTCTCCTGTTACCTCTTCCACAAGAGGGGTTACTTCAGAGTCAATCCGTTCCATGTCCATATCTTCATTAAAGGTTACATTTGTGGAGGTACCGCCTGAAAACTCCAGACTGTAATTCAGGGATTTATTTCCCATTCCTTTGTTTACCAGCATAGCCACAGGAGCGCAGATAACCAAAATCGCAGATATAGTAAAGAAAATCTTTCTCTTTGACAGAAAATCTACTGGCTTTCTGTCCCTTGCGCGTCCATAATACTTCTCATCGCGCAGTCCGACTGCATAAAGAGCATTTACGATCAGTCTGGACACCACAAGCGCCGTAAACATGGACAGCACAATGCCCATTGCCAGAGTGTAGGCAAAGCCCTTGACTGTGCCTGAGCCAAGCCACATCAGCACCAGGGCTGCAATCAAGGTGGTAATATTGCCGTCAAAGATTGCAGAAAAGGCTTTCTGGAAGCCGCCTCTGATAGCATTTCTCACAGAGACTCCTGCTGCAATCTCCTCCTGGATACGCGCATAAATAATGACGTTTGCATCAACCGCCATACCAATGCCAAGAATAATACCTGCAATACCCGGAAGCGTAAGGGTAATGTCAAAGGCATTCAATGTGATGAGCATCAGCGCTGTATATACAATCAGAGCAATGCCTGAAACCAGACCAGGAATTCTGTAAACGGCAATCATAAACAGAATAACAATGATAAGTCCGATAGCTGCCGCCTTCACAGAGGTCTGAATCGCATCCATTCCAAGCTGCGCGGCAACCACATTGGAGCGAAGCTCTTCAAGTTCAAGGCTTAAGGAACCAATACGAATGTAGGACGCCAGCTCCCTGGCCTCCTCCACGCTGCTCTGTCCGTCAATTCGTGCCTGTCCTCCTGTGATAGCCTCTCTTACAGACGGCGCGCTGAGGATTTCATTGTCATACACAATGGCAATCAGCTTTCCCACATTCTTTGTGGTAGCGTCTGCAAATTTTTCCTTTCCATCATCAGTCATAGTCAGGCTTACCGCATATTCTGTGTTCTTTGTTGTGGAATCCTGATAAGCGCCTCCTTCTGCATCGGCAATATCAGAGCCCTCCAAAACCACGCTGCCTGCCTCGCGGATTTCCTCAAGGCTTCTGTCCAGAACATAAGTTCCATCTGCCTGAAGAGAGAAATTGCTGTTGCCATCCTCATCCTCCTGCTCAATAAAACACAAGGAGCCCGGTTTTCCCAGTTCCTGAAGCACTGCATTCGCATCAGTTGCCCCCGGAATCTCTACTGTAATACGGTTAGAGCCTTCCTGGTAAGCCTGTGCTTCTGTGCTGTACTGCTCTACACGCTTCTGGAGCTTGTACCTGGTATCTGCCATGTCCTCGCTGCTCGGATTGCTTTCCTTTGCCTGATAGGTGATGCTGACGCCGCCCGACAGGTCAAGGCCTGTTTTGATGTTCTTCGCAGAGCCTGTCCCTGTAGGTCCAAGTCCCACTCCTGCTGTGTAGCAGAAGAAAGCCGTAAAAATCACGGTGAGAAGAAGCACCACAATACTTTTGTTTTTCTTCATCTTTCTTTCCCTTCTAACCTTTTCATTTTATACTCTGGAATGTAAAAGCGCCTGCAGCAGCTGTTCTCTTACAGCCCTTGCCATTCCTCCCTGCGGTCTGTGCTTGCAGGAGAGCCTTGCAAAGGTCTGCACTTAAGGCTTCTTTCCTGTGCCTGTAAACAGCCGCCCTTTAAGCCCTACTCTGCCAGAGCTGCTTTTATCATGATGGCGCACTCTACACGCTTCCTCTGCAGCTTGCAACCGATTTCATAACATCCATTAATATTTTTTTCAAAATGGTACGCATTTGCCGCACAGCCTCCGCTGCAGTAAAATCTGGCAAAGCATTTTTTGCACTCTTCCTTTGTGTATACATTGCAGCCTGAAAATTCCTTTTTAATTTCCTGACGCAAAACGCCGTCAAATACGTTTCCCATGAGATATTCCTCCTCGCCCACAAACTGGTGGCAGGGATACAAATCTCCCCATGGGGTCACAGCCAGATACTCTGTTCCTGAACCGCAGCCGGAAAGGCGCTTATACACGCACGGGCCTCCTGTCAGATCAATCATGAAATGGAAAAACTGAAAGCCTTTTCCCTGCTTTTCTCTGGCAATCATCTCTTTTGCAAGGAAATCGTATTCCTCCATAAGCTTTGGAAGATCTTCCTCTCTGATAGCATAATCCTCTGTGTCAGCAGCCACTACAGGCTCAACAGAAATCTGCTTAAAGCCCAAATCCGCCAGATGCAGCACATCCTTTGAAAAATCCAGATTGTGGTGAGTAAAGGTTCCTCTCACATAATACCTTTCCTGGTTCCTGGAATCTGCAAATTTCTGAAATTTCGGAACAATCAGGTCATAGCTTCCTGCTCCCTTGCGGAAGGGTCTCATAAAATTATGTACCTCTTTGCGCCCGTCTATACTCAGCACCACATTTGCCATCTCTTTGTTGCAGAATTCCATGATTTCATCATTGAGAAGAACTCCATTTGTAGTGAGCGTAAAACGGAAGTTTTTATTGTGGAGCTTCTCCTGCTCTCTTCCATATGCTACAAGCTGCTTTACCACATCCCAGTTCATCAGAGGCTCTCCTCCAAAGAAATCCACTTCCAGATTTCTTCTTGAGCCTGAATTTTGAATCAGAAAATCAAGCGCCTGTTTTCCTACTTCAAAGCTCATAAGCGCCCGTCTTCCATGGTATTCTCCCTCCTCTGCAAAGCAATACCGACAGGCCAGATTACAATCATGCGCGATATGAAGGCACAGAGCCTTGACAACAGTCTGGCGCTCTGAGGAAAATGCCTCAATCGCATCCTCATAAATATCCTTTGTAAACAGCATTCCATCCTTCTCAAGATTTCTGCATTCCTCCAGAGAGGTTCTGATATCCTCTTCCTGAAAAACACCTTCAAGGCGCTGGAACGTCTCTGTGTCTGAGAGTCCCTCGTCCATACATCCAAGCACCTCGTATGTAACCTCATCTACCACATGAACGCTGCCGCTGTTAATATCCAAAACAATATTATAGCCGTTATTTTTATAACGATGAATCAAGCTCATGTTTTCTCTATCCTTTCCACACAAGAAGGAAGCAGCGGATTTGACCCCGCTGCTTCTATTCTGTATAACAGCCGCTGTTATTTCTGCTCGCAGCTCTGATTTCCTACTGTACAGGAAGTCTTACATGCGGACTGGCAAGAGGTCTGGCACTCACCGCAGCCGCCCTTCTTAACAGTGTTCTGAAGATTCTTTGTATTTAATGTCTTAATATGTTTCATAAAATTTCCTCCTTTATGTAGATATGTCTATCCCGTAGTATATCATATGTGCATTGATATTTCAAAACATTTTTTTAAGAAATATGCATGTATTTGTTTTTTCGTTACTGTTCACACGGCTACTGTCC
Organism: Eubacteriales bacterium; assembly: GCA_030537135.1. Classification (GTDB taxonomy): domain Bacteria; phylum Bacillota; class Clostridia; order Lachnospirales; family Lachnospiraceae; genus Blautia_A. The sequence goes on along the minus strand of JAUNOP010000007.1, from coordinate 17,120 downwards.
CGCGAGGTGTTTTGTCATGTATATGCCAAAATCCCAAGGCATACAAGCCAAAATTCCATTGCCGCAAGCAATCTGGAATGAATTTCGCCTCGTTACTGAGAGCGGAATGAACAGTAACGTTTTTTCAGCGTCACTATTCACGAACGACTGCTTTGCGAGGCATTTTCTGTCAGGACAGCATGCCTCCCAGTGTTCCTCCGCCAAGACACATAAGCAAAGTGGTCACTGTATGTCCAAGACTCATGTCCCACCTTCTCTCCACCAGAAAGGAAACTGCCGCGAGAAGAATAAAATAACAAAGTCCTGCCACAGCTCCCCACAGATATTTCTGTTTGCGCATGGTCTTGCCTGCCGTAATTCCTCCTGCCAGACATGCAACGACATACACTGCCGTAATTCCTGCCGTCACCACACCCTCTCCCAGGTTAAACTGAAACAGAAGATAAGCCAGTCCCAGAAGAAACAGTCCTGTAAGTACATACGAACATAACAAGGATTTCAGAATCGCCTTTCCTTTCATAAGCACAGCCCTCCTGATTCATATATATGGAGCTGTGCATGAAAATATGCCCCTGGTATGCTTTTGCAGACACTTTCCAAATACAGGCAGAAGCCTATTTCTTTCTCTTCAAAATTACTATCACTGCGCCGATAATCAGAATCACCGCCACGCTCAGAATAATGACAAAGGGTACAATATTGGTGTCGTCCCCTGTTTTTACCGTTTTCTGGACACTGTTTGCGTTGTTTGTGTTCGTCTGCGTATCAGAAGATGGGGAAGCTTCTGCCTGCGAGGGCGCGCTTGTTCCTGTGGCCACTGTACTCTGGGAAGAGGCGCCTGCTGTCTGCGTCACAGACGGGGTCGCCTGGGTTCCTGGCTCCTCGCTCTCTTGCGTATTCTCATCCTCTCCTGTATTCGCATCGCTGTAGCCATCCTCTGTAAGGTCTGTTCCAACCAGGGGTCTGCTTCCTGCGATCCCAAACGGGCTGAAGGAGTATGTCTGGAAAATCATTGTGCTTCCTTCTACATAAGGAATAATTGTCTCCACAGCTCCATTGTCCAGAAGATGCTCAATCACATAGCTATAGCCCTCCTTTACCGGAACTGTCACAGTGATATATTCTCCATCCGGTATCTGATATTCCGTCTGGCTGATTGTGTCCCACAACTCAAATTCATAGGCCTGAAAGATGGTTGCGTCTTCCTCGTTCGCAAACACATACGAGCTTCCTCCTGATACCTGGAACTGCACATACCACGGAAGAAAGCTTCCTGTCACAGTAATCCCCTGGGAGGTATGGTTCTGCGCTGCCAGCTGCTGCTGTTCTTCTTCAGAAATTTCCTCCACAGCCGGAAGAGTGGCTGGCCGGTTGTCCACAATCTCCGCCTGTTCAAAAATATCTTCTGTCACTTGATCCTCGACTTCAGAGATATCGGCGCCGTTGTCAGAGCTTCCATCTGACGAAGCCAGCCCGTCCCCGGACGCTCCGTTTGTGTTCTCTTCATTAACATCCGTTCCTTCATCTTCTGAGGGTTCTGCATTTTCCGGTATTTGTTCACCTGACAATATTTCCTCGCCATCCTCTTCTTCTGACGGCAGTTCATTGCCCTCTTGTTCGGTTATCTCTTCGATTTCCGTGTTTTCTCCGGACAGTTGTCCGCTGTCCTCTTCTCTGGTCGTCTCTTCGCCTTCTGCATTTTCCTCAGACGGCTGCTTGCTGCTCTCTTCTCCGGTCGTCTCTTCGCCTTCTGCGTCTTCTCTGGACGGCAGTTCCTCGCCGTCCTCTTCTTCGGCTGTATAATCCTCCCCAGAGCCGCTGTTTTCCTTAGTATCTGCGTCATCATCCAAAATTATGACATTTATATACGCGCTGAGTGTCCCTGTCTCTGCGTCAAAGCTCTCCCATCCCTCATAATCAGCAGAATCATAGGGTTCAAAAATCACTTCGCAGGCCTCCCCAGAGCTTGTTGGAATATAGGAGCTGTCCGCCCAATGCAATACTCCGCATTCGCTGTCCGGAAGTTCTATCTCCCCCAGTGGCGCACTGCTGTCTATTGTAACTGAATCCGGAATAAAAGGTCTCTGTGCAGGAACTGCATCCGCAAAAATCACCCTTGTACCATTTCCGGCAAATACCAGGCACAAAGCAGCTGTTGCTGCAAGAAGCTTGGTCATTTTCTTATGATATAATCTGCTCATTTTCTTCATAATTCTTTCACCTCAATATATATAAAAGGCCTAAAGCCCATCTGACTATCAAAAAAAATCATAACACTCCAAAATCTTTGATTTTGTCGTTGGCTTATTGGGTGAGAGTGTGCGAGCACCCTCTCCTTCCAATGTTATGGTAAGCTAACGCTTCCCATAACACTCCAAAATCTTCGATTTTGTCGTTGGCTTATTGGGTGAGAGTGTGCGAGCACCCTCTCCTTCCAATAAGCCATATTATATCATAAAATGGATTGTTTCGACACCCTAAAATGTAATTTTTTTCACGGCTTGCATTTTTCAGGAAAATCATGTATATTTTCTCTCATAGTACCCATTCAACATGCAAATTGTCCAAAAAATATAAAAAGGAGTGAATTTTCATTGGACTCAAGTGTTGTTACACAAGCTGTAATTCTGGTAATTCTTCTTCTGCTCTCCGCCTTCTTTTCTTCAGCGGAAACATCTATGACAACGGTAAACCGTATTCGTGTGCAGTCGCTGGCAGAGCAGGGAAACAAACGTGCAAAAATTCTGGATAAGATTGTGTCTAATTCCAGCAAAATGCTCAGTACTGTTCTGATTGGCAACAATATTGTCAACAACTTTGCTGCATCTCTGATGACCACACTGACCATCGCTGTGTTCGGAAATGCTTATGTAGGCCTTGCCACTGGTGTTTTGACTGTGCTGATTCTGATTTTTGGCGAAATCTCTCCCAAGACCCTGGCAACCATTCATTCTGAGAAAATAGCTCTTGCCTATGCAAAGGTTATCTATGCGCTCATGGTTGTATTCACACCGGTCGTTTTTATTATCAACAAACTTGCCAGAGGATTTCTTCGGCTTCTCAGAATCGACCCTGACGCAAAGACCGGCACTATGACAGAGCATGAGCTTAGAACCCTTGTGAACGTAAGTCAGGAAGAAGGCGTAATTGAGAACGAAGAAAAGCAGATGATTTACAATGTGGTGGATTTCGGCGACTCACAGGCAAGGGACGTCATGATTCCAAGAATTGACATGACCTTTATTGATGTGAATTCCACTTATGAGGAGCTTATGGAAATTTTCCGCGACACTTTGCACACGCGCTTCCCGGTATATGAAGAAAATACAGACAATGTGATAGGAATCATCAATGTAAAGGACCTTCTGCTGCTTCCAAAGGGACAGGATTTTTCGATCCGTAAAATCCTGCGAGAGCCTTATTTTACGTATCAGCACAAGGCCACAGCAGACCTCATGCTGGAAATGCGCAAGGCCTCTGTAAATCTTGCTATTGTTTTGGATGAATACGGCTCTACAGCCGGTCTCGTGACCCTTGAAGACCTTCTTGAGGAAATTGTGGGGGAAATCCGTGACGAATATGATGAAGACGAGGAGGAATCCATTCAGGAGCTTTCTCCTGGAAAAGAATATCTGGTGCAGGGCTCTGCCAAGCTGGATGATGTAAACGAGGCTCTTGGAATTTCTCTTGTGTCCGAGGATTATGATTCTATCGGGGGCTATATTATCGAGCAGCTCGACAGCCTTCCCGAAGAGGGACAGTCTGTTGTTCTGGAAAACGGTATTCGGCTGGTTGCAGAACAGCTCGACAAAAACCGTATAGAGCAGGTGCATATTTATCTTCCTCCTGACCTTTTTTCTGAAGACAAGGACAAAGAAGCGTGACATCAAAACACTCGCGGGACAGTAGCCGTGTGAACAGGAACAATCGTACCACCTAATAGAAATATATTGTTTGATTTTCATTATTGACATATGTCTAAAATAGGATTATAATATCCTCAATAAATGGCATATGCCGAAAACAGGAGGTGTATTATGCCAAGACCATGTAAACAAAGACGTATCTGTGCCATGCCGTCCTGCGGACAGTTTGGCCCTAAGTCTGCTTCCTGCTCTGCTCGTCCTCCTGTTACTATGACTCTGGATGAGTTTGAGAGCATTCGTCTTATTGACCTGATGGGAATGACGCAGGAGGAATGCGCTGCACAGATGAAGGTAGCCCGCACCACGGCTCAATCTATTTACAGCAGCGCCCGCAGCAAGCTGGCTGAATGTCTTGTAAATGAAAGAGAGCTGATTATCCAGGGCGGAGATTACGTTCTATGCGATGGAAATACAGACAGCTGCAAATGCGGCAAGGCCTGCAGACATCATTGCAAAGGCGCCGGGTTGGCAATGGGCAGCTTCTGTACAACAAAAATGGAGGAATCAAATCATGAAAATTGCAGTCACCTATGAAAACGGACAGATTTTCCAGCACTTTGGACACACAGAACAATTTAAAATTTATGAGGTTTCAGACGGAAGCATCATAAGCAGTGAGATTGTGGATACAAACGGAAACGGTCACGGAGCACTGGCAGGCTTTCTCCTGTCTCACCAGGTTGACATGTTAATCTGTGGCGGCATCGGAGGCGGCGCACAGCAGGCTCTTGCTCAGGCCGGCATCAAGCTCTATGGGGGAGCCAGCGGAGACGCCGACGCTGCTGTAAATGCTTATCTCTCCGGAAGTCTTGCCTACAATCCCAATGTACAGTGCAATCACCACGGGCATCATCACGAGGAGGGCCATTCCTGCGGCAATCACAGCTGCGGTCATTAATGTACTGAGCCTGTTCATTGCATACGGATTGGCCCATCCGACAGTCGTGGCTTGGCACAGCAATCTGCCAAAGGTGCATTCTTTGTTCACACAAAACCTCCGGGGACTGTTTTCGAGTCTCCGAAGGTTTTGTATATTCCATTATCAGAAGGTGCGGTCAATGCCTCTTTACAGTTTCCGCAAATTACGGTTTTTGCGTACTCTGTTGTCAGCAGGCGCCCTTTTTCGTGACAAAAGTTCCTATTCCTCAGCATTACAGGAGCTTTTGCTCATAAGCAGAGAAAACTGCTGAATAATTCTGTTTATCTCTCCTGTTACCTCCCGTATCCCCTCTTCTGTCTGATTCCAGTTTTCCCGATTCACACCCCCAATCACAGAAGGACACACAAGAAAACGTGTCTTTGAATAAACCTCCTGATAGTACATAAGGCATCTTCTCGCATGATAATTTTTACAGCACAAAATAGCAGTGCGAATATCAAGTCCCTTAGCGTCTGTCACCTTTTTTGAAAAAAGCGCATTCTGATAGGTGTATGTCGCCTTGTCTTCCCTTAATACCGCTGATTCTGGAACGCCGTTTTTTACGAGTACATCCTTTAAGAATTCCCATTCTGTCTCATATGGTCCAGGATAACATTCCTGTCTTTCAAGCACTCCTGAAAACCTTCCTGTGCTTATGCTGTACCTTCCGCTTGGAAGAATAAGAGGGGCAAAGCCCTGCTCATAAAGCTCTGCCGCTCTTTCTGCATTCTGGGGATAACCATTTCCCGGTACAAAAATAATATCCGCCTTCTCCGGTGCATTCTCTGTAAAGATAAATTCCCTCACCTGGGAAAGAAATTTCTGATACATCCTCTTCTCCTCCGTTTTTCCATGCAGCCGGCGCCATATCTCTCAGCATGGGCTATCAACAACCGCTGATATTGCCGACAGCATTTCTTTTATTGTAAAGCACAGCTCACAGAAAATCCATCCTGTATTTTCCTATATCACAAGAATTGTAGGATATCCCTCTTGCCTGAGCCTCTGTTCCATTGCTATGGCATTCCCAATCTCCCGGTAGGCTCCAACCTGCACTCTGTAATAGCCATCCATGTGGATAATATATGCCGGAAATTCCTGCTCCTGAAGGCGGTACAGCATTCTGTCTGCATTTCGCCTCTCTCGATACGCTCCTACCTGTACCCTGTAATACAATGGTTTTTCTGCTGTCTGTGTTTCTCCCAGAGTCCCCAAAATGGCATCTGCGATTCCCTGCGCAATATCCTGAAAGGCTTTGTCAAATAATTGGTTATCCTGATCATTATTAATGAAGCCTGTTTCGATCAGAATCGCCGGCATTTTTGATCTTCTGAGCACCACAAGCCCTGGTCTTTCCTTTACGCCAAGCTCCTTAAAGCCTACTTCCCCGAGAGCGCCCAGAATATTTTCCGCCATGTCCAGCTTTTTTCCTGATTTATCATATATAAGAACCTCTGAACCAGAATACTGGTTATCCATAGGACTTGAATTTCTGTGAAAGGATATCAGAAAATCCGCTCCAGCGTCATTAGCTATCCTTGCCTTTTCAAACGGAGTCTGATACACATCGTCTGTTCGAGTGTACTGCACATCCACCCCATTATTTCTAAGAATATCTCCCACTGCCATGGCAAGTCTCAGGTTATCATCCTTTTCCTGACGCCCCTGGTATACGGCTCCAGGGTCTGTTCCGCCATGTCCAGCATCCAGAACAATTTTCGCCAAAATAAAAACTCCCTTCCTTATTCTTTAACAATGATACGCGGATTTCTTTGCGCCCTGCGCTTTTGAAATCCCAAAGCATAAGAATTCTCCCTGTTCGAGCTGTCTTCTCATGCTTTTGGCGAATCCCAAGGTCAAAAATCCTCTTGCAAGCAAGCTTGCATCGGATTTTGACCTTGGGACCCTGGTATCTTAATAATAGAATATGCAGAGGGAATTTTTCCGTGTGACAGAAGCTTATAGAGCTATGTTTTCCTACAAAATAAATGCTTTTGCCTTCTCACATCTAAGCCTTTGTTTTCTCTGCCAGAAGTCTTGCATTCGCCTTCTCCACATTCAAGCGTGAAAGCAAAACAGCAATAATCAAATTGATTATCATTGGAATCCAGAGGTACATCACATGGAGCATACTCATGCAGGAAGCAGACTGTACGGCTGCAGCTCCGTCATACCCACTGAACGCGAGGAGCCATCCGGCAAGGGCTGTGCCAATGCCGCCTCCGATTTTAACGCCGAGGGAGGTACAGGAGTACATGGTTCCATCCACTCTCTTATGCTTTGTGAGGAAGGTGTATTCTGAGCAGGATGCAATCAATGCATTCAAATCCCCCTGCAGCGGACTCATTCCAATTGCAGCGATTCCTGAAAATATAAGCATCAAAGGAATATTTCCCATATAACCGGCCGCAACTACCAGACCGCGCCCGATTGTCGCCACAATATAGCCCAGAAGGTTCAGCTTGTACATTCCCTTGAATCTGGCCACCAGAATCGGCGTAAATACGAGTCCAATAATCAGAGGAATATTAATTGCCCATGAGAATATGCCCAGCAAAGAGGCATTTCCCAGAACATAGGTCATGTAATAAATTCCCATGTTTAATGTGGCTGTATATATTTGCATAAGAATATAGGTCACGCAGATGATAATATAGTACTTGTTGGAAACCAGCATTTTCGCTGCATCCACGAGATTATATTTCTCTGTTTTCTCTTCCTGAGCTTTTACGCCTGTCTCATCGAGTTCCTCTTCAGAAAGCTCTTTTACCGACAGAACGGAAAGTGTATTTGTAATCACTCCGATTATCGCATAAATAATGGCTACATTTCTCCAGCCTGCTGCGCCTCCTCCAAGCGCCTCCACAGCTCCCACTGTAACAGACTGAATGAAAAGGCTTGTGCCAAAGGCAAACATAAAACGAATAGAGCCCATCTGCACACGCTCGCTGCCATTCCTGGTGATAAGTGCAGTTAATGCAGAATACGCGATATTATTGGCTGTGTAAAATACAGCGTTCAGCAGGGTATATGCAATAAAGAACCAAGCATACTTTGCAAACTCTCCCATATCCGCCGGAATCACAAAAATAGCCACCAGCGTAACCGCACAGCCGATGTAGGCGTAGAGCATCCAGGGTCTTGCCTTTCCCATTTTACTCTTTGTCTTGTCAATCATAGAACCAAAGAAAATGTCCGTAATGCCGTCAAATAGCTTGGAAACAGCAATCAGGGTTCCCACAACACCCGCATTTAAGCCTGCCGTATTTGTCAGAAATATCATCACAAAAGAGGACAGAAACGCATACACAACATTTCCGGCTATATCTCCGGAGCCATATCCTACTTTATTGTACCATTTTAAATATTTTTTTTCTTGCATTTCTTCTTTCCTTTCTCATCTCATGCAAAAATAAATTTCAGTTCAAAACCAAATTCCAGGTCGTCAAATCTGTATTTTTCCAGAAGCCTGGGGCCGCAGCTGTTTGATCCAATCCCATTTTGCGCATAGTCAAGGTTTAAAACCGTGCTGCCGCACGGAAGCAGCTCATAATTATGCTTTTTCTGTGTAAGCTCCTCCTGTGTATACACAGAAGCGTTAAAGGAGAACGGAGATGTGCCAAGCACTGTAAGCTTCCTCTCCTCTCCGTCCAGAACAACATAATCGCAGTCGCAATGACTTCCGTTTTCCTGCGGACGAATATAGTCCTCGTGAAGCTCTGACACCTGTGCATGGTAAAGGTTGTGACTCGCAGCTTTGCATTTATCACAATAGCTTTCCTGGGGTCCCATTCCGTAATAAGAGACCTTCTTCACATCCTGCGGAAGAAACAGACGGATTCCAAATCTCGGAAGTTCTGGAAATTCTGTATTTCTTTTCACCTTCATGCGCATGGATATGCTTCCCTGAGGAAGAATCTGCCAGATAACGTCAATATCCAGCATCCACTGAACAGACGCCGCCAAAACGGACATCACACTTCGGATTTCCACAGCAGTCTCTGTAAAATGATAGGTTGTCTCGTAAGCTCTGCACTGTGTTCTGTCATACCGCGCCTTCTGCCATTCCTCTCTTATCTGACAGTCATTGTCTGTGGGAGCCCTCCATATGCTGATCTCCATAGGTTTGTCAAGAAAGCTCTTTCCCTGAAAGTCGATTTTCTCAAACAATCCCTTTAATTTACTGTACACATAGGTAAAATGCTGTGTATGAATAACGATTTGCCGGTCATCCTCGTCTATATGGATTCCATTAAATACCTTTTCCATTGTCTCTGTGTTTTCCCTGTCCCACAGGAGGGCGGTCTGGTTCCTGCTGTCTGCATTACTCAGCAAAATCTCATCAAAGCCAAGCACATAGCCCTCCGGAAGAAGCTCTGTTGCCTTTTTCAAATGATAATAAAGCTTCAAAAAGCAGCGTCCCTTCTCAGGAACCGCAAGCTTCAGACCGAGCCTTTTGCTCTGTCCCGGCTTTACAGAACATAAAGGAAGCTCATCCTTGCCCTTTGTCAGCACTGTGTTTCCGTCGCAGCTCACCTCGCAGGTAAGATAAATATAATCCTGCAAATTCACATAATTCATCTCATTACGGATGATGAGTTCTCCGCTCTCCTGCTCATAGGTCTCTGCCCGAAGAGGACGATGCACATTTTTGTATTCCAAAAGTCCTGTATGCACTCTTCTGTCCGGATATACCAGACCATCCATGCAAAAATTGCCATCATGCAGCTCTTCTCCATGATCGCCGCCATAATAATAAATATCCTTTCCCTCCTGAGTTCTGCCTTTATGAATGCCATGGTCGCACCATTCCCAGACAAACGCTCCGCAGATGCAGTCATACTTTTGGATTAACTGAAAATACTCTTCAAGGTCTCCTGGTCCGTTCCCCATGGAGTGAGCATATTCACACAGGATATACGGCTTATCCGGATTATGCTCCGCATAGTCAATCACTTCCCCAAAGCCCGGATACATACGGCTGTATAAGTCAATATTAGAATAGTCATACTTACGTTTCCTTCCTCTGTAGTAGGCGCTCTCATAATGCGTCAGACGGCTCTGATCAAATTCCTTTGTCCATTCCAGCGCTGCCTCAAAGGTACAGCCATACCCTCCTTCGTTTCCCATAGACCAGATGACTACGCAGGGGCGATTCTTATCTCTCTCCACCATGCGCTTCACACGATCCAGCACAGCCTCTGTAAATTCAGGATCATCTGAAATCATTTCGTTCCACCTGGAGGCTCTCTCCTCCCATGTATCACTGGTATAATACAGCTGCCAGGGGCCATGACTTTCATTGTCAGCCTCGTCTATCACAAAGAAGCCATATCTGTCGCACATCTGGTAGAATATCGGGGCATTGGGATAATGACTGGTACGAATTGCATTAAAATTATGCTGTTTCATCAGCTTAAGATCTCTTTTCATATGCTCTGCATCAATAACGCAGCCTGTAACCGGATCAGAATCATGCCGATTGACTCCTCTGAATTTTACAGGCCTGTGATTAATGTATAATACATTTTCCTTCACATGAATTTCCCTGATTCCAACCTGTTCTGTTATTACCTCATTCTCTGTCTCCAAAACCAGAGTATACAGATACGGTTCCTCTGGATTCCACAGATGCGGCTCCTCTACCTCTATCCTGGCCCTTCCCTCATAAACAATCTCCTTCACAAGCTTCTGCTGTGCATCATAAAGACTCGCCTTAATGGAAATATTGTCATGAAAGCAGCGCGTACAGATGTCTATAACCGCGCCTCTCTGCACAAGCTCTGTATTGATAAAATAATCAAAAATTCCCTGCTCCGGACGTCTGAGCAGATATACATCCCGAAAAATACCGCTCATGCGGAATTTATCCTGATCCTCCAGATAGCTCCCATCACACCACTTCAAAACCAGAACCGCCAGCTTATTTTCTCCCTCTGTCAAAAACTCCGTGACATCAAATTCACTGGTAGAGTGAGAGACCTGACTGTAGCCCACATACTTTCCATTCAGCCATACATAGAAGCAGGAATCCACTCCCTCAAAATTGAGAAAGGCCCTCGGAGCTTTTTCAAGCTTCTCATAAGTAAAGGTCCGAATGTAAGCTCCGCATGGGTTCTCTTGCGGAACATACGGCGGATCCGCCGGAAACGGATATCGATAGTTTGTGTACTGATGTGTGTCATAGCCATAGCTCTGCCACACGCCTGGAACCAGAACCCTTTTAAACTCGTCTGTACAATAGTCAGACTCATAAAAGTTTTCCTTCAGGTCGTAGATGCTGGTATAATACTTGAACTGCCACTCTCCGTTCAGCATCTGAAGTCTGTCTGATTTTTCTCTCTGCTCTGCAAGACCGTCCATGTACTTTGACGCCGGAATATAATATGCACGATTTGGTACTGTGTTCTCATGCAGCATATGCAGGTTTTCATAATAATCAGGTACAATCATTTTGCTTCCTCCTTTTGTTTTTTTGACTCAACACTGCGAAATTTTGCTATATATTGATGAAAAAAAGTACTATATCCGCATATATACGCCCTATCTCGCTCCTGTGTGAGTTCATTATAAAACAGGATTTTCCTCTGTTCCATAAACCGCAATAGACAAAACATACATAAAATGATACAATTGCTTTATAAAGCAGAGAATTTACTTAATAGGGGTAAGCGGATATTCGCAATCCGCTTCGCTACTTGCTCATAATGAAAGGAGATTTTAAATTATGTATGTAAATTCTGGATATATGAATGGTTCAAGAATTGATTTTAAGGATAAAAGTCATCCATTGATTGTAGGAAGCTGCGGAACGTACCATTTGTATAAGCATCCCAGACTTCCAACCTGGCGTCCCAAGGGACGAATTGATTTTCAGCTATTATATATCGCTGCTGGGAAAGCGCATTTTTATTTTAAAAATGATAAGGAAGATGAAATCGTGACAGCCGGACATATGGTACTCTACCGGCCAAGAGAAATGCAGAAATATGTCTACTACTGCGTAGATCAGACAGAGGTGTACTGGGTTCATTTCACTGGAAGTGAGGTCAAGAATATATTACGGCAATATGGAATTCCTTCCAAAGGACATGTATTCTACACGGGGACCTCCCCTGACTACCAGTGGATTTTCCGTCAGATGATATTAGAGCTGCAGATGTGCAGGCCAAATTATGAGGAATTATTGTCTCTGCTGCTGAGACATATTTTTCTTTTGATTAACAGACACATCAAAGAAGGAAATAAGGCAACCAGCTATATGCTCGAGGAAACCGAGCGCGCCACCCGCTATTTTAATGAAAATTATAACAAGCCTATAAGCATTGAGGAGTATGCTCTTTCCAGGCATGTCAGCGCCTGCTGGTTTATCCGTAAATTCAAATATTATACTGGCATCTCTCCCATGCAGTATGTACTCTCCATACGTATTGCAAATGCACAGAATTTACTTGAGACCACCAGCTATACTGTAGCGGAAATCGCAGATATTATAGGATATGACAATCCTCTGTATTTCAGCCGTCTGTTCAAAAAGCAGCTCGGCATGTCTCCAACCGAATACCGCAAAAAACAGACGGCGCAGATGAATGTTACTCTGTAGACTTGTTTTTTCCGCCTGCAACGGCAGAAGAGTCCCTTTCCAGGCAGCTCCAAAAGTGGCTTCCTGGAAAGATTTGCCGTGTGCTAATGCAGCGGCTTTTCGCTCTCCTCTGGCTTCCACCACGGATAATAACGATTCAGCCACTTTCCGGCCAGACTGCTCCAGGTGTCACAGGTGCGCTCAATTCCTGTTCCATCTGAATTTGCTGTCAGCTCGCCTGCAAGCCCGATTCCATGCGCTCCTTCTGGATACAGGTGAAACTCCACAGGTACCCCTGCCTTTCTCATGGCATTTACAAAAAACAGAGAATTTTCTACAGGCACAACCGTATCTGCAAAGGAATGCCACAAAAATGCAGGCGGCGTGTGCGCATCCACCTGGTTTTCCAGAGACATCTCTTCTTTTTCTGCATCATATTTTTCTGCAAGGAGATTTCGGAAGCTTCCCTCATGTGCAAACTCTCCGGAGGTAATCACTGGATAGCAAAGAATCATCCCGTCCGGACGGAGTTGCTCTGGCGCAATTCCTAAAGCCTCATATATTTCCGCTTTCTTATACAGAGTTCCAACAGACGCAGCCAGGTGGCCTCCTGCCGAGAAGCCCATAATAACAATCTGATTTGCCCGGATTTTCCATTTATCTGCATTTTCCCTTAGCAAACGAATGCTCTCTGCTGCCTGCAAAAGGGCTGTCGGGTAGCGGCTGGGAGAAACGCTGTAGCGAAGCACTGCCGTATGATAGCCCATGGACAGAAATTTTATGGCAATAGCCTCTGCCTCTCTGTCTGACGTCATTTCATAGCCTCCTCCCGGGCAGATGAGAATAACCGGCCTTGTCTGCCCTGGATATAATTCTCTGGATTCATCCCAGAAATAGGTGTAGAGGCTTGCCTCTGGATAGCCCTTAAGTGATATGCTTATTTTTTCATGAATCATAATAATTGTCCTTTCTGATGTTTTTATTGGCAAAAATACGTTTTTTCCATATAATAATATAATAATGATTTGCCCTTCTTACACAGGAATCTTGATAACCGCTTTACGTGCTTTTGAAACTCCTCCAACACATACTCCCGGCATATGGGCGCTCGGACAAGGCAGAATCAAATATTCTCCGTCTCCAATCACATAATCCACACAATCCATATTATTTTCATAAAGTTCTATATCATTCTGCGCATCATAGGGCAGAACAGCGTGATATTTATGCATCTCCTCCACAGGCTCCACGGCAATGATCTCCCTTCCATGAATCATATACTGGATATCAATGTAGTTTTTGTGCGCTTCAAACACGCAGTCCTTTCTTGGCTTTGTCTCGTACGTCATAATGTTGACATACACGCCGTTGTCCAAGTCATATCTGCCGTCCTCATAATTTTCCGGCTGAAACCGCAGCATAAACTGGTAAGCTGTCTCTGATACCTGCCGAATGTCTTGAAATTTGTCCATCATTTTCCCCTGTTTTCCCCCTTTGCTATATTTTTATCTTTCCCTGTCTTATCAGATATGTAAGAAAGGCTTCGCACCCTTCTACAATATCATCATAGGTAATGTCAAAATTTCCAGTATACCAGGGGTCTGCAATATCCCTGGGATGCTCGGAATAGTCCAGAAGAAGACCTATTTTATGTTCGGGGTCTCTTCCAAGAATGCGCTTCATGTTCTGAAGATTCCACTTATCCATACCGAGAATGTAATCGTATTTGGCGTAATCCTTTCTGGTAAGCTGAATAGCATATTTCCCAGCTGTGGATATTCCGTACTGACGCAGTTTATTTCTGGTTCCATGATGTACGGGATTTCCGATTTCCTCGGTGCTGGTTGCAGCTGAAGCAATTGTGAATTGCTGTGCGAGCCCACGTTTTACGGTCATGTCTTTGAAAACAAATTCTGCCATGGGGGAACGGCAGATATTGCCGTGGCAGACAAATAATACTTTTATCATGTTCTCATAACTCCTCATATCTTCATTTTTCCTTGTATTTAAAGGATTTTTACAACTTTGATTTTTCTTGCAGTTCATGTATCTTTTTATAAATTCACATATTTTCATGGGCAAAAGTTGTAAAATAAGTTGTAAAACCACACCTATTTTACAACTTTACAACTCATTGATTACATACCTGTTTCATCTCTTTTTGAATATCGTCAAAATCTAAATGTGTGTAGGTATTCAATGTAACCCCTATATCAGAATGTCCCATTATCTTCTGTAAAGTTTTAGGATTCATACCCGATTTTGCCATATTAGAACAAAAAGTGTGTCGGCATACATGTGGACGTGTCAAGTATGGGACAAAAAAAATATTTTTTATTTCTGGCTGGAAAGTACCTGACCATTCCAATCAGGTACCCCAGCACTTTTATTATCTTCCACAAAATCGCTCTTGTCCAGAACATTTTATCTCTGCCCTAAAAATACATCATCAAAATTCCATTCAATTTCGATTTCCTCCTGGCTATGCACCCGGATAACCTTGATGATCTCCCGTAACTTCTCTGTATCGAATTTCTCCATGTTCAGAAATTCTTCCAGCTTCATTTCCTTCGCAGTATTGTCCTGTTCAAGCATCTTTGCATCACGTTCAGACTCTGCTATCTTTCGTCTGATTCCTTCCAGCTGCCTGCCAATCTTTCCCGCTTTCTGCTTGTACAATTCCCGGTCAATACGGTCATCTTTGTACTCATCATAAAGTTTCATTTTTTCAGAAGACAACTGGCGGCTCTGTTTCAACAATTCTGCAGCATTCGTCTCCCTATCTTTTCTCTGGTTCTTTGATTCAACAATCTTCCGGTTTTCCAGCATGGAAGATGCAAACTGATGAACAAGCTCCAGGATATGCTTTTCCATTGGCTCACGTCTGACCACCAAGCTTCGGCAGACATGGTCGCCGCTGGTACGCCCATCTGAACATTTCAGCAGATGCTCCGTTTCTCTTACCAGACAATGCCCACAGTGTGCGCACAGCATCAGTGCCGGCTGTTTCTTGCGCCTTGCCAGCGTATAATTGGTTCTTGTTTCTGAAACACCTCTGGATTTTTTCGGATGCAGTCTGTTCGCTTTTTCAAACAGTTCCCTGTCAACAATCGGATCATGGTGGTTTTCCAGCCTGATCCAGTCAGACTCGTCATTAATAACCGCCTTATGACCGGTGTGCATACTGCAGCGTGTTTTACCCCATATCCGGGTTCCAATATAAATCTCATCCCGTATGATTGCAGATACTGTGGTTGGATTCCAGCGTTTTTTCATGATGGTATCAAACCGTCGGAACTGAACCTGCTCTCCTCTTGACATTTTCTGCTCATCACAGGTGGCAATTTCCTGTTTGTTCAGTTCCCTTGTGATCTCTGCAAAGCTCATACCTTCTGCAGCCATCTGGAAAATCATCTTCACCACTTTAGCCGAATCCGGATCAATTTCCAACCTTCCATCTTTGCCCTTTCTATAACCATATCTGGCATTTACCGGAAGCCTTGTTCCGTTTTTCATTCTGGTCTGCATTGCGGATGAGATTTTTTTCGACAAATCCAGGCTATACATGTTATAAACCAGATTCTTCAAAGCCACATTCATACCGCCGGTCATTCCAGAGCTGGCTGCACTGTCATAACTGTCATTAATGGAAATAAATCTGATCTGAAGAAGCGGAAAAATATACTCAATATAAAATCCCACTTCCAGATAGTCCCTGCCAAACCTGGAAAAATCTTTCACGACTACACAGCCGATCTGTCCGCTTTTCATATCCTCCTGCAGCTGCTGGAAGCCATTGCGTTTGAAATGGGTGCCGCTGACACCGTCATCCACATATTCCAGAATATCTGCCTCATCCACGCCAAGCTGATCGATCGCAAACGATTTCAACAGGATCCTCTGAGAAGTCACACTGTCACTTTCCCCCATCCTTCTTCGATATGATAATCCTTAGAATACCGTACCTGTGCCGTCAATACTTCATCCAGACGGTTCTTGATGTTTTCTATTTCATTGGAATAGATACGGGAAAACTGCATGTACTCTTCTTCTGTAATCAGGCGTTCCGAATAATCCTCATATAAATCAGATTTACGCTTACTGATCCGGCTCAGTTCCCGCCGAAGTTTCCCTACTTCCTTGTCCAAAAGCAAATATTGCGTCTGGTTTCTGGAAGCGGAGTTCATTTCCCGGATCATTTTTTCTGTGTCCAGTACGGTTTTCATATGTGACTGAATCAGCCGAAGGACATCTTCATCCACGTATTCTTTTTTTACCCTGTGCCCCTTGCACTGGTTTCCTCCTGATTTATGGTTTGCATTGGCGCCGCAGATATAATAAAATGTCCCAGACTTTTCTCTGGACAGGATCATGCGGTTGCCACATCCTCCACACCTGATCTTGCCGGTATAAAAATTCTGGCTCCGGATGGCTCCATTATTCAACTGATGCCTCTTTTTATATTCCTCCGTAAATTCCCGGATTTTTTCCTGCACCTGTCGGAACAGTTCTTTATCTATAATCCCTTCGTGTGTATTCTCTGCATAGATCCACTCACTCTCTAGTCGGTTCCTCTGCTTGTTTCCCTGGAAAACGCTCTGCTGATATTTTCCATATACGGAATCACCGGTACAATGTACATCCTGAAGCACACGTTTTACTTCATAATTATTCCACGGTTTGGACTCTGGGG
>JAUNOP010000050.1 GCA_030537135.1 Eubacteriales bacterium | reverse complement strand
AACACAGCTCTTAGCTATTAGAACTATTATAAATCAAGTGTTTCAAAAAGTCTACCTTTTGAAACAAAAATTTTCCATATCTACATGTTTCTCTTTGCGGACGCTCGTATGAGGGGGAGAAAAGAAAAAAAATAATTGCAGAAATCCTATCAGGTGAACAAGAGCTGGGGCATTATTTTTGGGTTGATTTTTATATTGCAATACGTTAGAATAAATTAGATAAAACGATACGGGAGCAGACATTACCTGCATAAAGATACAGATGGTGTCTGCTTTTGCGTGATAAGAGACTGTAGGAATAAATTTTGCCTTGTAGAGATGCTGGGCAATGTACTGTTGAAAGGCACATAAGTGAATGAAGAGAAAAAAAAATAAAATTTTAATAGTAGATGATTCAGAAATGAACAGATCCCTGCTGTCAGATTTGCTGGATGAGCATTTTTCTATTATAGAAGCGGAAAATGGGATGGAGGCAGCGGCAATCCTGCATAATCAGGAGCATGAAATCAGTCTGATTCTTTTGGACATTGTTATGCCGGTGATGGATGGATTTGAATTTTTGGCGTTGATGAATAAGAAGGGGTGGATAAAAAGCATACCAGTTATCATGATTTCAGCAGAAACAGTACCGACCTGTGTGGATCATGCATATGACCTGGGAGTCATGGACTATATCAGCCGGCCCTTTGACGAGAGAACTGTACAGCGCCGAGTTGCCAGCAGCATCATGCTTGCGGCAAAGCAGAAGGAACTCTCCCATATGGTTACAGATCAGATTTATGAAAAAGAGAAGGACAACCGGCTGATGATTGAAATCCTGTCCAATCTTGTGGAGTTCCGTAATGGAGAGAGCGGTCTGCATGTGTTGCACATCCATACCATCACAGAGCTGCTTTTGAAAAGGCTTATGAATAAAACGGATAAATATGCGATTTCTCAGAAAGATGTTTCTCTTATCTGCAATGCATCGTCGCTCCATGACATTGGGAAAATTGCGGTACCGTCTGAAATTCTCAATAAACCGGGACGTCTGACAAAGGAAGAATTTGACGTCATGAAAACACATTCCATAGAGGGAGCAAAGATTTTAAGCCAGATTCCATTAAGAGAAGAGGAACCCCTGATTCAGTTTGGCTATCAGATTTGCCGATGGCATCATGAGCGGTACGACGGAAGAGGCTATCCAGACGGACTTAAGGGGGATGAAATTCCGATTGCCGCGCAGGTAGTCGCATTGGCAGATGTTTATGATGCATTGACCAGCAAGCGCGTATATAAAGATGCCTTTTCTCATGAAAAAGCAATGCAGATGATACTAAACGGAGAATGCGGACAATTCAATCCCGCGCTCTTGGAGTGCCTTACAGATATTTCAGATACCTTGAAAACAGAAATAAGCGTCGCCTCTTTGGGACGCCACTCAGAAGAGGAAATATTAAATACTGTAGAACAGATTGTGGCAAAGGGAGAGCTGGATGTGTCTGAGAGAACCCTACGGCTGCTGGAGCGAGAGAGAGAAAAAGTTCAGTTCTATGCAAAGTATTCAGAGGAAATTTATTTTGAATATACAGCTATGCCAGAGATGCTTATGCTCTCCGAGGAAGGAGCAGCACGTCTGGAGATGCCGGAGGTAATAGTAAATCCAGGAGATACGGAGTTTGCAAATAGAGTATTTAATAAAACAGATTTTAAAGATTTGCTGGATAAGTTGAAAAGTACAATTCCAGAGGCTCCAATTGTAGATGAGAAATATTACCTGAATATAAAGGGCAGCAGGCAGCTGTGCCGGGTAATTGCAAAGTCTCTGTGGACACATAAAAAGTCGCCGGAGTATGAGGGAGCGATTGGAAAAATAACACAATGGTAAAGGAGGAACGCAAAATGACAGTAAAAGAGTGCTATGAAGCATTGGGAGCAGATTATGAGGAGGTAATGAACAGGCTGAGAAAGGAAGAAAGAGTGCAAAGATTTCTGAAAAAGCTTTTGGATGACAAAACCTATGCGCTTTTGAGTACTTCTCTGCAGACAGGAAACATGGAGGAGGCCTTCAGGGCGGCGCATACGCTCAAGGGAGTGAGCCAGAACCTGTCGCTTAAGAATCTCTATGTTCCTGCAAGCTGTCTGTCTGATTGCTTAAAGGAAAGAAGGGAGTACACTGAGGAAGTGGAGACGCTTTTTGAAAAAGTGAAGGAGGAGTATATTAGAACAACAGAAGCAATCAAACAATTATAAGGGAAAAAGGTATTTTGACCGTAGCATTATCAATTTGCGGAAGTACTATGGAGAACGGTTGAGATGAAAAATAAAATAACTCGTTTTTTAACCCGTAGTTTGATTTTTATATTGGCAGTTTGTATCGTAGTTTTTGGATTTTTAGCCTTTTTTATGAATCAAAGAAGTGTACAGACAATTAATAAAGTCGGTGTGCTTTATATGTCCGGAATGAATGAGCAGAAAACAAAGCATTTTGAGACGGTCATTGACATGTATTTGTCTCCGCTGGAAGCGCTTGCAGAAACCGTCTCTTCTGAAGATGAGGACAAAGAGGCTCTGAGGAGAAATCTGACATTTCGGGCAAAGGAACAGACCTTTGAGGCTCTGGCATTTTATTTTCAGGACGGCACTTTTGACATGATTTACGGAGATCCAATCGACTCTCTGAATCCAGAGCCTTTTTTGGAATCTCTGGAAAATGGAACAAAAAAGGTGTCTGCCGGCGTGGACTCTACTGGAAACCGTGTTATTCTAATGGGGATACCTTTGACGGATTATACAGCGGCAGGAGAAGAATGCATTGCTCTGGTGGCTGCGCTTCCCATAGATTATATCAGTGATGCGCTGTTTGATGATGAAAAAACCTCCCTGCTTTATTCTTTTGTAATCCGCAGGGACGGAAGCTTTGTTATCCGCCAGTTTGAAGAATTCAGGGAGAGCTATTTTGAGCGTGTGAGGGTTCTCTACGAAAGAGAGGGTGGAAAGGATTCCGAGCAATATATCAAAGAATTGCAGGAAGCAATGAACAACAGGGAGACCTATTCCACGATATTTCAGATGGACGGAGAAAGAAGAAGCCTATATTGCACCAGCCTTCCGTATTCGGAATGGTATCTGGTAACAGTAATGCCCTATGGAAAACTCAACCAGGAGGTAGACGGTCTGAGCCGTCTGTGGCTGGAAGCGGCGATTGTGGGATGCCTGGTTATTTTGATAACGCTTTTCCTGGTGTTTTTAAAATATTTCCAGCTCAATCAGCAGCAGATTCAGGAGGTAGCAGAGGCTAAGAGAAGCGCAGAGCGCGCCAACGAAGCCAAGAGTGAGTTCCTCTCCAATATGAGCCATGATATCAGAACGCCTATGAATGCAATTGTAGGCATGACTGCTATTGCCTCGGCAAATATAGATAACACAAAGCAGGTAGAAAACTGCCTGAAGAAAATCACGCTGTCCAGCAGGCATTTATTGGGACTGATAAACGACATACTGGACATGGCGAAGATTGAGAGCGGGAAAATTACACTGAATATGGAGCGAGTTTCTCTGCGCGAAATGGTAGACGGCATCATTAACATTGTGCAGCCTCAGATTAAGAAGAGGGAGCAGCAGTTTGACGTGTGCATTCATGATATTTCTACAGAATATGTATATACGGACAGTGTGCGCTTGAGCCAGGTGCTTTTGAATCTTCTATCCAACGCTGTAAAATTCACACCCCAGGGCGGTTCTATTCAGGTATCTATGTATGAGACAGAGTCTCCGAAGGGGAAGGATTATATCCGCATTCATCTTCAGGTAAAGGATACTGGTATCGGCATGTCAGAGGAGTTTCAGGCAAAGATTTTTGAATCCTTTATGCGGGAGGATAATACAAGAGTACATAAGACAGAGGGAAGCGGCCTGGGAATGGCAATAACCAAGTACATTGTAGACGCCATGGACGGTACCATAGAGCTGCACAGCCAGAAGGGGCAGGGAACGGAGTTCAATCTCACGTTTGATTTTGAGAATGCCTATGAACAAGAGGAGGATATGATGCTTCCGGAATGGAACATGCTGGTTGTGGATGACGACAGGCAGCTCTGCGAAAGCGCGGTACAATCCTTAAAGGCGATTGGCATTCAAGCAGAATGGACGCTGGATGGAGAATCAGCGGTAAATATGATTGCCGCGCACCACGACACGCATCAGGATTATCAGATTATTCTTCTGGATTGGAAGCTTCCGGGAATGGACGGAATTGAAACCGCCAGGGAAATTCGCCGGCAATTAAGCGAGGACATTCCCATTTTACTTATTTCAGCCTATGACTGGAGCGAGATTGAGAATGAGGCAAGGGCTGCCGGTATTAACGGCTTTATCTCTAAGCCGCTGTTCAAATCCACTTTGTTTTATGGCCTTAGGCCATATGCAGACATGGATACTGGCGCAGCACCGGATGGTTGCCAGATAGATTTTAATGGAAAGAGAATTCTCCTGGCAGAAGATAATGAATTGAACTGGGAAATTGCACAGGAGCTGCTCGGCGAGCTGGGACTGGAAATTGACTGGGCTGAGAACGGAAAAATCTGTGTGGAAAAATTCAAGCAGTCGCCGGTGCATTTTTATAATGCGATTCTTATGGACATACGTATGCCGGAAATGAACGGCTATGAAGCCACGGACAGGATTCGCGCCATGGAGCGCCCGGACGCGGATATTCCGGTTATTGCCATGACGGCAGACGCGTTCACAGCAGATATCCAGAAGTGCCTGGAGCATGGCATGAATGCTCATGTGGCAAAGCCGATAGACATGAGGGAAGTGACGCGCCTTCTGGGAAAATATTTGACAAAAAATTTGTAAACAGGCGAAAGAGATGTAAAAAAACTATTGAAATATTTTATTATTAGTGCTACCCTACTTCTATAGATTAAAGCGTTGACTCAGGAGAGACTCTGGAAAGAGCGCCGAAGGTGTAAGTGCCGGATATGGTGAATCACTCAGGCAAAAGGATGGAGGAATAAAAATATGTATTATAATTCTGATTCTCGTAATAGAATTCTATTATTAACTCGTTAACAAAAAACAGGATGCAGCCTTGGGAAAGCGCATCCTGTTTCCTGTACAATATCCACTTGCTACACAGTCTGAATAAATGCCAAAAGCAGCTGATAGGTGTTAAAGGCACCGTCAATATGCGAACGCTCATAATTGTGGGACGCATATACGCCGGGACCTACGAGACCATGGCGAATATCGTAGCCGCTTTTTAAGGAAGCCTCCACATCGGAGTGGTAGTGCGGGTAGATATCTACCGCATAATTAAGCTTCAGCTCCCCTGCGAGGCGGATAAGCCTGCTGGTAAGGTCATAATCATAGGGACCGCCAGAATCCTTGGCGCAGATGGAAACCATGTGTTCTGTGCATTCCAGGTCATCGCCCACGCAGCCCATGTCAACAGAGAGCATTTCCTCTGTGTCAGAGGGAATACAGCAGCCGCCATGTCCTACCTCCTCATGCACAGTAAAGAGAAGAGTAACCTTTCTTTTGAGAACAATCTTCTCCTCCTTTACGATTTTGGCGAGAGCCATGAGAATGGAGGCGGAGAGCTTGTCGTCGAGAAAACGGCTTTTGATATAGCCGCTTGCTGTGATAATAGTTCTGGGGTCCATGGCAATGAAATCTCCGTTTTGGATGCCAAGGCTCTGTGTCTCTTCACGGGAGCTTACGTTCTCATCAAGGAGGATTTCCATGTTTGATTCGGATTTTTCCACGGGCGCGTCTGCTACATGAGCAGAGGGATTCACGTTCAGAACAACGCCTGTGTAAACCCTGCCGTCCCGCGTATGTATGGTGCAGTTTTCGCCGTCGCAGGTATCCCATTTGTGACCGCCGATGGCAGTTGCGCGAAGACGTCCGTTTTTCTTGATTTTGCGTACCATCGCGCCAAGGGTGTCAAGGTGCGCGGCAAGAACCAGAGGATTTCCCTCACCGCCCAGAACAACGCTTACATTCCCTTTTGCCCAAAACTGCGGTTCATAGCCAAGGGCTGCAAGCTGTGTGTATACATATTCGGCTACGTGCTTTGTGTAGCCGGTCGGACTGGGAATTGCGGTAAGCCTCTGTAATTCATTTGTAATGTAGTTTTGCATAATTGATTCCCCATCTTCTTAAAAAATATGTGCATAACTATATTAGTCAAAAAATGACAATTGTACAATAGTTATTTTTCATAAATAAAAACAAAAAGGAGGAAGGAAACATGAAAAAGAGACTGTTTTCGATACTGCTTACAGCAGCAGTAGCAATGTCAGTGACGCCATGCGCGGTGTCGGCAGAGGAAGAGGAAAAGGACAAGGAACAGGTGTATTATACTTATTTGGCCACAGACCCGTCCACCCTGGACTCTATAAAGGGAAACGACCAGTACAGCTGGAGCATTCTGACCAATATCATGGAGCCTCTTACCCGTCTTGAGGAGGAGGACGGCAAGCAGGTGAGAAAGCCCGCAGGCGCAGAGAGCTGGGAGTCCAATGAGGACGGAACTGTATGGACCTTCAAAATCCGCGACAATAAGTGGTCTGACGGAGAGCCTGTGACAGCCCAGGATTATGCTTACGGCATTACGCAGACCCTGAACCCAGAGGCAGGTTCTCCGAACTCTTTCTTTATTGAGTGTGTGAAAAACGCAGGAGCAGTACTCTCAGGAGAGCTTCCGGTGGAGGAGCTGGGCGTAAAGGCTGTGGATGACAAAACCCTTGAAATCACATTGGAAAATCCAACCCCATACTTTATGTCTCTGACAGACACCAGAGCCATGTATCCGGTTCGCCAGGACATTGCAGAGCAGTACGGAGAGACCTATGGAGCAGAGGCAGAAAACATTGTGGGCAATGGCCCCTTTAAGCTGGAATACTGGACGCACAACTCAGAAATCAAGGTGGTAAAAAATGAAGACTACTGGGATGCTGAGAATGTTTCCCTCACAGACGTCACATGGGCTATCCTGTCTGATGAGACAGCCGTGTACAACAATTTTGACAGCGGCATGTTGGATTACTGCAGCACAGGTACCCAGGAATGGATGGATCGCTTTGACAAGAAGGATGGCGTTGAGAGAGTGGACGCTGCGATTCCGGAGATGCGCTTTGATTTCTTTAATACAGAGGACGAGCTGTTCGGAAACCTGAATATCCGCAAGGCCTTCACTCTGGCAGTGGACAGAGAGGACATGGCAAAGGTTATTTATCAGAATGCTCATGAACCTGCTTATTACTGGATTCCAAAAGCTGTCTCCACAGGAGAGCTTGGTCAGTACCGTGACCAGGTGGGAGAGCCTGTGAAGGATATGGCCTCTGAGGATCCAAAGGAGCTTCTGTTAAAGGGTATGGAGGAGCTTGGGCTTGGCGACGATCCGTCCACACTGGACGTAACCTATACGCTGAGCGCAACTACACAGTGGGCGCGCAATTATGCAGAATATTGCCAGCAGAAGATAAAGGAAGTACTGGGCGTGGAGCTGAAGCTTGATTTTAATGAGTGGTCATCCTTCCAGCAGAAGACAAATAATGGAGAATACCAGATGGCAAACATGCTGTGGAGTACAGACTATGATGACCCGATGTCCATGATGGGACTGTTTACCACAGGAAACATGTCCATCCCTACCTTCTGGAGCAATGAGGAGTTTGATTCTCTGATTGAGCAGGCTTCCACAGAGATGGATGAGCAGAAGAGAGTTGACCTGTACTATCAGGCAGAGAAGATTCTGTTTGAGGAAGGCTGCGTTATCTGCCCATTGGTAAATGACCAGTGGCATAAGTTTAACTATACCTATGTAAAGGGACTGAGCAAGTTCTATACATCCACTTCAGGACTGAAGAACGTGTATATCAGCGGAAGATAAGTGAATGCTTGTGTAAAAAAAGGGATCGCCGCCTGCAGCAGGGCGGCGATATTCTTATAAAAACGTAAAGCGCCAAACACAGGACAGGGGAGAAAAATATGAAGAAATTTATCATCAGGCGAGTAGGCTATATGCTCATTACGCTGTTGGTTATTATCACAGCAACCTTCTTTCTGATGCACAGTATTCCGGGCGATCCACTGGCTCATATGGCCAGAAATCTTCCTGAGCAGACGAGAGAAAACTATTATGCCAAGTATGGACTGGATAAGTCTACTGGCGAGCAGTTTGTAATCTTTATGAAGAACCTGATAACAAAGGGAGATTTGGGAGAGTCCCTTCGCTATCCGGGAAGAAATATCACAGAGACGCTTATTACAAATTCCAAGGTCTCGGCAATACCCGGAGGGCTTGCCCTTTTATTTGGACTGGCCATAGGAGTGATTCTGGGCATTGTGGCAGCTTTGCACAAGAATAAATGGCCAGATTATATCGTGATGTTTATTGCCATTATCGGAATTACGGTGCCTGTGTTTGTATTGGCGTCGGTTCTCCAGTATTTCCTCAGCGTGAAGCTGATGCTTCTGCCGAGTACAGGCTGGAGAAGCTGGAAAAACGCGGTTATGCCGACGATTGTTCTCTGCTTTGGACCAATTGCCACCTATGCGCGCTACATCAAATCCAATATGCTGGACGTTATGGGGCAGGACTATATTATGACAGCAGAGGCAAAGGGAGTAAGCCGCGGAAACATTATCCGAAGACATGTACTGAAGAATGCCTTTCTTCCCTGTATGCCGCTTCTTGTGGGGCAGGTGTCCGGAATCTTTACCGGCTCCTTTGTGGTAGAAAAGATTTTCAGCATTCCAGGACTGGGATTTTATTACATAAATTCCATCAATGACCGTGACTATACAATGATTATCGGAACAACTGTGTTTGCGGCAGCGCTGTTTGTATTTGTGCAGCTGGTGGTGGATATTGCATACAGCCTTCTTGATCCGAGAATCCGGGTGAAGTAGAAGGGAGGACGAGATGTTGGCAGAACATGATATAACATCAAATATATATGAGGAAATCCCTGATGAAATGTTTGTGATTGAGGGAATCCGGGAGGATGCAGAGGCGCCCTCAAGGCCGCGAATCAGCTACTGGAGAGATGCGTGGAGGCGGCTGAAGGAGAATAAGGTTGCAGTTGCGGCTCTTATTATCCTATTGATTTTGATTTTTCTGATTATCTTCGGACCGGCCATCAGCGGCTATCAGTTTGAGCAGATGGATTCAGAGGCCATTAACCAGAGTCCGAGTGCAAAGCACTGGTTCGGAACCGATGACCTTGGAAGAGATTTGTTTGCAAGAGTATGGCAGGCTGGACGTGTTTCCCTGATTATCGGCGTGTCGGGCGCCCTGATTGCCAGCGTGATTGGAAGCATTTACGGCGGAATTGCCGCATATTTTGGCGGAGTGGTAGATGACATTATGATGCGTATTGTGGAAATCCTTCTGAGTATTCCTTACCTTTTGATAGTCATTCTGATTTCCGTTATCACAGACTCCAAGAGCCTGGGAAGCATGATGCTTGCGCTTTCTCTCACCGGCTGGTGCGGAATCGCCAGACTGGTGCGCGGACAGATGATGCAGCTTAAATCGCAGGAATATATCCTGGCTGCAAATGTTCTGGGAGTATCTCCCATGAAAATTATTTTAAAGCACATGATTCCAAACACCATTGGCATGATTATTGTGGCGATTACCTTTGACATTCCGGGATATATTTTCTCAGAGGCGTTCTTAAGCTATGTCGGACTTGGAATTCAACCTCCGTCCACAAGCTGGGGCGCGCTCGCCTCTGCTGCGCAGCAGAACTTTATGTTTTATCCCTATCAGCTTCTGTTTCCTGCCCTTATGATCGCGCTTACCATGCTGACCTTCACGCTTCTTGGAGATGGACTTCGAGACGCGCTTGACCCGAAACTGAGAAAATAAAAGGAGGAGACAAAAGATGGAAAAGGTGTTGGATGTAAAAAATTTGAGCGTCTCCTTTCATACCTATGCAGGAGAGGTGAAGGCAGTGAGAGGCGTCAGCTTTGAACTCCATAAGGGGGAAACACTGGCGTTTGTAGGCGAGTCTGGCTGTGGAAAGACAGTTACTGCAAAGTCTGTGATGCGTCTCTTAAAGCCGCCCTTTGCCCAGATAAAGCCGGAATCCTCTATTATCTGCAACGGAAAGGACGTTATGAAGCTCACGGACAAGGAGCTTTGCGCCTTTCACGGGGAGGATGTGGGAATGATCTTTCAGGACCCTATGACCTCTCTGAATCCGACCATGACCGTTGGAAAGCAGATCATGGAGAGTCTTATGATTCATAAGAAATTAAGCAAGGACAAGGCGCGCGAGGAAGCTATTCAGATGCTGAAAACCGTAAATATTCCAAGCCCGGAAAAGCGGATAGATAGTTATCCGCATGAGCTGTCCGGAGGCATGAGACAGAGAGTTATGATTGCCATTGCCTTGGCCTGCAATCCCCGGATTCTGATTGCAGATGAGCCGACCACTGCGCTGGATGTAACCATTCAGGCGCAGATTATGGACTTGATGGCAGAGCTGAAGAACAAGATGGAAACAGCGATTATTCTGGTGACGCATGACCTGGGGGTTGTGGCAAACTTTGCAGACAGAATCCAGGTTATGTATGCAGGAGAGATTGTGGAGAGGGGAACAACAGCAGAGATTTTTTATGAAAGCCGTCACCCCTATACATGGGCGCTGTTAAATTCGGTTCCAAAGGTGGACACAGAATCAAAGGAAGAGCTTTATGCACTTGGCGGAACCCCTCCTGACCTGATTCTTCCTCTTGACTATTGTCCATTTGCGGACAGGTGTGAGTATTGCATGCCAATCTGCAGAAAGAGAAAGCCAGCCCAGAGTTCTCTTTCAGATACGCATAAGGTATCCTGCTGGCTGATGCATGAGAAGGCTCCAAAGGTAAAATCATTCTACGACAGGAGGAATGAAAAATGAGCGCAGAATATATGATTGAAGCCAGAAATTTATGCAAATATTTCAAGGTTGGAAAGAAACAGATTCTCAAGGCTGTCGACGGAGTGAGCATTCAACTAAGAAAAGGAGAGACTCTGGGGCTTGTAGGAGAATCTGGCTGCGGAAAAACGACCTGCGGGCGAACGCTGGTAAAGCTGTATGAGCCGACTTCTGGCCAGGTGCTGTTTGAAGGAAAGGATATTTCCAGTCTCAGGGGAAAAGAGCTTCGCACCTTTCGCAAGAACGCCCAGATTATTTTTCAGGACCCGTATGCATCATTGGATCCACGTATGACCATCGGAGAGATTATCACAGAGGGTATGAACGTACACTTCCATATGTCGGAAAAGGAGAAGGAGGAGAAGGTCAATCAGCTTCTTAAAAAGGTAGGACTGAACTATGAATATGCAAACCGCTTTGCCCATGAGCTTTCCGGCGGCCAGCGCCAGAGAGTAGGAATAGCAAGAGCCCTGGCAGTGGAGCCGAAGTTTATTGTCTGCGACGAGCCTATTTCAGCCCTGGACGTGTCGATTCAGGCGCAGATTGTGAATCTGCTGATTCAGCTTCAGAAGGAAATGGGGCTTACCTATTTGTTTATTTCCCATGACCTGTCCATGGTAAAGCACATTTCAGACAGGGTTGGAGTGATGTACCTGGGCTCTATGGTAGAGCTTGCCGGAAACAGGGAATTATATGAAAATCCCATTCATCCCTACACAAAGGCGCTGATCTCCGCAATTCCTCTTGCTGACCCGAATGAAGAAAAGGCAAGGAAAAGAGTGCATCTGGAGGGGGAGGTGCCAAGCCCCATTAATCCCCCTGCAGGCTGCCGCTTCCACGGAAGATGCAAATATGCTTCCGAGATATGCAGGCAAAAGATGCCTGAACTCAAGGAAGCAGCCTCAGGACATTTTGTGGCCTGCCATTTGTGCGGTAAGGATGGAGAAGGTCTGTGACACAGCAGAGGATGATTTGCCCTGCTGCAAGGAGAAAGAGACAAAGGTGACAAATCTCTCACAAAAAAGTCACGAAGATGTAAGCTTGAAATTTTATGGAACGCAGACCATGCTGTATGCAAGCAGCAGAATCAGAAAGGAAAATATTATAAATGCGCTTCGGGATGATATGACCTGATTGTGAAAGAAAGCAATGCAGAGAAAAAAAGCAGAGGGTTAATTTCCTCTGCTTTTTTCCTCGTACACTACCCTGCCGTCCACAATCGTCACATACGCATGTGCGCCGATGACAGTCAGCGGGTTGGCTGTCCAGATGACAACATCGCCGTCCTTTCCTGGCTCCAGGCTTCCCACACGGTCTGCGATACCTGTCTGTGTGGCCGGATTGATGGTGATGGCTCTCCAGGCTTCCTCCATATCCAACCCCTCGCAGGCTGCCAGTCCGGCACACATGGGAAGATATTGAAGGGGAATAACAGGAGCGTCTGTGATAATGCTGATGGGAACGCCGGCGGCCTTTAATACAGCCGGAGTCTCAAAGCTCTTGTGGCTTAGCTCAATCTTTGTCTTGCCCCCAAGAGAAGGACCTACAAATGCCGGGAAGCCCTCTTTGGCCAGCTCATCTGCAATAAGGGAGCCGTCGGTGCAGTGGTCGAGAGTCATTTTTACGCCAAATTCCCTGGCAATGCGGACAGCAGTCAGGATATCGTCCGCCCGGTGCGCATGCGCCTTTAATGGAATTTCTCCTTTTAGAACAGGAATCATGGCCTCAAGCTTCATGTCATAGGCGGGCGTCCTGCCGCTTTCCTTATCCTCCATGTAGCGCTTTGTTTTAAAAAGTAGCTCCCTTAGAAGAGAAGCAGTGGCCATCCTGGTCATGGGGCTCTTCTTCTGCCCCTGCCCATAGCAGCGCTTTGGATTTTCTCCAAATGCGCATTTCATGGCAACAGGCTCCTTGATAATCATACTGTCAACCCTCTTTCCTGTAAGCTTGATGGCAGCAAAGGTGCCGCCCACCACATTGGCGCTTCCAGGACCTGTGCAGGCAGAGGTGACGCCGCCGCGGATAGCGTTTTCAAAGGCTTCGTCCTGCGGGTTGATGGAATCAATAGCGCGCAGCTGCGGGGTGAGAGGCTCTACGATTTCATTATAGTCATGCCCTTCCCAGCCCATGGCCTCATTATCAAGTCCGATATGGCAGTGCGCTTCCACGCAGCCAGGAGTCACCAGGCGCCCTTTGGCGTCGATAATCTCTGCTCCCTCTGGAGCTTCCAGGCTGGCGCCCACAGCAGCAATCTTGCCGTTGTCGTCAATTAATATGCAGCCCCTTTCCAGGTCTTCTCCGACCATGGGCTTGATATGTCCGTTTTTTATAAAAAGCATATGCTGTTCCTCCTGTTTCTACTGATGATAATAGCTCAGAAACTCTCCGATATTTCTGGCTGCTTTGTCTAATACCTCCAGGCGGGGCAGGTACACGACCCGGAAATGATCCGGCTCCTTCCAGTTAAAGCCGCCGCCGTGAATAATCAAAATCTTTTTATCTCTTAATAAATCCAGCGCAAATTTCTCATCATCCACAATATTGAACCGCTTCACATCCAGCTTTGGAAAAATGTAAAAGGCGGCCTTGGGCTTTACAGCGCTGATGCCTGGAATGTCTGTGAGAGCCTTGTAGATATAGTCTCTCTGCTCATAAATTCTTCCGCCGGGAATAATATAGTCATGGACGCTTTGATGACCGCCAAGAGCTGTCTGCACAATGGACTGCGCAGGTACATTGGAGCAGAGACGCATATTGGAAAGCATATTAAGGCCTTCAATATAATCTCCTGCAGAGTCCTTGCGGCCGCTGAGAATCATCCAGCCGATACGGAAGCCTGCAATCATATGAGATTTGGACAGACCGCTGAAGGTCACGCAGAACAAATCCGGGGCAAGAGAGGCAATAGACACATGCTCCTCCCCGTCCATAACCAGCCGGTCATAGATTTCATCAGAAAAGATGATGAGCTGATGCTCCCTTGCAATCTCAACAATCTGCTGCAGAACCTCTCGCGGATAGAGCGCACCTGTGGGGTTGTTTGGATTGATGATGACAATGGCTTTTGTTCTGTCGTTGATTTTCTTTCGGATGTCCTCCATATCCGGGTACCATTCGGACTGTTCGTCACAGATGTAATGAACTGCCTTTCCTCCTGCAAGGGTTGCGCAGGCCGTCCATAAGGGATAATCAGGGGATGGAATCAGTATCTCGTCTCCGTCATTAAGAAGAGCAGACATGCACAGGTTAATCAGCTCGCTGACGCCGTTTCCGGTATAGATATCGCCAATAGAAACATTCGGTATTTCCTTGAGCTGCGCATACTGCATGATGGCTTTTCTTGCAGAAAACAGTCCCTTTGCAGCAGAATAGCCCTCACATTCTGTCAGCTGCTGACGCATATCATAGATAACCTCGTCCGGCGTGCGAAAGCCAAAGGGGGCGGGATTGCCGATGTTTAATTTTAATACATGAGTTCCTGCCTCCTCCATTCGGGTGGCTTCCTCCACAACAGGTCCTCTGACATCATATAAAACATTGTCTAATTTGGATGATTTTTTAAATTCGCGCATCTTTATTCCTCCTAATGCTTTGGTTTTTGCACTTTCGATGGTCTCTGGAAGCGGCTGCTTCTGTTCTTGATTGCTATTTCCGCTTAGCCAGTCTTCATCCGCCTGCAGAGCCTGGGCCAAAAAATGAATCATGTCTGCCCGCGGAACAGTCTTTCCGCTGACATACTGACTCATGTGGCTTTTGCCAAGCTTAACCCCCTGTCTGGCAGCCTCCCGAATCAGGTCAACCTGTTTGAGCCCTTGTTTTTCCATTGCACTTCTCAATTTATCTGCAAAAGTCTCATTCATAATCGTTTTTTCCTTTAAAAAGTTCAATTTCAAATCTAAAAGTTCAAATGTTAGGCACTATTATACTATGATGCTGCCGAAAGTTCAATGAAAAGTTTGACGTTTTTGAAAAAAGTTCAATTTGACGTATCGGGCAAGTGGCAAAGCGGATTGCGAATTTCCGCTTGATCCAAATCAAGTAAATCCTCTGCTTTAATTACGAAAAGCAATAAGCAGTGGGCGAGGGCTATTCTGCGAGGTGCTTTCGTGCCTTAGGCAAGGACGTCACAAGACAAGCAGCGCGAAATACAGCAAAAGCGTTTTTCTGTCTATTGCTTCGCAACATCCACGGAATTTCTCTTAACCAGCTCTGCCCGAAGCAAGAGCGAGCTGATGGCAGTATGGTTCAGGAGACTGGTTAGAGCATAATATCCGCAGCGTCCCAGAGCATTTCTGTCCTGACGAATTGTGGTGAGCGGAGGGATCGTGTAGGCGCTGAAGGAGGCGTCGTCAAAGCCGATGACGCTGATATCCTGGGGAACCCGATATCCCAGCTCCGCGCAGTGCGTCATCACAGCATTGGCGAGTGCGTCGTGGCAGCAGATAATGGCAGTTACTTTGTGCTGCAGCAGAACGGGAAGATATTTCTGGGTACATTCGGATATATGGTAGGAATAGCCGATGGTTTCTTTCTCTATGGAAAGGTGATTTTTTTCCATGGCGCGCAGATAAGCGCTGTAACGAGCCTTCATAACATGGGATTCCATGGCTCCGCCAAGATAGCCGATGCGTGTATGGCCAAGCTCCTTAAGATAAGCAACTGCCATGTCAAAGCCCTCCTCATTATTGATTCCAATGTAGGAGACAACTGGATTTTCCTGGATATAATTGTCATACAAAACCGCGGGTGTTGAAGCGGTTTTAAGCTCCTCCATCCAGGGGTCTGTGAGGCTGAAGCCCAGGATAAATGCCCCCTTATACTCATTTCCAAGCATAAACACGTCATAGGACTGCTGCTCCTGAAGCTCAGCAGTCATTTCTACAAGCTCCACCTCCCAGCCGTCAGGGACAGCCAGCTTCCTGAAGCCCATCACAATATCATATCCAAAGCCTATAGGGCTTTTATAGTCCATGTTTTCGATAATAATACATAGCTTTTTGGGAGCGTTTCTTCGGATGCGGTTTTTCTGGTAGCCGATTTCTACGGCAGTCTCCAAAACCCTTTTTCGCAATGTTTCGCTCACATCATCAGCATTGTTCAATGCCTTTGAGACAGTTCCCTTTGAGATTCCAAGTTTTTGCGCGATATCATTTATTGTAGGCATAATTGTTCTCCTTATTTATGCTTGGGAGCGCAATCTCCCTGCACAGAATTCTTATACGAGCACTCTATCGTTGTATCTATTATACAAATTTTACACATGGAATGCAATAATTTATGAGAAAATCAGAGAAAAATGAGAAAACGCAGGAAGTTTTGGAACGTTTCGATAAAGGCTATAGAGTTAAATGGGTAAAAATGCCATAAAACCCACAAAAAAAATAAAAAAAGTATAAAAAAATAATAAAAATTAGTTGACATTTGCTGGAAAAAGTAGTAAAAATATAACTATACAAAACTAAGCGAAACTTTTTTAAAAAAGGAGGAACGAAAAAGGCAATGAAGAAGAGAGTTGCAATTCTTACTGCTGCTGCCATGAGCCTGACTTTGTGTGCCGGATGCGGAAGCAGCGGACAGTCAGTGCCGCAGGATGGAGAGGTTCAGGATATCCGTCTGATGGTATGGGCGCCGTCTGAGGACCAGTCAAAGGACAGTGGAGAATGGCTGCAAAAGTGCTGCGAGGCATTTGCACAGCAGCATCCGGAGTACAACATTGATTTTGTGTATGGCGTGGCGGACGAGGCCACTGCTGCAGGTCAGGTGGCTCAGGATGCAGAGGCCAGTGCGGATGTGTTTATGTATGCGAACGACAATCTCACCGTACTGACAGACGCAAAGGCAGCAGCAAAATTCGGAGGCATTTATGAGCAGGAAATTATGGATACCAATTCATCTACAGTTACAGATTCCCTGCGCGAGGACGGCTTCCTTTATGGAGTACCCTTTACAACCAATACCTGGTATATGTTCTATGATAAGAGCGTTTTCTCAGAGGAGGATGTGAAAAACCTGGATACCATGCTGGAAAAGGGTGTGGTTTCCTTCCCGTTTACTAACTCCTGGTATCTGCCGTCATTCTATGTGGGCAATGGCTGTACCCTGTTTGAGGACGGAACTGTTGAGGAGGCTGGCGTTGATTTTACCGGGGAGAAGGCATATGAGGTTACGGATTATCTGATTGATCTCTTTGCCAATCCGAACTTTGTGGTAGATGCAGACGGCTCTGGTATGGCGGGTCTGCGCGACGGAAGCATCAATGCAATATTTACAGGCTCATGGGATGCAGGAAGCATCAAGGAGATTCTTGGAGAAAATATGGGAGTGTCAGCGCTTCCTACCTACACGCTGAACGGAGAGGAGAAGCAGATGATGGCTTATGCCGGCTCCAAGGCTATCGGCGTCAACGCTGCCTCCAAGAACATGGTGGCTTCCATTCAGCTTGCGGTTTACCTTGGCTCAGCTGAGGCGCAGAAGCTGCACTATGAACTGAGAAATGTGGTTCCATGTAATGAGGAGCTTTTACAGGATGAAGCAATTGCGAACGATATGCTTGTAACCGCACAAAACGATACCTTTAACCGCACATCCATCCTTCAGCCGTTTGTGGGCAGAATGTCAAACTGCTGGACGCCTGTGGAAAACATGGGCAAGGGAATCCGCAACAAGACCGTTACCCATGAAAATTCAAAAGAGCAGACAGATGCTATGAATGATGCGATGAACAGTGATGGAATTTAGGAAAGGGACAGAGGTAAGAGCTATGGGATTATTTAAGAAAAAGGTAAATGATTTTCCTACTCCTTATACCGTGACAGCAGCAGCCAGAGAAGGCGGAATGGAGACAAAGCTTTCCATGCTGATTATGGGATGGGGAAATATTATGCATAAGCAGGCCGCCAAGGGTCTGATATATCTGGCCGTTGAAGTGCTGTACCTTGTGTTTATGATAACAACAGGATTCCATTGCATTGCTATGCTTCCGTCTCTGGGAAGCGTGGAGCAGCAGGAGGTATGGAATGAAGCCCTTCAGATTTATGAGTATACGCAGGGCGATAACTCGGTATTGATTCTTCTTTATGGTGTTGCTACGATTATGCTTACTCTCCTGATGGTATGGTTTTGGAGGGAAACCGTAAAGAGCGCTTATAAAGCAGAATGCCTGGACAAAGAGGGCAGGCATGTGAATACCTTTATGGAAGACATTAAGACTCTGGGACATGAAAATGCACACAGACTTCTGATGACTCCTTCTCTGGTGTTTATCTTCGGACTGACTGTACTTCCTCTGATTTTTATGATTTGTATGGCATTTACCAATTACAGCAAGCTAGACAATCATCTGGTGCTGTTTGACTGGGTAGGGCTTGATAACTTTAAGGCGCTGTTTGATTCCGGCAGTATTCTCGGAAGCACCTTCTGGTCTGTGCTGGCATGGACTCTGGTATGGGCATTTTTTGCAACCTTTACGAATTATATTTTTGGAATGATTCTGGCAATTGTAATTAACCGTGACGGAACCAGAGCAAAAGGCTTCTGGCGTTTCTGCTTTGTTCTGTCCTGCGCGGTTCCGTCCTTTGTATCCCTGCTGATTATGAGAACCATGCTGCAGCCCAACGGTGCAGTCAATGTGCTGCTCAGAAACCTCGGCTGGATTGCGAGCGACAGCTCACTTCCGTTCTTTACAGACCCTACGTGGGCAAGAGTAACAGTCATTGTGATTAATATCTGGGTAGGTGTTCCTTACACACTGCTTCAGCTCACCGGCGTGCTTCAGAATATTCCTGCTGAGCTGTATGAGGCTGCCAGAGTGGACGGCGCCAATGCTGTACAGATTTTCTTTAAGATTACACTGCCGTACATGCTGTTTGTAACCACTCCGTATCTGATTGCAACCTTTACGGGAAATGTAAATAACTTTAATATTATCTACCTGCTTTCAGGAGGAGATCCAGTGGTGGATTTGGCGTCTACAGCAGGAAGCACAGATCTTCTGGTTACCTGGCTGTATAAGCTGACCATTGACAAGCAGTATTACAATATTGGTGCGGTTATCGGTATTCTGACCTTTATCATTCTTGCGGTCGGAGCGCTGCTCACCTATCGTAACAGTAAATCTTACAAGGATGAGGAGGGATTCTAAAAATGGCAGGAAAAAAACAGAGATCCGCAAAGCGTGTGCGGACAGTGAACAATACAATCGTACATATTGCGCTGGCAATTCTGGCTGTTATCTGGGTATTTCCGATTGCCTGGGTAGTGCTTACCAGCTTCAGAGCAGAGAAGGGCTCTTATGTCTCAACCTTCCTTCCCAAGAGCTATACACTGGCAAACTATGCAAAGCTGTTTACAGACACAACGATTCTGAACTTCCCGAAAATGTTCGGAAACACCCTGTTTATTGCGATTTGCTCCTGTGTGCTGTCCACATTTTATGTGCTGTCTGTTTCCTACTGTCTGTCCAGACTGCGCTTTAAGATGAGAAAGCCGTACATGAACATGGCTATGGTTCTCGGACTGTTTCCTGGGTTTATGTCCATGGTGGCTGTGTACTTTATTCTGAAGGCACTCGGACTTTCTGAGGGCGGACTGATTCGTCTGGCATTGATTCTGTGCTACTCAGGAGGAGCCGGACTTGGCTTCCAGATTGCCAAGGGCTTCTTTGACACGATTCCGCTGGCAATCGATGAGGCGGCTCTGATTGACGGCTGCACCAGATGGCAGATTTTCTGGAAAATCACTTTGCCGCTGAGTAAGCCGGTGATTGTGTACACGGTTCTGACAGCCTTTATTGGACCTTGGGTGGACTTTATTTTTGCAAAGGTTATCTGCAGGGCGAACGCAGATTATTATACAGTTGCCATTGGCCTGTGGAGGATGCTGGAAAAAGAATATATTGATAATTGGTATACCTGTTTTGCGGCCGGAGCTGTGCTGATTTCAATACCGATTGCAGCACTGTTCCTGTTTATGCAGAGATATTATGTAAATGGTATGTCCGGTGCAGTAAAGGGCTGAGGATACCTAGAGAAACGTGGAGAGGATGCTGCAGCCACCAGGTTGCAGTGTCCTTTTATTTATGGTGGTGATTCGCCGTCAGGCAAATCATGTTCATTTGCTATGTACCGGGAGGCGGCTGCTGCGCGAGGCGCTTTCGCGCCCTGGATATGCAGGTTCCGGACAGCTTTTTGTCAGGCTGGGCTGCTGAGAGGGTTGATTTTGGGAGAATCAGGGAGTAAGGTGATAAGGAAAAAATAAAAGATTGAGAAGAAATGGAGCAGCATGGTAATGAAGGTAAAAGAGTATTATGACAGTGATGAATTTAAAAGCAAATATTTGTATGAAGGGACAGATTTGGGGGCAGTGTGTAAAAAGAATCAGACAGAGTTCCGGCTGTGGAGCCCTCTGGCCGCTGGAGTCTGGCTGAATTTGTATGAGGATGGAGAAGCTCCGATGCATCGGCAGGTTCCTATGAAAAAAGGGGAAAAGGGTGTATGGATGCATACGGAGATGCAGAACTGTCATGGAATTTATTATGATTTTACAGTGGACATGGATGGAGAGAAAATAAGGACAGCAGACCCGTATGCAAAGGCCTGCAACTGCAATGGAAGAAGAAGCATGGCAGTGGAGCTTTCCAGAACAAATCCGCAGGGATGGGATACAGACCATGCACCTGCTCTGACGACAGAGCAGGTGATTTATGAGATACATGTGAAAGACTTTTCCTATGACCCGGCCAGCGGAGTTCCAGAGGAATATCGGGGGAAATACAAGGCGTTTACCCTCAATGGAACGACCCTGAACAATGACGGAGAGCATTCTACATGTCTGGATTATCTGAAAAAGCTTGGAATTACCCATGTGCAGCTGATGCCTGTCTTTGACTTTGGCTCAGTGAATGAGGCCGGCGACGCCTCAGAATATAACTGGGGCTATGACCCGCTCAATTATAATGTGCCAGAGGGTTCCTATTCTACTGATCCCTTTCATGGGGAAGTGAGAATACGGGAATTAAAGGAGCTGGTTATGGCTCTTCACAGGAATGGGCTGAGGGTGATTATGGATGTGGTGTATAATCATACCTATAGTATTGATTCCTGGTTTTCCAGAACTGTGCCCTGTTATTTTTACCGCCAGTATGAGAATGGATGCTATTCGGACGGATCTGCCTGCGGCAATGACATAGCCAGTGAGAGGGAGATGTGCGCAAAATATATTCTGGAGTCTGTGCTGTACTGGGCAAAGGAATATCATATGGATGGCTTCCGGTTTGACCTCATGGGACTTTTGGATGTGGAGCTGATGAGCAGGATTCAGAGAGAGCTGGATGAGACCTTTGGACAGGGAGAGGTGATGGTATATGGGGAACCGTGGAGTGCGAGCGATTCCCCCATGAAGGAGGACTTTCATCCGTGCCTTGGAGAAAATATCCGTATACTTCATCCGTCTGTCGGTGTTTTCTGTGACAAAACCAGGGACGCTATCAAGGGACATGTGTTCTATGAGGAGGTTCCGGGCTTTGTAAATGGAGGGAAACGACTGGAGGAGAAGATTCTCCATGCAGTTCGTGCCTGGACAGACGGAGGCAGAGAGTTCTGCGCAGGCTCTCCCAGACAGATTATTTCCTATGTGTCTGCGCATGACAATCTCACGCTGTGGGACAAGCTGATGGTTACTTTAAAACCAGGAGAAGACTTTCTGACAAGGGATGAGGAGGTACTTCGCGCAAACAAAATGGCAGCAGCCATTTATTTTACCTGTCAGGGAAGTCTCTTCTTTTTGGCAGGAGAGGAAGGGGCAAGGACAAAGCTTGGAAACAGCAACAGCTTTAACGCTTCGCCCCAGCTGAACCGCCTGGACTGGGAGAGAATCTATGCGTATGAGGATTTGGTGGAGTATTACAGGGGACTTATTGCTTTTCGGAAGAAAATGCCGGGACTTTGTGATAAATCCGGGAGCGCAGGGGAGAGAATTTTTGATGTACATATGCCCTGGGAGGGCTGCCTTCAGTTCTGCGTGGACAATAAGGAATGTGAAAAATGGGAGGTTCTGTGCATCTTGTATAACAGCATAAGAGAAGAAAAACAGATAGACCTGCCAGAGGGAAAATGGGAGCTTCTGGTAGATGAAAGCAGCAGCAGGCTCTGGCAGAACTCGCAGACAGCACAAGAGAAAACAATTTCCCCTGTATCTGTAAGAATATTTGGACGAAAAAAATAAAGGAGATAAAGTTTGGAAGTAAACTTCCAAATCTACCATTATTGACGCAGCAAGTGCGTCATGAAAGGAGAAATAGTGATGAAAAGAGGAAGCGGTATTTTACTCCCGATTTCGAGTATTCCCTCTAAATATGGAATCGGGTCATTTTCAAAGGAAGCCTATGAATTTGTTGACAAGCTGGCAGAGGCAGGCCAGTCCTATTGGCAGATTCTGCCGCTTGGGCCTACCAGCTATGGAGATTCCCCCTATCAATCCTTTTCTACCTTTGCGGGAAATCCATATTTTATTGACCTGGAGACACTGACAGAGGAAGGGGTTCTGACTGCCGAGGAATGTGATGCCTGTGATTTTGGAGGCAATCCGGTGCAGGTGGATTATGGGAAGCTTTATGAAGAGCGCTTTACTCTTCTGCATAAAGCCTATGAGAGAAGTGAGATTTACAAAAATGAAAAATTCCAGAAATTCCAGCAGGAAAATGCCTTTTGGCTGGATGACTATGCTCTCTTTATGGCAGTAAAAAAATGCTTTGACGGTAAGGCCTGGAGCGAGTGGGCGCAGGATGTCAGACTCAGATGGGGATTTGCCCTGGATTATTACAGGGAAACCTATTATTATGAAATTGAATTCTATAAATATCTGCAGTTTAAGTTTCTGGAGCAATGGACAAGGCTCAAGACTTATGCGAATAAGAAGGGAATCCGTATTATTGGAGATATTCCTATTTATGTGGCGTTTGACAGCGCAGACGCATGGGCAAATCCGCAGCTTTTTCAGTTTGATGAGGAAAATCTTCCTGTGGCAGTGGCAGGCTGTCCGCCAGACGCCTTTTCAGCGACCGGTCAGCTGTGGGGAAATCCATTGTATCGCTGGGATTATCACAGATACACAGGCTATGACTGGTGGACAAGGCGTATGGCGCACTGCTACAAGCTGTACGATGTAGTGAGAATCGACCATTTCCGCGGCTTTGATGAGTATTTTTCTATTCCATTTGGAGCAGAAACCGCTATGGGAGGTCACTGGGAGAAGGGTCCTGGAATGGAATTGTTCCACACTCTGGAGAGAAACCTTGGAAGGCGTGACGTAATAGCAGAGGATCTGGGACTTATGAC
Organism: Eubacteriales bacterium; assembly: GCA_030537135.1. Lineage (GTDB taxonomy): Bacteria > Bacillota > Clostridia > Lachnospirales > Lachnospiraceae > Blautia_A. Next base: position 517 of record JAUNOP010000050.1, on the reverse strand, counting down.
TCCTTCTGTGGAAAAGCTGGTGGCAGACAGCGGCTATCCGAATATGAAGGTTCTGGAGTTTGCCTTTGAGCCAGAGAAGGAGACAGGCTATCTTCCCCATGATTATGATAAAAACTGTGTTGTGTATACGGGTACACATGATAATGATACCGTAATTTCCTGGTATCAGGAGCTGGACAAAGAGCAGAGGGCTTTTCTAAATGAATATATGGATAATGCAGATACACCGAACGAGGAAATCCATTGGGATATGATTCGTCTGGCAATGATGAGCGCAGCAAATATCTGTATTATTCCCATGCAGGATTATTTGGGGCTTGGCAATGAGGCGAGAATCAATCATCCGTCTACACTGGGCTGCAACTGGAAATGGAGACTTGGCAGAGAGGAGATTACTCCAGAGCTTTTAGAGAAGATTAAAAAACTGACAAGGATCAGCTTCCGCTGTGACAGAGGAAACAAGGCGTCAACTACCCATCACCTAAAGGTAATGGGCTTGTAACTGCCCAGTCGTAAT